>JAPLDR010000022.1:0-76366 GCA_026391655.1 Bacteroidia bacterium | reverse complement strand
CATGAGCGAAGGCACTGGGGCCACACGGCTGTAATATAGAGACGGACTGCCTTCCGTCTCTACCACATTATCGTCCGTCTCTACCACTCGATCGAGCACCCGATAACATGATCGTTCCACCATATATTTAAAATCACATGTACATCATCAAAAAAATAATTCACTTTTGAGGTCACAATTCGTGACCTCAAATATAGATGACAAGAAAGAATTAATATCTTTGTTACTGAAAAACAGTAAAATATGAGTGATCTTATTAAAAGTATTGCTATCCCCGATGAAGTCGTAATGAGTAAGATATATGTAATAAGGAAAGAGAAAATTATGCTCGATCGGGATTTAGCCGAACTTTACGGAGTAGAAACGAAATACTTGAAAAGACAAGTAAAAAGAAACATAATACGCTTTCCTGAAGATTTTATGTTCGAGTTGACGGAACAGGAATTTAAAGATTGGAGGAGCCAATTTGTCACCTCCAATGAGGATAAAATGGGACTTCGTTATTCCCCTTACGCATTTACGGAAGATGGTGTTGCACAATTATCAACAGTTTTAAGTAGTGAAAGGGCTATCAAAGTCAATATCCAAATCATAAGATTGTTCAGCAAAATGCGTAAGATAATGTTGACTCAAAAAGACATCTTATCTAAACTAGAAGAATTGGAAAGAAATGATACTGAAAAAAAAAAAAAAATAGAACTCATTTTTGAATACCTCAAACAGCTTGAAAAAGCCAAACAGCAGGAATTAAAACAGAAAGGCCGCACCAGAGTTGGTTTTAAGCCATAACAATGTTTAGATCCCTGCATATCATGATATAATTTATAACGATTGGATAAAAAAATGACTCTAAAAATATCCACTAAAGTTAATCCGGAAGAAAGATTCTCACTTTAGCAGATTATCCCCGACAGTTTCAGAAATCAGATTTAACAAAAACTGAACCGCCATAGGGTCATAAGCCGGAAGTCCAGGCTGATTACGCGGAGGTTTCACCGATTCGTCGAGCCGTCCATCAGTAATGATCTGACACATGTATAATTTTCCTTTCCCGGTTAAAGGGATTAGTTCAACAAGCGGAAACCGGTAAGGGTTTTCTCCTGCTGTTGCGTACGCATTGATTTTCACACCCTTTCCTTCGAAATGAAGATCTGTAGCAGGCACTGTAACACCATAAAACCCATTCCAGGACTTCATTTGATTCGTAGTAAAATCATAGGTGAGCTCCTTATAATCCGATTTCAGCACAAAACTCTGTTCGGGCTCTTTCGCTTTAATAAAACTTAATGACACATTATAGGGTAACAAAATATTCGTATTCTTACTATCATCGTTTGAACCAAAATCGAGAAAGATTACCGACATTTCCCGTTTAAGCGCCCGATCTACCAACTGAATAATTTCCTGATCTCCATCAGCATAGCGCATCCAACTTTTTTTTCCACAAAGGAGAACCTGTCCCCAGGCAATTGTCGGGGCCTTAATATCCCACGATTTTAAAAACTTGTTTAAGTCTGCTTCCCAATCCGGAGAATAGACCATGAGCTTCGACAATCGTGGCGATTTCTTTGGTTGAATTGTGTTGAATATGAATGAAGGGACCGATGCCAAATTTACATCCGATGTCTCAGCGAGTGTCAGCGTAAATGTTCCCGGAAATTTTGGTACAGGAACCAGTAAAGGAACCGCAACACTTTTATTTGGAAGAAGCTCCAGATTAATCACAGTATTCCAGACCTTTACACCGGTGCTGTTCAGGACGATCAATTCATGACTTACCTTTAAATCGCCCGAAGAGTTATTTTTAAAGACAACTCCCATTCGCAATAAACTTCCAGGCAAATAGTTGTGGTAGCTTTCACCAAAAGTTACGAGGCATTTATTTTCCTCACCGGAAGGTAAATAACCGGCTGCACGACTACTTCTTCCGGCAACAGTTACTAAAAGACACAGCAACAAAATGATTCTGAATATTAAACGGCACATCTTACTTACAATTTAGTAATTTGGATCACCGTAAGTGAATGAAACAAAGGCAATCATTTTACCATCGGGACTCCACGACGGGACATTCATCGTACCTTGTCCTCCATAGATATAAGCCAGCACCTTTGACTCCGGGGCATTTGTTTGCTGAATCTGAAGTAAAACACGCTTGTTGTGAGGATGAGAATTGGCCGGAACATCGGCAGGATACGAAATATAGACCATCTGTTTTCCGTCGGGTGAAATGTGGGCAAACCAATCGTTGTATTTACCGAAACTTACCTGCTCCTGGCCGGACCCGTCAGGCCGCATACGCCAGATTTTCATCATCCCCGAGCGAACTGAGTTGAAGTAGATAAACTTGCCATCCGGTGTATATTCGGGACCATCATCCAGGCCTTTTGAATTGGTCAGCTGAAACTCTTCTCCCCCTTTGGACGGAATTCCCCAAACATCATAATCTCCGTTCCGTTCGGCACAATAAACCAATATTTTCCCGTCAGGAGACCAGCCATGCCAGTATGAAGGAACATTTTTTGTGATGGCTTTGGGAATTCCCCCCTCAACGGGAACGGTATAGACCATCGAACCTGAGCGGCCATCCGGAAGTTTTGCAGAACTCGAAATAGCCAGCATCTTCCCGTCGAACGAAAGGCCATGATCATTATTATTATTCACAACATCACTGGTATTGATTTTCTCAGGAGTTTTAGAATCCAAAGGGAATTTATAAAGTAACCCGCCAGAATTGTAAATCAGGTATTTACCAGCAGCTGACCAGTTTGGCGCTTCAATATGTCCTTTGGTCGTATAGATCACTTTCCGGGTGCCCGTCACAACGTCCATTAATTCAAGACGGCATGCTGAAGGTGTTTGATAGCCGTCAACATTCTCCCCTGCCGGAACATCGATTCTGAAATTATGGAATATTGCCTTTTCAATCACACTCGTATCATGCGAACAGACAAACAGTCCGGCATAAACAGGAGCATTGAAAGCAATTGACATTCTGCCTGTTTCGGTGAGCGGATCACCTGATTTTGCGCACCGTATTATGATTGTGTCACCTTTGCGTTCGAGTTGAATCAAATTGGGTTCAGTTAAAGTAGCTTTGATCTCGCTGGTAATGTCATTTTCTTTTGCCCTGTATTGCAATGAGGTGAGTCCGTCGCCATGGACAGCTGCATCGGCATAGCGGGAGCCGGGACTGAGGTTTTCCCGGATAATGAGTCCCATCTTGCGATGAAGGACAACCCCTGTCCCTTCGAAACGACAAAAGGTGGTGAGGATAAAATCGCCGCTCATCTTAACCGAAGCAAAATGAAATTCATCCGTATTCGCCCACATATTTAACCCACTCCCGGTAAGGGTATAAATTTGTCTGGATTCGTCAAATTTGGTTGAACCTTTTAGTTTGGGATTCCCGATATCGGTAACACTGGTAAATGCTCCGTGATTTTGTGCCAAAGTCTCAACAGAATTCATTAACATCGTCATAATTAGGCAATTTGAAATTGTTAATAGTCGTACCATAGGATGATTTGTTTGTTAAAAATTTTTAGCTTTGAGTTGATTATCATTGATTCCGTTTGTTGATTTTCGTAATGGATTATGAATATCAGGCCACAGGAATTAAGTGACAATAAAGAGATGTCAATGTGTGAATTTTTTTTGAGAAAATCAACAACTATGAATAAGGTAATTATTGAAGAAATGCCCGAAAAATCGTGGGAAGCGGTTCGTCGTATATACAATGCCGGGATAGCCACTAAAAATGCCACTTTTCAATCGGAAGCCCCCGCCTGGGAAGTTTGGGATCAGTCGCATCGTAAAGATTGCAGGTTAATTGCGATAGCCAATGATCAAATCGTAGGTTGGGCTGCCTTATCGAATGTTTCGAACCGGTGTGTATATGCAGGAGTTGCCGAAGTCAGTGTTTATGTTGATTCTGATTTTAAGGGAATGGGAGTTGGTGATCAGCTTATGAAAAAACTGATTATCGAGTCGGAACGAAACGGAATATGGACGTTGCAGGCTGGCATCTTCCCCGAAAACAAAGCAAGTATTGCACTGCATCTGAAAAACGGATTCAGAATAATTGGAATCAGGGAGAAAATAGGGAAAATGGATAACATCTGGCGCGATACAGCAATGCTTGAAAGAAGGAGTAAAATAGTAGGGATCGAATAAAGGTTAAAATTAAAAGGATAAAGGTTAAAGTAATCCGAATATTGATCACTTTAACCTTTGCTTTCTCTCTAATTATGAACAATCTGTGTAATGGATTGTAGTGCGATTCCAAATCACCGGGCAATAAAAATATTAGTTGGGAATTGTGAAAAGTATTGACATTATGAATTGCTGTTTCACTCTTGTTCCACGTTGTTTAGCTGGATTCCAAAGTGGTGAAAGCTTTATTACGCGAATAACCTCTACATCCAGTAAAGGGTCTATTCCTCTTATTACTTTTACATCGCAAACTTGCCCCTTTGAATTTACAGTAAACTGAACATATAACTTACCCGAAATTTTTTTACTTACCGCTTCGACAGGGTATTTCAAGTTTTTGCCAACCCACTCTCTAAATGTATTTATATCTCCACCATTAAATGTTGCAGGCTGTTCAACAATCATAAAAACAGGTTCTTCTTCTGTAATAGCTGTTTCTACTTCTCTGACAACTTCTACCTTTTCCGGAACTGCTTCGTTAACGATACTCATTTGCGTAGAAGAATATCCCACTGCATAATTACTAACACCCTGAGGCAAAGGAAGCGGTTGAACCACTGTTTTGGCCTGGTCTTTGGTTCTTTGTTCCGAATCGATAGCAATGAACGAGGTAAAATCAGTTAAAAGGTTATATTTAAGTCCAAGATTAGTTATTTTCAATTGCAAGTCGGAGTCAGGAGTTGCCTTATTGAAATCAGCAAGTTGCTCAATTTTTTTCCGGGCCCAAAGGTATTTGATCGCAGAATTTTTATTATTGCACTTATTTTTTGTAATACTTAAATTACCTTCCCACATCCCTTTACCTGTTACTCCACTTACTGAAATGGAACCTTGAGCTTCTCCGTTCCATTTACCGTAAAGTAACACAGGGCGCTGTGCAAACACATCGGGTAATTGAGTGGGTATAACAGCATATGTTTTAAAATCTTTAAAAGCAATTTTTATATTAGTCAATTGCGGATTTTGTACATATTCGCGGAATTTTTCCGCTTGTGCTGCTGCCTCTTCCTGTTTTGTTACTACAAATGATTCTCCCTGTCCGGCATGAGCGATTCCCTCAATAAGAAGCCGATTGACAGACGAGCCTATGCCAAAAGCAAAAAAATTCGCGTTTGAAAGATTATTACTAATCAACTCGAAAGTTTCTTTTTCAACATCAACATACCCGTCTGTTAAAATAATAAATGTTGTTGAGTAATTTGGCAACGGTTTGAGTGAAAGAGCTTGCCGAAGAGCTGGTAATAATTCTGTGCCTCCACCACCTTGTTCATTATCAATGGTATTGATTGCCTTTTCTATATTTTCTTTCGTGGCTGAAACTGATTCCTGATTCATTAACCTTGAGCCGCCGGCAAAAAGCAACACATTAAACTTGTCTTCCGGACGAAGATTGTCAATTAATTTACGCAGTATTCCCTTTGAGATATCAATTGGGAAACCAGACATTGAACCAGATACATCAACAATAAACAGATATTCCCTTGGTGGTATTTCGTCAGTTTTAATAGTTTGAGGTGGTTGAATCATTGCCAAAAAAAAGTTTTCGGTTTTTCCCTTGTACAAAAGAATTCCAGACTGTACTGTATTTCCTGTTAGCCTGTACTCAAGAATAAAATCGCGATTACCTGCGTATTTTTCTGAAGGATCGAGCTTAATATTTGCCGATGACAATCCTTCAAAATTAACATTGGTTTTATGAGTCGGACAGTGAATGTCTTTAAGTGGAATATCGCCCACAATTGATACTGAAATATTAAAAGTATAGGTTGGAGCTGTTCCCTCCTTAGTGTAAGGATTTGCTACCCACTTATCGTTTTCAGGGACATTATTTGCTTTTTTATTCGAGTAGCGAGGACCAATAACAGTCGGATACACAAACTGGTAAATACCTTTCTCAGGTACGAGCAATTCTGTGTAATTCATTTCAACAACAATTGTATCGCCCGGCAAAATATTTGCAACATTCATCTGGAAAACATTTGGACGTTGTTGTTCAAGAAGTGAGGCACTTTTACCTTGTTTTTTGGCCGCCTCATAATCTTTTCTGGCTTTTTTTCTTTCCTCAATTTTAGCAACAATCGTTCTTTTCCCTATAATCATTCTCATCGCATACACAGCCGAACGAGTAGAGCCAGGGAATACATAAATTGCTTCGATTGGTTTCTTCCCGGTATTGTGAAAAACCTGGGATATATGAACATCGGCTATAACACCCGCTATTTGAACATTAGCCGAAGTACTTAACAGGGGCACCAAAGTAGTATCGCCAACCACCTGTAACCATGGGGCAAGTATCTTATCTTCTCTGATCTCATTCTGACTGAACACCAGAAATGGAGTTAGAAGAACTACCTGGCAAATAAAAACTTTAGAAATAGAATAAATTGATTTCTTCATTTTAAATTGATTTGAGGTTTATCAAAAGCGACATATTCTTTGTTTTTACATAGTCAATATAATGCGAGGTTATTCGCAGTTCGCTATCTGCTTAATATTTTCATTCTCAAGCAACTTAAACTTATCTCCCTTCTTTATCAAAATCAACATTGCTTTTGCCAACTGTACAGTTGATATGGTAAATATTGGAAGAATCATCGCCATAAACTTTAAAAGACTGAATTCGGCTTTCTTCATAAACGCCAGATTCTTCTGCTTTGTAACAGGAACAATCCCGGCTGGCCTAAAGATAAAATAGTGTTTGAATGGTAATGATTTTAAAGCATTCTCAGTCTGCCCTTTCACCCTTGCAAATAAAACTTTGCTTTTTTCAGACGAATCGGCTCCCTGACCGCTTAGAAAGACAAAGGAGATTTGAGGGTTTACAGAAAGCATCGCTTTGGCAGCAGCCACTGCATAATCGTGGGTAATGATAAAATATTGCTCCTTGCCCACCTTGGTTTGTGAAATGCCCAAACACCAGATACAGGCGTCCGCTTCACGAAATGCCGGCAGCATCTCTTTGTAATCCAGAAAGTCGTGATGAATGATAGTTTGCATTTTCGGATAATTGAAATCAAACGGCTTACGTACCACAACTGATACCAGTGTAATTTCAGGATCTGAAATAGCCTGCCTGACCACCTCCGAACCAGCTGTCCCTGTTGCTCCAAATATTAGTATCTTCATAAAAGTGTATTATATAACTACAATTATATCAATAATTTGAAACTCAACAAATATTGAATTGGAAGTATTTAACAGTTTTTAAAATGAGGTATTTTTATCTCTATCCTTCGTCCGGATATTTCGGCGTTTTTAATATCAACTGATAAAATGATAAGAATGTTCTACCGAATACTTATATGCCGGCCAATTGCGGAACGAACCATAGGAAGCAAAACCTAAAAGCTTGTCGTCACAATCAAACGCTCCGATAATGGGATAGTTCCCTGCATGTTTGGCAGCATACCAATTCACCACAACTTCCATAGTGCGTGGTTTGTAATCATACAAAGCCGTCGAATTAAGTATCGCCTCATTCAATATTTCCAAAATCTCCGGTAATTGCCTTTCACTGCATGATCTGATGATAAATTCCATTTACAGGTTTAATTTTAATACAATTTTGACTCAAGTTTGAGGATATGGGCAATTCCGGAATTAACGAATTAGCCTGATCATACACCTAACCTCTTTTTCATTCAAATAGAATTCGATAGAATAACCCTCAGGATCAATATCAGGATAGGCAAAAAGTTTTTGAAATGCGTTACGAATGGTTTGAACGTCGTTGGTATAATCAGGTATTAGCATACTGATGTATCGTCCACTCTCAATAATAAAAGTCTCACAACCTAATTCTTCGGCTTCTCCCTGGTAAATTTCTTCAGTAGCTGCATTGTAAATTATAACCCCTTTTTCATTTGGACCTGAAATTCCAAAATATCTCCTCTCAGCCGAGAAGGGAACTATTGCGCGTAATTCCTCGTGAGCTTTCAATATTCCATCCGGAAAAGACTTTGCGGTTTCACAGAAAACCTTTACGTCATTGTCTAAAGTAAAAATTTCCATATTTTTTGTTTATAATCTGTTTATAATTACTAGTCCGCTAAAACTCACACTTCCTTAATTTAATTACCGTTACGGCCACTATCAGGCCTGATATGCGATTGTTAATCTGTCCTGACCAGTTGGGGAGGGCAACACTTATTTGTAAGAACAAATCTACACAATCCCTCCGATTCGATCAATGAGAGATCATTAATTCTATAATCTTTATTACGCAGAAACTGTCAATACTGTTCCATATAAAAACCCTGTCTGAATACAAAGTTACTGACAGGGTTTTCTCGTTTAGAAGTAACAAATGAAGTAATACGCAGCAAATTGCAATTTAAGGATCAAAACAACTTGCTTATCAGCTCTTCCCCTCGTTTGCGACGATTGGATTGTTGTCATGAGTTTGCAACTTTTATTCAATTGCTGACAATTGTTTATTCATTCAGTTTAAGCATTTATCCCCATAAACTTCACGGGATTATCGCACATTAATAGTTTTAATTCATCCGGTTTAAAGATGGTCTTGAAGTTTTTGTAGTAAATCTGCATATTAACCTTACCCGTAAAGTACATCACGTCGAAATCAGTTCCAAACATCAGGCGGGATTTAAGTTTTGGATTTGCATCCCAAAGTTTTTTCATAGGTTTCAGCTCATCTGTGCTTGTATAGCACGCTAAATCGGAGTATACATTATCATTTTCGTTTATGAGCCGAACGATGGTTTTTGCCCAGTCATAAGAAGGATCGGAACTACCCAAATGGGCGAAATCGATCTTAAGTTTTGGATATTTCTTAACTACCGGTTCGAAGTTAAGCGGATTTCCAAAATCAAAATATTTCCAGGTAGTACTGGGTGGGAACCCGCCCATGCCGCAATGGAAAATTATTGGCAAGTGATTATCGTTACAGTATTTGTAAACGGCATCCATTGGCTTACTCTGCGGATGAAAGCCCATACGAGGATATAACTTTACACCGTAAAACCGGCCGTCACCTTTGAAAAAGCTTCCACTCACCAACGTATCGATTATCCCGGGACGACGTGGATCGATGGCGACAAACGGGTATAATTCGCCCTTTCTTTTAATAACCAAATCTACCAGGTTATTCAGGTGGTAGCAAAATCCCCCGGTTTGGTAAAACCCCTCGAAACCGGTTGATTTTAATGCCCCGCTTTTCAACCTAAGTGTTTCTGCAACGTGTCTTTCCTCCTCAATTATTTGCAGCGCCTGTTCAACATTTCCACCAACTTCACCTTTTGCGGTTGCTTTAAGTGCAAGTTTCTGCAGTTGCACGTAAGTTTTGAAATCATCCAGAATCTCGTTCCATCGATCCTGGTATTCTTTTTCGTCAACCTGGGCCATTTTTAATCCTCTGACTTTTTGAATATCCCCGTCTTTATAAAGAGGATAGGCAAGCATATAGAAGATATCCATCATCAGCGGTATAATCCTGAGATCACCTGAAGGAAAAGCCTTTATAGCTTCTTCCTGAAGAAAATTGAGATTTTCCTCTTCTGATCCTCCTGCTGCATGGATCAGTTCGTACAACTGCCGCAGCAACTGCTTTAAGTCATCAAACCAATTTTCCCTGGCAGCGAACAAAGCCTTCGAAGTCGGGTCGTGAAAAGGGTAGGTTCCACATAGCATATCGTGCAACATGTTTTTAATCTCTTTTACGGCATATTTCAGCGTAAAAATGTGGCAATGTGCATCATAACGGTGATTTCCCATAATCATTAGTTTTTAAGTTGTTGAAAAAAACGTGTCCGAAAGTCGTCGTAAATGGTTTTCATTTCGGGTACACCCGCTTTAGCAGCTCTCTTCACGGCATTGCAGAAGATCAGCGCTGCAGTGTAAGCCTCTCTACCCGAGAGCACATTGGTAACGTCTTAAAAATTTTAGGTCAATCGGGTGTTTATGCCGGAGTTTCGGTGATAAACATCGGAACAACGAGCGTATATAATGCAAGGATAATCGACCCGACTAATCTGGAAAAGTCGGCGTCGCTTCCAATAACCATTAACGAACCGCCCAATGAGAATGCCCAAACAGCAAACCCAATAGTGGTTATCACAATTTGTTTTTTATTTGTAACAGCAGATGCATAGCGCAGATAGAAAGGATTTATAATAAACAGCACCCCAAATATTATCCACCGAAGTATTAAATACTTATCGACTCCAGTACTGGCAGGTAAAATCCCGTTGATAAAGATATACACGCCAACCACCTCAGCAGGGATCAGTTTCGCAAGTTTTGACTGATAATCTTCGGCTTTAGGAAGGTTTTTCTCAACAATAGTGGCCGCCTCAGCTGCACCGACGTTGTTTTCTTCGATTTTCTGAGTAATGTTTTCTTTCATCTGCATATACTCAGACGATGTCATAATATTTCGCATAACAAAAGGTTTTATTGCCTACTCTTTGAGCGGATTTTCAGCTTATTCCGTTTTATGTGATAAATGGAAATTCCAGCCTGATAAGTTTTACTTTCCTGATACTTGTCCATAACTGGTTAGTTTTAGGATTAAACAATGCATCAAATAAAAACGAAATATAATAAAAAATTACTAAAAATGCAAATGAATTTACGTCAATCCTTTAGCGCTACTCTATTTCCGAATATTTTTCTTCGTAAAAACATTTAATTGCATAAGATATCGTAACATGCCTTCATTTATTTGTTTTTTTATACATTCCAAATGCTTCTCTGTTATGCTTCGTGAAATTCGTATTCAATTCAATTTAATTCGCGTTAATTTGCTTTCTTTATCGTTCCAAAACTAAATTCTATGTCGAAATCAAGATTGTCATTTCCGTTGCATTACCAGATTGTTGTTGCACTCATTCTTGGGGTATTATTTGGTTATCTTTTGCCAGACAGCACCAGTCACACAAACTGGATCGGTGATGTTTTTCTTCGGGGTTTGAATATGGTGGTAGTTCCGCTAATCCTTCTCTCGATCACTACCGGGGTTGCAAGTGTAGGAAGTGGCGACAATCTGGGGCGTCTTGGACTGAAAACAATGGTTTATTACCTTTTTTCTACATTGGTTGCCATCCTTACAGGTTTTTTTCTCGTCAACCTTATCAAGCCGGGCGTGGGCGCCGAACTGGGTTTTAAAATGCCTGTTGACAACTTGTCTGCGGTCTCCGATAGTTTTGGTACTACGCTGATAAAAATTGTCCCGTCGAATATCTTTGAGGCACTCTCGCAGGGACAAATGCTATCAATTATTTTCTTTGCGATCCTGCTTGGTTTTTTTATCACCAAAATGGATCAAAAACCTCAACAACTTTTGGTCGATGTATTTAATGCAGGTCTCGATGCAATTATGAAGATCACCCTTTTTGTTATCCGGTTTACTCCGATCGGAGTTTTCAGCATTGCTGCCAAAGTGATTGCACAACAAATTCAGATGGGTAATCAAATCAGCGAAGTCTTTAGCCGACTGGGACTCTATTTTATCACAGTACTTTTGGGACTGATGATTCACGGCTTAATCACGCTTCCGCTTTCCGTAAAAATATTGGGCCATGCCAATCCGATTAAACACCTTAAAAACATGACCACACCTCTGCTTACGGCATTCTCCACATCATCTTCCAATGCAACGCTCCCATTAACCATGGAAGCTGTCGAGCACAAAGACGGCGTCTCGAACAAGATTGCAAGTTTCACACTGCCACTTGGGGCAACGGTCAATATGAATGGAACAGCACTCTATGAATGTGTAGCTGTGATTTTTATTGCCCAGGCTTATGGCGTCAATCTCTCATTCGGACAGCAATTGATTGTGATCTTCACTGCACTACTCGCAGCAATCGGCTCCGCCGGAATACCCATGGCGGGACTCGTGATGATGACCGTTGTATTGAAAGCGGTTGGTCTGCCGCTCGAAGGGATCGGTTTGATCCTAGCTGTCGATCGGGTTCTCGATATGTTCCGCACGACAATTAACGTTTATGGCGACACCTGTTGTGCTGTAATTATTGCAAAATCGGAGGGTGAGAAATTGAATGTATAAAATTGGTAACTGGCAGTTACCTACTTGCTACTGGCAGTTACAAATAACGAGATATCAGGTGCTAGTTGCTAATTGCCAGCCACCACAAATATGGAGCCCTATATTCGCGTTACAAATAGTTTAAGCAAATAGCATAATTTCATCATAAAGTTGTAAATTTGTTGAATTAATCACCTAAAACCCTTTGTTATGGCCTTTATTATTATTCTGATTGTTATTGTTTTGATTGTCTTCTGGCTGATTGGAATTTACAACAGTCTTGTACGTCTGCGCAATACGCGGCAAAATGCTTTTGCTGATATTGATGTTCAGCTCAAACAACGGCACGACCTTATTCCTCAACTTGTTGAAACAGTTAAAGGTTATGCAACGCATGAAAGAGAGTTATTGATGCGCGTTACCCAGGCAAGAACTGCAGCGATGGGTGCCACAACGATTGATGAAAAAATTAAAACTGAAACTCAGCTTTCTTTTGCTCTTCAGGGTTTAAAAGTATCGGTTGAGGCTTATCCCGATCTGAAAGCAAACCAAAACTTTCTTCAACTTCAGGAAGAGTTAAGCGATATCGAAAACAAACTCGCTGCCGTCCGCAGGTATTTCAATGCAGCCACCACCGAGTATAACACAGGTATCGAATCTTTCCCGTCAAACCTTATTGCCAATAACTTCGGATTCCGGCGCGAAACGATGTTCGATCTTGGCACGGAACGTACCAACATGGAAGAACCACCCAAAATCAGTTTTAATTAATGACTTACGTCGGCATACAGACACAAATCAGGAGAAACAACTTCAATAGTCTTCTCCTGATTATTGCTTTTCCGGCGGTGTTGCTTGGGATGACTTATTCCATTATGTTTTTTATTTCTTATTATCAGAATTCCCAACAGAATATTGATATTCAAACTATTAACGACTCTTTTATCAATATTGTACCGTTTGTGCTGATTGGGACATCCATCTGGTTTGTAGTTGCCTGGTTTTTCCATAATTCGATGATCCATATGGCTACAGGATCGAAACCGCTCGAACGCATGTCGAACAAGCGCGTTTATAATCTTGTTGAAAACCTCTGCATCTCAAAAGGGATGAAGATCCCTCAGATCTTTGTTATTGAAGACGATTCGCTCAACGCATTCGCAAGTGGAATCAGCGAAGGCTCCTATTCTGTTTCGCTTTCGCGCGGAATCATCAATAAACTGAATGACGACGAACTTGAAGGGGTAATCGCTCACGAACTCTCGCATATACGCAACCGCGATGTCAGGTTAATGATTATCTCCATCATCTTCGTTGGAATTTTCACTTTTATCGCCCAAATGGCACTCCGAAGTATTCGGTTTGGCTCGCTTTCAAGAGGCAAGGGAAAAAATGGGGGCGTGATAATTTTAGTCGTGATAGTTGTTTCGGCTGTCTGCTATTTGATTGCTATTTTACTCCGTTTCGGTATTTCGCGGTCGCGCGAGTATATGGCCGATGCCAGTGCCGCCGAAATGACCCGAAAACCTTATGCACTCGCCAATGCCTTGCGCAAAATTGACCAGGATCCTTTTATCGAAGCGGTTCAGCGACGTGATGTTGCACAGCTCTTTATCGAAAACCCACAACCCGAAGAGAAAAAATTCTCGCTGGGTAACTTTTTCTCCACCCATCCACCCATCCAAAAAAGAATTGAATTGCTTGATCAGTTTGCGTAAAAAGGTGATTTGAGGAAATTACGGTTGACAATGTAAGCTAACCCTAACCACTTATCTGCTATAATAAGGTATTATCTATTCGGAAATATGAGACACACTCGGGGATGTATACTATTTGAAGTCAATAAATGTAAACAAGAAATCACTAAGTTTGTAATAGTAAATTTAGGAGATAAAACCTTATAATTGGAACATTGAAAAGAATAATTGTTAAAGGAGAATCGTGCCATTTCGTTTGAAGAAGTAATTTTGGCGATTGCTTATCATCAAATAAAAGAAGTTTACAAACACCCTAACCAGAGCAAATATCCGGGTCAGAAAATTTATGAAATTGAAATAGATGACTACATTTATTTAATTCCATTTATCGAAAGCGAAGATGAATTATTTTTGAAAACAATAATACCAAGTAGAAAAGTGACAAAAAAACATAAATAGCGACAAAGATGAAAACAAAACTGGATGAAGAAGAATTGGACGTTTTACAAAGCCACAATAATAATCAATTAAAGATTTCGAAAACAAGAAAGATCGATTTGCAAAATGCTGTTAAATCGGCAAAAGACACTATTGAGAGAAAGGCGGAGTTAAGTATACGAATATCAGAAAAAGATTTGAGAAATCTGAAACTAAAGGAATTAGAGATAGGCATTCCTCACCAGAATATTGTTAGTGCGTTAATTCATAAATATCTGGAGGATAAAATTGATTTGACAATCTGACAATTAAAAACGGAAATTTAATTTCTCAAAGCCAGTTAGACAAAGACGATTTGCAATGGTTAAAATTACACCGCACGAAACAAGCCCTATAGCAAATGACCACCCCCATTATTTTTGTAATCATTCTTACATTTCTTATCAATCTAATCACAACTCTCTCCTATTCAGTGAGAATTGTCGGGATCAGAACCGGTAGGATTGCGATTTCATTTGCTTTATTTAATATTTTGGTGCTGATTTCGAGAACAGCCAATGGATTTCAGGCTCCATTACTTGCAAGTACTATTGAAAAGAATATTAAGTCGGGAGTTGGCAGTAATTTGATCGATTTCCAACTGATTATCTTCTCTTGCACCATCGCAACCATTGTGGGAGGATTATTAATTCCTACTTTCCAGCGGATTTTATCGGTTGCGGTAAATCGGTTTAGTGTATATAAATCAGTCCCCAAAACGTTATATCACGGTTTTACCAAAGGGGGAATCACCTATGTCAAAGAGAGCTTTGTCGTTCCCGATATGCGGAATCTAACACAAATTGATTTTAAGCACGACTTTCCATGGAAGGTATTTTTGATGAATGTGATTGCCGTTGCAATCATTACAGTCGGCGTGATCTCATCATTATATGCAGGTTATCTGAATCCCGATTTACGGACCACTTCCAGCACGTTGTCATCGGTAATTAATGGATTTGCAACAATTTTACTGTTTGTTTTTATTGACCCCTATTTGTCGATCATGACCGATGAAGTCGTACTTGGAAAATGCAAGGAATCGGTGTTCCGTCAGTACATTGTTTATATGGTTTTGGCAAGAATTATTGGAACTTTAGTCGCGCAAATCATTTTTATCCCGTCGGCAAAACTGATTGCTTACTTTTCGGGAATTTTGTAGAATTGAATTAATACTAAAATATCTTGTTATGGATTCAACGTCAAAACCAGTATTTTATTCATCAAGTCCGTCCCGGTGGAAACGCTTTTTGTGGGCAGTAAAAATATTTGCCATCATTTTGCTGATCGGTGTTGCTTCCATCCTTATCTCTCTTTTCCACAAACAGGTCTTTAAATTACCATCCTTGCGTGAACAGCTTGTCCTTTCGCAGAAAGAAAATACAAAATACAAGAGCGAAGATATTCAATTGGCTGAAACAAAACGGTTTGTTGATCTTGCAAAAGAAGCCAGGTTGCACGAGGGACACGACTTTTACAAAATAGACAAAGTACTTCCGGGTGAAGTACGAAAATATAAGCCGGTTAGAGCTGGGTTTTATGTCAATTGGGATATTCAGTCAAAATATTCACTCAAACAAAATGCCTCAAAAATAAATATGGTACTACCTGAGTGGTTGTCAATTAAGGATACCTTGGGTAATATTACATCCGATATTGATACTTCTGCACTTAATATTATGAGGAAGAACCATATGGCCATTGTTCCGATGCTGACAAACTATTCCAACAATGTCTGGGTTGGAAATAATGTCCATCGCATTATCATTTCACCTTTAAGACGGAAAAATCTGATCAACAACCTGGTTATCATCCTCGACCAATATAAATTCAACGGTGTTAATATCGATTTTGAGGAGTTGAAAGAGACAACCGATGAGTACATGATCGCTTTTCAGAAAGAGTTGTACGAAAAACTTCACCCGAAAGATTACATCGTCACACAGGATATTGCCCCTTTCAATGAGGATTATAATGTTGAAGCGCTTGCAAAATATAACGATTTTCTGTTCCTTATGGGATATGATCAGCATAACGCATCATCAGATGCGGGACCAGTTGCTCCTTATTGCTGCATATGGATACGACTGGGAAACGGGTTACGAGGGTGTGGATGTTACTTATCAGGAAGCCATATCAACAGCGCTTGAAAGCGAAGGGAAAGTAAAGTTTGACAATAATACCTATAATCTGAGTTACGAATATTCCGACGAAAATGATACCATTCATCATGTACATTTTGCTGATGCTGCTACAGCTTTCAATGCCATGCGTACGGCAGCCGATTTTCAAACATCGGGAGTTGCGATCTGGCGTTTAGGCTCTGAAGATCAAAGATTATGGGAATTCTTCCACCTCGATCTCTCTGAAAAAGCATTGTCTGATGATATTTTCAATAGCAATATTATATCGAATGCTCAAACATCATATGGCGTTGACTATGTGGGTGCGGGAGAAGTTCTGAATATTATAAGTACACCACAACCAGGATTGATCAATATTCAATTGGACAAAAAAGAGAAACTTATCGCAGGGGAAGATTACCAAAGTCTTCCTTCAAGTTATGTCATCAATAAGGCAGGAGAATCGCTGAAAAAGATTGTGTTGACTTTTGATGATGGACCTGATGAAAGATATACTCCACGTATCCTGGATATTTTAAGTGAATTTAAAGTGCCGGCGGTATTTTTTATTACTGGTATCAATGCCGAGCAAAACCTCCCGCTCGTTAATCGAATCTATAATGAAGGTCATGAAATTGGTAATCATACTTTTTTACATCCCAACCTTGAACTGGTTTCTGACGATCGGCTAAAACTCGAACTACGCTCAACTGGTTACATTATCGAAAGTATTACAGGACATGCAACTATACTATTCAGACCCCCTTACAATACCGATGCTGAACCAACTAATCCAGTACAGATCAAACCTATTTACACAGCGAAAAACGAAGGTTATCTTACCATTGGATCATCCATTGATCCGAATGACTGGCAGATTGGCGTTTCGGCAGATACTCTTGTTGAAAGAGCAATAAGAGAGCAGGGACTTGGAAACATTATGCTCCTTCACGATGCAGGTGGCAATCGTGAAGCTACGATCAAAGCATTGCCACGCATTATCGGGTATTACAAATCAAATGGATACCAGTTTATCAGCCTGGCAAAGCTGCTCAATAAAAAGCGTGATGATTTGATGCCCGCACCAAAAGACGCTTACAACAGATATCTCGAAACTGCCGATGCATCAGTTTTCAAGGTCGGGTATTATTTTAACAGGGTGTTGTCTGCCATATTCTTTCTGGCCATGTTACTCTCATTGTTAAAAATCAAAACCCTTGCGATACTGGCCATTCGGCAGAAAAGAGCTTCAAAAAAACATTTACATGATAGGATACCTGGTGCTTTGCATAAGGTAAGTATTATCGTTCCGGGTTATAATGAAGAATTAACCGCTCCAAAAACAGTCGAGAATCTGCTTCATGCTGATTATCCGGATATTGAGATTATTTTTATTGACGATGGATCGAAGGATAACACCTATAAAAATATCGAAGCCCTTTATGGAAATCATCCTAAAGTGAAGGTATACACCAAACCGAATGGGGGTAAAGCATCGGCCTTGAACTACGGAATCAGTTTCGCAACAGGTGATATTCTGGTTTGCATAGATGCTGATACGGTATTAAAGTCTGATGCCGTTTCGCGCATGGTGGCTTATTTTTCTGATCCGTTGGTGGCAGCAGTTGCCGGCAATGTTAAAGTCGGAAATCGCAACAATCTTTTAACCCGTTGGCAGTCGATCGAATATATTACAAGTCAGAATTTTGACCGTCGCGCTTTCGACAGACTGAATGCCATTATGGTTATACCGGGGGCAATCGGTGCTTTCAAACGTGAGGCTGTTCAAAATGTGGGAATGTTTACTACAGACACCCTCGCTGAAGATTGTGACCTCACTATAAGATTGTTGCGTGCCGGATACAAAATACGGACCTGCAACGAAGCGCTTGCTTTCACTGAGGTACCGGAAACAATGGGAATGTTGTTAAAACAGCGTTTCCGCTGGACTTTCGGGATTATGCAAACCTTTTGGAAACACCGCGACATGTTATTCTCCACAAAAAAAGCAAACCTGGGATGGGTGGCATTACCCAATATGCTGGTTTTCCAACTCATTCTGCCCATATTGTCGCCAATTGTAGATATTACATTGCTCCTTTCGTTTTTTATGCCAAAACCGGGGGTGATTGTAATTCTTTATTTCGGCTATTACCTGCTCGATGTTGTAATCTCATCTTTAGCTTTCCGTTACGATGGCGAAAAATTCAAACTGCGCGATGCCTATAATCTTTTTTTGCAAAGAATTCTTTACCGGCAATTGTTGTGGTATGTTTTGATAAAAGGTTATTTGAGGGCAATTAAAGGTGAGTTGGCGTTATGGGGAATTTTGAAGCGGACAGGAAATGTAGAAAACATTTGACAGCTTGGTTGCAAAGTAAATAAATGAAGCAATATTATGCGGTAAGAAAGAAAATTAAGATATTTGATAAAACTTTAAAGTAATGAGAACAACAGACATCTTGAGAAATAACATCATTGACAAACTTTTGACAATTAATAATAAGGATTATCTATCTGCACTTTATCAGTTGGTTAATAAGAGTTCCGTTGACAATGACACCGTAAAATTAACTGAAGAACAAATATTAATGCTTCAATTAAGTGACAATGATATTAAAAATGGAAGTTTAATTTCTCAAAGCCAATTAGACAAAGACGATTTGCAATGGCTAAAAGAAATGTAGTTTGGACTGAAACAGCAGCAAAACAAAGAAGAGAGGTTTTGAGATACTGGATCAAGCGTAATGGTTCGACCAGCTATGCTGAAGAAATAATCAGGTTAACAGCAGACCGAATACAAATTATTTTAAGACGTCCTGAATCATTTAAATCAACCACTTATCCCGAAACCAGAGAATCTGCAATGGGGCATTTTAGTCTTTTTTACAAGTTGACAGAGGATAAATTAATCATTACTGCATTCTGGGATAATCGGCAAGACCCGAAAATTCTTTTAGAATTGATGAAAAAATAAAGTTTCAGCTTACTAATGTTTCAACTTATTGAATAAATCCCAAAGCACAATTCCAGCACTTACGGCAATATTAAAGGAGTGTTTGGTGCCAAACTGCGGAATTTCAATGGTTTTATCGCAAAGATTGACTACCTCCTGCTGCACCCCTTTTACTTCGTTGCCAAAGATCAGTGCCAGTTTTTCTCCCGGTGCCGGAAGGTAATCATGAAGCGAAATACTCCCTTCGACTTGTTCAATGGCAATAATTGTATACCGCTCTTTTTTGAGTAATTCTAAAGCCTCTTCGGTCGTTTTAAAGTATTCCCAATCGACACTGTTCTCTGCTCCGAGGGCAGTTTTATGAATCTCTTTATCCGGAGGAATTGCTGTAATTCCGCACAGGCAGATTTTTCTGACAAGCAACGCATCAGAGGTGCGGAAAACAGAACCCACGTTATTACAGCTTCTTACATTGTCGAGTACCACCACAATTGGTAATTTCCCGGCTTGTTTGAAATCATCTACTGAAAGTCGGGGAAGCTCTTCGTTATTTAGTTTGCGCATGATTGAAAAACTGAATTATAACGTTATCAGGAGTGTCTGGTCAAATTCTGACAAAGCTCCTGGATTGGTCTATTTTGTTTAACCTCTACGAGGTAATCTGCAACATAGGGTTGTAATTCTACAATACTTATTTTCCTATGGAGAACTTTCCGCGTAGCAGATAAAGTATTGTAGATCAATAAAACAAAGTTTATACAATTCCGCGTAGCGGATAAACAATACTTTTTTCGGATAATATCTACCAATCAACCTTTTGCCGGCATATTGGCATCGTCATACAGCGAGCGCCACCACCTCCTCTTGCAAGCTCGGAACCCGGAATCGTGATCACAGCCTTTTGAAAATCGTCAGGGTTAACCCTGTTTTCGATTAAATCAACCGCCCGGATAATTTCGAAACCGTGTTTACTCATCTCGTCGAGTGTATAATCATTGCGTTCATAACCAATCACTTTGCCAGGGGCGAATGCAAAAAAATTTGCTCCGCTGTGCCATTGTTCCCGCTCCATAATCCATGGATCCTGCTTACCTCCGCAAAACACGGGGTCGAGATTAAAACCAATACTATTAACTTTCCCATTATCAATAGTGATTTGAATAGTATGAAACTTATTGTTTTTGAGTATTAGAGGATCGTATACCATACAGACATCTTTATCCAGAAATGTGAAAGTCATATCGAGGTGGATAAATGATTCAGGACTATCTGGAAGTTCCTGTATTATAATATGTTTCTGACTTGTCTTCTTTGCCTTAATCACTTCAATGAGGTAGTCGATCCCTTCAGTTGAGGTTCGCGAGCCCGTTCCCACCACCAAAACATCTTCACGGGCAATCTGAACATCACCACCTTCGATAGTGGCATTTGGAAAACTACCCAAATTTGCGGTGAGCGTTGCCGGATTTATCGTTTTTACACTAAAAGCCGGATGATTCTTAAAGATCGCCTCCATAATCAACGGCTCCCGCTCACGAACTTTACTGGCCATTTTACCAATCAGGACTTCGTCCCAAAGTGTCATGGAGGCATCGCGTGTAAAGAGAAAGTTATGCAAAGGACGCATCGAATAACGTTCCTTGCTCAGGAAACGGGTCAGATTGTCGCGCCGTAGCACAACGCCTTCAATCAATTGAATGGCAAGCAGAGTATTCGGAGTATTGAGTAAGAATTCAACTTCAGAGGCGGCATCTTCCTGTATGCAAATCCTCCTTACGAGATCCTCTTTAATACGGTCATCTTCAATCGTCTCCCTTAATAAATCTTTGACTTCAAAAGTGTGGGTCACCTTCTCCAACACCCCTTTCAAATGTACATACTCTTTTGTTGCGACCGAAAGGTTTAAAATGTCGCTGTAGAGTGCCCGCTGGGCATTCTCGGGTGTCATGTTCTCAACTTCGTGACCTGGTGTATGAAGGATGACCCCTTCCAGCAAACCAATTTCGGAGGATACCCCAACTTTAATTTTATCCATTATCCCTTTATTTGTAATGTTTTTTCAAATAATTTACAAAGATATCGTTTTAAAATTCGGTGTTAGTAAACTTTGGAATTTAATAATCAAAGAAACAATACCGCCTAACCGATCGTTTGTTACTTTTGGAGTCGAATAATACGAAGCAGGTGATGACGAAATGGTTTAGCTTTTTTGTGTTTTTGTGGTTACCGTTTGCTGGAATCGGTCAGATCAAAGACCGTCCGCCATATCAGTATGGTGAACAGAATCTTATCTCCAGTTCTGATTCAATATTAAAACACATCATACTGCCGGAAATTTTGATTTATCCGGAACCTAAGGATATGTCGCGCAAGACATTTCGCCAATATACTTCATTAGAACTGAAAGTCAAAAAAGTTTATCCCATTGCTAAAACGGCGGCCTTGAAGCTCAAGGGGTACAATAGCGTTTATTTGAGCTTCAAGAAAGAGAGCGAGCGGAAAGCTTACGTCAAAAAAATTGAAAAAGATCTTTTTGCTGAATATGAGACCGAAATCCGAACCATGACCATCTCTGAGGGGCGAATACTCATTAAACTGATTGATCGGGAAACAGGTCAGTCGTCATTTGAGATTATCAAAGAATTTAAAGGTGGATTCAGTGCATTTTTTTGGCAAAGTATTGCCCGGATCTTTGGGCATAACCTAAAATCGGAATATGATGCTGCCAATGAGGACAGCATGATCGAATATATTGTCGGGCAAATCGATCAGGGAATTATTTGAGGTAATGATCAGATCTATTTTGGTTCAATATGAAATGCGGCTGTCAGTTAGCTACTTGCGGCTTGCAAACGATCAATCTGAAATGCTGCATTCTACCGGAAGAACAAGTGACTTGAGTTTTCAAATTCATTACTAAAAGCGCAATAATATCGTGAAAATATTTTTTTATACACTACTTTTTCAATGTCTTCTGATTGGCCTATTATGTGATTCTGTAAAGGGACAAGAGTCAAGAAATCATGTAAATAAAGCACTTCATATTGCAAAAAAAAATGCAGTTTTGCTTGATAGTATAAATCAATTACTCGTAGTTTTTAATAAAACGACTGAAAGTAATTTGGCAATATTAGTGACGATGGAGAAAAAAGATAAAGGTTGGGTTGTGGTTTCTGCTCCCAGGCCAGTAGGCATTGGACGCAATGGATTCGCTGCCCCAAACGCAAAACGAGAAGGTGATCATAAGTCCCCTACTGGGTTTTTTCGTTTGGGACAATTATTTTGTAATGATAAAGTTGTCGATACGAAGATGCCGTTTATTCAAATTACCTCAGAAGACAAATGGATAGATGATCCAAATTCAAATGACTACAATCGACATATCAGGGGTTTTACTCAGGCAAAATCATATGAAAAACTAAAACTTAGTGACGATGAATACAAGTATTGTATGGTTATTGAGTACAATATGCATCCTGTTGTAAAAGGTATGGGTAGTGCCATTTTCCTCCATCTGTGGGAAAAAGAGATACCAAATTCAACCTCTGGCTGTGTTGTTTTGAACCAAAAGGATATGGAATGGATATTAAAATGGATGAATCCTGAATCAAAACCTTCGATTATAATGGGTAATGAAAAAGTCTTAATTTCAGGATTTTAAAAAATTGAGTATGTTGAATGTATAAAAAATACTAACTGCCAGTTTCAAACCGCTAATCACTAGCTGCCAGTAAATTATCACTACAAACCGATATAGAGCCCCGATTCTTACACCGTCTGAACCACCTCCAGGTTTTCCTGTCCTTTGTCGATAGCCGCCAGATTTAGCGGAATCAGTTTATGGTGGCGTTCGGGCAACGATTTCTCAAGCCCTTTTTTTACATTTTCCAGTTTGATTACAGGCTTTGCCTTTAAAAAAGCCCCAAGGACAATCATATTAAATGTCAATGGATTACCCATTTCGATTGCCAGTTTGGAGCCTTCCACCCTCAGAATATTGATATCCTTCCGCGAAGGGTGCTTTACTATCCCGTTAGGATCATAAATTAGTGTGCCTCCAACTTTTACACGAGATTCGAATTTGGTCATCGATTGCTGGTTCAGAATGATGGCCGTATCGTACTCGTTGAGGATCGGAGAACTGATCCGTTCGTCACTGAGGATAACAGTAACATTGGCAGTACCACCCCTCATTTCGGGACCATACGAGGGGAACCAGGCCACTTCCTGATCCTGCATCACTCCTGAGTAAGCAAGGATTTTTCCCATAGAAAGAACCCCTTGTCCGCCAAATCCTGCTATTATGATTTCTTCCGTCATTTTTTCAGTTTTTTTAAAATAGAATTAACCTTTGATGCGATACAAATCAGCATCAGCACGGGAACTATCTTTCAGATCACCAAGCGGATACTGAGGAAACATATTCTCTTCCATCCATTTGTTCGAATCAACAGGATTAAGTTTCCATCCTGAACTACAAGTTGATACTACCTCGACAAAAGCAGTTCCTTTTTTCAGCGCCTGAACTTCAAATGCTTTACGAATCGCTTTTTTTGCTTTGCGGACCGCTGCAGGATTCTGAACGCTTTGACGCGTTACATAGGCAGCGCCCGGCAATTGTGCCAATAATTCAGTGATTTTCAAAGGATAACCATTCAAATCCACGTTCCTGCCGTAGGGCGTGGTTGAGGTAATCTGGCCAACCAAAGTTGTCGGAGCCATTTGTCCTCCGGTCATGCCATAAATGGCATTATTGATAAAAATCATCACGATATTCTCGCCGCGGTTCACAGCATGAAAAGTCTCGGCTGTTCCAATTGCAGCTAAATCGCCATCTCCCTGATAGGAAAAAACATATTTATCCGGCAATACCCTTTTTATACCCGTTGCGACAGCCGGAGCACGACCATGAGCAGCTTCCTGCCAGTCGATGTCGATGTATTTATAGGCAAAAACCGAGCATCCGACAGGTGAAACACCAATCGTCTGATCCTGAATTCCCATCTCGTCAATCACCTCGGCAATCAACCGGTGGACTACTCCATGACTGCATCCTGGACAATAATGCATGATATCGTCGTTCAGAACAGGTGATTTTGCATAAACCAGATTTTCCGGTTTAATAATTTCTTTGATTCTATCAGCTAATACAGACATAGTTATCCTTTTATTAGTTTTTGATGAAGAGCTACTTCAACTTCGTCAGGCGGAGGAATTATACCACCCATCCTACCGAAGTACTCAACCCTGGTTTTCCCATTTACAGCCAAACGGATATCATTGACCATCTGTCCGGCATTGAATTCAACCGAAAGAAAACCTTTCACTTTTGTGGCATATTCCGAAATGATTTTCTCGGGGAATGGGAAAAGAGTGATCGGGCGAATCAGACCAACCTTCACACCTTTTTTGCGGGCAATCTGAACTGTTTTCTGACAAATACGGGCTGCAGATCCAAAAGCGACTAAAATATACTCCGCATCATCACATTCAATGGCTTCAAAACGAACCTCTTCAGCTTTCATCCGATTGTATTTTTCCTGAAGCCTGAGGTTATTTCCTTCCATAATGGAAGAATCCATCTCCAAAGATGTGATTACGTGTTTTTTGCGGTTTTTTGATTTTCCAACCGTAATCCAACTTCCAGATATCTCTGCAATTTGCTCGTTTGTCCAACGTGGACGTTGGTCGATCAGTTTAACTTTCTCCATAAGCTGTCCAATCACACCATCAGCAAGGATCATCACTGGATTACGGTATTTAAATGCAAGTTCAAATCCAAGAACTACAAAATCGTGCATCTCCTGCACCGAAGCCGGAGCGAGAACAAGCAAAGAATAATCGCCATGGCCGCCACCTTTAGTTGCTTGATTATAATCGGCTTGCGATGGCTGGATTGTTCCCAGACCCGGTCCGCCACGCTGCACATTTACAATCACGCAAGGTAGTTCAGACCCTGCCATATATGAGATCCCTTCGGCCATCAGGCTAATACCCGGACTTGAGGATGAAGTCATCACCCGCTTTCCGCAACCTGCTGCCCCATAAACCATATTAATTGAGGCAATTTCACTTTCTGCCTGTAAAACGACCATTCCGGTATCTTCCCATGGACGCTCCGCCATTAAAGTCTCCATAACTTCGGACTGCGGTGTAATGGGGTAACCGAAATAAGCATCACCTCCACATCTGATTGCCGCTATGGCAATTACCTCATTCCCTTTCATTAATCTTAACTCACCCATATTCAGGATTATCTAGTATTTCTATTATTCAATTTTTGCCCGGTAAACGGTGATACAACTATCGGGGCAAACTGCGGAACAGTTTGTACAACCAGTGCAGTTTTCGGGATTTTCCATATACGAATAGTGGTATCCCTTGTTATTTACATTGCGGTTAAGCGCCAAAGTCTGTGTCGGACAGGCAACAACACACAGGTTGCACCCTTTACACACTTCAGTGTCGACAATTACTGCTCCTCTGACTTTTGCCATCTTTCTCTCTTGTTTATTTTAGTTATTATCTTTTCTCATTTGGGTCACAAACGTAATCATACTTGTTCAGATTTTACCGGAAAATCTGAATTAAATTGCTGAAGCCTGATTTCCAGATCGTGAAACTGATCTCTTTTTACATGTGACACACATGCTCTTAATCCCTCTTTTGTACTTCCTGTTTTGCTTAGCGAAATGGCGCTAATTCCGTAATAAAGAAGTTTGTGCAGCAATACGGCTCCCGTCATACCTGGATAGGCGATAGTAAAGTAGAATCCATCGCCAACAGGCTGCCCAAGATCAGCATCGTAAACAATCGTAAACCCATTTTCGATAAACAGTTTCTTCATGATTTTAGCCTTTTCGCCATACTCTTTCACCTCTTCGATGAAGTTGAAAGTTCCGTCACAGGCAGCTTTAAACATTGCCGCTAAAGCATACTGAGAAGAGTGGGAAGTGCCCGATGTTAATGAATATAATACCCTATGAACTATTGCATTACCAAATCCATGAACTTTTAATCGTTCTTCAAGATAAGGGAAATGGCGGTGATAAAGGGCATCCGAAATTACGATCACTCCGATCCTCTGTCCCGCATACGAAAAGACTTTTGAGCTGGAAATCATCAATATATAGTTACCAGTATAGCGGGCAACTGTAGCCTGATAAGGGGGAACTCCGGGACGGGAGATATCCTGCCGGAAATCCATTCCAAAGTATGCAAGATCCTCAATTATAACAATATCATACTGATTAGCAAGTTCTCCTATAATTTTGAGTTCCTCGTCGTTGAAACATATCCACGAAGGGTTATTTGGATTTGAATAGATGATACAATTGATATTTCCTTTTGAGAGGTAGGAGTCGAGTTTTGCACGAAGTTTCTCCCCGCGATAATCGAATATGTCAAAAGTTTCGTATTTCTGTCCCATCACAAGAAGCTGCTGTTTTTGAACAGGAAATCCAGGATCGATAAACAGCACTGTATCGCGTTCTTTCCGACAGCTACCGGAGACCAAAAATGCTGCATAACTTCCTTCCATTGAGCCAACTGTTGGAACACAACCTTCTGGCTTAACATCAATATCAAGAAAGAGCTTTACAAATCGCGAAGTTTCGTTTTTCAGCGGTTGAATACCATCAATGCGGGGATATACTGATGCGACATTGTTACGCAATGCTTCAATCTCGGCTTCTACACCTACTTTTGCAGGTGGAAGACCAGGAACCCCCATTTCCATACGAATAAAACGGTCGCCTGTGACAGCTTCGATGCTGCTAACCAGTTGAACGATTTCCCTGATGGAAGCATTCCCAATATCGGGAACGTTGAGCTCTTCAATTTTACGCTCAACAATTTCTCCGTTTATTGGCGTATTATTTCGACTGATCTGATTCAAAACTCATTTTTTAATTGTTCAACCCAACAATTCAAACGGTCTTCGGTTAATTCAGGTTCGAAATCCTCATCAATTGGTAAACCAAGAAAAAGACCTCCTTCAAGAGCATCGGAGTCCTGAAAAGTGTAGCCTTCCGGACTTACTTTTCCTAAAAGCTGTCCCCCGTTTTTGACTATGAGTCTGGCAAGAATTCCCATTGAATTGACAAAATGGTAAGCGTAGGTGATATGATCACCCAAACCAAAAATGGCAACTTTTTTCCCCGTAAAATCGAACGAAGAAATCGTCGGCATAAACTTAGACCAATCAACATTTCCAAACTTTTGATCCCATGTATCCCGACCTATTGTCGAGATACCGAAGATAATGGTATCATAACGTGCCAAATCTTCGGTCGATGCCTCATTTACGAGGATCAGATCCGGCTTTTGATTTTCCATCTTTGCCGCCAGGAATTTGGCTACAAAAATAGCTATTTTACTCATAACTAAATATTTATTGGTTGTGAATAGATACTTCTCCCCTGACATATTCTCCAAGAATAGCAAGACTGGAGACATTTTTCAGCACCATATGTATGGCTTTTTCGTAGTTTTCAATCGAATCCCATTCAATATCGACATGAAAAGAGTATTCATTGGGTTTTCCGATGATCGGCAATGATTGAATTTTTGTCAGGTTAATTTCATGTTCAGCAAAGGTATTCAGAACTTTAGCCAAAGCACCATGAAAATGGCCTACCTCAAAACAGATGGAGGCTTTATTGGCGTTTTCGGATGAGGTGGCATGCTTGGCCATAATCAGGAATCGCGTGTAATTCTTTTTATTACTTTCAATACCCCTTTCAAGTATCTCAAGACCATATAGTTCCGCCGACCTTAAATTGCTGATCGCGGCTGCATAGGTGATTTTCTCTTTAGCGATCAGTTTGGCAACAGCAGCATTATCTCCAAGTTCCCTGGTTTCAACATTCGGGAAATACTTCTCCAAATATTCGGCGCATTGAAGAAATGAGACCGGATGTGAATAGATTTCTTTTATATCTTTCTTACGAACACCGGGAAGCGCCATTAAATTCATCTGAATATGGATATAGATTTCGCCGATGATGCGAAGGTGATAATCGCGAATCAATGAGTAATTCTGAAGAATGCTTCCGGCAATAGAATTTTCGATAGCCATCACCGCATAGTCAACTTTATCTGTGTCAATGAGTTCGCAGACGCTTCGAAACGACTTGCACTCAACTATTTCAATCTCCTCGCTGAAATATTGACGGGCAGCATCCTCGTGGAACGAACCTTTTATCCCCTGAATTGAAACTTTTTTCACTTTTAAACTTATTTAAACTGACTTAATTAATTTTCGACGCAATGTAAAAAAAATCCCGGAAAAACCGGGATTTATGGTTAAATAACTATGCATAATCATATTTTGTACAACTCGCTTGCTTTTACAAGCTCCATTTTATGCTCCTGCAAAACTTTGATGCATTGCTCCAGCTGATCAGGTTTTAAGACAACATTGGCTGAATCGCCCATAGAATAGGCATAAAGGTATTCAATTGAAACCTTATTATCGGATAAAATCTGAAGCGCCTTGGCTAAAGCACCCGGTTCATTCGGACAGTTGAGGCAAACCACATCGGTAAGACTAACCGAAAACTGATTATCATGCAAAACTTTGCAAGCACGTTCAGGATCAGAAACAATCAACCGCAAAATACCAAACTCAGAGGTATCGGCTACAGAGAAGGCTGACATATTGATTCCGGAATTTCCAAGTATTTGTGATACTTCATTCAATCTTCCGGACTTGTTCTCAAGAAAAATTGATAATTGTTTGATCAGCATATTGTTGAGTTTTTAAGTTTTAAATCAAAATAAAATCTTTAAATCTTCCGATTGTCAATCACTCGTATTGCTTTGCCCGCTGTCCGCTCAATCGTTTTTGGTTCAACAAGTTTCACATTTACGGATATCCCAAGTACACTTTCAAGGTTACGCATAATTTTCTGGCGAAGTTCCTGAAGTTTTTTAATCTCATCAGAGAAAAATTGCTCCTGAACCTCTACCATTACCGACATCATATCGAGTGTTCCCTCACGATCAACAATAATCAGGTAATGTGGTTCTACTTCACTCATGTTCAAAAGAACGGTTTCCACCTGTGACGGGAAAACATTTACACCCCTGATTATCAGCATATCGTCACTTCGTCCTTTGCATTTTTCCATTCTCACGAGCGTACGCCCGCAGGCACACTTGTCGTAGACAAGTCGTGTAAGATCGCGCGTCCGGTACCGGATCAAAGGAATCCCTTCCTTGGTAATCGTAGTAAACACAAGTTCTCCAATCTCGCCCGGAGCAACTGGTTGCAATGTTTCAGGATCAATAAGCTCCGGCAAAAAATGGTCTTCATTAATGTGCATACCACATTGATATTCACACTCACAAGAAACACCCGGTCCAACAATTTCACTCAAGCCATATATATCGATCGCTTTTATTTTTAGCTTGGTTTCGATCTCTTTGCGCATCGCTTCCGACCACGGTTCTGCACCAAATATCCCGACTCTCAGTTTCAGATTATTAATATCTACCTTCATCTCTTTCATCACCTCCGCAATGTTGAGTGCATACGAAGGAGTGCAGCACAAGACAGAACTGCCGAAATCTTCCATTAACTGTATCTGTTTGTGGGTATTCCCGCCCGAGATCGGAATGACAGAAGCGCCCAGGTTTTCGGTTCCATAGTGTAATCCAAGACCACCTGTAAACAACCCGTAACCATAGGCAATCTGCACAATATCATTACGATGAACGCCGGCCATCACTAACGAACGGGTCACGACCTCTGCCCACATTTGTATATCTTTGCGTGTATAACCGACCACCGTTGGCTTTCCGGTTGTTCCCGAAGAGGCATGTAAACGCACAATTTCACTCATGGGAACGGTAAACAATCCAAATGGATAATTGTCGCGCAAATCGATTTTAGTCGTAAACGGAAGTTTATGAAGATCGTCAATATCGTGAATGTCATTCGCCGTAAGTCCCACTTCCTGCATCTTTTTCCGGTAATAGGGGACGTTGTGATAAATGCGTTTTACCGTTTCGCACAATCTTTCGGACTGGATAATCCGCATCTCTTCACGACTTGCGCATTCAATTTTCTCGTTCCAGATCATATCTTGAAAATTAAAAATCACATATTTATAACAATTTTGGAAATTATTTCCCGGAAGCGTTCAATATCCCCTGAAGGAATCGTTCCAAGCAACCTTGCTTCACATTCATTCCGAACCTCGTCAATTTTACCCCGAATCATCTTCCCTTTCGCTGTAAGACACAACGTTATTGCTCTCCTGTCGGTTGCATCGGCATTTCGGTCGAGATAACCATTTACCACCAATTTATCGACTACCCGACTTATGCGAGAAAGTGAAAGTCCCATATTCTTCGCCAGTTCAGGGCTGCTTAGTCCCTGGCAATTGTTCAACGCTGAAAAGAAAAGCAATTCCGACTGCGAGATATTCAAATCATCCATTAACCGCTGGTCGACCTGGGCGCATTTTTTCTTCATTTCGTAAATCATGCTCAAAATTCCGGGTGTCGTTTCCATCTTTCAATTTTTTCTTTTTGCAAAACTACAAAGAAGACAACTATTTACAAGCACATTTTTTGCTAATAGCATATTTTTTTATTGAAAACCTTTTTTATTCCAAATTATTTAATACTTTTGCATCACAATTATTGCTATTAGCATGTGATTTGAATTAATTACTTTAAATTTTAAATATTATGGCACTTGAACATTTAACAAAAGAGAGTTTCAAAGAGAAGGTATTCAATTTTGAACTGAACAAAGAATGGAAATTCGAAGGGAAAGTACCGGCAATTATCGATTTTTATGCCAACTGGTGCGGTCCATGCAAGATGGTTGCTCCTATTTTGGAAGAGTTACAATCAGAATACGGTGATAAACTGAACATTTTCAAAGTAAATACCGAAGAACAGCAGGAATTGTCATCCATGTTTGGGATTCAGAGTATCCCGTCGATACTATTCGTACCTCTTGAAGGGCAGCCTCAGATGGCGATGGGTGCTTTACCAAAAGACACTTTTAAAAGTGCCATTAATGATGTATTGAAAGTTTCGATCAACTAGTATTATCTTATTATGAAACAAGATATTAGTATTTCATGGAAAGATGGGATGGCGTTTGAAGCCGAAGTTAACGGACATAAAATAATGCTCGATGCCGGAGAACAAAATGGTGGACGCAACCTGGGACCAAGGCCGAAACCACTTATGCTGGTTGCTTTGGCCGGGTGTACAGCCATGGATGTTGTTTCAATCCTTGCCAAAATGAGGGTCGAACTTGATAGTTTTGATGTCAAGGTCGAAGGAGAGCAATCGGAAGAACAACCTGTTCATTATACGAGTATGCACATCATCTATGAATTTTGGGGTAAGGATCTTCCGGTAGAAAAGCTCGAAAAAGCGATTAATCTTTCACACGAGCGTTATTGTGGAGTATCTGCAGTTTATCGCAAAGCGATGCCTGTAACTCATTCGATGGTGGTGCACAATACCTCAAACAGCTGATTTAATTCTTCTTTGCCATTTCCCCGGCTTAAATGAAGGCAATTCGATTAGCAAAATGGCGTTGAATTGATCCCGTATAATAAAGAAGCGCTTTCCAACCCGGACAGCGCTTCTTTATTATATTCTGAATATAAGTGCGTTAAATCGTCGTTTATCGCTATCTCTTCCTTATGATTATAATCCGCCAAAGTGGTACCCAAGACCTATGGCAAAACCAACATTGCGTTTTTTGTAAGTTTCAGAATAAGCGCCAAAAGTCGGATCTGTAAATTGTTTTTGAGAATCCTGGTAAGCAGTATAAATCATTCCGGCATCTACCGTAAACCGTGCCAATGGTTTCCATTCAAATCCTCCGCCAAATGAATCTCCTGAATTATAATAGCTGAAATCGGCTTGAAATTGTTTGGTAACGCCTACCTCAGTATGCAGGTAACCCATACTTACCGCTAATTTTTCAGTTAACTGATACTGACCGCCAACAGCAACTTCCCATCCATTTGTAGCCATGGTACGTGTCTCACCGTAGATATTTGTTCCCCAGTTAACACCTTTATCGTGGTATGAATTGTAGGATAAGGAAAGGTTGAACTTCTTTGTTAATTTATAATCAGCACCAATTGAAAATAGTGAAGGAATGTCACTTCCAACCTCTGCTTTATCTGGAAATTTACCTGTGCCATCTATCACAGTAGCATTCGTCAAGGTCAATTTAGTTTTGAACTCGTATTTTATACCAATATTCAAACCTGTGGCCGGTGAAATATTCAATCCAAGGATCGGAGTTATCCCGGAGCCGGTCTGCTCAACGTCCACCAATTTATCCTGAAGTGCTGCGGCAGTTCCCACCATGGTAGCAGCCTTACCATTAAGTGTGGCAGCTCCAGAGGTAAAAGTAGCCTGAGCCTGTGAAATACTTAATTGATTCACCTGAGCCTGAGTTAAACCAAGCCCCAATAAACCTGTTTCAAGTTGCGTACGCGTTGCTGCATTGATGTAACCTGCACCCTGAACCTGAGCAAGAGTCAATGATCCTGCCCCTGCTGTAATTAGTGGCTGAACGCTTGCTGCAGCTCCTGATGCCTGAGTGGCAGAAGCCGTTAAAAGGGGAGCAACTTCACCCGAAAGGAACGTTGAAGCATTTTTGAATTGTCCGTTCACATTCAATTGAATATTTTTCAGATAGCCATTGTATTTTGTAGTTGCCGGCAGGTACCGTGCTCCGGCGTAAATCGAAAATTTCTCATTAATTTTGAAAGAAGCGCCTCCTTGAATTCCCCAATAAACTGATTCGCCTTTAAAATAGATATCTACACTATAATCACTTACATTCTTACCCAATTTGCTTAAATCAGCTAACTTTGGAACAAGTGTTGAGATATCCTTCTCGAAATAGGGCAGCCCCTTGGCAAACTCGATACTTCCACCTCCGCTGTTTGGACCCAATCCCAATGAGAGCGCAAACCGATCCTTTTTATACACAGCAAATGCTGTAGGAAAAACAGGGACAGATAAGATTCCTTCATATTTTGGGGAATGAAGTAGCGGAAACCCGCTTTCAACTGTTTTTGTTTGAAATAAACTCTGACTTTGTATTGAAATATAAAAGCCATTATCCATCTTCATTAAACCCGCCGGATTGAAATAAACCGCATCAACCGAGGTGGAAGCATTGCGCGATAACATCCTGATATATTGCGCACTTTGGTTGCCGTTTGTGAGTATACCACCCGCAAATACCTGGCAAAAACATAATACAATTCCCGTAAATACAAATAGTTTTTTCATTTATGAATTTTTAATTAGTACGCAAATATAAAAAATCAAAATTAATAAACAATGCTTTTAATTGACTAACAACCTTTTACGAATTTTCGAACAAATCAATCACAAATTTGATAATGGTGATCATTCAAATGGTTAATGTACTTTAGCCTGGTACTTTCAGGTAAAAATGATGCCAGAAAAGAATTACGTGCAATTTGATATAATTGTTCTTTATCAAGGTTTAGCGCCCTGGAAACTGCAACATAGTTGTCGTTAATATACCCTCCGAAATATGCCGGATCATCGGAGTTTATAGTAACCATTAATCCTTTTTGGAGCATATTCAGCAGCGGGTGATCCTCAAGTCGTTCAATAATTTTTAGTTTCAGATTCGAAATCGGACAAAGTGTAAGAGGAATCTTTCTTTTCTTCAGCAAATCGACCAATGCATCATCACTAAGACAACTATTCCCATGATCGATCCGGGCAACTTTCAGCAATTCAATAGTATTCCTGATATTTTCAGCAGTTCCCTCTTCACCGGCATGTGCTACTGTTAAAAATCCGTATTCGCGCGCCTGCGAAAAAACACGCTCAAATTTTTCGGGAGGGTTTCCATTTTCAGATGAATCGAGTCCGACAGCAGTGATCCATTCCCGATAAGGTAGTGCCTCTTCGAGTAGAACCAGTGCTGATGATTCTTCGAGGTGACGAAGAAAACACATGATCAGACATGAGGTGATTCCCAGCTTTTCGTGTCCGTCGATTAACGCCGCATGAATCCCTTCAATTACTATTTTTAATGGAACGCCATTGGCACTATGGGTTTGGGGATCGAAAAATATTTCAGTATGCAGAACGTGATCTTTATGGGCGCGTTCAAGATACGCCCAGGTAAGATCATAAAAATCCTCCTCAGTTTGTAAAACGGCTGCACCAGCATAATAGATATCGAGAAAATCCTGAAGATTACTGAACTGGTAAGCACTGCGTAACTCCTCAACCGAATTATATTTAATCGGAATATGGTTGCGGGCAGCTATTTCGAACATCAACTCCGGTTCGAAGGTTCCTTCGATATGAAGATGAAGTTCCGCCTTTGGCAACCGTTCAATATACTTAACCAGGTTTTCCATTCGATTAATTTAGGGTATAATAACACACAAATAAATACCTTGCGCAACCATTGGCTATCAAGTTATTCATTTCTGGCACAGCTGATTGCGCCGTGTAGGCAATCCTAACAAAAGCAAGACGAGACTAATAATTTGATTCTTTTATCTCGAAGTATGATTGCGGATGAAGGCAAGCAGGGCAAGTCTGAGGCGCACTTGCCGCTTCATGAAGGTACCCGCAATTGCGGCATTTCCAGATTACTTTGTCACCACGTTTGAACACTTTCCCGGATTCCAGATTATCAAATAAAGTACGGTAACGATCCTCATGAGCTTTTTCGACTTTTGAGATCATTTTAAAGGCGGCGGCAACTTCTTTATAACCCTCCTCATCTGCAATTCTCGCAAATTCGGGATATAACACTGTCCACTCCTCATTCTCGCCTTCTGCAGCAGCTTGAAGATTTTCGAGTGTAGTTCCTATTACGCCAGCAGGGTAAGTAGCGGTAATTTCAACAGGCCCTCCTTCAAGAAATTTGAAAAACCGTTTTGCGTGCTCCCGTTCATTCAATGAGGTTTCTTCAAAAATTGAGGAAATTTGTTCAAGCCCTTCTTTCCTGGCTTGCTTTGCAAAATAATCGTATCGCATACGCGCTTGCGATTCACCGGCAAATGCCTTGAGCAGGTTTTGCTCAGTTTTAGATCCTTTGATGCTATTCATTGTGTAAATATTTAAGGTTAAAGCAGATTTTCGTTTTTCCGGAACCAACTGCAATGATTCTGAATATGAAGTTAAAAGTAATCAAATTTCAAACTTTCGCAAAGAAATGGGCTAATAATTAAATCTATTGGCTAACGGCCTCTCCGCCTCTTTGAAGTGAAGCATATTTAAGTGAAGGTGAAGGAATAAACGAACCTAAACCGATTGTGGGCCAAAGCTCATCAATTCTTGTGATAGTTTTGGGCGAAGAGACAACAGGATTGGGCCATTCACGTTTAAAGCCATCAACTTCATTAGATTTACGGGTTCCATCCATCACAAAATGAGCAACTTCATCTTTTTGAACCGGTGGAACAATGCGACAATCGCGACGCGGATCAATATTGCCGGAAACATACCAGCAAACAGCATCCAAATCGTATATGTTTAATTCAGGATCAACAAAAACAATCAGCTTCACACCTCTTATCTCATTTATATTAAGAAGATTACCTGTGATTTCATTCACTGTTTTAGAATCACTTTTGAGAATCCCAAGAATTACAGCCGAAATTCCTTTTTCGACAAGCGTCAGATTACTGGATAATACTCCGGAAATACCTGAAATCTTTCTTCCGCAATTATCTGTATCTATTTTGCTTTCAAAATATTTCTCCGCTACATCCAGCTCTTCTTTGAATTTTGACGTCACATCAATACCAAGTTTCGAACCATAAGAAAAGCAGGAAGATGAATGGTCCAGAACATCCATTGGTCCCTGTGAAAAACAGATATCCTGAAGCGGGTTCACAGACTTCGATAAGTATCGTGCAAAAGCTTCATAGTCTTGTATATCGGTCGTCTGGTCAGCAACAATCAGAATCTTATTAAACATCATCTGACCGGCTCCCCACATGGCATTCATTACTTTTGGTCCCTGTCCTGCATAAGTTTTCTCAATTTTTACAATGGTAAGATTATGAGCAACTCCGGCCGGGGGCAACTTCATATCTTTTAATTCAGGAATTAGTGTCATTTTCATCGGAGCCAAAAAAATCCTTTCGGTCGCTCTTCCGATCCAGGCATCCTCCTGTGGTGGAATACCAACAATAGTAGCGTGATAAACAGCATCTTTTCGATATGTAATACAAGTAACATGAAACCTTGGATACCAATCGGCTAAAGAGTAGAAGCCCGTGTGATCACCAAACGGACCTTCCCGAACCAACTCCTCCTGCGGATTGATGTAACCCTCAATAATGAAATCTGCATCGCCGGGAACTTCAAGGTCATTGGTCAGACATTTTACCAACTCAACCTTCTTTTTTCGCAAAAAACCTGCCAACAGGTATTCATCTATATTATCGGGAAGAGGAGCTGTAGCAGCATAGGTATAGGCAGGATCGCCGCCAATGACGACAGAAACCGGCATTTTCATCGCTTTCTCTTTGTATCCGGCAAAATGACGGGCACCGGTTTTGTGTTTATGCCAATGCATACCCGTAAGATCGGCTCCAAAAACCTGCATTCTGTACATTCCAACATTTCGAAGTCCTGTCTCCGGATCACGCGTAACCACACAAGGCAAAGTAATAAATCGGCCACCGTCAGCGGGCCAGCATTTAAGAATAGGAAGCTTCAATAAATCAGGATCTTTCATCACAACCTCCTGACATTTTCCACGTCCGGATATCGGTTTTGGCATCCAGCCAGCCATCTGTGACAATAAGGGAAGAAACTTTATTTTATCAAGAAAACCTATTCGGGGCATTGCTAATTTCTTAAACAAAGATTCAATTTCAGCTCCGATACTTTCAAGATTCTCACAACCTAATGCCAGAGCAATTCGCTTCTCCGAGCCAAAAGCATTGATAAGAAGAGGAAAATCGGTTCCGTTGTTTTCAAAAAGCAGTGCTTTGCCACCGCCTTCACTCTTTGATATCCGGTCAACAATCTCAGTTATTTCCAATTCAGGATTCACCGGAATGGAAACTCGGATCAGTTCACCTTTATTTTCGAGCAGTTCAATAAAATCTCGCAAACCCTGAAAAGCCATCTTGTTTAATTTGAGCATAAAAATAGGGGATTTTAAGGTCCCCTATCCTATAAATATGAAAAATTCCATCAATGATGTTTCAATCTGGGCAACTGGCGGCTAGTATCTAGCTACTGGCAGTCTGTGCTACAAAAGAATAAGTTCATCATTGAAAAACCTGAATAACACCCATTTAAGGATAATTGAGAATATAATCAAAGTCTACTACTGGCACATAACCAAAAGCCAGTCGCAAGTAGCCAATTGCCAGCCGCAATATAAGATTCTTAAAAAACGGAATAATATTTAGACAGTCAATTCGCTATAAAGTCCGGATTCAGATTCCCGCTTTCCCCTTAAACCATTCCAGGGTTTCGGATGAAGGCCTTTCCAGAGGAAGATTATACATCCTGTCCCATATTAATTGAGCCAAAACACCTAATGCCCGGCTAACCCCGAACATGACGGTATAGAAGAAATATTCAGTTATTCCGTAATGATGTAAAAGTGCTCCGGAAAATGCATCAACATTTGGCCATGGATTTTTAACCTTACCAAGTGACTTTAAGATCGGAGGAACTATTTCGTAAAGCATATTCACTATATTAATCAAATGGTCATCCTTAATGTTTTTTTCAGCGAATAACTGCTGCGCTGTAAACCGTGGATCAGTCACACGTAAAACGGCATGGCCATAACCAGGGATTACTTTGCCTTCCGAAATAGTTTTACGCACATAAGCTTCAATTTTCTCCCGTATAACTTTTTCATCAATATCATTCCCAATCACTTTTAGCATCTCGGAAATCCAATACATCACTTCCTGATTGGCGTAGCCGTGCAGTGGTCCGGCGAGACCCAGCATACCGGCTGCATAAGAATAGTACGGATTACTCAAAGCGGTACCAACAAGATGGGTAGCATGGGCAGAAACATTTCCCCCTTCATGATCAGCGTGAATACACATATACATACGGAATAATTGGTATATTTCTTCACTATCATATCCCATCATATGTGCAAAGTTGGCGGCCCAATCAAGATCGCGATCTGGTTCGATGAAACTACCGTCCTTGAAACTACGACGATAGATATATGCAGCAATCACTGGAAGGCGGGCAATCAGATTCATTACATCCTCATAAGTCGTATTCCAGTAGTCGTTTTTATTTAACCCTGCCCTATGTGCTTTTTGAAATATCGAATCGGTTGCCATTGAAATGATCCCAGTACTAAACTGAGTCATTGGTTTACTTGTAATAGGCATGGCCTCGATTACCTTAATCACGTGATAAGGCACATGACTTCGATTATACCAGTCTCGGCTCAAATAGTCAGTATCTTCGCGGGTAGGCATCTCATCCAGCAACATCAGATAGAAAAGCCCTTCAGGTAAAGGTTCTCCTTCCGGAGTGATTTTAGGAAGCTTTTGCTGCAAATCAGGGATTGAATGCCCACGATACCTGATTCCGTTCTCCGGATCAAGTTTTGATGTTACCGTCAGCAAACTGGTCATCCCTTTCATTCCTGTAAGGATTTGATCAATATTAACTGATTCCACTACAACCTCCCCAAATTCGCCAATTAACCGTTTTACGACAGCGCGCTCTTTCTCACCCTTTTCCAGAAGTTTTTTCTTAATATAGTCCATGTGATTGCCTATTAGTTCGTCCAAATATATGATTTTTTAATAGAAAAATAAGTTTCAAAAGAAATATAACTATTCATTAACAAAGATTAAGAGAAAAGGTTGGCTGCAACAAATAAAAAGAACAAAAAAAAGGGCCACTTGCGTAGCCCTTTTTAAATATAATTTCCGAAATTAATTATTTAGCCTTTTCTTCAGCGTCGTTCTTCACTACTGGTGATTCAACGACTTTCGCTTCTGCTTTTGATGCAGCAGCTCCTTTTTTGGGTGAGTCTTCAGCGACTACAGCATCACCTTTTTTCCGTGATCTGCGTTTTTTGCCGACCTCTTTCTTGGGAGCTGACAACATATTCTCGTTATAGTCGACCAACTCAATAATACACATATCTGCATTGTCACCAAGTCTGTTACCGGTTTTAAGAATCCGGGTATAACCACCCGGACGATCGCCGATTTTCAATACGATATCGCGGAAAAGCTCTGTAACAACAGTTTTGCTTTGCAGCAGGCTGAACACTTCGCGGCGATTGTGAGTAGTATCACTTTTTGCACGGGTAAGGATCGGCTCAACATAAACGCGTAATGCTTTGGCTTTGGCTAATGTTGTGCTGATCCTTTTATGAAGGATAAGCGAATTTGCCATATTTGAAAGCATAGCATGCCGATGTGAACTTGTTCTGCCTAAATGATTGAAACTTTTTTTATGTCTCATTTCTGTTATTCCTTGTCTAATTTATACTTACTGATGTCCATCCCGAAACTCAAACCGAGGTTAACCAATAAATCGTCAAGCTCTGTCAATGATTTCTTTCCGAAGTTGCGGAATTTCAACAAGTCGTTGCGATTGTAAGTTACCAGTTCGCCCAGTGTATCAACATCGGCCGCTTTAAGGCAATTCAAAGCCCTTACAGAGAGGTCAAGATCGATTAACCGGTTCTTAAGAAGCTGCCTCATATGAAGAATCTCTTCGTCAAATTCTTCATTGGCAAATTTCTCATCTGAGTCGAGTGTAATTTTCTCGTCAGAGAAAAGCATAAAATGGTAAATCAGAATTTTAGCTGCTTCCTTCAAGGCATCTTTAGGATAGATAGATCCGTCAGTCGTGATTTCGATCACCAGTTTTTCGTAGTCGGTTTTCTGTTCGACACGATAGTTCTCGATTTCATACTTAACATTTTTAATCGGGGTGAAGATAGAATCAATTGGGATAACTCCAAACTCTTCTTCCGAAGGTTTATTATCAACACCAGGAACATAACCGCGACCCTTTTCGATTGAAAGCTCAATCTGAAGTTTCACTTCCGGTTCCATATTACATATCAACAACTCCGGATTAAGAACCCTGAATCCCGTGATGAAATTATTAATATCGCCAGCTTTAAACTTGTCCTGACCAAAAATTGTCACTGACACTTTTTCGTTGTCGAAGTCGTCAACAACCTTTTTGAAACGAATCTGTTTCAGGTTGAGGATCATCTCGGTTACATCCTCTATTACACCGGGGATTGTAGAGAATTCATGCTCTACCCCTTCGATTTTGATCGTTGTGATTGCGTACCCTTCTAAAGACGATAATAGAATTCTGCGCAGTGCATTACCAATAGTAATACCATAGCCAGGTTCAAGCGGACGAAACTCGAATTTACCGATTTTATCATCCGACTCAATCATTATCACCTTTTCCGGCTTCTGGAAAGCTAAAATTGCCATAAACCTAAAAATTATTTTTATTTCGAATACAATTCGACGATTAATTGTTCCTTGATATTTTCCGGAATCTCTTCGCGGCCAGGAACATTCAAAAATTTGCCAGCTTTGGCTTCGCTATCCCATTCGAGCCAAGGAAATTTGTTGTGACGGTTCGTTGCAAGAGCATCCGTTATCGCTACAAGCGATTTAGATTTCTCGCGAACACTAACAACTTCTCCAGGGCGAAGTGTGTAAGAGGGTATATTTACAACCGATCCGTTGATAACAATGTGTTTGTGTGATACTAACTGACGAGCAGCAGCGCGGCTTGGAGCAATACCAAGACGAAACACAACATTATCAAGGCGGCTTTCGAGAAGCTGTAGAAGCACAGTACCCGTAACCCCTTTATGAGAGTGTGCTTTTTCGAAAAGATTGCGGAACTGACGCTCAAGTACACCATACATGTATTTGGCTTTCTGTTTTTCCTTCAGCTGAGTTCCATATTCCGAAACTTTTTTTTTGCGTTTGCTATTACCGTGCATTCCCGGAGGATAATTCTTATGCTCAAAAGCTTTATCAGGGCCATAAATAGCTTCCCCGAATTTTCGTGAAATTTTGGATTTTGGACCAATATATCTTGCCATGTGATTTTACGTTTAAAAGTACCTATTAATTAAACCCGACGACGTTTAGGAGGTCGGCATCCATTATGTGGCAAAGGAGTAACATCGACGATTTCAGTAACCTGAATTCCAACATTAGCCATTGCACGAATAGCAGACTCGCGTCCGTTTCCCGGTCCTTTAACGAAAACCTTAACCTTGCGCAATCCAAGATCAAAAGCTGTTTTGGCACACTCCTCTGATGCAGTTTGTGCTGCATAGGGTGTATTTTTCTTTGAGCCTCTAAACCCTTTTTTCCCAGCCGATGACCAGGAAATCACTTCCCCGTTGTTATTGGTCATCGAGATGATGATATTATTAAAAGAAGAAGAGACATGAGCCTGACCTACAGGTTCAATATTTACAACTCTTTTCTTTGATACTCCAGTCTTTTTTGCCATTTCTACTTAAAATTATTTAGTGGCTTTTTTCTTATTTGCAACTGTTTTCTTTCTGCCCTTACGAGTTCTGGCATTGTTTTTTGTACTCTGCCCACGAACCGGTAACCCAATACGGTGACGAATTCCCCGGTAGCAGCCAATATCCATCAATCGCTTAATAGACATCTGATACTCAGACCGTAATTCGCCTTCAACCTTGTAACTTTCCATAATAACTTTACGAATTGCCCCTAACTGCTCATCGTTCCAGTCGCTAACTTTGATGTTTTTATCAACGCCAGCTTTCTCCAGAATCATTTGTGAGCGGCTACGGCCTACCCCATAAATATAAGTCAAGGCAATTTCGCCTCTCTTGTTATTCGGTATATCTACGCCAACTATACGAGCCATATTCTTATACGATTAAAGATCTTACAAAATTAACATATTATCCCTGACGTTGTTTAAACTTGGGATTTTTTTTGTTGATAACGTAGAGACGGCCTTTACGGCTGACAATTTTGCAATCTGCACTACGTTTCTTAATAGATGCCCTTACTTTCATTTTCCTGCGTTTTAATTTTTGTATCTGAAAGATATCCTCCCCTTGGTTAAGTCGTAAGGAGACATTTCAACTTTTACCTTGTCGCCGGGAAGAATCTTGATATAGTGCATGCGCATCTTACCCGAGATATGGGCTGTGATAACATGACCATTCTGTAATTCCACCCTGAACATTGCATTCGACAATGCTTCAATAATGGTTCCGTCTTGTTCTATAAATGCTTGTTTTGACATAGAAACTAGTTACTTCTCCAAAATTTCTGTAATGTGTTGAAAGACCTGTAAACTCTCCAATTTCGCTCAATGAGCGATTCAAAAAACGTCCACAAAATTAATGAGATATCTGATATTCTAAAATACCCCGGTTATAAATATGTGCTAACGCCAGCAATGTTAAAAAAACACGCCGAAGGTTTCGTTTTGCCGCGCTTGAATGCCATCAGATAAATGGCAAACAATCGTAACGAAACAATCTCATGTCTGGCTGATTCCTCCAATGATCAGAAGGTTGGCAGCCCAACAGAAATATAGATCACATCAGAACCATGATTCTCAAAAATCCTTCACAGAACGCATCAGCATAAACTCGTATTAAATTGAATTACAACTGACTATATATTGCTTTTCAGCTAACTTGCGAATTAACTATACGCATTTCAAAATATGAATCCCATTTTCAAGGGAGTCACACAATTTAAACACCAGTACGTCCTTTAATACGTCCTGATTTCAGCAAACCATCGTAATGGCGCATTAACAAATGACTTTCGATTTGTTGAAGCGTATCCAAAATTACACCTACAAGGATAAGCAGTGAAGTCCCTCCAAAGAAATGTGAAAATTCTGAAGACACCCCTAATATCCTTGCAAATGAAGGAAGTATAGTAATCAATCCAAGAAAGATAGATCCGGGCAGAGTGATTCTCGACATAACTGTATCAAGATACTCAGATGTTTTCTTACCAGGTTTAATTCCAGGAATAAATCCGCCGTTCTTTTTCATATCATCCGACATCTGATTCGGATTAACCGTAATGGCCGTGTAGAAATAAGTAAACACGATGACCATCAGAAACATCGTAAAATTATATACGAACCCGTCATAATTAGAGAAAGATGACATCATGCTTTTTAGCGTATCGGAGGAGAATAACCCAGCTAAACTGATCGGCACAAACATAATGGCTTGTGCTCCGACCATCATGGGAATAAACATGAAGGCCTGTGCAAAGATAATCGGCATAACCCCTGCAGCATTAATTTTCAAAGGTATATATTGGCGAACTCCGCCATACTGCTTATTACCAACAATTCGTTTGGCATATTGAACAGGCACTTTTCTGGTTCCCTGAACCAAAAGAATGGTTGCTGCAATAACGAACAGGAAGATTAACATCTCGATAATGATCATGATGAAGCCTTTACCTTGCTCAGCCAGCCGGCTTCCAAATTCCTGCACTAACGAGTGTGGCAATCGTGCAATAATACCGATCATGATGATCATAGAAATACCGTTTCCGATACCTTTGTCAGTGATTCGTTCTCCGAGCCACATGATAAACATTGAACCGGCAGCCATCACAATTGTTGAGCTAACATTAAAGGCAAAGGCGCTCATTACAAAAGCGGATTCAGGAAGCTGGAACCGCAAGTTGGCCAAATATGCCCAACCCTGAAAAACCAGGATGATAACCGTAAGATAACGTGTCATCTGGTTAATTTTGCGGCGGCCTGACTCTCCTTCTTTTTGTAACCGCTGAATGTAAGGAACAGCAAAACCTAAAAGTTGGATAACAATCGAGGCGCTGATGTAAGGCATAATTCCCAACGCGAAAATTGATGCATTAGAAAATGCACCACCCGAGAACATATTTAATAATCCAAGAATCCCGTCGGAACTTTGGCTTCGTAAAGCTGCAAAATTTGCAGGATTAGGATCGATACCAGGTAGAATAACAAATGAGCCAAAACGGTAAACCGCCAAAAGCAACAGCGTCAATCCAAGCCGTGATCGTAAATCCTCAATCTTATAAATGTTCTTAAGTGTCTCGATTAGTTTTTTCATCCGGTTTAAAGTATTTCAGTAGTTCCTTCCAGTTTCTCAATTGCCTCTTTTGCACTCTTTGAAAAAGCATGTGCTTTCACATCAAGTTTCAATTTCAATTCTCCATTGCCAAGGATCTTTACCTTATCATTTTTGCCGACAAAACCGGCATTTTGAAGAGACTGAAAATCAATAACTGTAAGGCTGTTTTCTTCAGCAATTGTTTGTAAAGAACTAAGGTTGATCCCTTTATATTCGACCCTGTTCACGTTTGTAAAACCGAATTTTGGTACAATACGCTGCAGCGGCATCTGACCTCCCTGAAAACTACGTTTCGATTTGTAACCTGAACGCGATTTGGCTCCCTTGTGTCCGCGGGTTGATGTACCCCCATGACCAGAACCTTGTCCTCGTCCGATTCGTTTCTCTTTCCTGGTGGAACCTTCTGCAGGTTTTAAGTTATGCAATTCCATATCTAAAGAATATATTATTCGTTAACTTCTTCAACCCTTAAAAGGTGTTGTAGTTTTCTTACCATACCTAAAACTTCGGGGACAGCTTCGTGTTCAACCGGACGGTTCAACTTGCCAAGCCCGAGAGCTTCAATTATTTTCTTTTGAGCCTTTGATGCGCCTATCGCACTCTTGTACTGTGTAATACGAACTTTCGCCATTTTGTATAAAATTATCCGTTAAACACTTTGTCCAGAGCCACGCCACGATGTTCAGCCACAGTGTATGCATCACGTAATTCGAGTAATGCAGCAAATGTTGCTTTCACCAGGTTGTGAGGGTTAGACGATCCTTTTGACTTTGCCAAAATATCATGTATGCCAACACTTTCAAGCACGGCACGCATAGCACCCCCTGCCTTAACTCCTGTTCCCGAAGAAGCAGGTTTAAGTAAAACGTTGGCTCCGCCAAATTTGGCTTCCTGCGTATGAGGAATTGTACCGTTAATTACGGGTACCTTCACGAGGTTTTTCTTTGCTGCGTCAACGCCTTTAGCGATGGCTGCAGTTACTTCACTGGCTTTACCAAGACCCCAGCCTACAATTCCGTCTTCGTTACCCACAACGACGATAGCTGAAAAGCTGAATGTTCTACCTCCTTTGGTGACTTTTGTGACGCGGTTAATTGCTACTAACCTGTCTTTAAGCTCGAGATCGCTGGTTTTAACTTTTTTAATATTTTTCGCCATAATGCTTAGAATTTTAAACCTCCTTCACGTGCCGCTTCGGCAACTGCCTTCACACGTCCATGATATAAATAACCTCCACGGTCAAATTTAACAACATTGATACCTGCAGCAAGAGCTTTTTCAGCAGCAAGCTTACCAACAAGGACAGCTTTCTCTGTTTTTGTACCTGCTACAGCAGCAATATCTTTATTCAATGAAGAAACTGACAGTAAGGTTTTTCCCGCTACATCGTCAACAAACTGCACAGAAATCTGTATGTTGCTGCGAAATACGCTCATGCGGGGAACCTCGTTAGTACCGGAAACTACTTTTCTGATTCGTTTACGGATTCTTTCTCTTCTTTCTAATTTTGTGAGAGCCATAACTATAAAGTCAATTATTTTTTAGCAGCTGATTTACCAGCCTTACGACGAAGCTTTTCGCCAACAAATTTAACACCTTTCCCTTTATACGGCTCCGGTGAACGGAATGATCTGATTTTAGCTGCAACATGACCGATCAATTGCTTGTCGGCGCTATTTAGCGTAATAATCGGATTAGTACGTTTGTCTGTCACAGCTACGACCTTCACTTCTGAAGGGATCTGTAAATAGGTATGGTGAGAAAGACCCAACACCAGATCCAAAATCTGATTCTGAGCTTCAGCACGATATCCTACTCCAACCAGTTCAAGTTTTATTTCATAACCTTTAGACACTCCTACAACCATGTTGTGAAGAAGCGAACGGTACAAACCATGCATAGCACGGTGACGTTTTTGTTCAGTTGGCCGTTTTACCACAATCTGCGTTGCTTCAACAGCAATTTCGAGATCGGTATCAACCTTCTGAGTAAGTGTTCCAAGCGGGCCTTTAACGGTAACGAGGTTTTCTTTGCTCACGTTTATCGTTACTCCGGCAGGGATTTCAATCGGTAGTTTTCCTATCCTTGACATTGTAATTCCTCCTTAATTAATAAACAAAACATAAAACTTCACCACCAACATTCAAATCTTTTGCTTCTTTATCGGTGATCACACCTTTTGAAGTAGAGATAATAGCCACACCAAGGCCGTTCAATACACGTGGAACATGATCTGTATCGCAGTATTTGCGAAGACCAGGTTTCGAAGCACGTTTCAGCGATTTGATCGCCGAGGTACCATCGGACGGATGATATTTCAGGGCAATTTTAATACTTCCCTGATAATTAACCTCATCGTCGAATTTATAATTGAGGATATACCCTTTTTCCTTCAGAATTTTGGTAATCTCTTTTTTAATGTTCGACGCAGGTATTTCCACGACTTTATGCTTTGCCTTTATGGCATTCCGAAGTCGGGTGAGATAATCTGCAATAGGATCAGTCATCTTTGCAATAATTTTAAACGATTACCAACTAGCTTTTTTAATTCCGGGAATTAATCCGGCAGAAGCCATTTCGCGGAACTGAATACGCGAAACACCAAACTGGCGCATATATCCTTTAGGACGACCTGTCAGCTTACAGCGATTATGCATGCGGCTTGGAGCCGAATTGCGGGGCAATTTGCTCATTCCAATGTAATCACCTTCCGCTTTTAGACGGGCTCTTTTCTCAGCATACCTTTCAACAAGCTTTGCGCGCTTTACTTCGCGGGCTTTTAATGATTCTTTAGCCATATCAATTAGTTCTTTTTAGCGTTTTTGAAAGGTAATCCAAATTTCTTAAGCAGTGCGTAGCCCTCTTCATCAGTATTGGCCGAGGTAACAAACGTAATATTGTAACCGTTCATTTTGGTCACTTTATCTAACACGATTTCGGGAAAAATAATCTGTTCGGTAACACCGAGCGTATAATTTCCACGTCCATCGAGTTTATCACCGATGCCTTTGAAGTCGCGGATACGAGGCAATGCAATACTAACAAGTCGTTCAAGAAACTCGTACATTTTATCGCTGCGTAAGGTAACTCTCACGCCAATAGGCATTTTCTTACGGAGCTTGAAATTTGCGATATCTTTCTTTGATAATGTTGTGACTGCCTTTTGTCCTGTTATAGTAGTAAGCTCTTCTACAGCCACTTCCATAATTTTTTTATCGGCAATAGCAGCACCAACTCCTTGGTTGATGATAATTTTCTCGAGATGAGGAACCTGCATAACGGATTTGTATCCGAATTCTTTCTGCATAACAGGAACGATCTCCTCGCGATATTTCTGCTTTAATGTAGGTGTATAACCCATTACTTAATCTCCTCCCCTGATTTTTTTGAATAGCGAACTAATTTTCCTTTTTTATCAAGGCGGCGACCAATACGGGTTGGCTTACCTGTTTTAGGATCTTTCAACATCAGGTTGGAAACATGAATAGCAGCTTCCTGTTTGATGATACCACCCTGAGGACTTTTAGCGTTGGGTTTGGTATGCTTTGACACCATATTTACCCCTACAACAATAGCGCGTTCACTTTCGCGAACAACTTCAAGAACTTTACCTTCCTGTCCTTTTGAGTTGCCGGCGATCACAACTACTGTGTCTCCTTTTTTTATGTGTAACTTTTTCTGCATGGTCTGAATGTGTTAAAGTACTTCAGGAGCTAATGAAACGATCTTCATGAAATTGTCGCGCAGCTCGCGGGCAACCGGACCGAAAATACGGGTACCCCGTAATTCACCGGCAGCGTTGAGCAACACAATTGCATTGTCATCGAACCTAATATATGATCCGTCGGCACGGCGTACTTCCTTAGAAGTGCGCACGACAACTGCTTTCGAAACAGTACCTTTCTTCATATCGCTTCCAGGCAGGGCATTTTTAACAGTCACGACAATTTTGTCTCCAACAGTGGCATAACGCTTGCGGGTCCCTCCTAAAACACGAATGACCAAAGCTTCTTTAGCGCCGCTGTTATCTGCAACTGTACAACGTGATTCTTGCTGTATCATGGCTATTTCGCTCTTTCTAAAATTTTAACTAATCTCCATCCTTTCTGCTTCGACAGCGGACGGGTTTCCATTATTAACACGGTATCGCCTATGTTGCAGTCATTTTTATCGTCATGTGCATAGAATTTGGTCGTCCTGTTTACGAATTTACCGTAAATCGGGTGTTTCTCTTTTCCCTTCTCTGCTACAACAATGGTTTTTTCCATCTTATTACTTACAACAACCCCAATACGCTCTTTCCGAAGATTCCTGGTTTCCATAGTCATAATTAATTTTCAAGTTGACGTTTACGTAATTCGGTATTCAGACGAGCGACGTTTTTGCGGGTAAACCGTATTCTCATCGGGTTTTCCAGGGGATTAACGCTGTGATTCAATTTCATGCGTATTAATTCCTCTGTTGTAATCGAAATTTTCTCGATGATTTCAGCTGTTGTTAACTCTTTGATCTCAGAATTTTTCATTATTCAATAATTGAAGATTCAACAAAATCGCGTCTAACAACAAATCTGGTAGTCACAGGCAGTTTTTGAGCTGCCAGACGTAATGCTTCTTTAGCAAGATCGAAAGGAACTCCTTCAACCTCGATTATTATGCGCCCTGGTGTTATAGTGGCAACAAATCCTTCAGGAGCACCTTTCCCTTTACCCATACGAACCTCTGCTGGTTTTTTGGTAATTGGTTTATCAGGGAAAATACGAATCCAAATTTGGCCCTGACGCTGCATATGACGCGTTACCGCGACCCTGGCAGCCTCAATCTGGCGGCCGGTGATCCATGCTGTTTCCAGGCACTTTATTCCAAAAGAACCGAATGATAACTGATTTCCGCGTTGCGCGTTTCCTTTCAGCTTGCCCTTTTGTACTCTTCTAAATTTTACTTTTTTTGGCTGTAACATCTTGTTTTGCTTTGTCGATGATTACTTTTTACGTTTTTTAAACCCACCTTTACCATGTTCCGGTGTAGGACGGTTCGGTCCACGTTGTTGTTGTACAGATTGACCAACATTGGGTGACAGATCGCGTTTGCCGTAGATTTCGCCACGACAGATCCATACTTTAACACCAATCAAACCTGTTTTAGTCAATGCTTCGGCAAGCGCATAATCAATATCGGCTCTGAGCGTGTGCAAAGGCGTTCTACCATCTTTGTACATTTCAGAACGGGCCATTTCGGCACCATTTAATCGTCCTGAAACCTGAACTTTAATCCCTTCAGCGCCCATACGCATCGTAGATGCAATGGACATCTTTGTGGCACGACGATAAGCAATTTTGCCTTCCACCTGTCGGGCGATATTACTGGCTACGATTTGAGCATCAAGTTCAGGACGTTTGATTTCAAAGATATTGATCTGAACCTCCTTTTTAGTGATCTTCTTAAGCTCTTCTTTCAGCTTATCAACCTCCTGACCACCTTTACCAATAATAATACCAGGTCTTGAAGTGTGAACAGTGATGGTAATAAGCTTCAGTGTGCGCTCAATGATGATCCTTGATATGCTGGCTTTTGATAAACGAGCATTTAGATAACCTCTGATTTTGTGGTCTTCGACCAGTTTATCACCATAATCGTTACCTCCGAACCAGTTGGAATCCCATCCTCTGATGATTCCAAGCCTATTTGAAATCGGATTTACTTTTTGTCCCATACTATTATTTCGTATTTTCTGCTACAACATTTTTACTTGCCAAACGGATAGTTACGTGATTCGAACGTTTTCTTATACGATGACCGCGACCCTGCGGAGCAGGACGGAGACGTTTAAGCATTCGACCTGAATCAACAAAAACTTCCTGCACGTATAGGTTGCTTTCTTCAAGCCTAACACCTTCATTTTTGGCTTGCCAGTTGGCAATTGCCGAAAGAAGGAGTTTCTCTACTCTGCGTGAAGCCTCTTTCGAGGAAAACTTCAGAACGTCAAGTGCACGATTTACCGCCATTCCACGAACCATATCGGTAACAAGGCGCATCTTGCGAGGCGAAGTTGGGACTTCGTGCAGAACAGCCTGAAATCTCTCGGTTTTTGCTTTGTGAAGCAATTCAGCGCTTTTCTTTTTTCTAGAACCCATCTTGGTACTTTTTACTACTATTATACATTTCCGCGTTCATGGCTTATCGTTTCTTGTTACCACCATGTCCCCTGAAGGTGCGGGTAGGAGCAAATTCACCTAATTTATGACCAACCATATTTTCAGTAACATAGACAGGAATAAATTTATTCCCGTTGTGTACTGCAATTGTGTGACCAACAAAATCTGGCGAAATCATTGAATGTCTTGCCCATGTTTTTACTACCGACTTTTTATCTGCTTCATTAAGAACCAGAACTTTTTTCTCTAACTTAAAGTCGATAAAAGGGCCTTTTTTTAGCGAACGACTCATAATCTACTTTTCATTTAAATTTAGTGATTACTTTTTCCTACGTTCAATGATATACCTGCTGGAAGCTTTTTTCTTCGAACGGGTTTTGAAGCCCTTTGCAAGCAATCCTTTACGTGAACGTGGGTGACCACCGGAAGCACGTCCTTCTCCACCACCCATTGGGTGATCGACAGGGTTCATAACGACACCGCGGACACGAGGACGACGTCCTAACCAACGGCTTCTACCGGCTTTACCTGATCTTTCAAGGCCATGGTCTGAGTTTCCGACAGTACCTACCGTTGCACGGCATGTAACAAGTACCATTCGGGATTCGCCAGAGGGGAGTTTAATGATGGCGTATCGTCCTTCACGCGAGGTGAGTTGTGCATATGTTCCGGCTGACCGGGCCATGATGCCTCCCTGTCCGGGATGCAACTCAATATTGTGAACGATAGTACCAAGAGGTATTTTTGATAAAGGGAGTGCATTTCCGATTTCGGGAGCTACTTCACTGCCTGAAAGAACGGTTTGTCCAACCTGAAGACCGTTCGGTGCAAGCATGTAACGTTTTTCCCCATCGGCATATACCAAAAGTGCAATGCGAGCCGTACGATTAGGATCGTACTGGATCGAATCCACCAGTGCAGGAATACCGTCTTTCTCTCTTATGAAATCGATCACACGGTATTTCCTCTTATGCCCTCCACCTATATACCTCATTGTCATTTTACCGGCGCTATTACGGCCACCGGTACTCTTCATGGGCCTTAACAATGATTTTTCAGGTGTGTTGCCAGTTGTAATGGTCTCAAAGGCACCTATAATCTTGTGTCTTTGTCCCGGAGTTACTGGTTTTAACTTTCTAACTGCCATCTCTTACTTTAGATATTGCTGTAAAAATCAATATTTTCTCCTTCGGCTAGCGTAACAATTGCTTTCTTAAAAGCATTGGTACGTCCGGATATAACCCCACCTTTTGTAAAGCGTGATTTTAATTTACCGGCATACACCATTGTATTAACAGTGCTAACCTTAACGCCATAGATTTCTTCCACGGCTTTTTTGATCTCGTGCTTGTTTGCCTTCTTATCAACCTTGAATCCATAACGGTTATATTTCTCCGTTAAAAGATTCATTTTCTCGGTTACGATAGGGCGAATCAAAATATCAACCATTGTCTTATGCGTTAAATCTTAAATAATTCCTCTACTTTGATCACAGAACTTTCGACCAAAATAATTTTTTGGGCTCGCATAATCTTGTATGTGCTTAAATCTGAAGCTATTACAATCTCAACGTTCTGTAAATTTCTGGAGGACAAATATATATTTTTATTTGCTTCCGATAACACAATTAGTGATTTTTTATCACCAATCTTCAGATTATTCTGAATTGCCACAAATTCCTTTGTTTTTGCGGCTTCAAAAGAAAAATCTTCCAGAACCATGATCTCATTTGCCTGAGCTTTGTAGGTAAGAGCCGACTTACGTGCAAGCTCTTTGAGCTTTTTGTTCAGCTTAAAACTGTAATCCCTTGGCTGAGGTCCAAAAATACGACCACCACCACGAATTGTACCAGATTTTCTGCTTCCTGCACGTGCTCCGCCTGTTCCTTTCTGACGTTTGATTTTACGGGTCGATCCCGCAATTTCACCACGATCTTTAGCCTTGTGCGTTCCCTGACGTTGATTAGCCAGGTATTGCTTCACGTCGAGATAAATCGCGTGATCATTAGGCTCCACCGCATAGATTTCTGTGTTCAGCTCTACGTTTCTTCCGGTTTCCTGACCTGCTATATTAAAGACTGCGATTTCCATTACTTCAACAGAATTAAGTATGAACCATTAGCTCCTGGTACGGAACCTTTAACAATCACAAGATTATTCTCAGGAATAACTTTCAAAACTTCGATGTTCTGAACCGTTATTTTAGCACCCCCCATACGTCCTGCCATGCGCATTCCTTTGAAAACGCGTGAAGGATAGGATGAGGCACCAATAGATCCCGGAGCGCGCAGCCTGTTGTGCTGGCCGTGTGTGCTTTCGCCAACCCCACCAAATCCATGGCGACGAACAACACCCTGAAATCCTTTACCTTTTGAAATCCCGGTGATATCAATAAAATTTGAAACCTCTAACATATCAACTGTAATGATATCTCCAAGCTTCACATCAGCTCCGAAACCGTCGAATTCAACGACTTTATTCTTCGGAGCACTACCGGCCTTTTTAAAATGGCCGATCTCGGGCTTTGTCGCATGCTTCTCTTTCTTATCCTGAAAGCCTAACTGAACCGCCTCATACCCATCTTTTTCAAGAGTACGAACCTGCGATACAGTACATGGACCTGCCTCAATCACAGTGCATGGGATGTTTCTCCCCTCAACACTGAATACGGAAGTCATTCCGATTTTCTTTCCAATTAATCCTGGCATTTTTTACTGATTAAGCAGTTTTTAATTAAACTTTAATTTCTACTTCGACACCACTTGGCAACTCAAGTTTCATAAGGGCATCGATCGTTTTAGCTGTGGAACTGTAAATATCGATCAACCTCTTGTAAGAAGATAATTCGAATTGTTCCCTCGATTTTTTGTTTACAAATGTTGATCTCAAAACAGTAAAGATTCTTCGGTGTGTAGGAAGCGGAATAGGTCCGCTTACAATTGCTCCGGTAGTTTTTACGGTTTTAACAATCTTCTCGGCAGATTTATCAACCAAGTTGTGATCGTAGGATTTTAGTTTGATCCTGATTCTTTGACTCATGATAAGAACGTATTATTATTGTGATAGTTATAACAAATCTGTTCTGCCTTTGACACCCTCAAGAACTGCCAGGGCAATATTCTTAGGTACTTCGGCATAGTGTGAAAACTCCATTGAAGAGGTTGCGCGCCCGGAGGATAATGTTCGTAAGGTTGTTACATACCCAAACTGCTCGGCAAGCGGAACTTTTGCTTTGATAACACGGGCTCCAAATTTGGAATCCATGCTTTCAACATGCCCGCGACGACGGTTAAGATCTGAAACAATATCTCCCATATAATCATCCGGAGTAACAACTTCAACCTTCATTATTGGCTCAAGCAAGACAGGCTTTGCTTTTGAAGCAGCAGTTCTAAAAGCTTGCTTAGCACAGAGTTCAAATGAAAGCGCATCGGAGTCAACCGGGTGGAAAGAACCGTCGATCAAAGTGACCTTCAGGTTTTCAATTTTAAACCCGGCAAGTGGTCCATTATTAAGTGATTCTTTAAATCCTTTCTCAACAGCAGGAATAAATTCGCGTGGAATAGTTCCCCCTTTAATATTGTCTACAAACTGAAGACCGGTTACGCCTTCGTCAACCGGACCAACTTTGACGCTGATATCAGCAAACTTACCGCGACCACCAGTTTGTTTCTTAAACACTTCACGAAGCTCAACCTCTTTGGTTATCGCTTCTTTGTATGCTACCTGAGGAGCTCCCTGGTTACATTCAACCTTGAATTCACGTTTCAGACGATCCACAATAATTTCTAGGTGAAGTTCACCCATACCGCGGATAACAGTCTGACCGCTGTCTTCATCAGTCCTTACCTGGAAGGTAGGATCCTCTTCGGCCAGTTTTTGCAAACCGTTTGACAATTTATCAATATCGTTTTGAGTTTTAGGCTCAATTGCAATACCAATTACTGGTTCAGGGAAAGTCATCGATTCAAGAATAATCGGATGGTCGAGACTACAAAGAGTATCACCAGTACGAATATCTTTAAAACCAACTGCAGCACAAATATCACCAGCTTCGATAACGTCTCGTGGCTGTTGTTTGTTGGCATGCATCTGGAATAAACGCGAAATACGTTCCTTTTTGCCTGTACGCATGTTTAATACATACGAACCGGCATCGATCTTACCCGAATAAACGCGTATAAAACACAAACGTCCTACGAACGGATCGGTTGCAATTTTGAAAGCCAAAGCTGCAAGCGGCTGATCGACAGATGGTTTGCGTTCCATAAGCTCACCAGTATCAGGATTTTTTCCTTCAATTGATCCAATATCAAGCGGATTTGGTAAAAAGGCGCAAACTGCATCGAGCAAGGTTTGAACCCCTTTATTTTTAAATGCCGAACCACAAAGCATTGGAATAATTGCACCAGTGATTGTTGCCTTTCGTATTACAGCAATAAGTTCATCAACAGTGATGCTGTCAGAATCCGCAAAAAACTTTTCCATAAGTTCTTCATCCTGTTCTGCCACCGATTCGACTAATTTATCGCGCCATTCACGTGAAATTTCCATCATCTCTTCAGGAATCTCGGCAATATCATAGTCTGCACCCATCGACTCATTGTGCCAATAGATTGCTTTCATCCGAATAAGGTCAACTATTCCTGAAAATTTTTCTTCAGCTCCAATTGGAAGCTGAACCGGAACCGGATTTGCACCAAGTTTTTCCTTGATGTCGTTATAAACGCGATAAAAGTCAGCGCCCGCCCGATCCATTTTATTAATAAACGCAATTTTTGGTACACCATATTTTTCAGCCTGTCGCCAAACAGTTTCAGACTGCGCTTCAACTCCACCTACCGCGCAAAAAGTAGCTACAGCTCCATCAAGAACCCGCAGTGAACGTTCAACTTCAACTGTGAAGTCGACGTGCCCCGGTGTATCAATTATATTGATTTGATGGACAATATCATTGTACTTCCACTCTGTGAATGTGGCTGCAGAAGTAATTGTGATACCGCGCTCCTGTTCTTGTGCCATCCAGTCCATAGTAGCCGCTCCATCGTGAACTTCACCCATGCGGTGAGTTTTACCTGTATAAAACAAAATCCTCTCAGAGGTAGTTGTTTTACCGGCATCGATGTGAGCCATGATACCAATGTTCCTGGTATTTGTAAGATCCCTTTTAGCCATTATTTTTAAACCTGATATCTACTATATATTTTAATTAAAATCGGAAATGCGCAAACGCACGGTTTGCTTCAGCCATTCTGTGTGTATCTTCTTTCTTTTTGAATGCTCCACCTTCTTCGTTAAAAGCTGCAACCGTTTCAGCTGCAAGTTTTTCGGCCATTGAGTGACCTGAACGTTTGGTCGCAAACTGGATTAAATTGTGCATGGATATTGCCACTTTACGTTCCGGACGAATTTCCATAGGAACCTGAAAGTTAGCACCGCCAACTCGTCTGCTCTTTACTTCAACAGCAGGGGTAATGTTTAACAGACCCTTTTTCCAAATATCGAGTGGGGAGAGTTCATTGTCTTTCATCTTTTTTTCAACGATGTCGAGTGCATCGTAAAAGATCTTGAAAGCAATCGTTTTTTTGCCATCTACCATCAAGCTGTTAACAAACCTTGTCACCAGCACATCTTTAAATTTAGGATCGGGCAAAATGATCCTTTTCTTTGGTTTTGTCTTTCTCATCTTAGTTACAAATTGTTTGTGTTATTCGAATCGGCTGTTGTTCAGTCTTCAGTTTAAATAGTTTGCTCCAGGCAAACCCTTACTCAACCAAACCTCCAAACTAATAACTAATTTTTAATCAATTACTTCTTCTTTTTAGTCGCACCTACAGTCAGTCCTGGTTTTGGACGTTTTGTACCATATTTTGAACGACGTTGCTGACGGCCTTCAACACCGGCTGTATCGAGAGCTCCGCGAATAAGGTGATAACGTACACCGGGAAGGTCTTTCACACGTCCTCCGCGAACAAGCACAATTGAGTGCTCCTGCAGGTTATGTCCTTCACCTGGAATATATGCGTTAACTTCTTTTTGATTGGTCAACCTAACACGGGCGACCTTTCTCATGGCCGAATTCGGCTTTTTAGGCGTTGTGGTGTAAACACGAACACATACGCCCCTTCGTTGCGGGCAAGAGTTAAGTGCCGGAGATTTACTCTTATCTACGAGACTCGTTCTCCCCTTACGTACTAACTGTTGAATAGTAGGCATAAACGTTTTTAAATTTTTGAATTATAATAATACACACGAAAATGAACTCAAATTCAATCCATCGGCACAAAAGATCAACACGATAACTAATTCCAACCGTACAAATCTTCCCCAAAATGGACTGCAAAAGTACACAATTTCAATGGAAAACAATCACACCTGCGAAAAAAAAGTGTTTTTACTCAAAAGTTTAGATTAATTCAAACTAAATCCGAAGAAGTTAATTTGTGAAATTCCATCCTGATCATCTTTTATGCCGGATTACCGCGGACGATTTGCTCAAAAAATAAGCGGACGATTGCCTAAAAATATATTTAAAAACATATTTATTACAAAGAATAGCGCAGATCATCTTTTACCACCCCATAGCATAAACCAACAAATCAATTTATTACATAAATTAAATCCATAAGTATCATGAATTAAAAAAAAAGAACAATTCCGGTAATAAATTGGAACTTTTTAAAAAATTTCTATTTTTGATGGAATTGAAAAACAATCATCACAGTTAAGCCTTTTATGACCTGACAAAGTTGTTTTTCAGCATCTTTGATTTTTTGTTTGCCTGATGAATTAAGTTGAATTTTGAACTAATAGATTACCAGATTTTTATCTAAATTTTATCACATGAAAGTATATCAAACTAAAGAGATCCGGAACATTACTGTAATTGGTAATTCCGGCGCCGGGAAAACCACCCTTGTAGAGTCGATGCTCTTCGAGGGTGGTGTAATTAGTCGCAGAGGTGATGTGAAAACCAAATCCACTGCATCGGACTATAATCTTGTTGAACAGGAATATGGCAATTCGGTACACGCCACTGTTCTTTATACCGAATTTGAAGGTTGCAAGATTAACATCATCGACACTCCCGGGATGGACGACTTTGTAGGAGGTGTAATCCCTGCTCTGAGTGTTGCCGCCACGGGACTTTTGTTATTCAATGCAGTTAACGGCGTCGAAGTAGGAACTGAAATAGCGAACCGTAACGCTGAGAAATTCCACAAACCTCTGATCTTCGTTGTCAACCATCTCGACCACGAAAATAGTAACTGGGAAAATACGATTGAAATGGCCAAAACCACATTTGGCAACAAACTGGCAATCGTGCAATATCCGCTTAATCCCGGTTTAACCTACAACAAAGTAATTGATGTACTTAAAATGAAAATGCTCCAATGGGGACCAACTGGTGGAGCTCCTGAAGAATCCGACATCCCGGCATCGGAACTTGAACGTGCAGAAGTAGTTCATAATCAATTGCTTGAAATGGCGGCCGAAAACGACGAAGAGTTGATGGAACTTTTCTTCGAACAAGGCAACCTGAACGAAGACGAAATGCGTAAGGGACTTAAACTTGGAATGTTAAGCCGAAGCCTTTATCCTGTTTTCTGTACCTGTGCTGCACGCGACATGGGCATCCGCCGACTCATGGAATTTATATTCAATGTAGCTCCGAATCCAGGAGAGCTTGCTCCCGTTGAGACAATCGACGGAAAACTTATTAAAATGGATATTAACGGCCCAACCTCTATATTTGTTTTCAAAACATCCATCGAACAGCATGTTGGCGAGGTCACCTATTTTAAAGTGATTTCGGGAATATTGAAAGAGGGTATGGATCTTATTAATACCACCAAAAATTCGAAAGAAAGAATCTCTCAGATATATGCTGTAGCGGGTAAAACCCGAATGAAAGTCCCCGAAATGCAAGCCGGTGACATCGGCGCTACTGTAAAACTGAAAGACGTAAAACATAACCATACACTTTGCGACAAGGATGCAGAGATTAGTTATCCTCCTTTAAAATATCCTGCGCCACGCTACACAACTGCAATAAAAGCTGTAAGCGAGTCGGACGAAGAAAAAATGGGAGAATACCTGCATAAACTTGCCGAAGAGGATCCTACCTATATTATTGAATATTCTAAAGAATTAAAACAAATCCTGCTCCACGGTCAGGGCGAATACCATATTAATACGTTGAAATGGTATTTCGACAATGTTTACAAAATCGACATCCAATTTCTGAAACCCAAAATCCCCTATCGTGAAACCATCACCAAAATAGCGCCTGGCGACTATCGTCATCGCAAGCAGAGCGGTGGTTCAGGACAGTTCGGCGAGGTTCACCTGGTAATTGAACCTTACGAAGAAGGGATGCCTGTCCCTGAAATGTACAGAATTGATGGGAAAGAGATGAAAATAAGCTTACGCGGAACCGACGTGACCGAATTACCCTGGGGTGGTAAGCTTGTATTCTGCAATTGTATTGTTGGCGGTTCTATAGATGCTCGATTCCTTCCTGCCATTCTGAAAGGGATTATGGAAAAAATGGAGGAAGGACCACTTACCGGTTCGTATGCCCGCGACATTAGGGTTTGTGTCTACGACGGGAAAATGCACCCGGTTGACTCAAACGAAATTTCGTTCAGGCTTGCCGGACGTAACGCATTCAGTGCCGCATTTAAAAATGCAGGACCAAAAATTCTTGAACCGATTTACGATGTCGAAGTTTTAGTACCATCCGACAGGTTAGGCGATGTAATGGGTGATCTTCAGGGACGCCGCGCATTAATCATGGGAATGAGTTCTGAAAAAGGATTCGAGAAAATTTTAGCTAAAGTTCCTCTCAAAGAAATGAACAAATATGCTACCTCGCTGAGTTCTATTACTCAGGGACGTGCAATGTTTAAGCTGAAGTTTGCGAGCTACGAAAAAGTTCCGGCCGAAATTCAGGAAGAGTTGCTCAAAGCCTACGAAGCCGAACAAGTCGAAGATTAAATTGCATTTCGATGATAACTAAAGCTGTCTCTGTTTCAGGGGCGGCTTTTTTTATTCTTTGCCATTCAATTGGGTAAATAAATTAGCGACTTGCAGCTGGCTTCTGGCTACATGCAGCCGCTGCCGACTGAAAATTTTATGTTTCTAAATTTCAAATAAATAGTTAAATGGCGGTTTTGGCTTCAATCACGGTTGAGCAAGTTGCCAATAGCCAGCTGCATATAATTAACTCTTTAACTAATCATAGAATTTTTACTCCAATATTTCTCTAAAGATCCCTATTTCTCTTACCTTTAGCTCATCTTTAAAACGCTCATAAAATGAAAATAAAATTTATTGGTGCTGCACGCGAAGTCACCGGCAGTAAAACATTGATCACACTTGAAAATGGTAAAAAGATTCTTCTCGACTGCGGGATGTTCCAGGGAAAAGGTCAGGAGACCGACGGGATGAACCGAAACCTGGGATTCGAACCAGGTGAGATCGATCATATCATTCTCACGCACGCCCACATCGACCATTCGGGATTGATTCCTTTTGTTTACAGACTCGGATTTCGTGGTTCAGTGATTTGTACCAACGCCACACGCGATCTATGCGCCATTATGCTCGCCGATAGCGGTCATATCCAGGAGAGTGATACCGAGATGTTCAATAAGAAAAGAGCGCGTCATGGGTTGGAACCCGTGGAACCAATTTATAAGAAGGAGGATGCAGTACGATGTATGGAGCTTTTTATCGGTACTGCACCTGGCCGAAAATTTTACATCAATGATAGTATTAAAGTCCGGTTTACAAATATTGGTCATTTATTGGGCGCTGGTGCTGCCCTAATCGAAATCACCGAAAACGGGAAAGTAACAAAAATTGCCTGCACGGGTGATATTGGCCGTCCATCGAGCCGTATTCTGAAGGCTCCCGAACCATTTGCCCAGAGCGACTACCTGATCACTGAATCGACATACGGGAACAGATTACATCCGCACCTGAAGGAAGCTGAGCAAGAACTATTGCGGGTTGTTACTGAAGCTTGTGTCAATCGGGGTGGAAAATTGATTATTCCGTCGTTTGCAATTGGTCGTACGCAGGAACTGGTTTACTCATTGAATAATTTTTTCAATGACGGGCGATTGCCGAAAGTTCAGATTTATGTCGATAGTCCACTTGCCATTAATGCCACCGATATTTTCAGGCTGCATCCCGAATGTTTCAACAACGATGTGCTTGAGGTGATTGAAAAAGACAAAGACGCCTTTGGATTCAATTCGTTACATTATATAAGAACCTCCGAGGAATCGAAAAAACTCAATTTCATTAATAAACCTTGTGTAATTATCTCAGCATCGGGAATGATGGAAGCCGGCAGGATTAAACACCACCTGGCCAACAATATCTCCAACCCAAAAAATACGATTCTTGCTGTCGGCTATTGCGCACCGCGTACTCTTGGGGCAAGAATACTTCGCGGCGAAAGATTAGTTTCTATTTTCGGAACCCAATATGAAGTAAATGCCACGATTGAGCGGATCGAAGCTTTCAGCGGACATGGCGATTACAACGAAATGTTGTCGTATCTGAATTGTCAGAACAAGTCACAGATTAAGAAGACCTTTCTTGTTCATGGCGATTACGATGCACAATTATTCTACAAAGACCGGATGAAAGAAGCGGGTTTTGGGGAGATCGAAATTCCTGAATCGGGAAATGAATTTGTGCTGAATTGATATAATATAAATTGAATTGCCCCGGTTTTAAAGCCGGGGCAATTCATAATATGACAGTTACGGGACTTTAGTCCAAACTATTTTGCTTTTGAACCTCAATTTACTGAAGTGCAAATTTTATCGGTAAGGTGTATTCAACATCCACAGTTTGACCGCGCTGTTTACCTGGTTTCCATTCGGGCATTGCGTTAATGACCCTTAAGGCTTCTGCATTAAGCGCGGGATGAACACTACGTTCAATCTTTGCATTGTCAATCTTGCCATTACTTTTAACAACGAATTTCACAATTACCATTCCTTGTATCCCCTCTTTTTTTGCCTGATCGGGATATTTGACATTTTCGCCAATAAACTTCATCATAGCTTCCTGACCACCAGGAAATTCAGGCATCTGTTCAACTACAATATATGGAGTTGTGTCCTTTTTTTGATCATTGTTGGTATTACCCGCATTATTGCTTTCCAGTTTTTGTTTTTGATCCTGCAGCGTAAATTCTATTGGAAGCGTATAGGAAACATCTACAGCTTCACCATGCTGTTTCCCAGGTTTGAATTCAGGTAGCAAATTGACAACCCTGATGGCTTCGGCATCAAGTGCAGGATGAACACTGCGGACAACTTTTGTGTTTGAAACTTTACCTTCACTGCTTACAATGAAATTGACGATCACTTGTCCCTGAGCATTAATATTTCGCGCATCAACCGGATATTTAATATTCATTGCGATAAATTTTCGCAAGGCGCCATTTCCACCAGGGAATTCAGGCATCTCCTCAACCACTGTGTAAACGTCAGTAGTTTTTGTCCCTTTACCGGGTGTATACGTCATTTTCTGCATTTTCGGTTCGGAAGAAGCAGCATCCTTTTTTGTAATCAATTCGACAGCTCCGTATTTTGCTTTTTCTCCATATTTATCCGTTGCATCTTTACCCTTCCAAACGGTAACAGACTCAACTCCTTCCGCTAAAATTTTATCGAATTTACTTTTTTCAGTAATTACACCATCCAAAACATATAAAGGTGGATTCTTAGGATCAAAGGTTTCAATCTTTGAAGGATTTACTCTATAGTTGGAGCCTTTTAATCCTGAAAGAGACTTTTTCAATGTAATTCGTAATACTCCATATTTCGCTTTCTCACCATACAACGCTATAGCCGATTTATCTTTTAAAACTTCGATTGATTCAATATTATCAGGATTTATCGCATCCATTTTAGCTTTATCGATAATAACACCATCAAGAAAAACTAATGGCGGATTTTTCGAAAAATCGGCAGATCTAAACGCTACTCCTGGAGGTGGTGGAGGTGGTGGCGGAGGAGGAGGTGGTGCCCCGTTAGAGTTTCCAAAGCCGACAACTACTACTTTATCAAGCCCGACGTTGGCAGTATTTAGTATATAGATAATCGGTTTATCGAAATCCGGTTTCAATTTTGCAGTTTCGTACCCGACAAATGAAAATACTAATTCTCCATCTTTCGGAACATCCTTTAATTGGAAGTTCCCATCTTTATCGGTGATCGTTCCTGTTGATGTACCCTTAATGATCACTGTTGCACCTGCCAACGGTTTCCCATCAGGGTTAACAACCTTTCCTTTAACAATTTTATCCTTTTCAACCTGAGCCACTTTAACTGGTTTGTCAACCGGCAAAGTCAATGGTACATCGAGCTTGTTCAATGCGTCACCGATCATTTTACCTTTTTCAACCTGAGTCACTTTATCCGATTTGTCAACTGGCGAAGCCATCGGCGCGTTCAGCTCGTCCAAAGCTTCGGCGATAGTCGTGATCTTATCTGCTGAAGCGACAGATGCTGAGGAAATATACTCTGGTTTCGCGAATGCGTAGAAAACCATTGCAATTAATGGTAATACCACCAGCATTTTCAGTTTTCTGATTGGGGAATCTATACTCTTTTTCATCATTTTAAATCTTTTTTTGTTGAGTGAATAGCTAAACGAATTGGCAAGGCTGATAACCGGGCCGCCAAACATCTGGTTTAGAAGTGTTGCCTGATAAATTGCAGGATTTGATGTGCGTTGCAAGGCCATCTGGTCAGCCAGATATTCATGGTTCTGACGGATCAGGCGGGCGTAAATCCAAACAAACGGATTAAACCACTGCAACATACAAAGCAATTCCACAAGTAACAAATCGAACCAGTGCCGCTGTTCGATATGCTCACTTTCGTGGTTCACAATCTCTTTCGTTTCAATATCAGACGTTGAAGGATTGACAAAGACGAACGAGAAAAATGAAAACGAAGCAGCATATTCCGAAGTACGGACTAATTTTACCGGGCCAGTGATTATATAACTGGCTTTTCGCAATTTCCTGATGACCATTCCTGTTTGCCAGATAAGCCGTAAAGCCAATCCAACCATCCCGACAAGGTAAAACCACCAGTAAACGGGGATAGCAGGTGCTGTAATTGCGGTTGCCTGTGGTAAACCGGCAATGGCAAATCCTTCAACAGGAGCGGAAGGTAAAATCACAGCATAATGCCAGGTGTAAAATGGAAAAACGATTGACACGATGATTCCGGCAAGGAGATAAATGTGGTTAAGCCGGAAATACCGCTCATTGCGCAAAACCATCAGGAATACAATTGCGAAACCTGTCAGCCAGACAGCCGATTTTAAAAGGTACAGTCCAGGTGTTTCCATATTATTCGTTTTTTTTGCGTTTCGCTAATTCCATTTTTGTATCCTCAAGCAATTGTTCAAGATCTTTGATCGAAAGGTCTTTTTCGCGGGCAAAGTAGGAAGCCATTGCCGGAAATGAATTATTGAAATAGTCGTTAAGCAAACCAAAAAGTTGCTTTCCCGAATACTCTTTTTTCATCACTAACGGATAATAAACAAACACTTTGCCATAGTCTTTGTGCCCGACAAATCCTTTTTTCTCTAAGATCCTGATGACAGTTGACACTGTATTTCGTGCAGGCTTGGGATCATCGAAGTGATTGCGGATATCCTTGACCAGCCCCTCGCCCATTCCCCACAAAATCTGCATCACCTGTTCTTCTGCTTTTGTTAATTGCATTGCTGTAACTTTTAATGTCAATCCTTCATGACAAATATACGACTATATTTGTAGTCACGCAAATATTTTAGTAATTATTTAACTATTTTTTTAGTCAATGTATTTTATTCAATAACTGATACTTATCAATTTTATCAACAAATTTATTGATTCTTTTTCAAAATCAACAACAAAATAAACGCGAAACGACGCGCAATTTTGCTGAAAGAACGATTACTTTTGTCCTGTAACATTTCTGTTTCCCCATGCAAAAAGTAAAGGTTTTCACTCTTGTATTCTTTTTATCCTTCTTATCCATTCTGAATTCAGACGCCCAAATCAGCAAGGTTTTGAAAAAAATAACCAATAAAAACCTGCCACTCTCCAACGTTGAAATCATTGGCGGCCTAAAGGAAGCCTTGCTTGTCGGTGCCGACAGTTCCATTGCACACTTATCTGCTGTTGACGGCTACCTTAAAGATTTGACGGTTAAAATATTGCTGCCACCTGAAGCAAAAGCAATTACTGACAATCTCTCGAAGCTTCCCGGGGGTTCAAAACTGGTTGACGATGTAATTATCCGCATAAACCGCGCTGCCGAAGATGCTGCCAAAGGAGCAAAACCCATTTTTGTAAATAGTGTCCGCGAAATGACTTTTGCTGATGGTCTGCAAATTCTTAAAGGTCCCGACAATGCTGCGACTGAATATTTCGTACAGAAAACCAGTCAGCAACTGAGTGAACTCTATCGCCCTAAAATCAGGGAATCGCTGAATAAAAGCCTTATTGCGGGAATCTCGACTCAACAGTCGTGGAATGAATTAACCAATCGCTGGAACAAAATTGCGCGTTCCCCTCTGGCACAAATGGCCGGCTTAAAAACCGTTGAAGTCCAGCTCGAAGATTACATTCTTGAACAAGCTCTGAAAGGGATGTTTCTGAAAATAGCAGAGCATGAAAAAGATATCCGAAACAATTCCAAGGCCCGCGTAACCACACTGCTAAAAAAGGTTTTTGGGAGTTAAAAAATATACCAAATTTTGAAGTCCTTTTATTCTTTGTGTTTAATAGCAGGTAATGCATATAAAATAACGATATTGCAATACCTAATAAATGAATCATATCTTCTGAAGTAGATTTCAGAAAAAAGAATGGTTAACTAACATACCTCTTTATGCGATAAGCGAACTGACCGAATTAGTTTAATCGATATCAACACTAACTTCTTGCCAGAAAATAAATACTTTTGAAGTCTCCTGCAAAAAGCCTGTTAGAAAACCAACGAATAGAACAGGACAATAAATTGATTCTTATGGAGGACGACCTTACATTATGGAAAAATATCCGAAATGGCGATACCCAGGCTTTAAAGGTGTTGCATGACCGGTATTATTACCAGATGTTCCTCTACGCCATAAAGATATATCACAACCAGATCGGATTGGATGAAGCTGTTGCTGACTGTTTTATCAAATTATGGACAAAACGAAGCGAAATTGTGATTGAACGTTCGGTGAAGTCCTACCTTTTTTTAATGTTACGCAACGGACTGATTGATCTTATCCGTAAAAAAACCGGAAGTATTCTTCTCGAAGTTAACTCCTTGCCTGAACTTCCCGATAACGAATCGCTGAATGAGTTTGACCACTATGCCCGATTGTATAATGCTTTGGAAAAACTTCCTGAACAGCGACGTCGAATTTTAGAGTTGGCAGTTTTTGAATCGTTTACCTATGCTCAAATTGCAGGAAAATTACAAATTTCAGTTAATACGGTTAAAACTCAAATCGGACGCGCCTACCGCTTCCTCAAAGAAGAACTTGATCCCAAAAGTATTCAATTGTTGTTTCTGCTTAAATCGAAGTTTTCAATGATTTAACCTGTAAAGAGCGGCGGACAATTTGCGATTAGCAACTGGCCAGAACGTGCTCCAGATCGCAAGTCGGTTCCATAAAACATTGTCGAATTGCCGAAACGAAGTTCGACGAAGTCAATTGTCAATTTTTCATTTTTTTCTCCCTCCTGTCACCCTTCAGAAACACTATTACGTCATACAAAGTAGAAACAAATACAAAAAATGATCGAAAATCACGATTCTCACTGGGAGAAAATAGCCGCTAAATTACACGGGGAACTAAATCATGAGGAAGAAGTTGAATTCAACCAAATCATGTCAGACAACGATAATTTGCTTGAATTTGAAAAAGTACAACAAATACATGAAAAACTGGTTAAAACCGGATCAATTTCTACTCACGAAAGGGTGAAATCGTGGCCAAAGGTTATAAAAGGAATCAGGATTCATCAGTTACGATGGGTACAAGTAGCGATGAAATATGCTGCGATTGTTGTTGCTGCCTTTATTGCAGGGAATCTGCTAAAACCTTATTTAACAGCAGATAAAGAAATTCGCTATTCAGAGATCACGGTTCCGTTTGGACAGATGAGCCAACTCACACTCAGTGACGGCACAAAAATCTGGTTAAATTCCGGCACAACCCTGCGTTATCCCGAAAGATTTGCAGAAAACAGCAGGTCCATTTCGGTCGATGGGGAGGCCTATTTCGAAGTGTCCAAAATGCCCGACAAACCTTTTACTGTAAATACTGCCGATATGAAGGTTGTAGTACTCGGAACTTCGTTCAATATCTCGGCTTACCCGGAAGATGCAGCAACTTCTGTTACTTTGGTTGAAGGCAAAGTTACGGTTCAGAACAGTGCAGGAATATGCATTGCCCGGTTGAACCCCGGACAGATGGTCATAAAAAACAAAACCGAAACCAACATAGCCATCCAAAATGTGAAAACCTGTTTTTATTCAGCCTGGATAGCAGGCAAAATATACTTCGATGACGAACCTTTAGATCAGATTGCCTCTAAACTTGAGCGTTGGTTCAACGTAGAAATCTACTTTGCCGATGAGCATCTGAAATCGCGCCGGTTTACAGGAACTATCCTAAAAAATAAGCCGGTTGACCAAATTATGCAGGCATTGGAACTGCTTTCCCCAATCAGATTCAAGCATCAGGTGAATGCAAGCGGGAAAGATAAAATAACCATTTATAAAAGAACTTAAACGAGACTGCCTATGATGGATTAAAAGCAAAAAAAAGCGGCGAAGATGTTCGTACCATCCCCACCGCATTAATCGATTCAAACAAACCTTTAATGTTAAATTTAAATCATTCAAATTTATGAAATTGTATCGAATTACCCTCGGCCATGAACGGTCTTGGACAAAAACCTTTCGAATTATGAAACTAACTGTAATTCTGTTGTTTGGAAGCTTGGTGGCTATGAGTGCCTCAACTTACTCACAGAACACCAGGCTAAATCTGTCTGCTCATAACTCCTCTTTGATCGATATTTTCAGGCAAATCGAGGATCAAAGTGAATTTTATTTTTACTTTAAAAAAGAGGAAGTAAAATCAAAAGAATCCGTATCAATTGAAATAAAAGATGCCCTTGTTACCGATATCCTCGATCAGGCATTGGCAAAAACCGGCCTGGAATATAAAATAATCGACCGATATGTAGTTGTAAAACAAAAAGGCGCGGCAGATCCGGAAGTAGTTATGCAACAAGGTCGAAAAATTACCGGCAAAGTCACTGATCAATCCGGGGGTTCACTTCCCGGAGTGTCAGTTGTTGTAACCGGAACCACCAATGGAACGATTACTGATAACGATGGGAATTACACATTGTCCAGTATTCCTGACAATTCGACGTTGCAGTTTTCGTTTGTAGGAATGAAATCGCAGCTAATATCGGTTCAAGGGAAACCGATAATAAATGTTGTACTGGAAGAAGATAAACTGGCCATAGATGAAGTGATCGTAATCGGTTACGGAACAGCCAAACGACAGGATTATACAGGTTCTGTCAGTTCATTGAAAATGGAAAACTCTCCGGTTTCACTGGCTCCGAACCTCAATTTACTGGAGTCATTAAAAGGAAATATTGCTGGTTTGAGTATCGGTGCCACCAACAGTGCGGGAGGACAACCGTCCATGGATATTCGTGGTCAAAATTCAATCAGCGGATCAAATGAACCTTTGATCGTATTAGACGGAGTCGTTTATCTCGGAAGTTTAGGCGATATCAATCCAAATGATATTGCCAGTTTCGACATTCTGAAAGATGCGGTTTCTTCTGCCGCTTATGGTTCACGTTCGGCCAATGGTGTTATCGCGATCACAACCAAAAAAGGTAAAATTGGTAAACCTATTATCACATTCAATACCTCTGCCGGGGTTCAAACCTGGCAAAATCAACCTGTGATGATGAAAGGTGCTGAATGGATAACCGTGGTAAATGCCCGAAATAAATATGCAGATGGAGCGACCAACTGGATGAAAACCGGTGAATTGGCCAATCTGGCTGCCGGAGCCGAAACTAATTGGCTCGATCAGGTAACCCGTACCGGCGTGATTCAGGACTATCAGATTGCAGTTTCTGGCGCTACCCAAAATGTAAATTATTATCTGTCTTCATCATACAACAACAATAAAGGAATTATAATGGGTGACGATTTTAACCGCATTTCGATTTTGGGTAAAGTAAATACAACAATTACGAGCTGGTTGAAAATCGGTATAGATGCCAATTATTCACGAAGAGATTATTCGGGTTTTGCCGCTGATATTGGCGCTGCCCAAACCATGTCTCCTTATGGCGTTATGTACCGCGACGCTATGAATAACCTGGAAAAATATCCTTATACCCAATCGCTTATGAACCCATTATGGGGAGTTCAGGATGGAACGCGCAACAACAAGGACATCCGCAACAATTTCCGGCTGAATGCCTATGCTGTTGTAGATGTACCATGGGTGAAAGGATTAAATTTCAGGATGAATGTTTTGACGAACCTGGATCAAAATCAATCCGGAAATTTCACGAACGAAAACTACTACGTTAAAGAGGGTGAGGGTCTGGTAAGATACGATCCGGCAACTGTTGTTGGTTTTTTGTCGAGTGCCAATGGTAATGTCGACAATAACAAAACATATAGTTATGTGTTCGATAATATCCTGAATTATAAAAACACGTTTAAAAAGCACAGCATCGAAGCAACTTTAGTTGCAACACGGGATTATCGTCGTTACGAGCAGGTCAATTCAACCGGATCGGATTTTGCTTCCAACGGAAATACCACGCTTGGGATGTGGGGGCTTGCTAAGGCAACCGTACAAAAAGTTAATATGAACATCGACGAACGTGCCAATATTGGTTACCTGGGGCGTTTAAGTTATTCATTCAACGATAAATACTTCTTTACTTCCTCCTATCGTCGTGATGGGGCATCGGTATTTGGTGCAAATAACAAGTGGGCCGATTTTGCAGCTTTCGGCGGTGCATGGAAAATCACAAATGAAGAATTCATGAAAAGTTTCAAACCGCTTAATAATTTGAAACTTAAACTGTCATGGGGTCAAAACGGGAATCAGGGTATTGGACCTTATGCTACATTGTCAACAATTGCCAATGGTACTTCAGGCGATATCCGCTATGAATTCGCTAACGCTCAGGGAATAATCAAATACGGTCTGTTCCAGAATGCACTAGGTAACTCTGACCTTGGTTGGGAATCAACTGCAACATGGAATACCGGTTTCGAATCAGCCTGGTTAAGCAACCGTCTTTTTGCCGATGTGGATATCTATTATTCACAAACAACTAATCAGATTTTCACACGGAATATTCCTGTAATGGCCGGATTTAAAACTATCCTGGCTTCAATGGGGCAGGTGAATAATTCAGGTGTTGAACTAACCTTAAGATCAGTAAATGTGAAAACCAAAGATCTGAGTTGGACTACTTCTGTAACCTACTGGAAAAACAACAATAAGTTGGTGCATCTTTATGGTGAAGATAAGAATGGTGATGGGAAAGAAGATGATGATATTGCGAACTCTTTATTCATTGGAAAATCTCTTGGTGCCATATATGGTTACCAACAGGATGGGATTGTTCAGGTTGCAGATGTCGATTATATTGCATTGACAGGTGCTGCTCCGGGAGCACCTAAATACAAGGACATCGACGGAGTTGCCGGAATCACAGCGGCCGACCGTAAAATTCTGGGCTATAACAAGGAAAACTTCAGGCTCAATATGAGTAATAGTGTTAGTTATAAGAATTTCGAGCTTTATGCGATGGTCACGGGTTCATTCGGCGGAAACAACTACTTTCTGAAAAGTAACACCGCTGCGTATATGACTTCAGGAACAGGCCGTTTTAACGATAATATGACTTCGAAACCCTACTGGACAACTGATAACAAGAGTAATGTTTATCCTTCTGCCTATTTTACGGGTGATGGTCGTTATCTGGCACTGCAATCACGAGGATTTGTAAGAGTGCAGGACGTTTCACTGTCGTACACATTTAATCAGCCTTGGGTTAAGACGGCTAACATTAATTCATTAAAAGTCTTCGTTAGTGCAAAAAACCTGGCAACCTTCACCAACTGGTTCGGTGGCGACCCGGAAATGGGTACTCCAGTCCGTGAAAATACCTTCCCGGTTCCTTCAACCTATTCAATTGGTGCAAATATTAGTTTCTAATCATTACTTAAAACGAAATAGATATGAAAAAGATAAAATATATAGCCGGCATCTGGATGCTGTTATTCCTGGTGAGCATGGTGAGCTGCGAATCGGATGAAGCTTTTCTGAAAGAAAAACCCCAAACATTTTATACTGTCGACAACGCTTTCTCAACCTCAGCGCAGGTAGATCAGGTATTGGTTTCAATCTACTCACATTTGCGCAATTTATGGGCAAATCCGGATGAAACGGGCTGGATCTTTGCCTTCAGGGGCAATGGTACTGATATGTTTGATGTAGCAAGTATACGTAGAGGAAATACCTTTAATAATTATGGTACTATCAATCCGGATAACAGTTACTTCTACGAAAACTATACGACATGGTACTATGTGATTTCGCGTGCCAACCTTGCGTTACATGCTTCTGAGTTGCCTCAGATTTCATGGTCGTCAGCTTCCGAAAAAGCTTATGCTGTTGCTCAGGCAAGGTTTTTCCGCGCCTTTGCATACCGCAACCTGGCTGAACTTTTTGGAGGAGTGCCAATTGTTACCGATATCTCTACAACTCCAAAGTATGATTATAAGCGTGCGACCCGTGTTGAAACCTATCAGTTTGCGATTACCGAACTCGAAGCTATCGAAGCCGACCTTCCGGAAACCACGACCATTGGCGGCCGATTGGTAAAAGGTGCCGCTCAGCACAATCTTAGCGAAACCTACCTGGCCATGGGGACTCAATTGGCAGCTGATGGCAAGGCAGCTGAAGCTACTGCTGCATTCGCCAAATCGATTAGTTTTGCAAGTAAAATAATTGATGGCACTACCTTTAAGCTGATCAATACTCGTTTTGGTACGAGAAAAAGTTCATTATCAATTGGTGTTAATGTTTATCAGGGTGGAAGTTCAGCCAGTCCGGTTGACACGGTAATGCAGACTACAAATTATTACTGGGATATGTTTCAGGAAGGCAATGTAAACTATCAGGATGGAAATACCGAATGTATCTGGGCCATTCAAATCGACTATGCTGCCTATAAAGCTGAAGATAAACGTTCTAAACTGCCTTATTCACGAACCTTTGGTGCCGATTTCCGTGATGGAGTCAAAAATCATATGACCGGAACGCTTGAAGATGTGGGCGGACGTGGTATCATACAATTAATGCCGACAATGTATACCCGTGATGGTGTTTATACTGACAAATGGGGTACAGATATGCGAAATTCTGATATTGTATTGCGTAGAAGGTTTAAAGGAAATGTAGCTGCATCAGCCTATTTCAAAAAAGTTGTTCCGTGGAGCGAAATGTACAATGGAAGTACGGATGCAACTACCAATACCAACAACAAAAGTTTGTGTTTCCCAATCTCATGTAAAATTGCGACTGACAAATATACAGGACTGGTTGATGGAGAAAACCTGAGTAACCTCTTCCGCGATGATTATTTTATCCGTCTTCCCGAAACAATTCTTTTACGTGCTGAAGCCAAACAACGTAGCGGCGACAAAACTGGTGCGGCAGCTGATATCAACTTACTCAGAAGCCGCGCTCAATGCACCTATCTGGTAACTGCAGCGGATATGGATGACAATTTCAATACAATTCTGGACGAACGCACGCGTGAACTGGTTTACGAAGAATGTCGCTGGAATACTTTGCTTCGTATGGGTGGAACGATTGCTGTTGACCGCATTAAAAAGTATGCTTACTGGCCGGAAGCAGCAGCGACCCTGACCTTTAGCTACAACTTGTGGCCGATTCCGCAAACCGTTATCGATACCAATAAGGATCAAAAATTGGATCAAAATCCAGGTTGGACACGATAAATAATTCTTTTCTTTGAACTAATTAACAGGGACATCTTTAAATAAGGCTGTCCCTGTTTTTTTCAACGTATGTTTCCCTATTTTTGAAATTAAATATAAGCCAATATGTTAAAACTACTTGCTATTTTTTCTGTCCTTGTCAGCAGTTTAATGGTTTCAGGGCAAACACACAATTATTCCCTGCAAACCGATCATTCAATAGGGTTTATGCAATTGGAAAATGGTTTCCAAAATCCACCTTCGGAATCTTGTCTGCGATGTTATTGGTGGTGGCTCAATAGTATGGCGACTAAGGAATCTATTACGCGCGATCTCGAAGAAATGAAAGCAAAAGGTTACGGAGGAGCTTCCCTCGTCGATGCCGGAAGTTCGAACTATCAGGTAGCCCGAAAAACGCCTGCCGGACCCGTTTTTATGAGCCCCGGATGGATGGAGCTTTACAAACATGCGGTAAAAGAAGCTGATCGCGTTGGCATTGAACTAAGTGTGAACGTACAGAGTGGCTGGAATCCAGGTGGTCCATCGATCACTCCTGAATTTGCTATGAAAAAAATTGTTTGGTCGGAAGTCGATGTTACGGGTGGAACAAAAATCAGCATGGAATTACCTCAACCAGAGAAAAAATTAATGTATCAGGATGTGTTGGTACAGGCGATACCAAAAAAAGAGGGGGCGCCGGTTCAAAATAAGGCCATCCAAAACTGGAAGAAAAAATCCTTTAATGAAGATGTTGGATGGAAAGGGGTTTATCCACTCCACGACTTGAGGGACGATTATCCCGGAGAAAGCAGCGATTTAGCCATCCGAAAAGATGAAATTATTGACCTTACCGGAAAATATCAAAATGGAAAATTGGAATGGCTTGCTCCGGAAGGAAACTGGACAATCATTCGTTACGGATATACCTGCACAGGAGCACGCACCTCAACCAACAGCGACGGCTGGGAAGGTTTATCGGTCGACCATCTGAGCCCGAAAGCCTTTGAACTTTTCAGCAATACTGTGATTATTCCACTCATAGAAGCGGCTCAATCGGTTGGTAAGAGTGTGAAATTTCTGCAAACCGACAGTTGGGAGATGGATCTCGTAAGCTGGACCGATAGTTTCCCCGAAGAATTCAGGAAATTCAGAGGATATGATCTTCAAAAATATATGCCTGTTTTGGCTGGGCGAATAGTTGAAAACCGCGATGAATCTAACCGGTTTCTTCACGATTTCCGCAAAACCGTGGGCGATTGTGTGGCAGAATACCACTATCAACTATTTTACAATCTGGCACATAAGTACGGCATGGGTATTCATCCCGAATCGGGTGGGCCACATTCTGCACCGGTTGATGCATTGAAAGTGATGGGAATCAGTGATTTTCCACAAGGCGAATTTTGGGCAGTGGCCAACACACACCGGATCAAAGACGATGAGCGGCTTTCAGTCAAACAAAGTGCCTGTGTTGCGCATACCAACGGCAAACGTTTTGTAGCAGCCGAAGGGCCTACAAGTATTGGTCCGCAGTGGGAACGCTCACCAAAAGATCTGAAAGGTAATATCGATCGTGTTTTTTGTTCCGGCATCAACCGCATTGTTTGGCATACATTTACCTCCTCGCCTAAAGAGTTCGGACTTCCCGGAAATGAATATTTTGCCGGAACACACCTGAATCCGAACGTCACCTGGTGGAAACAATCGAAAGATTTTATCAGTTATCTCGATCGTTGCATGTTTATGCTTCAGCAAGGTATATTTACAGCCGATGTGCTGTATTATTATGGCGATGATGTTCCCAATTTTGTATTTCTGAAGGAAGATTTCCCGGAATTGAATTTTGGTTACGACTGGGATAAATGTTCCAAGGAAATTATTCTGAACCGCGTTTCTTTCGACGGCGAAAAAATTGTTTTACCCGACGGAATGAGTTACCGGGTAATGATGCTCGCTCCGGAAAAAGCGATCGATTTGAATGTGCTGAAAAAAGTTGAATTGCTTGTGAATACGGGGATGACGGTAATTTCGCCACGTCCTGAAAAAGCAACCGGTTTAACCGGATTTCCGGAGAGCGACCGCGAACTAAAAGCAATTACTGATCGCCTGTGGGGCAAAATGGATGGAAAGATTATCACCGAAAATAAAGTAGGTAAAGGGCGTGTCATTTGGGGGCAAAATATCAATAAAGTGCTTGCCGGAATGAAGGTCAAACCAGATTTTGGATTCAAAAGCAACCAGGACAAAACAGCACTCGATTACATTCACCGCACGACCAATACTGAGGAAATATATTTCGTTGCCAACCGTTTTGCACGCAAAGGAATCAACGATTTCGAGTTCAGGTACCTGACCAATCTGCCCGACAGGTACGAACAGGTTGAATGCACTTTCAGGGTGAGTGGGAAGGTTCCACAACTATGGAATCCTAAAACTGGTGAAAAAAAGGAAATATTAACCTACCGCGAAGAAAACGGACAAACCATCCTTCCACTTCACCTTGAACCCGAAGGTTCGGTATTTGTGATTTTCAAAGATACTCAGGCGCAAAAGCATATTACTGCAATTCAGAAAGACGGGAAAAACTGGTTTCCGGGCAACCAGTTCGAAACCAGGGAAACTCCTTTTCTCGATCTGTATAAACAACGCGAAAAGAATGTTATAGCTACTTATGAGCCTGGAAAATACACCCTGACATGGTCAGATGGCCGTCAGGAGGTTGTCAATGCTCCAAAATCATTGGCAGAAATCATACTTTCATGGCAATGGGATTTGCACTTTGATCCGAAATGGGGTGCGCCGGAAAAGGTAGAAATTAATGAACTAAAATCCTGGATTAAATTTGGCGAACCAGGTATTAAATACTACTCAGGAACTGCCAGGTATTTGAAGTCGTTTTCATTAGCGGCTAAAGATATCAAAGACAAATTGTTGATTCTTGATTTGGGCAATGTTCAGGAAATGGCTTCGGTGAAAATAAACGGACATCAGATGCAGGTGATCTGGAGTGCGCCTTTCTGGTTCGATATTAGTCCATTTGTCAAAACCGGGAGCAACGATCTGGAGGTGGAAGTTGTGAATTTATGGCCCAACCGACTGATTGGCGACAGTAAGCTGCCCGAAAACCAACGGCTAACCAAAACCAATATCAACAAATTCAGCGACTCCACCGCCGAAAGGTATCTTCGTGAATCAGGTTTGCTCGGTCCGGTAAAAATCAGGATGATCAATATTCAGAATATTAAATAGATGGAGGTAGTTCATTTTGTTTTTGAATAGTTTAACCGCTACGCGGTAATCATTTTGATGGTGTGCAAGTTTCTACAATAATTCAGAGGCTGTATCAAAAGCCAATTGGCAATTCTTTTCGTTTAATCAATTTTTGTTTCTAAATTTTGCTTTAGATTTTATTAATTCACTAAAATGGAGCCATATTGGCTAATATTCCATTAAATATTGAGCTTATTATTGGTTT
>JAPLDR010000078.1 GCA_026391655.1 Bacteroidia bacterium | reverse complement strand
ATTTTTTCGATGTTTTCGCTATTGTAAAAATCGTTGGCTCGCTGAAAAGAGACATTTGTCAACAACCGTTGATTTCGTGATGTCGCAAGATCGAAAAGTAATGACTGTAATTCAAGAATTGAATCAAATCCACTTTTTTTGCTGATAGTCACAAGCTTGTCTTCGACCTGGATAATTGTAGGTCGGGAGAAGGCAATCCCGCGCTGTGCGTGCTGAAACAATTCCTTAATGGGCTTGAAAATATTTTTATTGAGAAGACTTTCACCAATCAGGTCAGCGGGAAACTGGATTGTGATCTCGTGGATCTGATTTTCTGTGTTATGGTAATCTTCCCAGCAATGGAAAATGTTCGGCCCGACAAGAACCAATTCAAGATCATCAATTTCATCAATATGATCACCAACAATCCTTTTAGCCCCTTTTGCATTCGAAATATAATTGAGTTCATACTCAGGGTGAAAATGGACAGGGAAAGAAAATTCTGATTTGTACCGGTCAAAAACCATGAAACAGTCGTTATCGCTGAGAGGTGTTATCTCTCTGTGAATTGGATCTTTCATAAATAAAAAGAATTAATGTGTTGAAATACAGACTTACGTGCCAAATGATAAATAAAACTTTGCAATGCCGGATAGTCAGCCTCATGAAAAATAATCGACACTAAAAGTACAACATATATCCACAAATTGGTGTGATAGTATTAAAAAATGATTAATTGAATACTGATTTCGTTCTTGTAACTGATCAGAAAGTACATTTATTAGATAAGATCCTATTATAATTTGGCCGATTTGCTGATTAGATTTGCGTACACAGACTAAGCTTGAATAAACACACTATATTATTAAAAAAAATGAATCATGAGTGACGAGTTATTTCAAAATCGCATTGCTGTCATTCGAAATGAAAGTGAGCTTTTGCTGAACCAAAAGAATGAAAAGTGCTTCAGCACTAACGGAATATATAACCGATATAAATACCCTGTTTTAACACGGAATCATATTCCGATACATTGGCGATATGATCTGAACCCTGCAACTAACCCCTATTGTATGGAACGGATCGGCTTTAATGCTACTTTTAATTCCGGAGCAGTAAAGTGGAACGGAAAATATTTATTGATTGTTCGGGTTGAAGGAAACGACCGGAAATCTTTTTTTGCGGTGGCAGAGAGTCCTAACGGGATTGATAATTTCCGATTCTGGGAACGACCCATTACTTTGCCCGAAACTAAAGATCCTGATACCAACGTTTATGATATGAGGGTTACGCTCCATGAAGATGGTTATGTTTATGGGGTATTTTGTACCGAAAGGAAGGATCCGGATGCTCCTGAGGGAAATACAAGCTACGCTGTTGCAGCTGCCGGAATTGTACGAACCAAAGATTTTATCATATGGGAGCGACTTCCTGATTTAATCACGTATGGTGGGCAGCAACGCAATGTGGTACTGCATCCCTGGTTTGTTGATGGGAAATATGCGTTTTTTACGCGTCCGCAGGATGGTTTTATCGATACAGGTAAAGGAGGAGGAATCGCTTTTGGCCTTTCGGATTCGATTGAAAATGCTGAGGTTAAACATGAGAAAATTCTCGATGCCAAAGTCTATCATACCATATACGAAGTAAAAAACGGTCAGGGACCTGCCCCTATAAAAACTGCAAAAGGGTGGCTCAACCTGGCACATGGTGTCCGTAATACTGCTGCCGGACTCCGCTACACCATCTCCTTGTTTATGACGGCCATAGATGATCCTACAAAAGTGATTCACAAACCGGCCGGGCATTTTATCGCACCTCTTGGTGAAGAGCGCGTTGGGGATGTTTCGAATGTTGTGTTCACGAATGGTTGGATTGAGGATGATAACGGTGAGGTTTTTATTTATTATGCCTCTTCAGATACGCGTATGCATGTTGCAAAATCAACTGTAGATCAATTGATTGACTATTGCATTAACTCACCGCAGGATAAATTCAGGTCAGCCGCCTCAGTTCAGAACATTAATGAGCTTATCGATAAGAATATCGCTTTTAATGCGAAATTATGACCCAAAATCCTGAAAAATTAAAAGACGAATTTAGCCGGGAACTTGAGAATATACTAAAGTACTGGTCTACTTATTGTTTAGATTACGAGTATGGCGGTTTTGTTGGAAGACGCGACTTCTTCAACAGGCAAATTAGCGGAGCTTCGAAAAGCGCAGTGCTGAATACACGGATTTTATGGACATTTTCGGCAGCGTATAATTTCACACTGAATCCTGAATACCTGATTATAGCCGATCGTGCCTATCAGTACATTAAAACATATTTCGAAGACAAGCGATTTGGCGGATTAGTCTGGGAAGTAAGCGAAAAAGGAGAGGTTATTAACGGTCGTAAGCAAATCTATGCACTTGGATTTGGAATTTATGGTTATTCGGAATACTTCAAGGCCAGTAAAAATCCTCAGGCACTAAAGGATGCGATTGCATTGTTTGAGCTGATTGAAAAAAACAGTTATGATCCCATCGAAGGTGGTTATCTTGAGGCTTTTGCAAATGATTGGAGTACACTTGAGGATGTCAGACTGAGTCCCAAAGATGCCAACGAGCCCAAATCGATGAACACGCATCTTCATATTCTCGAGCCCTACACCAATTTGCTAAGAGTTTGGCCCAATGAACATTTAAAAGAAAAAATTGCAGCCTTGATCCGTATTTTTCTTGATAAAATTATTGATCATCGTACACACCATTTTAATCTGTTTTTTGATACCGATTGGACGGTTCGCTCCTCGATTGTATCATTTGGGCACGATATCGAAGGGGCATGGCTTTTATATGAAGCCGCAATAATGGTGGGAGACGAACAACTGATAGCCGAAGTAAGCGACAATTTAATTCAGATGGTTGATGTTACTTTGGCTGATGGATGCGCTTCGGATGGATCTGTTTTTAACGAAAAGGAAACAATTTCGGGGCATTTGGATACCGATAAGCATTGGTGGATGCAGGCTGAAGCGATGGTCGGCCTCGCATATGCCTGGGAAATTACAGGGAAAGACGCTTATTTTGATCAGCTTGTTAAGGTCTGGCATTTCATCTGTACTTTTGTGATTGATCCCGTGAATGGCGAGTGGTTTGGACGTGTTGACAAGGATGGGGAACCCTTGATTTCCGATGATAAAGTCGGATTCTGGAAATGCGCTTACCATAACAGCAGGTCAATGATGGAAGTGATGGCAATATTTGAATAACAAACCCAATAATAACAAACTAAATTATGATTCAAAAAATCACCCTGAAAGAAAAAATCGGTTACGGATTTGGCGATGCAGCTTCATCCATGTTCTGGAAGATTTTCGGAATGTATTCCTTGTTTTTTTATACCGATGTTCTCGGAATCACAGCCGCTGCAGCCGGAACCATGTTTCTGGTTGCCCGTTTATGGGATTCGTTCTTCGATGTTTTTGTAGGAATTATCAGCGACCGCACCAAAAGCCGCTATGGAAAATATCGCCCGTATTTGTTATGGTTTGCCATACCATTTGCTGTAATGGGCGCCATTACGTTTTTTGCTCCTAATTTTGGCCAAACCGGAAAATTAATTTATGCATACGTTACCTACTCCTTAATGATGATCGTGTATTCGATGATCAATGTCCCGTATGCTTCTTTGCTCGGAGCTATTTCTTCCGATCCTACTGAACGAAATTCGCTTTCATCTTACCGCATGTCATTTGCGTTTATTGGCAGTTTTGTAACCTTCATGTTGTTACAACCACTGATTGACTTTTTTTCCAAAACATTTGGCACGGCAGACCTTGCTAAAACTACTCATGCTGCGGAATCTTCAATAAGTACTTCTCCGGCTGGATGGGTAATGGGCGTTGGTGCGATAGGAATGATCTGTGTGATCTTGTTTTTGTTGTGTTTCAGTTGGACAAGAGAGAGGGTCACTCAAATTGAAAGCGAAAAAAATGTTTCAGTCAAGAAAGATTTGAAAGATCTGTTTCAAAATGCTCCCTGGTGGATTTTGGTGGCTACAGGCTTGGCTGCCTTGCTTTTCAATGCAGTACGTGATAGTGTTGCCATCTACTTTTTCAGAGATTACGTGCAGGTAAACTATCGGATGGCCGGAACCGGATGGGATATGACCACGATTTATTTCCTGGTGGGCCAGGCGGCCAACCTGATCGGGGTAATGGCTGCACCTTCCATTTCAAGAAAATACGGTAAGAAAAGAACGTATATGATTGCCATGTTAATTGCCGGAATATTGAGCATAGGCTTTTATTTCATACCGAACAGCATCACCTGGATCCTGATTTTTCAGTTCATGATCTCCATTTTTGCCGGATATGTTTTACCATTGTTGTGGTCGATGTTTGCCGATATTGTTGACCATCAGGAACTACTTACCGGACGCCGTGCAACAGGCTTGATTTTCTCTTCCTCTTCCATGTCCCAAAAATTGGGTTGGGCCTTTGGTTCGGCCATGAGCGGATGGATTCTGGCGGTGTTCCATTATATGCCCAACGCGGTGCAACAAAGTCAGGAAACCATTTTTGGCGAGCACATCATGATCAGCTTAATGCCTGCAGTCTGCTGTATGCTGGCTTTTGTAGGAATGTTTTTCTACCCACTTTCCGATAAAAAAGTCAGGGAAAATTCGGAACAACTCACCCTGAAAAGGAATAAGGCATAAAAAGCAGGAATAGCATTCGAAAGAATATCCTAGACTATTAGAAGAGCCGTCGGTGAAATATCCGGCGGCTCTTTCTTTCACTTAAAAACTCAGTGACTGATTATCTTGTAAACGAAAGAAAGACCGAAATCCATATTGCAGGGATATTTGCAACGATTATGATTTAATTATTGCAGTGAAGAGCTTAAAATTTTTAAAATTATGACTGCTTTTGTGAAAAACAGTGTAATTTTATAAAAGGTTTGCTTACCAATAATGATTAAATGATATCCACATAATAGTAGACTAAAACAGTTTAACCTATGGGAAATTTGGATAATAATAAGATAGCGCAAATTGTCAAAACACGTAAACAAGCACACTCCTTCTATCTTAGAAAATCAAAGGTATATCAGTCCTTTGTCGATATGGAACAAAACACCTATAAAGACGGAGAATTAACCAGGAAACAAAAAGAGTTCATCGCGATCGGGATTGCTATTGTAATAAATTGTGAATCCTGCATGGAGTGGCATATAAAACAGGCGATCGATGATGGAGCGACAGAAGGAGAGATCATTGAGGCTATCGAAGTTGGAATCGAAATGAGCGGGGGACCAGGTACGGTTTCAGCAAGGTTCGCGATGGATGTTTTAGAATATTATAGTTCAAAAATATAAATCCTGAAATATGAAAAGTATATTGATAAAGATTTTAGCGGGGTTGGTAATTATAGTAATTCTGGTTGTATTTCTCTTTGGCGGATACATGATAAAAGCAAAATCGGAGACAAAATTAATGGCACCGGCAGAAACAAAAGTAATCGTTGATAACATCATTTCGGTTAAGGATTCGTTCGTGAATCTATACCTGATTAAAGACAGCAGTCAATACATTGCCGTTGACGCGGGAAATAATTCAATAACAGTTTCCGGCGAACTAAAAAAACTGAACATCGATCCTGAAAAGATTATTGCGGTCTTGCTAACACATACGGATGGAGATCATGTGGCTGCAATCAAACTGTTTAAAAATGCGAAAGTTTATCTTTCCCGGCAGGAGGAACAACTGCTCAATGGGAAAAAATCAAGATTTTTAATATTTGGAACTAAAATCGATACGAAGGTTTACTCACTAATCGACGACCAACAGATCATCAATTTTGGAAATACAAAAATAAAGGGGATTTTAACTCCCGGCCATACTTTTGGATCAATGTGTTATCTGATCAATGACAAATACCTGTTTACAGGTGATGCAATAGGTCTGAAGAACGGTAAAGTTGTTAATTTCAATGAGTTTTTTAATACGGATACTAAAACAGCCAGTGAATCGATTGCAAAAATAACCGGAATCGCAGGTGCTGAATTTATATTTACAGCACATTATGGCTATAGCGATGATTACAAAAATGCAGTGAAGGACTATGCAGTAATGCAAAAATAATACAACAACGTTTCACATTAACTAAATTTGATAACAATGGAAAACAGACGAAAATTTATTAAAGGAGTATTGGGTATTTCCGGTGGTTTAGTTGCATTTAGCAGATTAAATGCAGGAAATCCATATCGGCAGGTTACGCAGAAACCCGATATTGAATCCATGTCCTTTTGCTGTTTAAAATGTGGCCCTCAGTGTCCCATATTTAATGCAACAGTAAATAATGATCTTACCGCAAAGCAAAAAATTGCCGATAACTGGGCTAAAAAATTTGGAGGCACCTTTACTGTTGATGATGTGTTTTGTTATGGCTGTAAGGAAGATGGAAAACCACTTAACAAGATGCTCCTGAAGTGTACGGTGCGAAAATGTGCAAAAGAAAAAGGATTAAAATCGTGTTCTCTTTGTAGTGATTTAGAAAAATGCGAGAAAGACCTTTGGACAAATTGGCCAAATCTAAAACCAAATGTCCTGAAAATTCAGAAAGAACTTAATGGATAGGAATGATATTATGAAAGCCAGCAAGGACTCAAACAAAGATGGAGTTTGGCGGTCGTGATAAATAAATACTTCATTAAAATGAAAAGCAAAGCGGCAATAGAAGCAATCATAATGAAACAGGGTTTCTCCGATTACAAATGGATAAACCCAAAAGAGATTGTTGTGGCACATTGGGTGCGGGTAAAATGCACTTTCGGATGTGGTGATTATGGATTAGGGACTTGTCCGCCAAATTCACCATCAGTGAACGACTGTGACAGCTTTTTTAAGGAGTACGAAAGTGGTTTGATCATCAGATTAACCAAATATGCCGACAAGAACGCTTATCCGTCCGACTGGTCAAGAGAAATGACAAATAAATTATTGGACATTGAGCGTGAGGTATTCCTTTCAGGATATCAAAAAGCATTTTTACTCAACCAAACTTGTTGCACACTATGTAAAGATTGTTCCGGAAACAGGGTAAACTGCAAGGATAAAACAAATTCAAGACCGAGTCCCGAGAGTTTCGCAGTCGATGTTTATCAGACAGTCCGAAATGCAGGATTAGATATCAATGTGATTTCCGAAAATCCTTCCGAAATAAATAAAATTGCGATATTATTAATAGAATGAAACGGGATTTTATTTTCAAACAGAATCAGTGAAGGAATTTCCAAATCAGTTAAAAAAGAATCCAAAGACCGAAGTTTGTTTTTATCACCGGGAAGCGATGATCGGAACAAAGTTGCGGATAACAGGGGAAGTTGAATTTGTTGATGATATTAATCTTTAAAACATCCGGATAAAAACATTCGAAGAATTATTTAACTTTGCTTCATGATAAATCAAAGAGAAAATATAACCAATTATTTAGGAAGAGCCTTATTTGTAGTTCTTTTCTTCCTTTTAATGGTTGCATTTTCCGATCAGTCGGCCAAACAAACAAACTTTCCGGTCAAAGTTCTGTCAATAACTGAGTCACATGCAAGTTCAGTAATTGCAAATGCGATTCAGTTACCTTTATTTCAAAAGAACTGGGTGTCTGTTGTTGATAAAATGAGTTTCCGGCACTTTAATGCAACTTTCAAAAGATTCGCTGACAACAGAATGATCACCCAACGTTTTATTTCCCTTCACCAAACTGAATTATTGATAAAACCGCTGGCCAACTGCAAGTTTTATTATCATCTCTTTCCCAAAGATACAGGCGAGGTACCAATTTTAGGTTAATCTACTTTTATTGTGTTTATTAATTCCCCTCTTTCCAAAAGGGGACAAGTATTTTTAATTTAAAATTTATAGAAATGAAAAAGATAATTTATGTGTTAATTGCAGTATTTGTTTTTGGTATTATTGCCAATGGTTTTAAAAATCAATCAAGACCAAAAAATAGTATACTGATTCAATCGACGGATAACAAGACCTCATCCGTAACTCTTTCGCAATCTGCGAAAATCATTTCAGGTCGGTTGCATGATTTTAGTTCAGCAAAGTTTGATCTGAAGATCATTCCTGAGAAGAACCAGATTCAGGTAATATTCACTGATAATTCAGATTTAAATACTGTTGAAAGCCTTCTTACTCAACAGGGAACCTTTGCATTTTATGCGACTTACAATCACGAACGTTTAGCTGAACTTCTGAAAGGCGACAATCACCTGTTTTCACTCTTAAATGTGAAGAATAGTGATCATCCATCGGCGGAGATTGGTTTCACCACTGTTGCAGGAGTTGAAAAAGTGAATAATTACTTAAAGACGTTGGGATTGAATCAACAATGCAAATTTGTTTGGAGCCAACCTTCCAAAGATGCCGAGGTATGTCTTTACGCCCTTCGTCTGGAAAACGGAAAAGGAGCATTACTAACCGGATCGGATATAGAAAGCGCCAAATACAATCAGGATAAAGTATCCGGAAGTTACATGATTGCGATTGAATTTAAAAAAGCAGCTGTCCCAATCTGGGCCGATGCCACAAAACGCAATATCAACAACTCGATTGCCATTGTTTTGGATAATCAGGTCATTATGGCACCCACGATAAGATCCGTAATTGAAGGAGGGAAATGTGAAATTAGCGGTAACTTCACACAAACCGAGACGCGCTATATTGCAGCACTTGGGAATAACGGAGAACTACCCGTAAGTTTTAAAGTTATCCGATAATTTTTGAAAGTTAAAGAGGCTGCAAAACTGATGCAGCCTCTTTTTTACGAAAATTTTAAAAAATTCAAAACAATGACCGGAGAAAAAGATCTGGAGAGACTTTTAAAAACGATGAAACCCAAACAGAATTTGGGTGATTTTGTTTTTTGTACTGTAGAGACGTTGCATGCAACGTCTCTACAGACGAAAATAGATTTCACCGATATAATCCTGATGTTCAGGGAGGACGAAGGTTATACAATCGTTCTGAAGAAAGAAATAGCCGACAATTTAAATCTTGAATATTCATTTGTTGCTTCCTGGATTACTTTAACGGTTCATTCATCTCTCGAAGCTGTTGGTTTGACTGCGGTATTCTCAAAAGCTCTTTCTGACAAAGATATAAGTTGTAATGTGGTTGCCGCCTATTATCACGATCATCTGTTTGTCGACAAAAAAGATACCAATAAAGCAATGGAAATACTTACCGGTTTTTCGAAATAATTTAAAATGTAGATGAATACTTAATCTGGATAATATTTCTTAGTGTAACTTTACGTCCTGGTGTCTTTGCGGCCATAAAAAGAATGCCACAAAAACACTAAGACACAAGGATACACTAAATACAAACCAATAAAACTTATAATTATGGACCGGAAAGATTTTTTTAAAAACGCATGTGGACTTGGAATTTGTTCATGTTTCGGAGCCGGATTACTATCGAATGGTGATTTGCATGCTGCTGTTGATGAAAAGGATGCCTGGAAAGAAGGATTTATAAGGTATCGGTTCGAAAAGCTGATTGGCATTTTAGATTCGACATTGGATGAGCATACCCGAAATCAGATTTTAGAGAATTTAGGTAAAGAATGTGCGAAATCGGGTCAGAGCAAGAATTTCGTCAATAATATTGATGGATTTTTTGAAAATATCCATAGTCGTTGGGGAGAAAATGCTACGTATGATAAAGAAAAAGGATTGATCAGGATTGAAACACCCGAGAGAGCTTGCGTTTGTCCCTTGTTTGATGCAAAAACAGTTTCAAAATCAATCTGTCAGTGTTCTGTAGGCTGGCAGACCCAAACTTATAATACAATATTAGGTAAGGATGTTGAAGCTAAATGTGTTGAATCTGTAATCAGAGGAAGTAAAAGATGTGTTTTTGAGATAAAAATATGAAAATAGTAATACTGATTTTCGATAATTACACGGCACTCGATATCATCGGGCCTTATGAAGTATTATCAAAATTACCAAACGCAAAGGTTTATCTGGCTGGATTGGAGCGAAGGGAATATAAAGACAGTCACGGATTAAGGATTTCAGCGGACTATTCGATTAATGAGATTACCGTTGCCGATATCTTGTTAATCCCTGGTGGATTTGGAATTGATGAACTTCTAAAAAACAATGAAATTATTGAGTGGATTCAACAGATCGATCATTCAACCCAATGGACTGTTTCAGTTTGTTCCGGTTCCTTACTTTTGGCACAAGCCGGATTATTAAATGGGAAAGAGTGTACCACGCATTGGAGACGCAAAGATCAGTTACGAAATTATAATGTCAAAGTTAAAGACGAAAGATATCTGCAGGATGGGAAAATAATTACTTCGGCAGGAGTTTCGGCGGGGATTGATATGGCGCTTTATCTGGTGAGTAAAATTGCAGATGATCAAACCGCAAAGATGATCCAGCTTGCCATTGAATACGATCCGAAACCACCTTTCGATTGTGGTTCACCCGATAAACTGCCAAAGGAGATGATCGAAAAACTGAAAAACAAATAATTTCGATCAGTCCCGCTCCCCCTCGTTTGTAACGAGGGGATAGTTGTCAGTCGTTTTAAACGATAAATGTCATCAAACTTATCATGCAGGAACCAAAAGGATGGTAAATATTATAACAGAAATTTGAAGATGAGTTGAAAACTCAAAACAAAAAAACCCTCGTTGTAAATGAGGGGAATTCGAGTATAATCCGCCAGATCAGCATGGTTTTTAATTGTAAAGTTGATTAACTAAATTTATTATTTATACCTTTGTTAAAGAGAATAAAATGGAATAGTTAACAACCAATGGATGCAAACACAAATGGTCTGTTTTGAATCATTTAGATCGATAATCAAACAACTATTACCATCTTCGTCCAAGTCAGAAATATACGCCATGGTGGCGTATACACAGACGTTGTAAGCAATTGTAGAAGTCAGTGCACAAATATGAGGTATAGCAATTGAAGAGCAATAAGCCGGGCTTATTGAGAGAGATTGAAATCAATGAAGCGTAGGAAGCTTGTTTACTAAAGCGGAATTGATTACAAGCTTT
>JAPLDR010000143.1:1493-9958 GCA_026391655.1 Bacteroidia bacterium | reverse complement strand
TTTCAAGGTATACATCTTTGCCCGCCTTCAATGCCGCAATGGCAATATAGGCATGTGAATGATCGGGAACAGCAATAACTACTGCATTAATGTCTTTCCGGCTCAATACATCGCCATATTTTTCGTAGGTTTCGACTTTAATCGTTTTTCCTGCTTTGGTATTAAACGCATCGACCTTTTTCTGGAATCTCTTACGTTTGATGCCATATACGTCGCATCCTGCAACTACATTAACTCCCGGAATTTGCAGGAATCCGTTCAACAGAAAGTTTGCCTGTTGACCTAATCCAACAAATCCTAATGTAATTTCCTTTTCATCTGCCGGCATTGCAAAACCGGATATTGAAGGTAATACTGCAAGCCCCGCTACACCAAGCGCTGATGCTCCAAGAAACTTGCGTCTTGACCATCCTTTTTTTTGTTCTTCCATCGCTTTTGTTTTATTTGTTCTTTTAAGTGAATATATTTAGTCCTGTAACCCTGTGGGTTATACTAATTGATAAGGTGATTAAATTGGTTTCGCAATTTAGAAACAATTCTGGTTCTGTAAAATGATTGTGGTTTTATTTAACGGATTGAAAAATCATTTCCCCGCCTTCAACGATTTTGGAATGTTGCAGGATGACACCTTGGAAAGGCAGGCCATTCAGGGTGATATTTTTAATGTCCAATGATTTTGAATTATTGTGGATTGCTCTAATCGTAAATGGTTTAGCCTTATTGATTGTTTTGATCTGTACTTCATCAAATGCAGGAACTCCTATGACATATTCGGGTTTTCCGGGACAAACGGGATAAAAGCCGATCATTGAACAGACGAGCCAGGCCGACATCTGACCGGCGTCCTCGTTTCCACTCAATCCACCCGGGCCGGTTCCATATTCTTCATCCACAATTTTCTGCACCAATGCCGCTGTCATTGCAGGCTCGCCCGCCAATGCGTAAAGGTAAGGGGCCTGCTGGTCAGTTTCGTTGCCATGCCAGTAATAGTTGCCATCGAAGAATTCGTTGAGCCGTCGGATAAATGCACTCTTTCCACCCAGCATAGCAATCAATCCGGGCACATCCTGCGGAACATACCAGGTATATTGAAATGGAGTTCCTTCGGTAATATAGTTTGCTTTAACCAACGGATTAAATGGCCCGATCCACTTTCCGTCGGCATAACGTCCCCGCGCATAACCAGTTGACGGATCTATGACATTGGTGTAGTTTTTCGATCGTTTCAGTAATACGTTATAATCCTCAGTTTTACCCAGCCTTTTTGCAAATTGCGACAAAGCGTAATCGTCAAGTGCATATTCCAATGTTCTGGAAACTTGCTCCCGTTTATGAAACGCTTCCCATACACTGTCTTCGAGCGGAATATACCCATATTGCAGATAACCGGGAAGCGCCCTTCGACCTTTCCCATCCTTATATTCTTCAGGTTTGGGCTGATCGAAAGCATTCTGACGCATCAATTGATATGCCGTTTTGATATCAAATTCAGTAATTCCCCGAAGGTAAGCATCCGAAATCATCGTGCTTACGTGGTCGCCGATCATAGCTGCCGTATAACTTCCCCAGGCCGGGAAAATAGGCATCCAGCCGCCTTGTTGCGCTTTGGCGACGAGCGATTTAACCATATCGAGACTTCGCTTTGGCTCGAGTATTGTCATTAACGGATGGAGTGCACGATAGGTGTCCCACATCGAAAAATCATCGTAATAATCGAAACCTACTGCTTTATGAATTAATGTATCCTGCGCAAAACCCTGATAGCTGCCATCGACATCGCTGGCAATGCGGGGTAGCTGATAGCAATGATAAAGGGCAGTATAAAACTTGACCAGATCGGTGTGTGAACTGTTTTTAACCTGAATTTTACCAAGGGTATGATTCCAGACTGCCTCGGTTACCTTCGAAAGTTTATCAAAATCCCAATCCACGATTTCGCTCTTTAGATTTTTTCGGGCAGCATCAACACTTGTAAATGAGGTTCCTATTCTAACTTTGATACAATTTTCTCTGCCGAAACTAACAACCAACTGCTGGTCTGTTCTGATTTGGGAAACCTCTTTAAATGGCTGGTCGAATTGAATCACAAAATAGCCGCTGAAGCCGGCAGTCTTGCCTGATCCCTGATAAATCCGGAATACCGGGTTATACCCCAAAATCTCATTTTTCAGTTTATCAACCCAAATTTTCCCTTTCTTTTTGTCGCTATTTACTCGTAAATAAAGATAACTCTCCTTTTCGTAAGGATAATTTAATCGCATCATTCCCGACCGGACTGAACCTGTCAATTCGGCGTTAATTCCAAAATCCTCAAGCAGAACATTATAGTATGCCGGAGCAGAAACTTCATTTTTGTGCTTTAAACGGGAGAATGGCCGGCTTTTTAGCGTGTCGATCCGGTCAGTAGAAAAAGGCATTAACGTTGCGCTTCCATAGTCCTGCGTACAACTTCCGCTCATCCAGTGCGTTCCTCTGAATCCTGTAATAAACCTGTCGTTGTAATAATAAGGTGAGATACATTTATCTTCGGTCGTGCGGGTTTCGGGTGTCCACTGGGTCATTCCGAAAGGTCTGCCAACACCAGGGAAAGTCTGCCCTTTCATTTCTGAACCGGCTTCACTATGTTTCCGGGCACTTTCGGTAGTAGCCGGAGCTGTTCCGATCAGGGGATCAACATATTGAACCAGTGACTGTGCAAAGATTGTTGAAGGTAAAATTAAAAGCCAAATGAAAAACTTCATTATAAACAGTTTATCAGTAATTTTATAACTAAATATTCATATCATGAAATTATAACAATTTATGCGATTAGTTCCTGATTATACTCACAATTCTGCTTCTATTGCCCCGACCTTCAGGCCGGGATCCATTGTGACAATCAGCGCAGGCCACAAAATGGATATTATTCCCGCTTTTTGCATCGGAATAACTCGTATTCATTTTGGTTACATCGAGTTTACAGTTTGAGATTGCAGGATGGCATGATATACAACTGTTTCGGGCATTGTTGCTGTGCGGTTCGTGGCAGGCCATACAACTTAATCCTTCGTGAACGCCGCGTGGTGTACGGTCATCTGATGTTCCGGACTGATGCCTGGAATTGGGGGCATGACACTGAACACAATTGCGCATAAGTTGATCATCCGAAACTTTAACTTTACGATCGCCCTCCCACAAGTTTAGCTGAGGTAATTGCGTGATGGGGTAATAGACTTTTTCATGGCGGTCGTAAAAACCCAGTTTCGAAATTGGACCTTTCTTTTGATAAAAGATCGTTTTAGGATTGGAATAATCTGGTCGGACCTGAGGCGATCCATCCTGATGAATCAGATGGCAAGCCATGCAGGGAATAGCCGGCACTGTTGCCATTTTCTCCTCTTTCAGTTTCCATGGCCCTTTGATATTCAATGGTTCAACCACATCACCAACATTACCCTCAAAAAACATCCCGTGACAACGAAGACAGTCATAGTTGATTTGTTCGGTTGAATTGTGTTTTGTGTTTAAAAACACGTGCTGATAATCCAAAGAATGGCCGCCGGATGTCCACTTTGCAAATTCTGATGAGTGGCAGCGGTTGCAGTTGTTTAGTACTTCCAATAATTGCTCCTCACTCAATTTAATATTCTCAACCTGTTTATTTTTAATGTGATTGACCACCATCATCCCTTTCTCCTTGATGCTGTGAAAACCATTGCTTAGCGCTGTTCCGTGACATTCTTTGCAGTGCAGGTTGCGATGCGAGGATTGAGCCTGAGAGTTTACTGATTTCCCGATTTCGTGGCATGAAGCACAAGTTTTATCAGGCGTGGTGTTGTTCCAGTATGTATAAAACGAACCAAAAGCTATTATGCTGATTATTAAAATTATTGGAATAATCAACAGTGTTATTTTAATATTTTTTTTCATGGTCATGGTTTATTTAAATCGGTTTCCTTTTGACCATTCACTCGCAATGTATCCTCCTACGCGGTAACCTAAAGCCATGATCGTCAATGCAGGATTAAATCCTCCGTTGTTTACATTTAAGCTGCCATCGGCCACAAAGAGATTAGAAACCGAATGAATTCGACCATATTTGTCGGTTACCGAAGTTTTAGGATCGTTTCCCATTCGGCAAGTGCCAGCCTGGTGTTGACCCCCGCTCAGCCCTCTCCCACCAATAGATTGCCAGGTTTGAATTGCCCCGGCCTCTTTCAACCATAGTTCAGCTTTTTCGGACATCAACTTGCATCCTTCGATGTCTTTCTCGTGTCGGGTGCCTGATAATCGAACGACCGGGATTCCCCAGAAATCTTTTATTGCAGGATCGACTTCTACACGTGATTCAAAGTTGGGGATCTCCTGATAAGGTCCAACTGCCTGTGCTACTCTTTTATAATTGAGTCTCTGAAAAGATTTGTGTTCTTTGCCCCATCTGGCAGCGCCCGGAGGACGGATTCCTGTAAACGCATATGGCATTCGGATAAATTCGTTGCAGAGCACTCCTCCTCCCATGATCCCCGGGTTATGATGATTGAAATCACTAATAGCAACCGAAGCCCCCGGACCCAGATCATCGTAAACTTCATCTTTAAAAATCCCATATGCACCTGTATATGCATGTCCCTGAAGGTTTCGGCCGACCCAATCATTTTCGTTTCCGATTCCTTTCGGGAAGAACTTCGATTTCGAATTAAGAAGCAGTCGGGCCGTTTCTGTTGCGGAGGCTGAGATTACTACAATGTCAGCAGTTTGGGTCTGCTTCCTGTTTTTTTCATCGAAATAGGTCACACCTGTAATCTTACCCTGTTCGTTTACAAGTATTTCACTGACCACCGAATTGATACGCAATTCGCAATTTCCACTTTCTATTGCGATGGGAATCACTGTATTTTGGGTGCCACATTTGGCATTTACGGGACAGGCATATCCACAGCAGGTGCGCATTCTAATGCAAGCCGGACGGTCACCGTAGGGGACTGAATTGCGCAGCATCGGAATCGGAAAAGGGTGGTATCCCAATCGTTTGGCCGCATCATACAGTAATTTTGCCTCTCTGTTATGCGAAAACGGTGGCATTGGATATGGCTTTTTGCGCGGGGCAGCAAACGGATTCCGGGTTGAATCTCCGGCAACGCCAATTTCCCATTCTGCCTTTTCGTAGCTTGGTTCAAGATCTTCGTAGGTGAAAGGCCAGTCATCTAGGGTTGATCCCTCTATTGGTCCGTAAGTGGTTTTCAGTTTAAAATCTTCCTGCATAAAACGCCACGCCATGGCTCCGTAACTAACTGTTCCTGAACCAACACATGCTGCATTGTTGTTGTAACCACCATCGCTTGGCAGAACAATGTATGTGCTGCCATCTGTATTTACTACAACACGTTTATAACGCAGATCATCAGGGCCATATGCATTTCCAAGAACTGTAGTTCGTTGAGATTTCAATTCGTCGGTATCCGTATCATCATAAGTGGCCCAACCTCCGCGTTCGAAAAGAACAACCGAAAGACCGGCAACACTTAACTCTTTAGCGACAATACCACCTCCTGCTCCAGCACCGACAACGATGGCATTTACATGTTTATTTCCCATAAGTTTAGCTGTTGTAGCGATTTTGACCGATAATAACCGGATAATCGAGTTTCATCATTCTATAACTGACGTTGTTTTTGTTACCCCCATGACGTGGACTACCATAAAAGCCTTGCATCGAGTGATCGCGGATCAATCTGAAAAACTGACGGTCGAAGCCTTTTCCCCAATTCTCTCCTTCCATTTTTCCCGCTTCCATGCTTTCCAGAAACCGGGTTTGCTCCTCCCATGGCAACTCTTCGAATCGCTTTTGAAATTTGGCTTTACAGGTTTCCTGAATAGCAAGTATCCCTTTCCGGTAGGTATCCTGAAACCGGACATAAGGTCCAGCTAATTGCTGATCAATGAAATTAGTAACACCTGCATCGCGTCCTCCGGGCCATTCATCAGCAGGAATGATCTGTTCTGCCAAAGCATCAAGCAGGTTTGATTCCTGCTCTGTCAGAATTCGCCATTGCGACAAAGGCGGATTTGCGCATCGGCTTAGTAATAACATTCCTCCTGCGCCCAGAACAGAAAGAGTAATAAAGCGGCGCCGCGTTAGTTTAGCTTGCTGATTCATCAGAAGTATTGATTTAATCGTTAGTTTGTCAGTCGTTTGTGATCTTGTTTTATTGATCTGAAGAAGACGCTTACGGCAGTAATTCGCCATGATTGAGTAACATTTTCTCTTCCCGAAATTATTAATTTATTTTAAGCTTTTCCAAAAATCCGTTGCAATTTCTTTCTCGTCAATTGAAATAAAAGCCTTTATGGGTCGTTGGGTATTCTCGGGTGGTGTAATGATTGTTTCGATCTTTGATAAATCGGGATTGTTGAAATGAACTGAACTTAAGCCAATAAGATTAACAGAAGGCGCTTTGACCATTCGGACGATGGCATAAAGATCGTCCATTTCGTTGCCTGTGTCAGCATCGAGCCATACTTTTTGTTTTTGGGCAATGGAGGATGAAAAAATGCAAAAGCAGGCGATTAAAGTGATTAAGTATCTCATTGCAAAGTTGTTTCTATAGTATGTTTAAAATTTCCGAAATTGTAGGAACCGTTATAAAGGCATTATTGTCAGGGGATTCATGATTATTCTCGTGCTGCCAGGTAACCTCAAAGGGAACGTGAACGGCTTTTGCTCCGATGTTTAATGCAGGCAGGATGTCTGATTTAACGGAGTTCCCGACCATTAAAAATTCATAAGGTTCGATTTCGAGATGGGCGAGCAGTTTTTTGTAGTTATTCTCGTGCTTATCGCTCATGATTTCAATGTGATGAAAATAACTGATCAGTCCCGATTTCTGTAACTTTCGTTCCTGATCAAGTAAGTCACCTTTGGTAGCAAGAATTAATTTGTACCGACCCTGAAGTTGTTGTAAGACGTTTTCGACGCCGTTCAACAACTGGATAGGCATCGTTAAAAGTGTTTTACCGGCTTCGAGAATCCGGCTAATTTCATTTGAAGATATTTTGCCGGCCGTAGCGCGAAGTGCTGTTTCAATCATTGCCAAAATGAAACCTTTTGCACCGTATCCGTAAATTTCGAGATTCTGCATTTCGGTCCTGAAAAGTTCCTCAGATGTCTCTTTTTCAATCATGTACGGCCTCATAATCTGGCAGAACTCTTTTTCTACATCCTGATAAAACGGTTCATTGACCCAGAGTGTGTCATCAGCATCAAAACCGATGACTTTGATATGACTCAGCATTTTTGTGTGGTAATAGTTAAACTCTAAATGCAAACTTAGTCATTTCATTCTCTTTCATCAAACATGAAAAATTATTCTAAAATCAATGGAATATATTGCAGTTTTTAAATGTTAAAAAACTGAATGATGAATAAGAACCACATGTTCATAAATAAGGTATAAAAGAATCAAGGTTACTATCTTCAAGTGGATTATTATCAATAGCTTTGTTGAAGGCTTATTATGATGTTGATAAGGACTTTGATCATTTAATTTGTCAGTTGCAGTTCAAACGAGAAAGTATAGGCATTGAGTTTCTTCTTAATTTGTACGATAAATACATGGATGAGTTGTTTGTATAAAGAAAAAAATTTATACCATGACAAAAAATATTAACAAAAAGCCATTTGATGAAGCTACCAAATTAAAACTCGAAATCTTTGGTGAATGCTTTCGCGAGTGGTTACCAGTATTTATTCATAACCCGACTGTCGAAAGAATTTATATTTATGATTTCTTCGCTGGCAGTGGAACAGATAGTGAAGGAAATCCGGGAAGTCCTTTAATCTTATTAAAGGAGGCCAAAGGCGAGAATTGCATGGTCTGTAATTCGGTAGGCAGAAAAAAAATAACTTTTGTTTTTAATGAGTTGCTCGATGAAAAAAATATAGAATTAAAAAATGCAATTGAAAATCATGTTGAAACATGTATTCAATCTAATTGCAAGAAAGAGGAATGTCAATATAAATATAGCGTTTCCAAATTGGAATTTAAAGAGGCATTTAGTAGTGAACGTTTTAAAGAGATTCTTAAGAACAATAGGTATGCAAAATTTATTCTTTTAGACCAATATGGTTTTAAGCAAGTCGATGAAAATATTTTTAAAGAATTAGTTCGCTCTCCAAAAACTGATTTTATCTTCTTTATTGCTTCTTCTTTTATTGATAGGTTTAAAGAGCATCAGAATACAAAAAAACATATTGACACATCAAAAATTGATTTTGATAATTGCAAACCTAAAGAAAGACATAAAATAATTGCGAAATATTTTAAAGGTTTGATTGATAATGAGGATTATTTTCTCCATCATTTTACAATTAAAAAAGGTTCGAATCATTATGGATTGATATTTGGATCAAGTCATTCGTTAGGGATGGAAAAGATTTTAAAAGTATGTTGGAAAAAGGATAAAAATTCAGGCGAATCAAATGATAA
>JAPLDR010000143.1:0-1466 GCA_026391655.1 Bacteroidia bacterium | reverse complement strand
ATGATAATATGTACGATGACTTTTTAGAAGGAACTCTGTTCCATAATCCTGAAACTTCTAACAAAAAGGAAGAAATAAAAGCTAAGATTAAATCAAAAATCTTGAATGGAGAAATAGCCGATAATCTTTCAGGATTTAAATATACTTTATCCGAACTTTGTAGACCATTAATTTTCACTGAAGTGGTGAAGGAATTGGAGAATAAAGGTTTAATAAAAAGGTCTGGTGAATTGAATTATCAGTCTGTTAATATACACGATTGCAAAAAATATACAATTAAAAGAATCAGGTAAATGAAGCCCTCAAAAATAGAATGGACTGAATCGACCTGGAACCCTTCAACAGGTTGTACAAAAATCTCATCAGGTTGCGCAAACTGCTATGCTGAGGTAATGACCCGTCGGTTAAAGGCAATGGGGTTGGAAAAATATAAGGACGGTTTTAATCTTGCCTGGCATTACAAAGAACTTCAAATTCCTTATACCTGGAAAAAACCACGAATGATCTTCGTAAATTCCATGAGTGATCTTTTTCACGAAGATATGCCCTTTGATTTTATTAAGGCGGTTTTCAAGGTTATGAATGATTGTTCCCAACATACATTCCAGGTGCTGACCAAACGTACTGATATTTTAGAAAAGTATTACACGCTTCTGGATTGGACACCTAATATCTGGATGGGTGTAACAGTTGAAAGCGACAAAGTTGTAAGTCGCATTGATTCATTGCGTAAAGTGCCAGCATTTATAAAATTTTTGTCTATCGAACCATTAATATCTGCGATTCCAAATCTTAATCTATTGAATATTGATTGGGTTATTGTTGGTGGTGAGAGTGGTCAAAAATCACGCCCAATAAAAGAAGAATGGGTAGTTGATATCAAAAATCAGTGCGAACAAAAACAAATTCCTTTCTTTTTCAAACAATGGGGAGGTAAAAACAAAAAAGTATCCGGCAAATTACTCCAAGGAAAGATTTACTGCCAAATGCCTGAATTAGTATAGAAAGCAAGATTTTGCCTTCTATACTAATTTTACTTTTAACCTAAATATAAGCTATTCATCTCCAAATCGCCTGATCGCCTCTTCCATTATGGATGTTGTTGCGGTTGCACCGCAGCGTACACATCCTGCTTCTTTCACGGCAATCAATTGATCAAGTGTACGAACACCACCGGCAGCCTTAACTTTGACTTTCGGCCCCGAATGTTGCCGCATCAGGATGAGGTTTGGAATGGTTGCTCCCGTATAATCGTATTTTCCGTCTGCCCCTTTCACGAAGCCAAAGCCGGAGGAGGTTTTTACAAAGTCGGCACTGACTTTAGTGCAGATTTCACAAAGCTTTATAATGTCTTCGTTTTTAGTGACATAGTCGGTTTCGAAAATCACTTTCACAATGGCACCGTGTTGATGGCTGGCATCGGTTACTGCCTTGATCTCCTCTTCAATGTAATCCCAATCGCCCTG
>JAPLDR010000042.1:81813-113197 GCA_026391655.1 Bacteroidia bacterium | reverse complement strand
CAGCCAGTCCCTTCTGCTTTCAGGTATTTCCTTAATTGAATTTGTAATTTCCTTACTGGTAAACTTTTTGAAATCACGAAGGATATCTGATAAATTATTTCCTTCTGATGCACTTGCAATCATGTGCAGGTGATTGCTCATCAAACACCAGTAATAAACCTGCAATCCCTTGTTTGCAATACAGTAATTTAAAGAATCGACAATGATATGTCTATATGCCGGGCGCGTAAATATATCGATCCATTCTACAATTGTTAATGTAACAAAGTAAGCATTGCCAGGCGTTATTTTATTCCGAATTCCCATAATAATAAATTGAATTGATTTATTCCGGGATTACAAATCCCGCATCTGTAAGGCGCGGATTGCAAATCCGCACCAGCTGCAGTTTTTTAGACAGTTTGACGCCACGCAGCTTGGTTTTCGTGCGGCTTCGGAGCCAATAAGCTTTCACTCAAGACAAAAGTAAGTTGGAAGATGAAACTCTCCTAACCGAAAAACCAGCAAAACGCCAATGTGCTGTTAGCGGCAGGGCTTGATTACTGGGTTACTTAGGTGCATAAGTCAGAGTCCCTTTAAGGGTTGCACCGCCTGATGGAACCGTAAAAGTAATCGTACCTGTAGAACCGTTGAGAACTATTGTTGATGGAGTACTGCCATTTTTTAACTTAATGCTGGTTCCTTCCAACTTTATGGTTACTTCCGTAGTGGCCTTATCCTTACTAATAGAAGTTAAGTACTTCACACAGTCATCATAGGATAAATTAAGGGTATAACTGCCTTCCTTTAAAATCATTGAAAATTTTCCGTCTCTATCTGTCTTTGTTTGTGAAACAAGTCCGCCGCCGGAACTTTTACCAGAACCAACAGCAACTCCCGGAATCGCACCTGCAAAAGCTTTGGTAGAAAGTAGGACGAAAAAAACAATTAAACATAATAGAGAAATAATTGGACTTTCCATTTGGTACGATGTGGCTTTTTTCATGGTTTGTTAATTTGTTATTTGTTCGGCCTACTCTTTTCCCTTTTTCGGCTTCCAGGTTTTTGTTTGATGATTTTCAAATTTTGGGTTTATTCGTTTAGCTGGTCAAAAGTAAAAGTCTAAATTTAGAAATACCAAATAAAATTTGGTTCATGGGAGACTTTTTGGCACCTTGCCGCTTGTATATAACCTCTCCAAAGGTATTGTAAGCCACCAAAATTCATCCGGCCATCTACACCATTTGGTAAATATAGTTCCATCATGAGTTGTTATAATGTGATTATTTGGTTTTGTTTAGCATCTTGATGATGAATACCAAAGGAAATAAATAAAAAAATAATTTCCAAGTTTTTCAATAAGAAAAAAAGGGGAATATTAGGTTTTTGTTCGATTAAGTAAATGATTAGGGGAAATAGCTGTTTGCGGCCATTACGGATTCCCATATTTGAAAATTTTATTGGATTGGTTTATTTCGGAATTACAAATACCCTGTCTGAAAGGTTTGATCGTCAATAAATTGACTAATCGAAGTTAAACAATTTTGAGCAAAAATAAAAGCAATGAAGTCGGTACTTTGACATAGGAGACCGGAGCTTCGAGGTCCGAAGTTGGTGCTTTAATATACAAAGCCGGTGCTACGAGGTGCAAGACCAGGGAGGGACAACAAATTGCCCCTCCCTGGAATAATTGATCGTCAGGGAGGGGCAATTATAAGCTTAGAATCAACTGATTTCTATTATGATTCAATGGTAACCGAAACTTTGTTTTCCATAATCTTCTGATTTAAGTTAATATTTTAAAATTTCGGGTGAAAATTAAAACACACGGGTGCAACCAGATTGCACCCCACTTAAAAAAAGAAAGATTTTTTCGCTTTGTTTTAAAAACATAAGTGTTGTCTGTATGGCAGAAAACGATTTGATAACCTTTCCCTTTTAGGAAATCGAGGTCATAGAAAATTGTCCGGCGCATATAACTTTTTATTTTCAATATTGCCGTCCGGTTGCGCCTAGTGTTGTTACATTACCTTTTTTCTACCAATATCGTGCTCCTCCGTAGCTTTTGATTTAGGTAAAACTAAGTTTTCAGACAAAATAATGTTACGTAATAGAATTTGCATATTAGCACATCTTCAAATTGCCAAATCTTCAAATTGCCAAATCTTCAAATTGCCAAATCTTCAAATTGACTAATTGTCAAATCGTTGAATTGTCGAATTGCCGAATTTTCTCACAACAAAAAAGGAGCCCAATGAGCTCCTTTTCTTATCTGAAAATTTATTTCGCCTAACTTTTCAAATTACTTTACTTTATTAACAATGGCGCTGAATGCAGCGGGATTGTTCATTGCCAGATCGGCCAGAACCTTGCGGTTGATTTCGATACTTGCAACCTTCAATTTACCCATAAATTGTGAGTAAGAGAGGCCTTCGGTGCGAACTGCGGCGTTGATACGCTGAATCCATAATGCACGGAACAACCTTTTTTTAACTTTTCTGTCACGGTACGCATACCCTAATCCTTTTTCGTATGTGTTTTTGGCAACCGTCCAGACATTTTTACGCGAACCAAAGTATCCTCTGGTAAGTAGCAGCAACTTTTTCCTTCGCGCTTTTGATGCTACATGATTTACTGATCTTGGCATTTCTTTTTGTTTTAGGACAATGGCGTTCCTTTCTAAAGGAATCTTCGTAAGCTCATTATCCGGTTAAACCTAATTCTATAACTCGTTAAAAGAGAACATTATCTCATTGCAAGAAGCCTCTTGACGTGATGCGTGTCAACATCGGCTACCAAACCCCAGTAAGTGAGGTTACGTTTGCGTTTCGTGCTTTTTTTGGTCAGAATATGACTTTTATAAGCATGTTTTCTTTTAATCTTCCCTGAACCGGTAAGCAAGAAACGTTTCTTTGCTCCGGCATTCGTTTTCATTTTAGGCATTCCTGTCTAAGTATTAAATTATTTTTTCTTTTTAGGCGAAATAAATATTGTCATTCTCTTTCCTTCGAGTTTCGGAAGTTGTTCCACTTTTCCCATCTCTTCCAAAGCATTGGCAAAGCGGAGCAGCAAAATTTCTCCTTGCTCGTTATATAAGATCGACCGTCCTTTAAAGAACACGTAGGCTTTTACTTTAGCGCCTTCCTGAAGAAATCGCTCAGCGTGTTTTAACTTAAAGTTGTAGTCATGGTCATCCGTATTGGGACCAAATCGAATCTCCTTTACAATAATTTTGGAAGCTTTGGCTTTTAACTCCTTCTGCTTCTTTTTCTGCTCGTAAAGAAATTTTTGGAAATCGGTAATTCTGCAAACAGGAGGTTCGGCATTTGGTGAAATTTCAACCAGATCAAGTTCCAATTCATCAGCTTTGCGCAGTGCATCCTGAATTCTGAAAATCCCGGGCGTTTCGATATTCTCGCCCACTAACCTGACCTCAGGAACACGAATCTGATGATTCGTCCGAAATGGTGATTTCTCTTCTTCTTTTGGACCTCTTGGCCCATTGCCTCTAATAACTGCTATGGCTATATCCTCCTATATTTTAATTAATTAACGATTATTTATACGCCTCCGCCAACTGGTCACTAACCTCTTTGCCAATAAACTCCGCAAATGAATCTACCGACATTGATCCCTGGTCTCCTTCTCCCTGACGTCGCACTGATACGGTGTTGCTTTCGCACTCTTTTTCACCGACAATCAGCAGATATGGAATATGTTTCATCTCATTATCCCTGATTTTTCTGCCGATTTTTTCATTGCGGTCGTCAATTCCGGCGCGAATATCGGAAATATTTAATTGATTTGAAACTTTTTGAGCATAATCGTTATACTTTTCGCTGATTGGTAACACAACAACCTGTTCGGGTGTCAGCCATAACGGGAATTTTCCGGCAGTATGTTCGATAAGCACAGCGACGAAACGTTCCATCGATCCGAACGGCGCCCGGTGAATCATTACGGGGCGATGGCGTTTATCATCGGCTCCAATATACTCAAGGCCAAATCGTTCAGGAAGATTATAGTCTACCTGGATCGTTCCAAGCTGCCAACTGCGGCCTAAAGCATCCTTGATCATAAAATCGAGTTTTGGTCCGTAAAAAGCGGCTTCACCCAATTCCGTATTGGTATTCAACCCTTTTTCGGTGCAAGCCTCAATAATTGCACGCTCTGCCTTTTCCCAATTTTCGTCCGAGCCAATATATTTCTCCTTGTTATTCGGATCACGTAGCGAGATCTGAGCCGCATAATTTTTAAAATCGAGGGCTTTAAATATGATAAAAATGATATCGATCACTTTCAGAAACTCCTCCTTCAACTGATCCGGGCGACAGAAAATATGTGCATCATCCTGTGTAAAGCTCCGAACACGTGTTAATCCATGCAATTCGCCGCTTTGTTCGTAACGATAAACGGTTCCAAATTCGGCCATACGAACCGGTAAATCTTTGTATGAGCGAGGTTTAAACTTGTAGATTTCGCAGTGATGAGGACAGTTCATGGGTTTCAGCATATACTCCTCCCCTTCGTTGGGTGTACGAATAGGCTGAAACGAATCCTTGCCGTATTTCTGAAAATGTCCCGAAGTTTTGTAGAGCGACACATCACCAATATGAGGGGTGATCACCTGTTCGTAACCAAACTTTTTCTGCACTTTCTTCAAAAACTTCTCCAGTTGCTCGCGTAAGATTGCTCCTTTCGGTAACCAAAGCGGCAATCCCAGCCCAACAGCAGTCGAAAAATGGAACAGTTCCATCTCTTTACCGATTTTGCGATGATCTCTCTTTTTAGCCTCCTCAAGCAGAACCAAATACTCTTCAAGCAATTTTTGCTTCGGGAAAGAGATTCCGTAAACCCTCGTAAGCATTTTGTTTTTCTCGTCAGTAGGCTCCGGCAATACTGGTCAGTTTAATTGCCTTAATAAATCCCATATTCGGTAAGTGTGGACCGCGGCATAGATCAGTGAAATTACCTTGTTTATAGATCGTTATTATACCGTCCTGAAGATCAGTAATCAACTCAAGCTTGAGTTGATCTCCTTTTTCAGTAAACAATTTTAAAGCATCGGCTTTCGAAATATCACTTCTGACAATTTCCGATTTTGTACGGGCAAGTTCAAGCACTTTCTGCTCAATAGCTGCAAAATCCTTATCAGTTAATGTTTTCCCTTCCGGAAGATCGATATCGTAATAAAATCCGTTATCCACCGTAGGACCAATTCCAAACTTAGTCCCCGGATAGAAAAATTCAATGGCCTCAGCCATCAGGTGTGCCGATGAATGCCAGAAAGTTTCGCGCCCCTGCAAGTCATCCCACAAGAGAAGTTTGACAGAAGCATCCGAATCAATGAGTCGTGCAAGATCTCTTACCTCGCCATTGACCGATATCGAGAGTACCTCCTTAGCCAGCCGACTGCTGATCGATTCAGCAATTTCGAGACCGGTAATCCCTTTATCAAATTCCTTTACAGAGTTATCTGGAAGTGTAATTTTTATCATCTTCAATTTTTTTTCGAAGGTGCAAAATTAGTTATTCTCCGCCTGTTCTTCAAAAATATCGGTAAGTATAATGAATGTATTTTCAGTGTCTATATAAAAAATTTCGTCGTGCTCTCTATTTTTTAATATTTTTGAGGTGTAAAAACGGGTTATATATTAATATTATGCGCAAAATCATTTCATTATTGTTTTTAATTTCAGTCTGTTACGCTACGCTACAGGCACAACAAATCACCCTGAAAGATCTCTTCGTAACAAGGAGCTTCCAGCAATCAACTGTAAACGGATTGGCGTCGGCTAATGACGGGTTAAATTATACAACTCTCGAAAATGGTGGCCAGCAAATCGTGAAATACAGTTACAAAACAGGTGAAAAGGTAAACCTGGTACTCGATATTCAGACACTTAAAAATGATTCGCTTAAATCGGTCAGGGAATATGCTTTCAGCGACGACGAATCGAAGGTGCTGCTCTTAACCGACCGGAAACCCATTTACCGCAGGTCGTTCACCGCCGTATATTTTGTCTATAACTTTATCACAAAAGAACTTACAAGATTATCAACCGGACGGCAACAGGTTGCGACCTTTTCTCCGGATGGGGAACGAATTGCGTTTGTCAGGGACAATAACCTTTTTGTAAAAAGCCTCCGGTTTAATACAGAACGTCAGATGACAACAGACGGAGAATTCAATAAAATTATCAATGGCATCCCCGACTGGGTGTATGAAGAGGAGTTTGAATTCAACCGTGCCTTCGAATGGTCGCCCGACAGCAAACAGATCGCATATATCAAATTCAATGAGGAACAAGTGCCAACTTTCGGTATTCCGATGTATAAGGGGCTGAATCCTGTACATCAGGAAAACAGCGTTTATCCGGGAGAATACCGGTTTAAATATCCCAAGGCAGGTGAAAAGAATTCAATAGTGAGTGTCATGGTGTATGATATTAAAGCCGGACAAAATATTAAAATGGATATTGGTACCGAAACTGATATTTATATCCCGCGTATCCGTTGGAATTACAGCGGAAAAGATCTCGGAATACTTAAAATGAATCGTTTGCAAAACAGACTTGAACTACTGTTTGCAAACTCATATTCAGGTGACTCGCGCCTGATCTACACCGAAAAAAACAAAAGGTACATCGAAACCGATTTTCTGGATTACCTGCAGTTTTTACCAGATGATAAAAGCTTTGTCGTTCTAAGCGAACAGGATGGCTATAAACACCTTTACCTCTACGACACAGGTGGTGTAAAAATCAGGCAACTCACTACAGGTAAATTCGACGTACTCAAATTTTACGGATTTGATCCGGTCAGCAAAATGTTCTATTATCAGGCTGCGGCCGTATCTCCCTTACAACGTGAAGTCTATGGCGTTAGCATCGACTTAAAGAGAAAAATTCTTCTCTCAACTCAGAAAGGGAACAACAATGCTGATTTCAGCTCGGGTTTCAAATATTTTATCAACGAATATTCGAATCTTACCACGCCATTGTTCGTGACACTTCACGAGATTTCGGGCAGGCAAATCAGGGTTCTGGAAGACAACAAAGCCCTTAAATCGTTAGTTGAAGCAAGAAAAATTCCACAAAAAGAGTTTTTCACTTTTAAAACTTCAGCAGGCACTGAGTTGAACGGATGGATGATTAAACCATTAAATTTCAATCAGAACACCAAATATCCCGTAGTAATGACCCAATACAGCGGGCCAAATTCGCAGGAAGTGGTCGACAATTTTAAGATTGGCTGGGAAAACTACCTCGCATCGAATGGTTATCTGGCAGTATGTGTCGACCCGAGAGGAACAGGAGCGCGTGGCGAAGAGTTTCGCAAATGTACTTATGGAAAGTTAGGAAAGTATGAGTCTGATGACCAGATAGAGGCAGCCAGATATCTTGCCACCCTACCATATGTGGATGGTAAAAATATCGCGATATGGGGATGGAGTTATGGTGCATTTATGTCGGCCATGTGCCTTGCCAAAGGTGGTGAAGTATTTAAAGCAGGGATAGCGGTCGCACCGGTGACTAACCAGCGATACTACGACACCATTTACAGTGAGCGTTATATGGGTTTACCAGGCCAGAATCCCGAAGGTTATGACGAAAACTCGCCCATTACACTTGCTGCCGGGATTAAAGGGAAATTGCTGCTCGTTCACGGTACAGCCGATGATAATGTCCATTATCAGAATTCACTCGAATTTGCTGAAGCAATGGTTCAGGCCGGTGTCCAGTTTCAGATGATGTCGTATGTTAACCGGAATCATGGAATCAGGGGCGGCAATACGACGATGCACCTTTACACAATGTTTGACAATTTTTTGAAAGAGAATCTGAAATAAGTATAAAAAACCACTCAAACCGTTTGGTGTATCTGAAATTCAGCCTATATTTGCAACCTCCAGGCCCAGATGGTGAAATTGGTAGACACGCTAGTTTCAGGGACTAGTGACCGCAAGGTTGTGCAAGTTCGAGTCTTGTTCTGGGCACTTTCGAAGCAATTATCTAATTATTAGATAATTGCTTCGTTTTTTATGGATCTCTGGAGAAAGGCTAATGTGTGAGTTAAAGAAATCGCTCAACAAAATTTCAACTGTCAAAAATATTTTGTATCTTTAATTCTCATTTCATCATTTTGAATGAGTCATTTCAGCGACAAGCTGCACAGCGCACCCTTTATCAGGCTTCTTGTCCCTTTTATTGCAGGAATCGTTTTAGGCGACTCGTGTCCGCCTGAAATGAAATGGGTTTTTCTTGGCGCAACGCTCTGCTTTTCACTCCTCCTCACCTTCTTCATCACACTTTCTTTCAGGCAGGAATCGCTGTTTGGTATTTTTCTCATTCCTGCTTTACTTTTCCTCGGACTTTTTATAGAAACCGACCTGAAATACTATCCGCAACCATTGCCTAAAGGTGAATACTTTGCCGTGATTGACGAGTTTCCAATCGAAAAAGAGAAATCCTATAGGGCAGTGATTCGGTTAACTGAGCCAAAAATCAATGTACTTGCTTATTTCGAAAAATCGAATCAAATCGCCAATGCTGAACCGGGTGCTGTCTTGTGGTTTCGCGGACAACCGGAATTACTTCAAAAAACAGGGAATCCTTATGAATTTGATTACCAAACTTATGCTATCCGCAATGGAATAGGGCATCGCATTTTTCTCAAAGCCAATAATTTTCATATCCTGAAAGCTGAAAAAAAACTGAATCTTCTGGAATGGTCGCTGATTATCCGCGACAGACTACTCAAGATAATAGAAAATTGTGGATTAAAGGGCGAAGTTTTTCATTTGGTTTCGTCCATCTCATTAGGGGCGCGTGAGGATCTGGAACCCGAAACTACCCAAAGTTTCGCAAAAACCGGTGTGATTCATGTATTGGCTGTCTCTGGAATGAATGTTGCCATCATCTTCATCGTACTCGATTTGATGTTGCGGTTTTTAAAGCGGAAAAAAGGTGGGAAAATCCTCTACACTTTGATAATTCTTTCCGCTGTGTGGGGTTATGCGCTCATTACGGGTTTGCCGGCCTCGATATTTCTTCTATCCATCACTCGTATATGACGTTGGTTTTCAACTCTCTTATGCGGCCGTTTTTTCTTTTGTTTTCTTTCATCCATTTATTTACGGATTGTTCTATTTCAAATACTGGATTCCGGATCAAATATGGGGATTGCTCACTGTTTCGTTGGCGGCTCAGATCGGAACAATTCCCTTCCTTTTACACTACTTTCATCAATTCCCCACCTGGTTTCTGCTGGCAAACCTTATGGTCATCCCGCTTGTGTCGGTGATTTTGTATCTTGCGTGTATTGTTTTTGTAGTTGCTCCAATCATACCTTTCCTTGGAGTTCTATTGACAAAAATTCTTGACTGGGCCGGGCAGGCAATGCTTTTCTCGGTTCATTTTATTGAACGACTTCCTTACTCAGTTCTTGATGGTTTATATCCATCTGACTTCATGCTGTTTTTAGTTGTTCTATCCGCTATTTTGATATCGCTATTTATCGTGTACAAGAGTCCGAAATCTTTGACAGGCGCCTTGGTCTCAGTTATTATACTCTTAATATTCAATAATTTATCTGTCTATCAAAAACTTTCACGAAAGGAAGTAGTGGTGTTTAATCTTCCCGGCAAAACGCTGGTTGCACTGACTAAAGGAAGAGAAACCATCTGGCTCACCAGCGACAAGAGCAGTACCATTGACAAACTGAAATACTACACTAAGCCATATGAAGGATTCCGTGGAATTAAAAAATCTTCAATAATCTGTCTGTCAGATTTTTCCCGGTTAATCACCAATAAATTATTCGAAAAGAAGAACTTTCTGAATTTTGACGGGTTATCTTTATGCGTAATAATTAACAGGAAGTTTAGCAGTATCGAATGGGAACAATTTCCACGAACGGATTTAATTATCCTTTCGGAAAAATCATCCCAGGATCCTGGCAAGGTGAGGAAAAACCTCCCGTCGGCTGTAATAATAGATAGTAATACACCGGTCGGAGCCGGGAATGAAAACCAACTTCCGATGATCACTTTAAATGATCTTAAAATGTTAAATACAACTTTAGGTGGAGCTGTTCAAATCAAATTCAGACCGGAAGAAGATGGAGAAAAAATCATTCTCAGCTGTGGATATTTTAATCGCTGATATTACTTTAACTTTGCATGAAAAATTGGCAGAATCATGAAAATTATAATTGCAGGTGCAGGTGAAGTGGGCACCCATTTGGCGAAGATGTTATCGAAAGATGAACATGACATTGTTCTTTTTGATGAAGCTCAGGATAAGCTTGATAACATTTCAGCGTCACTCGATGTGCTGACTATATCAGGTGGAGCAATCTCAATCACCGATCTGAAGAATGCCGGTGTCGGAAATTGCGGTCTCTTTATCGGGGTCACCCCTTACGAAGACCGAAATATTGTGGCCTGCCAGTTGGCCAAGCATCTTGGTGCTGAAAAGACCATCGCGCGTATTGACAATCAGGAGTTTTTGTTTACACCAAACCGCGAATATTTCAGATCAATTGGAATCGACGAGTTGATCTATCCAGAACATCTTGCTGCAAAAGAGATCGTTACCAACATCAAACAAATAAGTACACGACAGATTTTTGAGTTCTCAGGAGGAAAGTTGGTGCTGTTCGCAGTGAAGATCAGGGAGAACGCCCCCATTCTGGGTATTCCACTCAAAGAGCTCCACAATTCTGTCGGCGATTTCGTGGTAGTAGCGATCGCCCGCAATTCTGAAACCCTTATTCCTCATGGCGACGACACTATAAAAGTGGATGATCTGGTCTTTTTTGTTGCCAAACCAACTACTGTTGAGTTGATCCTTCGAAAAGCGGGGAAAGAGAAGTTTGTGATAAAAAATGTGATGATTCTCGGAGGTAGCCGCATCGCAATGAAAACTGCTTTGCGACTTGGCGACAGTTTCAACATTAAAATCATAGAGATAAACCGGGAACGTGCGATAGAAGTGACGAGTAAAGTAAGTAATGCACTCGTGATTCATGGTGATGGCCGCGACCTTGAGTTATTAAAGTCGGAAGGGATTGAACAAATGGATGCATTCATTGCAGTAACAGGCAACTCGGAAACCAACATCCTTTCGTGTCAGCTCGCTAAAAAGATGGGGGTCAAAAGGACGATAGCCGAGGTCGAAAATATTGATTACATCGATTTTGCAGAGAAAATCGGGATTGGCGGAGTGATCAATAAAAAGTTACTCGCAGCTTCCTATATTTACCGTTATACGATGAATGCCGAAGTCTCGCATGTCAAATGCCTTACAGCCACTGATGCCGAAGCGCTTGAGTTTATTGCAAAAGAGGGTTCCAGAGTAACCAAATCAATTATCAGTGACCTCGATTTTCCCAAAGAGGCAACCATCGGAGGATTTATCCGAAACGATCAGGGGTATATAGCCTCAGGCAAATCGCAAATCAATCCCGGTGATAAAGTGGTGGTTTTCACGCGTCCTATCGCCCTGAAAAAACTTTCGAATTTTTTTAATTAGTGTTCGCCAGGATTTTATCTTCACAATACATTTGGTTATTGAATCATTATTCATGTGAAGGAAGAACGCCTCCCATTGCGCCCATCACATTCACAAGGTCAGAGCCCGTGGGAACGACAATTTTTGAATTACTCTTCAGCGAAGTTTCCATTGCCTGAATCCTGCGCAGCAACTGGGCATTTCCCACAAAAAATTTCTCGGCAGCCTCGTTCACAAGTTGAATTGCCTGAGCTTCACCTTCGGCACGCAGAATAGCACCCTGCTTAAAACCTTCGGCACGTCGGATTTCGGCACGTTTTTCACCATCGGCCTTGGTTTCGGTAGCTGTGGCAAAATCAATTGCAGCTATTTTCTCATTTTCAGCCTTCACGATTTTATTCATCGTTTCCTGAACATCTTTTGGCGGATCTATTTCCTTGAGTTCTGTCCGTACAATTTCGATCCCCCAGTTCATGGTTTCCTCCAAAAGTGTAATAAGAAGTTCTTTGTTTATCTTGCCGCGTTCGCTGTTAGCTGATTTAAGTGTCATGGTACCGATGATATTCCTAAGTGTGGTACGCGCCAGACTAACAATCTGCACTTCAATGTTATTCACATTGTATTGCGAATTCTTTACACTGTTCTCATCTGCTTTAATCTTAAAGTAAATCTGGGCATCAACCCGCGCATTCAGGTTGTCGTTGGTAATAATCTCCTGTTGTTCTGCATCAATCATCTTTTCGGTGATGTTGATCTTATACATGCTGTCAACTACAGGAATGATCCAGTGAAAGCCGGGATTAGCAAAACGAATGTACTTTCCAAGCCGTTCGATTAATGCACGCTGTGTTGGCCGGACTATGCGTATCCCTATAAGGAAGATAAATACAACAACTGCGATAATAATCGGAATCAGATTATCCATTGCAATAATTTTAAAGATTTGGTATTTCTATAATAAATAACTATTTCATTTTCAGCTAATCACATCACAAATTGGATGTGATTTACCGTTTCTTAACCCTTTAACGAGTCAGAGGGATTAAAACTCTTGTCTTTTTTAGTGTTGATCGGAAGTACACCGCCCATTTCACCCATTACATTCACAAGATCAGAACCTGTTGGAACCACTATTTTCGAATTATCCTTCAGTGAAGTTTCCATGGCCTGTATTCTACGCAACAATTGGGCATTTCCCACAAAATATTTCTCGGCGGCCTCGTTCACGAGTTGAATTGCCTGTGCTTCGCCTTCGGCTCTCAGAATTGCACCCTGCTTGATACCTTCGGCACGTCGGATTTCAGCACGTTTCTCACCATCTGCTTTTGTTTCGGTAGCTGTGGCAAAATCGATTGCTGCAATTTTCTCATTTTCGGCCTTCACGATCTTATTCATCGTTTCCTGCACATCTTTTGGCGGATCAATCTCCTTGAGTTCGGTACGAACAATTTCAATTCCCCAGTTCATGGTTTCCTCAAGAAGAGTGCCATGAAGCTCTTTGTTTATCTTGCCACGTTCTCTGTTGGCAGATTTAAGTGTCATCGTGCCGATGATATTCCTCAATGTAGTGCGGGCCAGGTTAACAATTTGGTATTCAATACTATTTACATTATACTGTGAATTTTTCACACTCATCTCATCCGACTTAATCTTGAAGTAAACCTGAGCATCTACCTTAGCGTTGAGGTTATCGTTGGTAATGATTTCCTGTGGTTCAGCGTTAATCATCTGCTCTGTGATGTTGATGATGTACATCTTATCAATGCCTGGAATAATCCAGTTAAAGCCATAATTAGCAAAGCGATGGTACTTTCCGAGACGTTCAACTAACGCGCGGCTTGTCGGTCTGACGATGCGAATTCCTGCAAAGAAAAAAAGAACGACGGCACCAATGACGAAAGGTAAAAGATTTTCCATAATTGAGATTTTAAGATTGAATAAATGGTTGAAAGGCAGATCTTACTTGCTTAGGCACAAATATAATCATTTTTATAAACATGAATATACTTTTCATGGGCTAAAAATTCCAATTAAAAGGGGAAATTTCTTCCGGAATCTGATTCTTTTGACAAAGAAACATGAAACTGAATAAATATTGATTACACTCCTCGCATACGACAGAACCTTTCAGTATCTCGGTTTATCCTTAATCTCGTTGTAGTAGCTTTCTAATCCAATCTCACGTATTTTTTCATTTATACTTAACCATCTGCGCTTTAAATTCTTATCAAATCCTGTATTATTACAAGGGAAATCACTACACTGGTAACAGAAATCAACCTTTTTATCTTTGTAACATTGCTTTACACCACAACCTTTGAATAAATGACAATCCTGTTTCCGGCAACCCATACAACTTCCTTCCGAGAAAAAACTTAACATCTCCTTAAATTCCAGATATTTATCAAAAACAGGTATTTCTAATAATGTTACAAATCTTTGGGCATAGACATCAAAATCACCAAGGTTGCGTTTGAGTTGATCTGCATGATATTTAATTAAACCACCATCAAAAGCAAAGCATTTTTCACACAACAACCCGCATGGGCCGAACTTATCCTTTAAGCTGTTTTTGTCCATAATACCATTGGATTTTTAACCTTTTCTTTTGTTGTTAATAAAATGGATCGAATCACCCCACTCTCCATAACCTATTTCACCATCAGCTAATGCGATACGGGCATCGAGACATCCTTTGCATTGTGCCGGCTCTTCGTCAACGCAAGGTTTGTTTTCGTAAAGGCTGTAATCGTTGCGATAGAATCCCGGAGTGATATTCGGCATAATAATATTTGCTCCGACCTTAATTCCTTTCTCCCGGCCAAGCGGATCGATTGCCTGAAGCGCAGTTGCAGCCGCGATATTGATGTCATTCATAAGGATACGAAGAACTGCGATCATTTTTAATGAAAGATCAAACCGTTCCTGAATGGGTAAAAGTTCATGTCGAAACTTATGAAGCGGAGTTTCGGAGTGTTCGATGTAAGGACCCATTCCAACCATATCGATTCCGAATTCCTGAAAAAAGAGGAGATCATTGACAAGGTCGCCATTCGTTTGAAATGGCAAGCCAATCATTACACCTGTACCAGTCTGATAACCTATTGCCCTCAATGAATGCAGACAATCCATGCGACGATTAAAATCATGAAGCTGATCATCGGGATGTAATTTGCGATAGAGTGACTGATTGGTAGTTTCGATGCGTAAAAGGTAACGGTGAGCACCCGCTTCAAACCACTGACGGTAAACCATATCCGACTGTTCGCCCACCGACAGTGTAATTCCCAGCCGTCCGTCGCTCAATTGCTTGATCCGGGTAATTAAATTTGTAATCCGGTCGGCAAAAGCCGGAGAACTGTTTTCACCAGCTTGTAAAACAACAGAGCCAAACCTGTTTTCATCAGCAAAAAGGGCTGCATCGAGTATTTCGCTATCAGTCAGATTATAGCGCCTGACTGAAAGATTTGATCTTCGGATACCACAATAGTAACAATCTTTATCGCAAACATTCGAGAATTCAACTAAACCTCTGAAGTAAACCTTATTGCCAACAAACTTCTCCTTAACCGTGCTTCCTTTTGAAAACAACAGACGCATCTCATTTCCTTCACACATCAAGAGTTGTTCCAGATCGGAATGCGAAAATGATGATTGCTCTAATATCGTGGAAATGGCACCCATTCTAATACATTATTGATGAAGTAAAAATACCATATTCTTTTTTACCTGACAGACAATTTTTTGTAGAAAATAATACTCTTAAATTTGTATATTTGTAGAAAGCAATTGAGAATGAAGAAGGCACTTTATTATAAAACGCTTGAAAACGGCATCGTTAAATGTAAACTCTGCCCCCATAATTGCCTGATTGGTGACAATGAGCATGGATTCTGTAATGTCAGAATCAACAAAGAAGGGGATCTCTACAGCGAATTATTTGAAAAAGTGACTGCAACCGGACTTGATCCAATTGAAAAAAAGCCACTGTACCATTTCTATCCCGGATCGAGGATTCTGTCGGTTGGATCATTGGGATGCACAATGAGGTGTCTCTTTTGTCAGAACTACCGGATATCGCAAGCGACACCCTTGAATATCGATAACACTAATTTGTTTAGTGTAAAATCGATTGTCAAATTAGCCAGTGAACAGGTCAATAATATTGGGATTGCATTTACTTACAACGAACCCGGCACCTTTTATGAATACATGATCAGCGTTGCGAGACAGGCCAAACCGGCCGGACTTAAAACAGTGATGGTCACCAACGGTTATATCAATCGGGAGCCACTTGAGGAGTTAATCCCCTATATAGATGCCTTCAATGTTGACCTGAAAGCGTTTTCAGAAAGTTTTTACAAATTGATTACACAGTCGAGACTTGAACCGGTTAAAAAAACCATCCAACGGATTGCATTGTCGAAAAAACATCTCGAAATTACCAACCTGGTGATTCCGGGGATGAATGACAACTATGCCGAATTTGAAGAGATGGTGCGTTGGATTGCGGGAGAAACCGGCACGCGGACTGTCCTTCACATTTCGAGATATTTCCCTGATTTTCAAATGAAAATAGCAAGTACTCCCATCAATTTGCTACTCGATCTATACGAAATTGCAAAAAAGCATCTGAAATTTGTTTATCTTGGAAATGTGCTGGATACCGCCAGAGACAAGACCTATTGCGATAAATGTAACAGCACACTGATAGAAAGAATACCTGGTAAAACATTGATTACCAACCTTGATAAACATGGAAACTGCACCAAATGTAGCAACCATGTTTTAGATTATGTCTATTATGAACGACCACGGTAAAAAGGAGATTTGACAATGTGACAATTCGACGATTTGACAATTCAGCACTCAGGCGATTTGAAAATTCCGACACAATCAAATGTTTAATACTAAAAATTACTTATTCGCACATCGTCTAATTGTCTAATTCTTCTAGCTTCTTGGCACTTTAATTCTGTAACTCGTAGTAACATTCCCTTTGGATATATCCGACAATTTACCTTTAAGTAACCTTTTCTTGAGCGGAGAACAATAGTCCACAAACATGATTCCGTCAAGATGATCGTATTCGTGCTGCAAAACACGGGCAGTGAACCCTGTATAAACCTCATCATGCTCCTGCCAGCTTGTGTCGAAATACTTTATTCGGATGGCATTGTAACGAAGCACATCTTCGCGTAATCCGGGAATGCTAAGACAACCTTCATCCATCAACACTTTATCACCCTCTTTCTCAATAATATGCGGATTAATAAATGCTTTTTTAAAATCTTTCAGCAAAGGTTCATCTTCACCAAGGGGTGAAAGATCGACCACAAAAATCCGAACCGTCAGACCAATCTGGGGAGCAGCCAGACCTACACCTTAAGCATTGTGCATCGTATCAAACATATCCCCGGCTAATTTTTCGAGTCCTTCGTAATTCTGATCAATATCTGTGGTTATCTTTCGAAGTACGGGATCTCCGTACACTGTTATAGGATAAATCATTCAGTCTACTTTAAAAATTTCTGTTCTTCAAGATACGATTGTAAAATAATTGTAGCACTAACACCATCAATCGTCTCTTTGTTCTGTCTGTCTTTCTTTTTTACTCCTGCATCGATCATTGTCTGAAATGCCATCTTCGAGGTAAATCGTTCGTCCATCAACTTTATTGGCATCTCCTTATATATTTGCTGGAATTTCTTTAAAAAAGGGTTGATATACCGGATAGCTTCCGATGGTTGATTGTTAAGCTGTTTTGGATAACCGACCAACACAAGTTCGACTTCCTCGCGTGCAAAATAACCGGACAAATAATCCCATATTTCATTGGACGAGACAGTTGTCAGTCTGGTCGCAATTATTTTCAGGGGATCGGTTACCGCTAATCCGACGCGTTTATTCCCGTAATCGATGGATAAAATCCTTCCCATCCAAGTTATTATTGTTGAATCGCAAAGATAATCGTTTTATTTAAACTGAAATTTTATCATAAATTTGTGGATCTAAAACAAAATCGAGCATTAAAAACAGACCTATTAAGATGATCAGCTTAAAGAATATTCAAACCGAAATTGACGCAAGTTTTCTTTACAAAATCCTGGCCGATCATGAAGAAGACCCGAATATAGCCAGTGTTTTTCGCCAAATGAGTGAAATAGAGCATGGTCATGCCATCGCCTTTATGAAGAAAAATAACCTGGACGCATCTAAATTGCTTCCCCCTTCAACAAAGGCTAAAATACTCAATACGATTGGGAAAATATTGGGTTATGACTATATTTTAGGAGTCCTTTTAGATACTGAAAGAAACCTGTCATCGTCTATAATCAGTTCAAGAAAAAGAATTAATGCTGGTTCAATCGGCGGCAATGCATTGCGGGCCGCTGTGTTAGGGGGGAATGATGGTTTAGTTTCGAATTTTAGTCTCGTTATGGGAATTGCGGGTGCTACAAGCGGGAAAAGTGTTGTGTTATTGACAGGTCTTGCAGGATTATTGGCCGGAGCCTTATCCATGGCATTGGGAGAGTGGATTTCGGTACATAGTTCGAAAGAACTCTTCGAAAACCAGATGCAATTGGAATTAGAAGAATTGGAAAATAATCCGGAAGGAGAAGAATTAGAACTGGCGTTGATCTACCAATCCAAAGGAATACCCGAAGAAGAGTCCAAAAAAATGGCAAAAGAGATTATTTCAAATAAAGATCTTGCGCATGACGTATTGATAAAAGAAGAATTGGGAATCAATAAAGAAGATTTAAAAGGGTCAGCTATGGAAGCAGCAATTACCTCATTCCTATTGTTTTCGATAGGTGCTATAATTCCAGTAATTCCATTTTTTTTCATTGGAGGAATGCAGGCCGTCATCTTTAGTACTGTTCTAAGCGGATTAGGATTATTTTTGATTGGCGCTTCTATTACTCTATTTACAGGTAAAAGTGTCTGGTACTCAGGTTTCAGACAAGTTATTTTCGGACTTGCAGCAGCAGCAGTTACTTTTGGAATAGGTAAGCTAATCGGTGTTTCGGTATTGGGGTAAAATGAGAGTTAATTGAAAGCAAGCGGGTTGAAATAGATTACCTCAGTTTTGAAATCGAAGTAGTTGTAACTCGTGACTTTGACAACCATTTCAAAATATTCGGGAAACTTTCCGTATTTGCCGCTTACATCCTTCTCCAGTTTTGTGATTGATGATTGTTCAGTGATGCAATTGGATAGACCTTTGATTCCGGAAGCATGAAAATCACCCATCATGGAGATTATGGTATTGTTCATTCCGGGCACTTTTACCATAAAAGCATAATCGATGTAATACCCTTGAATTTTTTCAGGAACACTTAACACCAAACTATCAGCCCCTTTGTTGATTACAATTTCACGCGGGTGAGTATGCAAACGAATCGACGTTTTTTCAAGGAATTTGGTAAAAAATCCAAATGAATTGATGTTGCCAATAAAAACCTGGTTGTTCCGTTTAATGTCTTCAATATTGGTTTCTGATAGAGTTTGCAACCGGATTTCGATATTTGCTCTTGAAAAAATTGAAATAATATCGGGCAATGGCCTTACATTGTTGGTGGAGAGATAGGAATAGTCCAGATTGCCGATTTTCATTTTCCTGTTAAAAAAGCGGGCTGTGTTTTGCTTCTGCAGATCCTGAGCCGAGTTGACCGAAATATCCCTGACAACAATACTTTCGTTGGAACTATCGTTTGTTGCCCTGAAGAAAAAAGGATCACCAAGCGTAATGTAAACCGGAAGTTTGCTTTGCAGTAAATCAGACCACACAGGGTTGCTTTTTGCAGACGGTCTTAATTCAAAGCGAAGAAAAAGGAACAGGTTAAGGGCAACAGAAAGAATCAGGAACAGATAAACCATCCTTTTCCAATCGGGTTTCTTTATCCGTTTACTCGTCTCCTCCCCTTTTTTAACAGCCTTCAACGAATAGTAACCTTTGGGCAGTTCAAACACAAGTTCATCTTTCTGACCTTCATTCTGATAATACTGATCCAGCAGCGCCCTCAGCTTATAAATACTTACCCGCACAATGGTATCGTCGCCTGGCTGAAAAGTGGTATCCCTCTTGAAAAAATCGAAAGCAATATCCATCTCCCGAAGGATTTTTCCTTCTTGTGCCGCTTTGTACAGAAAGTTTAAAAGGTTCCTCTGTACCTCCTTATGAATAAATGTCGGACTATTAAGTATTCGTTCAATATAGAAGGAAGAATTAGTGTTTTTATTCATTTTTCGAATGAGTTATCGGCAATTTCAGATACCCTGTAAAAATATCAAAATTACAACTTTTCACCTTCATTTATCAGGAATAACATTGTTATCTTAACTGTTATTCACAAGAATATGAATTTGAAGGTAATTACTTTTAGGGTAAAATGTATCCTCATTTGATTTTCCAATCACAGGATTACATTTTACAGACCAATTCAACCAATCATAATTATGGAAAAAACTAAAGGAAATTACCGATGGCGTATTCTTGCCTTACTCTTTTTTGCGACCACTATCAACTATCTCGATCGCAGCATCATCAATGTCCTTGGACCAACCTTGCGGAACCACATCTTTTACTGGACCGATCAGGATTATGCCAACATTGCCATTGCTTTTAAGGTCGCATACTCCATTGGTTTATTAGTCATGGGAGGTTTTATCGACAAATTCGGAACACGTATCGGATACACCGTTTCGATAGTAATCTGGAGTTTTTTTGGGATGTTGCATGCTTGTATCACCAAATCAATGGGTTGGATAGGATTTGCTCTGGCACGTTTCGGACTGGGATTTGGTGAATCAGGAAATTTCCCGGCAGCAGTAAAAACGGTTGCAGAATGGTTTCCCAAAAGAGAACGTGCACTTGCCAATGGTCTTTTCAATGCAGGATCGAATATTGGAGCGATCATCGCTCCCTTAATTGTATTATTGATTGTATCAAACGATGGAACCAACTGGCAATTTGTTTTTCTGACTACGGGGTTTCTCAGTTCGTTATGGGTACTGCTTTGGCTGAAAACTTATCGAAAACCGGAGGTACATCCCAAACTATCGAAGGAAGAATTGTCCTATATTAATTGTGATTCAGTACCCGAAAATACAGACAAACTTTCGTGGAAGGAACTCCTGAAAGTGAAGGAAACCTATGCGTTTGCCATTCTAAAATCGACAGATGCCGTATGGCTCTTTTACATCTTCTGGAGCGGATTTTTTCTCAACCGAAATTTCGGACTGGAACTCAATGGACTGGCACTACCCTTGATGATCATCTATGTAGCTGCCGATATCGGTAGCATTTCAGGTGGTTGGATATCATCAGCGCTGATAAAACGCGGCATGAGTGTTAATCGTTCACGAAAGTTGACACTTTTGGTTTGTGCACTGGTCATTTCCCCGGTTGTTTTTGCTCCCCAAACCAGTAACCAATGGATTGCAGTTGCATTGATTGCGCTTGCAGCTGCCGGACACCAGGCATGGTCAGCAAATATTATGACAATAGCATCGGATGTGTTTCCCAAAAAAGCTATAGCTTCTGTAATTGGGATTGGAGGAATGGTGGGCTACTCATTGGGTGTTATAACCGATTTGTTGTTGGGAAACGTATTGACAAATAGCGGAGCTATCGGCTATGTATATGCATTTGGGTTTGCTGGATCGCTTTACCTGGTAACACTGTTAATTGCACAACTGATGATGCCAAAGATGACACCACTCGATGAAAACCTAAAAAACAATTATCTTTATGCAAATTCCGTGAACAATATGAAGTTTTAACACACCCAAACAAATCTATTAAGTATGGACTTATCAGAAGGATATTTAAAAATTGTACTAAGCAGTGTGGCCGTTTACCTGTTTATTATTGTAGCGATCAGGCTATTTGGAAAGAAGGAACTGGCACAGCTTTCGATTATCGATTTGGTTTTCATTCTGCTCATCAGCAATGCAGTTCAAAATGCCATGGTAGGTTCCGACTCATCATTGACTGGCGGATTGGTGGCTGCTTCTTCGTTATTTATTGTCAATTATCTTTTCAAATACCTGCTTTATCGCTTTCCAAAATTGGGCAACATCGTCCAGGGAACGGTATTATTGCTTATCTACAAAGGTCAGATGAATGTCACTAATATGTTAAAGGCTCGAATCTCTTCTGAAGAATTATTGGAAGCGGTCCGTGAACATGGCGTATCCGAAATCCGCGAAGTTGATTTAGCCGTGCTCGAAATAGATGGCAACATCAGCATTATTTCCAACGAATATAAACACCGCACTGTCAGGAAACGAAAAGGGCGCAACAAGGTGATGAAGAGCCAATAATGACATCTCAAATACTTCAGTAAATTAGTAGTTACCTGTAATGACATTGGTAAATTAGCAACCAAATCGCTGAAGCAAACGACAATTTCGAAAAAATAATATTAAAAGGGTCGAGTCAGGTATGAATTAATTCATTAATATTGACAGTAAAATAACTAATTCAACCATCACTATTTGTTTCATTTACCGCTGGCAAAATACTTTTAATACTAATCAGTTATGAAAATTAATAGCCATTCTATCAGTAGCATCCCATTGATACTTCTTTTAAGTATTCTAATAGTAATCGGAGTAATGAGTTCATATGGACAGAAGTCCGTTCAACCGGTTTTAGGGTATCGGAATGTTGAAATATTGAAAATTGACAACCTCGAATTTAAAGACCTTAATAAGAATCATTTACTTGACAAATACGAAGATTGGAGGTTGTCTCCTGAAGAAAGAAGTGCTGATCTCCTTTCCAAAATGTCCGTTAAAGAAAAAGCTGGCTTTATGCTCATCAACACGGTCTCTATGATAGGAGCCAAAAGAGCTGAAGCAGAGGGCTTGGTTGCCTCTGATTTCAATGAAAGCAGTGGCCAGCCCCGGGGTGGTTTTGGAACAACACGTGAAGGGAATGAACCAGGCAAAACTCAGGCGACACCTACTGGTGTTGGTGCAGTTCTTGCGAATATGGCTGGAGGTGGAGGTTTATCCAAATTTGTCAAGGAGTATAACAATCGTCATTTTATCTATCGGATGAACGAAAGTGCAAAAAATACCGCTGAATGGGCAAATAAACTGCAAACGCTATGCGAAAGCCAACCCTTAGGTATCCCGGCAATTATTGCTTCAAATCCACGGAATAATATTACTGTCAACGCATCACTTGGCACGAGTTCCGGAACCTCTATATTTTCAGCCTGGCCGGGTGAATTGGGATTGTCGGCCATGCACGACCTGAAATTAACAAGAGAATTTGCCGATATCGCCCGTCAGGAATGGCTGGCAGTGGGATTGAGAAAGGGGTATATGTATATGGCCGATTTGGCCACAGAACCAAGATGGTCAAGAATCAATGGAACTTTTGGAGAAGATGCCGAATGGGTTGCAAAAATGATCACAGAAGTAATCCTTGGTTTTCAGGGAGAAAAACTAAGCGCCAGTTCTGTAGCATTAACTACCAAACACTTTCCGGGTGGTGGTTCCGGAGAGGATGGACAGGATTCTCACTTTGATTGGGGCAAAAAAGAAATCTACCCTGGAGGTATGTTTGAAAATAATCTGATCCCTTTTCAGGCTGCTATAAAAGCTGGTACTTCATCCATGATGCCTTATTATTCACTTCCTTCCGGCACCCAATATGAAGAGGTTGGTTATGCCTTCAATAAAGGTGTTATCACTGACCTGCTCAGAACCAAAATGGGGTTCAAAGGGATCATTAACTCCGACACGGGTCCTCTTACTGGTATGCCATGGGGAGTTGAAAAACTGACCAAACAAGAACGCTATAAAAAGGCAATTGAAGCAGGAGTAAATCTCTTTTCAGGAGAATCGGATCCCGCCATGTTGCTTGAAGTAATTGAAAAAGGAATGGTTGAAATGAGTTATATCGACAACTCTGTGATTCGCCTGTTAAATGAAAAATTTGCAATGGGATTGTTTGAAAATCCTTATGTAGATGTTAATTCAGCGGAAGCAATTATCAACAATGCAAAATTTAAAGAAAGAGCAGATTTAGCACTCCGCAAATCAATTGTTTTGTTGCAAAATGAAAACAAGGCTCTGCCAGTCCCATCAAAAACTAAAATCTATTTTGAAACTTATTCGAAAGGTGTTAAAGACAAATTGTCTGATCCGGGAATTGTTTATAGCATAAATGATAACAAATATCCTGTAACGTTTGTGAATACCCCGGACGAAGCAGATGTTGTGCTATTATGGCTTGTACCTGCCGGAAATTCATTGTTTGGCTCCACCGGAGCGCCTGTCTCTATTTCCTTGTCAAAATGTTCGGTGGATATCGAATATGTGGATAAATTAACGGCTAAAAAACCAACCGTTTTAGTCATAAACTATACTAATCCTTGGGTAATTAATGAAATTTACAATGACAAAACCAAAGGTAACATCAAGGCGATATTGGCAACATTTGGGACTACCTCCGACGCACTTCTGGATGTGATAACCGGAAAATTTAACCCTACCGGGAAAATGCCTTTCTCTACTCCCATTTCTGATGAAGCAGTTACCAATCAAAAAGAAGATGTGCCCGGTTATCTTGAAGGGAAAGACTATTCTCTTTTCAATTATGATCAGGGGTTGAGTTATAAATAGATGATTTTCAGAAATCTTTTCTGGTGATCACAAGTTTAATATCCCTCAATTCCGGTTGAGTGATATTTTTTCTATTTTTATATTAGCAATACATTTGATCTGCAACTTACCACCCGCCAAACAATCCGTTTTGCAGCGCTTTTTGATAATTTTCGAGATTGAATTCATAAAGATAGGGTGCTTTGTGGGCTCCTCCTGTTTTACGTTCCTGTAACTTATTCAGAATCCCGTAAGATAGCATCTTGCGCTGAAAATTCCGCCTGTCCAATTCTTTTCCAAGGATTGTTTCATATAACTTTTGAAGTTCAGGCATAGTGAATTTGTCAGCGAGCAGGTTATACCCTAAGGGTTGATAATTCAATTGTAACCTCAACGTTTCAAGGGCTTTATTCAGAATTTGACTATGATCAAGAATCAGGGTATTAATTTCATCCAGCGTTTTCCAGGCACACAGGTCAGAAAAGAAATCGGGTGTTGGTTCAGCTTTTGAAAAATCAACTAATGCATAAAATCCAATAGAAATAAACCGCTGATTGAACCACTCATGGTCCGGATTTGATCCGGAATCGATTAAATCTTTGACTGCCGGGTTCCTGTCTGATCGTTGGGGTTCGCTAAACACTTTAAACTGCTTCAGGAATATGTTATCCAAACCAGTACGATCTTTAAGTACACGGTTTGCGGCAACCTCAAGTGATTCATCTTCCTTAACAAATCCTCCCGGCAAAGCCCATTCTTTCGTATATTTCATCCTGATTAATAATACCTTTAACTGGTTATCATGAAAACCAAAAACAACACAATCGAGTGAGATATGATTAAGAAATTGATGCGTATGAAAATCGAAATTCTGTGTCACTGTTCTAATATTTTGCAACAAAAGTAAAATATATTCTATCTCTATTTTGATTTCTGAAATTAAAAAACTATCATTGCGTCAATATGACACACTAACATTCAAAATTAATAATAAAGTAATCTTATAAGCATCAATCACATTAAAATTAAACAGAAAATGGAACAGCGAAAATTCAAATTGATGAGCTCTCTTTCAGTTTTATTGGCATTTATAGTTTTGACATTATCGGGAAATAATGTTATCGCAAAGAACCAGCAAGAAAAGCCAGTAAAGAAAAAAACCATAGAAGAAATTGTGAAAGCAATGACACTCGATCAGAAAGCTCAGCTTGTGATTGGTACCGGGATGTTCTTTGAGCTTCCGGATTCGATAAGGGCAAAAATGCCTAAAGGATTCGACGGAACGGTTGATTCTAAAGATCCTGTTTATTTCGAAATGGTAAAAAAAATCAGGAAATATCTTCCCGGTGCAGCAGGTGTTTCTTCTGAATTTCCCGGGTTAGGAATTGCTTCACAGGTTTTAACCGATGGTCCGGCCGGATTGCGTATACAGCCAAAACGCAAAGGTGAAGAGAAAACTTATTACTGCACTGCGTTCCCGATTGCAACGGTGCTGGCTTCAACCTGGGATACGGAATTGGTTTACAATGTTGGTAAAGCTATGGGAAACGAAGTAAAAGAGTATGGTTCTGATATTTTGCTTGCTCCGGCGCTAAACATTCAGCGCAACCCGCTCTGTGGTCGTAACTTTGAGTATTATTCCGAAGATCCTTTGATTGCCGGTAAAATGGCTTCAGCCATGGTCAACGGAATTCAGTCGAACGGTGTTGGGACTTCAATCAAACACTTTGCTGCCAATAACTCTGAAACCAACCGTATGACAGTAAACACAATCGTTAGCGAACGTGCATTGCGCGAAATCTACCTCAAAGGCTTTGAAATCACAGTTAAAGAAGCCAAACCTTGGACCGTAATGTCCTCTTACAATAAGATCAACGGGGTTTATACTTCCGAAAGTCACGACCTGCTGACCAATATTCTGCGTAATGACTGGGGGTTCGAAGGTTATGTGATGACCGACTGGGGCGGTGGCAATGATGTTGTTGCACAAATGAAAGCAGGAAACGACATGATTCAGCCAGGACAACCTAAACAAATTCAGGGAATAATTGCAGCAGTAAAAGCCGGAAAACTCGACGAAAAAATTCTGGACAAAAACATCAGCCGAATCCTGAAAATTATGATGAAAGCTCCGCGCTATAACAATTATAAGTATTCAAATGCGCCGGATTTAAAAGCTCATGCGGCTGTCACGCGGCAGGCTGCAACCGACGGAATGGTTTTGCTTGAAAATAAAGGAAATGCACTACCAATTCAATCATCAGTTAAAAATATTGCAGCATTCGGAAATACATCGTATGATTTTATTTCAGGCGGAACCGGTAGTGGTGACGTGAACGAAGCATATACAATTTCGCTGATTGAAGGATTGAACAACGGAGGCTATACTGCGGTAAATGAGTTAAAAGGCATTTACAATACTTATATGAAAGAGGCAGCGATAAAAAGAGGTCCGTCGAAAAATCCACTTGCTTTTATGGGAGCGAAAGATCCTGTTGAAGAAATGGCAGTTTCCCCTGAACTTGCAATGCAGATGGCTGAAAAAGCTGATATGGGACTAATTACCATTGGACGTATTTCGGGTGAAGGCAGAGATCGTACCGCAACTGAAGGAGATTTTTACCTGACCACAACTGAAAAAGAGATGATCAAAAACGTAACAGAAGCTTTCCATGCCAAAGGTAAAAAAGCCATTGTCATCCTGAATGTGGCCGGTGTTGTCGAAGTGACAAGCTGGGGCAAGATGCCCGATGCAATTTTACTGGCATGGCTACCTGGTCAGGAAGGTGGAAACTCAGTGGTTGATGTACTTAGCGGGAAAGTGAACCCATCGGGGAAATTAGCCATTACCTTCCCAGTAACATACACCGATGCTCCGACAGCGAAAACATTTCCGGGGGCAGCCCTAAAATCAGAAACAGCGGATAAGGCAGCCGATCTTTCCGGATTCTCATTTATGCGTCGCGTACCATGGGAGATTGTTTACGAAGATGACATCTTTGTAGGATATCGCTATTACAACACTTTCAAAGTTCCGGTTGCTTATGAATTTGGATATGGATTGTCATACACAAAATTCGATTATTCTAATCTGAAGTTGAGCACCACCGATTTTACAGGACAACTCACCGTTTCGGTTGCTGTAAAAAACGCAGGATCAAATGCCGGACGTGAAGTAATGCAGTTATATATCAGTTCACCGAATGGTAAACTGAAGAAACCGGAAGAAACCCTGGCCGCTTTTGGAAAAACAAAACCATTAAAACCAGGTGAATCGCAAACAATAAGTTTTAAGATCGAAACCAAAGATTTTGCTTCCTTCGATGAGGCGACCTCATTATGGGTTGCAGAAGCCGGAAAATATAACCTCAAAATCGGGAACTCATCACTGTCTGTCAAACAAGCTGCAACCTTTACTATTGCCAAAGAACTGCAAGCCGGTAAAGTAAGTAAATCCCTGGTTCCGACACGCGAAATCAATAAGATGACTTCAAAATAATCTGATAAAGAAATAAAATGAGTATAGTTTCAAAATCTTGCGCATATGCCCTTTGGGTAACGGTGCTTTTAAGTTTCGGATGCAGTCCTAAATGGTCCGAAGATGACAAGGGAACATTTAAAGTGATCCATAACGAATCGGGTCAAACCTTAGGTTATTCAAAAACATCAGGAGTTCAGATTCTGACTGTTGATCGTTTCGCATTTAAAGATCTGAATAAAAATGGGAAACTAGATGTTTACGAAGACTGGCGTTTACCTGTTGATGAGCGGGCTAAAGACCTCGCGGGAAAAATGTCGGTTGAACAAATCGCCGGATTGATGTTATACAGCGGACATCAGTCAATTCCGATGATACCAATGGGCCCTTTTGCAGGAACTTATAACGCGAAACCGTTTCGCGAAAGTGGTGCCAAATCAAGTGATTTAACTGATCAGCAAAAAAAATTCCTGACAAATGATAATCTGCGGCATGTGTTAATTACCTCCGTTGAAAGTCCTGTAATTGCAGCTCAATGGAACAATAATGCTCAGTCGTTAGTCGAAGGAATTGGGATGGGAATTCCGGATAATAACAGTTCAGACCCACGTCACGGCAGCGATTCATATGCTGAATTTAATGCAGGGGCAGGTGGTAAGATATCTATGTGGCCCGGATCACTGGGGATTGCGGCTTCTTTCGATCCGAAGTTAATGAAACAATTTGGTGAGATTGCTTCGGCTGAGTATCGCGCCCTTGGAATCGCAACAGCCCTTTCACCACAAATCGATTTAGCAACAGAGCCGCGCTGGAGCCGTTTCGACGGAACGATGGGCGAAGATCCCAATCTTGCTGTCGATATGGCGCGGGCTTACGTCGATGGATTTCAAACATCAACCGGAAATGCTGAGATTGCTCGAGGCTGGGGTTATAAAAGTGTGAATGCGATGGTGAAACACTGGCCAGGTGGAGGTCCCGAAGAAGGTGGACGCGACGGACATTTTGGTTATGGAGAATATGCTGTTTATCCGGGCCACAATTTAAAAGATCACCTGAGACCATTTACGGAAGGAGCATTCAAACTTGAAGGTGCTACGGGAATGGCTGCTGCCGTGATGCCCTATTACACCATTTCATTCAACCAGGATACGGTGAACAAGGAAAATGTTGGCAATAGTTACAACAAATACCTGATTACAGACTTGCTCCGTGGCAAGTACGATTACGATGGTGTCGTTTGTACCGATTGGATGATCACCAAAGATGTTCAGGCTATTGACAAGTTTAGTGGAAAATGCTGGGGTGTCGAAAAAATGACCGAAGCTCAACGTCATTACAAAGCCATTGAGGCCGGAATAGACCAATTTGGTGGGAATAACGAGATGGGTCCTGTGATTGAAGCTTATAAAATGGGGGTAGCCGAACATGGCGAACCTTTCATGCGCAAGAGATTTGAACAATCAGCAGTGCGTTTGCTCCGGAATATATTTAGGGTTGGACTGTTTGAAAATCCGTATCTCGATATCGCCGAGACCGGAAAAACAGTGGGTAATCCTGATTTCATGAAAGCCGGCTATAATGCACAGCTGCGGTCTGTAGTGATGTTGAAGAACCAACAGAAAACACTTCCGTTGAAAAAACAATTAAAAGTATATATCCCGAAGAAATATATTCCTGCCGGACGAAACTGGTTTGGTGTTGAAACGCCTGAAAGCTGGAAAGATCCGGTCAATCCTGAAATTGCGAAGAAATATTTCACGGTTGTCGAAAAACCGGAAGAAGCTGATTTTGCGCTGGTCTGCATCGATAGTCCCAAAGGAGGGGTTGGATATTCGCAGGACGACCTGAAGAAGAATGGGAATGGTTATGTGCCGATCAGTTTGCAATATGGATCGTATAAAGCGGACTTTGCACGCGAAACAAGTATTGCCGGCGGAAGCCCGATGGAAAGTTTCACTAACCGTTCGTATAAAGGGAAAACACTAACAGCCTCAAATACGAACGATATGAAAACTGTTGTCGAAACCAAAGCAAGAATGGGGTCTAAACCGGTAATCGTTGTCGTTAAGGTTTCGAATCCACTTGTTTTTTCAGAGATTGAAAAGAGTGCAAGCGCTATTCTGATTCACATGGGAGTGCAGGACCAGGCCATTATGGATATATTGACAGGTGCTGCGGAACCTTCAGGGTTATTACCATGCCAGATGCCCGCAGATATGAAAACCGTTGAGGAACAATTTGAAGATGTTCCGCGCGATATGAATTGCTATACGGATTCAGAAGGTAATAAATACGATTTTGCATTTGGATTGAACTGGAAAGGGGTGATCAACGATGAAAGGGTTGTCAAATACAAAAAATAAGATACGATAGAATTTTCAAAATATATTCCCGGATTGTATGAAATGATTGTAGAGACGTTGCATGCAACGTCTCTAAATGTTTCAACATAAATCATTTATTCGCATTCAACGTCTCTACCCGTTTTAATATGAATCATTTTTTTGCATGCAACCTCTCTACTGCATTTATTGATCTCCCGATCCTGTCAACCGCAATACCTATGGCAAAAGTCATTGCAATACGACTGTAAGAGATGATATTGATTTTTAGCAAACAGGTCTTTGTTAACCAAATCTTAACCTTTTGAAGGTGAATTGTTATAAAAATGATTTAAATTTGTAAATAACAATTTAATAATTGAACTATGGATAAAATTTCAGATGTAGTAAAACCTGGAGTGGTAACAGGTAACGACTTACAGTATATTTTTAAAGTGGCAAAAGCCAATGGATTTGCTATTCCTGCCGTTAATGTGGTTGGATCTTCAACTGTGAACGCTGTTATGGAGGCTGCAAAAAATGTCAATGCCCCTGTAATGATTCAGTTTTCAAATGGTGGTGCTGCCTTTAATGCTGGTAAAGGATTAAAACTCGAAGGACATCAAGCTGCTATCCTCGGAGCAATTGCAGGAGCAAAACATATTCATTTGCTTGCTGAAGCTTATGGTGTTCGTGTTATTCTCCATACCGATCATGCTGCAAAAAAATTACTTCCCTGGATTGACGGACTTCTAGATGCTGGTGAGAAGAATTTTGCCGAAACTGGCAAACCACTTTTCAGCTCTCATATGCTCGATCTTTCAGAAGAGCCTATCGAAGAAAATATTGCGATCTGCAAATCTTACCTCGAACGGATGAGCAAAATCGGGATGACGCTTGAAATCGAACTAGGAATTACAGGTGGTGAAGAAGACGGAGTTGATAATCGAGGATTGGATAACAGCCTTTTATACACTCAGCCGGCTCATGTTTTCTACGCTTACCAGGAATTAAGCAAAGTTTCACCCAACTTTACTATCGCAGCTTCCTTTGGAAATGTCCACGGCGTTTACAAACCAGGAAATGTGAAGCTTATGCCAATAATCCTCAAAAATTCGCAAGATTATATAAAGGGAAAGCTCGGTATTTCCGACGCGCATCCTGTTAATTTTGTATTCCATGGTGGATCGGGCTCTACACATGCCGAAATCAGGGAAGCAATAAGCTATGGTGTGATCAAAATGAACATCGATACTGATACCCAATGGGCATATTGGGATGGTGTTCGTCTTTTTGAGGCTGCCAATCACGATTATCTTCAAGGTCAGATCGGAAATCCTGAAGGAGCTGAGAAACCGAACAAAAAATTCTATGATCCTCGTGTATGGCTACGCAAAGGTGAAGAGACACTTATTGCACGGCTAAAACAGGCGTTTGAAGATTTGAATGCTATTAATAGCATC
>JAPLDR010000042.1:81391-81758 GCA_026391655.1 Bacteroidia bacterium | reverse complement strand
TTTTTTTATTCTTATAGGAGGTATATCTGCATCCGGATATTAAAATTAAGAAAGTTATACTTTTCAGGAATCTGATTTTTAAAATTAACTTTGTAAAGAATTATACGATTTTGTTCAAGATTAGAACTCACTTATGAAAAGTTTAGTTTTTTCAATTATTCTTTTTGTCATTGTTATTGATTGTATTGCACAGAATAACAAAGCGTTGAATAAAAAGACTGAATCGCTTTATAATGAAGCTAAAATAAGCGCTCAGGCAGGCGACAGAGTCAAAGCAATTGCTCTGCTCAATCAGGTTTTAAAATATGACCCAAAGTATTTTATGGCTTTTTTCGGTCTGGCAGATATTTATCACGAAACGGGTGAA
>JAPLDR010000042.1:68640-81342 GCA_026391655.1 Bacteroidia bacterium | reverse complement strand
GGCTTACATGTCAGCTCCGATCGGTATCCTGGAGGGTACAAGTTCCTGGCAGAACTTTTTTATGCTGATGCTTTATATGATGATGCATTGAAAAATATGGACCAGTATAGTCGGTTAAAAAATCCGCTGACAATGGAGGAGAAATGTCTGCTTGAGTCATGCCGTTTTGCTAAGGCTGCTGTTGAAACCCCTGTATCTTTTCATCCTGAGAATGCAGGCGATGCTATCAATACCATCGAAGATGAATATTGGCCAAGTTTAAATGGCGAAGCCAATACCCTGGTTTTTACGCGATTGATTACACAGGATAATAAAGGAAGAAAAACTGCCTATCCTCAGGAAGATTTCTATGTTTCGCGAAAGGATTCTGTCGGATGGCAAAAGGCAATACCGATGGGTTCACCAGTCAATACTCTTGAAAATGAGGGGGCACAATGCATTTCGGCTGACGGACGACTTCTTTTCTTTACGGGATGTGGACGACCAGACGGATTAGGGAGTTGCGATATCTATATGTCTGTCAGACAGAAAGGGAAATGGTCAGAGCCTGTAAATCTGGGGAATCCCGTCAATACCAGCTCATGGGAATCGCAACCTTCGGTTTCGGCAGATGGGCGGTGGCTCTATTTTACCAGTAACCGTAGTGGAGGTAAGGGGAATATGGATATATGGAGGGCCGAAAAACTTGGTGTTTCGCCGGAGGGGTTTCCTGTTTACGGCAAGGTTATAAACCTGGAGGATGTGAATACTCCGGGAAACGAACTCTCTCCATTTATTCATGCTGATGGTCAGACCCTCTATTTTGCTTCCGATTACTGGCCTGGAATGGGAGGAAAAGATCTGTTTTTTGTTTCAATCGACAGCATCAAAAATCCGCAAAATTTGGGTTTCCCGGTGAATACTTCGGGAGATGAAGAGGGATTGGTGGTTGAGGTATCGGGTGAAAGAGCTTGGTATACTTCAAATAATAAGGGTTTTGGAGGTCGGGATATATTTACTTTTTTGCTTCCTGAAGCATTTAAACCTCGTCCCGTTTCGTGGGTGAAAGGCAGGGTGTTCAACAGTAAAACCGGACGATTGATCCTTTCGGATATTGTATTGAATGATTTGGTTGATAATATATTAGTCCAACATTTGTATCCATTTGAGAATGAAGGGGAGTTTCTTTTTTGTCTTCCTGCAGGGCATAATTACGGGTTAAACGTCTCGAAAGAGGGTTTCCTTTTTCATTCTGAAAACTTCAATTTACTGGAGAAATTTAGCCGGCATCAGCCCTTGACGCTGAATATTGCACTCGATCCTATCGAAACCGGCAAAACTACAGTCCTGAATAATATCTTCTTTGAGACAGACTCATCCAGTTTAAAACCTGAATCGTTGGGACAGCTCAAGGAAATTGTTGATTTTATGACAAAAAATCCGGGATTGATTATCGAGATTGGTGGGCACACTGACTGTCTGGGTTCTGAAAATTACAACCTGGCACTGTCCGCAAAACGTGCAGATGCTGTTGTTCAATATCTTATCAGCAAAGGAGTTTCATCGGCAAGACTCAGAAGCAAGGGCTATGGATTTTCTGTACCGGTAGCTGATAATTCAACAGAAGAGGGAAGGGCATTAAACCGGAGAACCGAATTTAAAATTATCGAAAATAGGACGGGGAAATAGAAGATGTTGAAATATATTGCGGTACATTGAATGCGTGGAAATAGATTGAAATAATTTGGAATATTGGCAAATTATTCCAATATAATCTCTACCATGTAATCAAAATGTGCACCGGCAATTTTTTCTTTTACAGTAAAGCCGCATAGTTTTGCGTAATCGCTGAAGGTATCAGGATCGACAAAAAGCCACAGAAAAGGTTTCCCTTTAATTGCCTTATAACTTAGTTGATACTCCATCTCACCATAATAGGCATCGGAAGCGATATCAATCCACATTTCACCGTTTTCGTCGGTAAAAAGATAGAGCAAATCGGATGAATCAGCAAGAATCTTCCCTCCGGGGTTAAGAAGCGTTTTCAGGTGTAGCAGTAAGGTTTCGAGTCCGGACAAGGTCTGAGCAACTCCTGCGCCATTCATCAATAAAAGGATGGTGTCGTATTTCTGATCACCCAGCGTGTAAACATCTTTGAGCAGGACATTTTTTATCCCCCTTTTAAGCATAGTATCACACGATAATGGCGAAATATCCAGAGAATCGACATCAAACCCCTGATTCTGAAGCCATATGGAATGGGATCCTGCACCAGCACCAACATCGAGTATTTTCCCGGAACATCGCTTTAATGCTTCCTGTTCCTGAACAGGCATCTCTTCAAAAGTTCTGAAAAAGTAGGAAGGCGAAAGTTGTTCATCTTCGGCAATATCGGTTTTTACTACAATGGATTCGTCCTTGATTCCGTTCAGATAGTCCAAAACGGCATGGCCAATAGGATCGTGTTGTTTTTTTAAGACTGGCATTTTATTGTCGGATATAAAAGTTAGTTGATGAAGCTAATAAACAGGGCTATATTTAAGACTGTTACAATTCCACCGATTAAATAAAGCAATACCTTGTCTAATTTTGTGTTTTTGTATTTCCCCATCACCTTTTCTGACGAAGTGAGCCACACCTGTACAAAGATGGTAATCGGAAGTTGTATGCTCAGGATCATCTGTGAGTAAATCAGTCCGCTGAATGGATTTGAAATGACAAAGATAATCAGCAGTGCAACAACAAATGAGATGGTGATTCCAAGTCGCGAGTGATTGTCTTTAATGTCGTAAGGTTCACTAAATATCCCTGAAAAGATAGATCCTGCTGCCATTCCTGATGTGATTGTGGAAGCGATTCCGGAAAAAAGTAAAGCAACTGCAAAAACTACTCCGGCATGAATGCCTAACAATGGATCGAGCAGACTCTTCGCTTGCTGCAGTTCAGTTACCAGTGTTCCTGCTTTGAAAAATGTGGCGGCGGCAAGCAAGATCATTGCACTGTTGATTGCCCAACCGATGAGCATCGATATAATAGTGTCCAGAAACTCGTAATTGAGCCTTCTCTTAATCGTTTTTTCATCCTGAAGATTCCACTGCCGGCTTTGAATGATTTCGGAATGGAGAAAAAGATTATGAGGCATTACCACTGCGCCTAATACACTCATAATTATTATCATGGAATTTTTTGGGAAACTTGGGGTTACCCACGATGTGATGGCTGTGTTCCAATCAATATTAACGAGCGAAAGCTCATATAAAAACGAAAGTCCTATAACTGAGACAAATGCAATGATCCATTTCTCAATCATTTGGTAACCATTGGTAAAGAGCATGATAAGCACAAAACCCACTACAAGTATTGCACCGGCTCGTATTGGTATTTCAAACAACATATTCAGTGCAATTGCACCACCCAGAATTTCAGCCAGGGAAGTTGAGATCGATGCCAGAATTGCCGTAATTAGTACCGGAATCGAATAGCCCGGTTTCATATATTTGGTGGTCGCTTCCGAAAGACAAAGCCCGGTTGCAATCCCAAGATGTGCAACATTGTGTTGAAGCATGATCAGCATAATCGTCGATAAAGTGACCATCCAGAGGAGCTGATATCCAAATTGAGCACCGGCACCCAGATTTGAAGCCCAGTTTCCCGGATCGATAAATCCAACCGTAACCAGCAAGCCAGGACCCAGAAACTTAAGAATTTCAAGTCCTCCAAATTTAGGCCGGTAGTCCTTCCGGTCGATATTATTGATTAAATGTGATAATCGTTTGAACATAGTACAAAGTTAACGTTTTTTGCAATTTTTGGTTTTACCAAATAAACAGATTACTTTTCATTTTGTTAATCGTCATTCTGACTCAAAAGCGGTAAATTTGCATCCGAATGATAAAAGAAAAGGTTGTAATTGGTCTTTCGGGCGGTGTTGATTCAAGTGTGGCTGCCTATCTCCTTAAAGAAGAGGGGTATGATGTGATTGGCGTTTTTATGATTAATTGGAAAGAGAGTACGGGAACACTTACTTCCGGTTGCTCCTGGGAGGATGATGTGACATTTGCCGAAATGATCGCCAAAAAATTGAATATTCCATTTCATGTGGTTGATCTCTCCGACTTTTATCGTAAACGCGTTGTTGATTATATGTTTTCCGAATACGAAAAAGGGAGAACTCCCAATCCTGATGTGCTTTGTAACCGCGAAATTAAGTTTGATCTCTTTATGCAGAAAGCGATGGAACTTGGAGCACAATATGTTGCGACCGGCCATTATTGCAGAAAAGAAATTGTTGATATTGATGGAATCAGCTATTATCGTTTACTGGCGGGTACCGATCCGAATAAAGATCAGAGCTATTTTCTGTGTCAGCTGAATCAGCAACAACTTTCAAAATCGTTGTTTCCTGTCGGCCATTTACTAAAGCCTGAAGTGCGCGAAATTGCCAGACAGCAAGGATTAATTACTGCTGAACGAAAGGACTCCCAGGGAATCTGTTTTGTGGGAAAGGTCGATCTTCCGGTCTTTCTTCAGCAGAAGCTTGCCGCGAAAAAGGGAAATGTGATTGAGATTTCCGCTTCTTTCATTTCGAAAAAAAAAGAGTTCCCAAAGTTGCCTGAATATTTCATTAAGCTTTGTTCATCATTCCCTTATAAACCATGGAATGGGAAGGTGATTGGTGAACACAACGGCGCACATTTTTATACGATTGGTCAGCGTAAAGGATTAAATATTGGCGGATACGAAGAACCGCTTTTTGTGTTGGCAACCGATGTTGCCCGAAATATTATCTATGTTGGTGAAGGAAAAGAACATCCTGGTCTCTATCGTCAGGGACTTTTTATCCCGAAAGAGGATATTCATTGGGTACGTCCCGATTTTGCGATGCATGAAGACGACGAACGCTGTTTTCTTTTCCGGATACGTTATCGTCAGCCGCTTGAGAAAGGGCGGTTGTATATGAAGAGTGATGGAGCATACGTTTTGTTCGATGAAGAACAACGCGGAATCACATCAGGACAGTTTGCTGCCTGGTATATCGATGATGAGCTGATCGGTTCTGGTGTAATCGCATAAACTACCTGATTATGGGTTATGCTATAATTCTCATTTTTCTGTGATCATCTAACTTGATATATCTCCGGATAGAATTTTCTAAATAGCAAAATATATCTTTGTAATTAATTGATATATAGATATTAATCTTTATTAATGCTTCACTATATGTTATTTCAGATAAGTTGCGAATTCTAAATAATAAAGCACAGTATTGATGTAATAATCTGATTTATTGACAAATATAGTTGTTTTGCTATTTATATAAAAAAACATAGAATTTTTCTTGCATCAGGGTCTTTCCTGCAGTATATTTGTCTTTATTTAATCTAAATAAAGATAACAATGAATCAGAAATTTGTTTTTTATTGGCATTAAAACCTACTTATAAATTATGATTAAATGTCTCCCTTATGTTTATGTTGATTACAAATTGAAAGGAGACATTGTTTTGGAAAGTTACCCTCTCGTATTGGGCTTTAAATCCAGCCCCAAATGCTCTTTTGTTTGTTCTTATATGTAATTAGTAATTAAAGTATTAAAATATCAATGTTATTATGAAAAATCGATTAGTATTGTTTTCGTTTTTAGTTCTTTTGCTTTGTTCCGGTAATTTGTGGTCTCAGAATAAGAGCACAGCAAATATTCCTATGATTGGTGATGATGCTCCATCTTTTACTGCCGAAACGACTTCAGGTACTCTGAATTTCCCTGGAGATTATGGGCGAAACTGGAAAATAATTTTTAGTCACCCCCGCGATTTTACGCCTGTTTGTTCTTCTGAAATTTTGACATTGGCACATATGCAAGATGAGTTTGCCAAACTCAATGTCAAACTGGTGATCGTTTCGACCGACACACTTGAAAGGCATTTTTTGTGGAAACAAGACTTGGAAAGCCTTGCCTACAAAGACAATGCGCCTGTTAAGATTAATTTTCCGCTGGTCGATGATAACCGTTTGGTCGTTTCGAAAGAATATGGGATGCTTCATATGCCTGTAAGTACTACCAAAGATGTACGTGGCGTTTTTATTATAAATCCACAAAATAAAATCGAAGCGATCTATTTTTATCCGATGAATATCGGTAGAAATATGGAAGAGATCAAGAGAACAGTAATTGCGCTTCAAACAGCAGGTACAGGCAAAGATCGTTTCCTGACTCCAGCCAACTGGCAAGTGGGTGATGATCTGTTGGTTCCCCAATTTCCATATACTGACAAACAGTTACAAGCCAATCCTGATCTGAAATATGCCTATTATAATGTGGGTTCGTTTATGTGGTTTAAAATGATATGATTTTAAAAAAGAGGCCGTCTCATTTTTTGTTGAGACGGCCTCTATCTATCTGTACAAGTGTTGTTTATTCCAGTTTATCGGCATTTGCCAATAAATAAGTTTCAGCCTCCGTACTCCAAAGCCCTTTGTATTTATCGCAAATTTCAGCCAACCGGGCATAAACCGGATTGGTCTTTCCTTTTTGGGCAAAATCGGTGATGGGTGTTAATTCCATTTCAATATGATTATAAATCAGTTTTTTACCTCCCGGTATTTCCGGAAGGTTTAGCGTCGCATCAATTACTGCACTGATTCCGCCGATATGAGTGACCAATCCCGCAGGATCAAGCCCGTCAGACATAAGTTTAAGAGCTTCTTTCATATCATCCGTATTGCCGCCACTTGTTCCAACAATATGTGTATAAGCATAATGAACATTGTAGAAATTAAGAGGAGCTTTAAAATTTGGATCAGAAGGGCCGGCAAAGAAATTCAGACAGCCATCGAAAGCAAGCAACGCATCAGCTTGCTCAATAACCGGCGCTACGGGAGCAAATACGAAAATATCATTATAGCCTTCGCCTCCACTGATCTCTTTCAGCGCTTCAATAGCATTGGTAAATGTTGATGTATTAACATATTGCAGATCAATTCCCCGGGATGCAGCAAAAGCCACAGTGTATAAACCGGCGGCACGATCGAGCCGGGTCTGGTCGATGTCGGTAACAATCAGCAACGATGGTTTTCGATCTTCGCGGTGAAGTACGTAATTAATCGCGGCAAGCCCCATCGGTCCGACGCCTGCCAGCAGCGCCATTTTACCGCCATCAATAATCTCCATTTTATGGATATACGATCCGGGGTTAGTGTGGTAGTTGGCATGAATCGCCCCAATTACACACGACAATGGTTCGGACAGCGAAGCGGGATAAAACCCTTCGCCTGTGTAAGGAAGCAAACAATCAGCCTCCATTACTTCGTTAGGAATAATGACATAAGTGGCATCACCACCAATATGGCTATACGAATATCCGGGCGCTCCAAGAACACCTGTGCGACTTCCGGGATAATTGATTGCCGGTTGAATTGAAAATTTATCCCCGACCTTGAATTTTTCTTTCCATTTTGATCCGATCTCAATCAGTTCACCTGCAAATTCATGGCCAATAATTGGTGGATTGATGGCGCAGTCATTGGGAATGCGTTTATGATCAGCTCCCTGACTTGCAGCTTTATATGATGACATGCAAAGACTGTCGCACACTACCTTGGCTAATATTTCATTTTCTTCGATTTGAGGCAACTCGAACTCTTCGAGCCGCAAATCTTTCTTTCCATATAATCGTACTGCGCGTGTCTTCATGGTATTCAATTAATTTTTAGTATTTATTGTGGTGGTTGCAATTAATGACAGCGGCTGGCTGTTAGCTGCTGGCAACTGGCAAACCGTGCTAATTGAGAAATTTAGTGCTAACCAATTTTACCTTTCAAAGTGTTTTAAAAAGTTATTAAGCTTTCAAACTGTTCAAATTTTGGGAGCTGTTCGATACTCATTTTATGTATCTCAATTGCCACCTCTCTTGTCAACTGCCATATTTCCAAATTTTTGTACGACATATTTAACTTTAAAAGTACCTACTTCATTTTAGCACTAACCGCCAGTCGCCAGATGCAAGCAGCCAGCCGCTAGTTAAGCATATTCTGCCCGCCAGTTACCGGTACAGCCTGACCGGTTTCGTATTCCTGTTCCATTACATAAAAGATGGCTCTTACCACATCGATCACTCGGCAACCTCTTCCGGCCGGAACCTGTGCTTCATAAAATGCTTTCACGTCCTCAATATCTTTTGCTCCTGTTACTTTACCTGCTTTCAGGTATTGTACAAACAGCCCTTTTTCAGGATCGCTCCACAATGGTCCTTCGAAGAAATTGCCCGGACAAATAGAGTTGACCTTGATCCGATCAGGCATCAGTTCCATGGCGAAAGACTGAGTAAGGCCGATTCCACCAAATTTTCCGCCGGCATAGGCAAAATTTCGGTTGCTACCTTTTAATCCCGATTTCGAATTAATCTGGATGATATCGGCAAAATAGCCTTGTCTGTATTGCGACTGAATTTTCATCACTGCAGAGGCATATTTTGCACAAAGAAAATACCCTTTGTAGTTGACGTCGGTCATCACTGAGAATACTTCGGGTGTCATTTCATCGAGACCACCAGCGCGAAGAATTCCGGCATTGCTGATAATCACATCCAGTCCTCCAAATTGTTTAACAGTAGCAGCAACCATATCTTCAACCGATTCAGGACTAACCACATTTGCTTTGACAAAAAAGGCCTGATTGGTCTGCTTATTGGTATTAAGATTGTCAACCATTTTGTTTCCTGCTTCTTCGTTGAGGTCGGCAATCACTACATTTGCTCCCTGAGCATATAATAGTTCGGCAATCCCTCCTCCAAAACCCTGAGCTCCACCGGTAACAATGGCAATTTTATCCTGAACCCGGCCCGAGACTGCTGCAACAAGTGTCTCCTGAGCACCCAAAAGCACATCAAGCAAAGCTGCATTTTCTGCAATGGCAACTAATCCGATCCCTTTCAAAAAGATATAATCGGGATGCACAATCCTGGAATTGAACCAGGCTGAGAGTTTCAACTTTAAATCATCGATAATTTCCTCAGGATCTGTCGTTTCGTCAACAACGAGAATCCCCCCAGACTTTTTAATAAAACTCAGATCATATAGATCTTCTTCATTATCAATAGATAATACTTCTCTGCGATTGTCAAATCTCGCGGTCATGATTTTTTCCCGGGATGTCAGCATCCTGATAGCAGGAACGACATGATTAATTATCAGAGTATTCATTTTCAGTTTTTTGTCAGGTATTCTATTAAGGCTTTCCCCAAAGTTGTGTAATAATCTCTTTTTATCAGATCGGGTTTGCAATCTTTTTCGAGGTATCCGCTTCCTTCAGTTGCTACAAGATACTGATGTGCAGCTATTATGCATGCACCCTCGTAGTTAATTTTGAGCAGCATTTTGCTGAGCGGAGTATTGTTTCGGGCGAAGAGTTTAACAGGTTCCATCGCTGGCGTGTTGTGTTCAGTCCCAAAGGTAACTACAAATCCGTTTTTGTTAAAATAATCAGCATATTCTTCAAGAGTGGCTATACTGTTTCTGGTTGTAATAAACTCCACAGAACAGATATTTCTTTTTCTAAGAATTTCAATTACAGTCTCTTTCGGAGCTTCGAAGTCTGTGAAATTACCGTTGTTGTCGTCTGCAAGAAACGGGTAGGTTGGGATTCCTCCGGAGTTAAGAATGATCCGGCAAACCATCTCCATATCAAGAAAAGCCTCATGACTTTCCGGGATAAAAGCGGCTCCGCCAGCTTTGAGCAGGTTTCCACGTATTTCGTTTTCGATAGCTGCAAAATTATCAATATCCGATTTGAGGGCTTTCCCGCCAAAAACAGCTTTATAAAAGAATTGCTGATCTTCAGCAGAGGCGAAATGATAATTGATTTTTTCGCGTAAAGCCTTCGCCAAATGTCGTTCCCGCACCATTCCCTTGGTCATGTTTGATTTAATCTCTTCAAAATCAAGCAGAAAATTTGCATTGCAGTTTGCAAGAACTTCATTGAGCTTTATACACATTTTTTGAACCTGAAGATTCGATTCCTGACGAACAGATTCAAGCTGTGAAGCATATGGCTCTTCAAGCTTTGAAGGGAAGGCTAAGCCTTTGCCACTCAAATATGTGCGACCTGGATTGTTTGGGTCGTTCACTCTAATTCCGGCTGCCTGATCGTCGCGGTTTAGACTGATGTATTCGATGTTAAATAGCGGAAATATTTTCCGGCTCGCACAGGCCTCTGCCCATTCCGAATAACCATCGGTTGTGTAAAAGTCATTAATTCCGGCAACTTTAACATTTTCATTTACAGCCATATTCAACGCCTGCGAAATGCCGGTAAATGCACTGAATGAATAGGGTGTATGCATATGGGCGTTAACCAGACGGGTTTTGCCATCACCATTCATTTCAAACCATTTTAACAATTCTGCCTTTGCAGGGAATATTTTCCAAAAATCCATAGCGTCTTTTTATAGTATCGATAAATTTTGAATTACGAATTATTCACACACATTCGTAATTTGTCATTCGTAATTATTATACTCCCAGTTTTGCTCTGCGGATCTGCTCCAGATCACTAAAATTCTGACCTGAAACGTGCCCTTTCAATGGGACAATCTTTTCATGAATGGCATCAATAAACCAATCAGGTTGCGGAAAAAATGCTTCTTCAAGCTCATAAGCTGGTGTGATCCAGTTTCTTGAGCCTACAACGACTGGTGGCGCATCCAAATAATCGAAAGCCAGTTCTGTGATATTGCGGGCCAGTTCATTCAGGAACGATCCACGCGAAGTTGCATCACCCGAAATAATGATACGTCCTGTCTTTTTAACCGAGGCAATCACTTTTTCGTAATTGAATGGGACAAGTGACCGGGCATCGATTACTTCGGCTGACAAGCCATATTTTTCTTCAAGAATTTTCGCTGCATCAAGGGCACGGTAAAGAGTGGCACCAATCGTAAGGATCGTTATATCTTTTCCTTCCCGTTTTACATCAGCTTCGCCAATCGGAATTTCATAATAACCTTCGGGAACACCACCTTTGTGAAATTGTTCGCCAATATCGTAAACGCGTTGACTTTCGAAGAAAACAACAGGGTCCGTACCTTGTAAAGCGCTATTCATTAATCCTTTAGCATCGTAAGGTGTGACAGGGAAAACAACTTTCAGTCCCGGGATATGGGCAACTAAAGAAGTCCAGTCCTGCGAGTGTTGTGCACCATATTTTGATCCTACCGAAACCCTTAAAACAACCGGCATTTTAAGCACATTTCCGCTCATTGCCTGCCATTTCGGAAGTTGGTTAAAGACTTCGTCGCCGCATCTTCCAAGGAAATCGCAGTACATAATTTCTGGAATTACACGTCCGCCACACATCGCGTAACCAATTGCAGTTCCAACAATTGATGCTTCTGAAATTGGAGAATTAAACAAGCGATGATACGGAAGTGCCTCGGTAAGCCCGCGGTAAACAGCAAATGCGCCACCCCAGTCGCGGTTTTCTTCGCCATAGGCAACCAACGTCGGATCTTTATAAAAACGATCGACAATTGCATCGAAAATACCGTCGCGCAATTGGTACTGTTTCATTTTTGAAAAAGGTTTTCCATCGGCATCAAAAGCAAAACGTTCTTTTTTCGAAATCTGGATAACCCTTGCATTTTCTGCCATCAGCTGGTTCACTTCGGGCTTACGATCTTCCATTTTGTCGACTGACTGATTGGAGAAAATCATTTCGCCAATCTGCTCCGGTCGTTTGCGGGTATCCATTCGTGGAGAAACCTCGTCGTTGATTGAGAGTTTCATCATTTCGACCATAATTGATTTAATATCAGCCCATATTGCATCAAGATTTTGCTGAGTTGAAACCTTTGCTTCGATCAGGCCCTTTCCGAATGAGGTAATGCTATCCTGTTTCTGCCAGGCTTCAACTTCTTCTTTTGAACGATACGATGAGGCATCAGAAGGCGAGTGGCCGCTGTAACGATAGGTGAGCACTTCAAGTAATACGGGACCATTTTTCTCTTCAATGACCTTACGTTTTCGGCGATAAGCATCAATTACTGCCAGTGGATTGTAACCGTCAACTCTTTCGGCATGCATCTGTTCAGGATTTACACCTGCCCCAATGCGGGCGACTTTTCCGTATCCCATTGTTTCGCCGCAAGTCTGACCACCCATACCATATTGATTGTTCATCACATTAAAAATCACGGGCAATCCACCTTTCATATCGCCTTCCCAAAGTTCTTTAAACTGATCCATCGAGGCAAACGAAAGACCTTCCCAGACGGGACCGCAGGCCATCGATGCATCGCCAATATTGGCAACAACCATTCCAGGTTTGCGATTGATTTTTTTATACAGTGCAGCACCGACAGAAATATCACCGCTACCACCCACAATGGCGTTGTTTGGATAAACACCGAACGGCGTGAAAAAGGCGTGCATACTTCCGCCTAAGCCTTTATTGAAACCTGTTTCGCGTGCAAATATCTCAGCCAATGTGCCGTATAGGAGGAATCTGCGCCCAAGTTCCCTGGTTGTTCCTTTGAAATCTTTTTTTACCACATTGAGAACTGCTCCATCAAAGAACGTTTCCATAATCTGCATCAATTCAGCATCATTCAATTTCTGAATAGCGCTTAGCCCTTTGGCCAGAATTTCGCCGTGGCTTCGGTGCGAACCAAATATAAAGTCTTCAACGGTAAGCGTATAAGCCATTCCTACAGCGGCAGCTTCCTGTCCT
>JAPLDR010000042.1:0-68622 GCA_026391655.1 Bacteroidia bacterium | reverse complement strand
TTCCTGTCCTGCAGAGAGATGTGCCGGTCCGGGATGATCATATGGAATTCCGCTGTACTCTCCGGTTGTTTTAATCAGGTTCAACATGGTTTCGAATTCGCGGATCACCACCATATCATGGTAAATGCGAAGGAAATCTGCATCTGAAAAATTTGCTCTTTCTTCGGTAATTGTTTTTTTGTATTGATTTACCGGGATTGGTGTAAACGTAATTTCTCCGGCTTGTCTGGCCACTGAAGGGTCAATAAACTGAACTTTAGGCATAAAATTTTATTATTGATATTGAAATGATTTGGTATTTAGTTTTTAGAATGCAAAAATATTCTCTTTAAAAATTTCGGAAACTGTAGGATGCGGAAAGACCACTTCCTCCATTTCTTTGATGGTCATCTCCATTTCGATGGCCATTGCGGCGCCGTAAATGATTTCACCTGAAGGGTTTCCCAGGATATGAACACCAAGAACTTCTCCGTATTTCGCCCCGACAAGCACTTTGCAAAGACCACTTCCACCTTCATTTTCAGCTATAAAACGTCCGGCAAATGCTAACGGCAATTTAGTTACGCGGTATTCGATATTTTGAGCTTTGGCGCTCTCTTCGGTATATCCGACACCTGAAAACTCAGGATTTGTGTAAACGACACCGGGAATGGCATTGTAACGCATTCTGTCTGCACGTCCCGTAAGGTTATTTACAACCACTTCGCCTTCGCGGCTTGCAGTATGAGCAAGTAATGAGAATCCCGTAACATCGCCGGCAGCAAAAACATTTGGAACATTTGTCCGCATTTTTTCGTCCACTTTTATACCTCCACGGAAAAGTTCGACTCCTATATTTTCAAGACCGAAACCTGTGGTATTGGCTTTACGACCAACACTTACAAGGATTTTCTCACCGGAAATTGATTCTTTTTTTCCGTTCTTTTCGAAGAATACTTCATTTCCTTTTACTTCAGTAACTTTAGCTGAGATGTTGAAGGTAATGCCTTTTTTGGTGTACATCTGCCGGAGCATTTCGCTCATCTCGCGATCCATTCCAGTAAGGATTTCATCCAGCATTTCGATGATCGTAACTTTGGTGCCGAGGCTGTTAAAAAAACTGGCAAATTCGAGTCCAATGACTCCGCCACCAATAATTACCAATGAATCTGGTCTTTCCTTTAATTCGAGAATTTCTCTGTTTGTAAGGATCAATTCTCCCGGAGCGCCAAGTCCCGGGATAGGTGGCATCATCGCTTCCGAACCTGTACAAATAAGAAGGTTTGTCGCTAATACTTCAGTGTTACCGGCAGTAATTTCAATTCCTTCAGCTGAACGTCCTTTGATATAAGCCTCACTTTTAATTACTTCAACGTGATGTTCTTTCATTTTCATTCCAACGCCACCAACCAGTTTTTTGACCACTTTTTGTTTGCGGGCCATCATTTTAGAGAAATCGAAAGTCACCTCCTTAGTTTCTACACCATATTTGCTGCTTCCGAGGGCGTTATCGTATAGTTTTGCACTGTATAACAGTGTTTTAGTGGGAATACACCCTTCGTTGAGGCAAACTCCACCCAGTTCGCTTTTTTCAATTAAAACGACCTTAAGTCCTTTTTTACCAGCTCTTTCGGCTGCTACATATCCGGCAGGACCCCCGCCAATAATTGCTAAATCGAATGTTGTACTCATTGTCGAATCTCCTATTTTTTAAAGTTCAAACTCAAGGTTTTCAATTTCTATGGCGATTTGTTTCAGGAAACGGGTGGCTTCACCGCCATCCAATGCCTGATGATCGTAAGTAAGACTAAGGCCGATAAAAGGAACAAATCCGTAAACTCCATCTCCTAAATCTTTCGGACGCGGAACGATGGTGTTAACTCCCAGAATACTAACCTGTGGAAGGTTAATTACCGGTGTGAACATTTCCACTCCATAATTTCCAAGATTTGAAACGGTAAACGAAGCGGCTTCAGAGGAGAGCAATTCAGGATTGACAGCCCCTTTACGACACGACACGGCTATTTCGCGCATCTGATTAGAAAGGCCCTGAATAGAAAGGTCATCTGCATTTCTGATTGCAGGAACCATCAATCCGCGATCGGTGTCGACCGCTACCCCAAGGTATATTTTATTAAAGTATTTCACACTATCGCCAAGAAAATGGGCATTTGCCTGCGGAAATTTCCGTAAAGCTTTAACCACTGCAAAACAAACCATATCGTTAATAGTAATGTTCACAGGATAACCGTTATCGTTGGCTTTTTTTACTTTCCGGCGCAATTCGAGCATTCTGCGAGCGTCTGCGCCAAGATGATGGGTCAATTGAGCTGAATTTTGCAGCGAGTTGAGCATCGCTTTGGCGATCATTTTGCGAATATTGGATAATTTCTTGATTTCAAAATCATTGTTAGAAACAAGATTTGGCGATGCAAGATCTTTTGCTGTAACGGATCCACCTAAGCCACTTCCAGTTGCGGCTGGCTGCATCTGTTCCTGACCGGCGATTTTCTTCGCCAGTGGGGTGGTTTTAGGATTGCCCGCAATTACGGCAAGAACATCCTGCTCAATAATGCGCCCTTTGGGACCTGTTCCCGCTAATCCTTCAGTAAGAATTCCTTCTTTACCGGCAAGAATTCTGGCTCGTGGAGATATGGCTCCTGATCCGGTTATCGTATTGGATGATTTTGATGTTAAATCTTCAGCTTTTGTGGCTGTTTTTTCTACTGTAGTAGCTGGTTCCTGACTTCCCTCTTTTTTGGGGGCAGCACTTCCGGGTCGGTAGACGTCGGCGGATTCGCCAGCAGCACCTATCACACAGACATTTGTCAGTACAGGGACTTCGTCACCAACTTCATAAAAAAGCTCAAGAAGGATACCGTCAACCGCTGCCTCTTCTTCAAAAGAAGCTTTGTCGGTTTCGTAGGCAAACAGGAGTTCCCCTTTTGTAACCTGGTCTCCCTTTTTCTTGTTCCATTCGGTAATTATACAACTTTCAACAGATTGGCCTTGTTTAGGCATAATAACGACTGTAGCCATAGAAAAAATATTTTTTGCAAAGATATTTCATTCAACTTGTATTTACAAGTAAATTTTCAATTTATTTTTGTAAAAATAAAAATATGATTTATATAAATGATTAATAGTAATATATAAAATATTTTTATTTTTATCATGTAAATACAATTTTTTATTTTTGTTAAAACTTTTATTACTTTTGCATTTGTATTGCAATCAATCGGAAATAGATTTTATGCAACTAAAAGCTTTGATACCCCAGCACCGTAAAGTATATGAAATTTTGCGTTCGCATATTTCAGACGGTGTTTTTCGTGAAGGAGATTTACTCCCATCTGAGAACGAGTTGTGCACTGTTCATAAGGTAACGCGTCCTACGATAAGGAAAGCGCTTGACCGCCTGGCCAACGAGGGATATATTGTGAGGCATCAGGGGAAAGGGAGTATTGTGAAAGGTATTCCCAAAGGTGTTGGGATTCTGTCGCTGACAGGTACAACATCGGCAATTGGTCGGGATAATCTATTAACTCATATTGTTTTAAAGCCTGAGATTCGAAACTGGAGTGAAGCTTTCACTTTTCCATTGAGCCAGTTGGAGATTGAATCGGGTTGTATTTATATGGAGAGACTCCGGCTAGTGAATAATAAACCTGTTTTTTTTGATATCACCATGATTCCGAATATTAATCTTTCGAGATTTACTTCCCGAAATTTTGAAAATAAGTCGTTGTTCGATGTCTTACGTAAGAATTACCAGGTTGAAGTGAAGGGCGGAGAGCAAAAAATACTCTCAATCGTAGCTGATGAAAGGTTGAAAGGCTATTTTCAGGTGGTGTCCGGGCATCCTGTATTGCAATTAAATCGTAAGATTGAAACGAACCGACCAGGTTTTTATATTTACAGCCAGGTGTTTTGCAATACTGATGAATACGCATTATATGGAACGTTCTGATAAACAACAAAAAACCCGGCTTTACCGGGTTGCATTTATCAGAGAAATTCTGATTAAGATATCATCATTGAACCAGTTCCAATGATGTTCCAATCATTTAGTTATTTGCCAATTCGTTGCAGTAATTGGTCTGCTCTTTTGATTTGCTTGTATTCATCCAGCTTTCGGTTTCCAGCGCCATTTCAGCATCAACAAATTTCTCTGCCTTGTATTCATTGATGTTCATCAAAGCTGCAATCTGAAGTGCAGGTTCTGCTTCGACAACTTCGTTGTCAGTTGAATCATTGCTATTCTTCCAGCTTTCGGTTTCGAGTGCCATTTCAGCTGCTACAAATTTCTGGGCTTTATATTCTATGTTGTTCATCAAAGCTGCAATCTGAAGATCAGGTTCTGCTTCAACAACTTCGTTATCAGTTGAATCATTGCTATTCTTCCAGCTTTCGGTTTCGGATGCCATTTCAGCTTCAACAAATTCCTGAGCTTTATATTCATTGATGTTCTTCAAAGCTGCAATCTGAAGTGCAGATTCTGATTCGACAACTTCGTTATTAGTTTCGGAAGTGGTATTCATACTGTTTTGGATTTCGATTGCCATTTCAGCTGCAGCAAATTCCTGTGCATTATATACTAAGTTGCTCATCCAGCTTTCAACCTGCAAGGCTGATTCATTTTCCACGATTCCGATTGCTTTCTTATCCGAATTTTCTCCTTTTGCAATTCCCTGGAGTGAAGCCAGAATAATTAAAGATGCTACTATTGATCTCATCACGTTTCCTGTTTTATAAGTTGTTGTTTTCATTTTATTTTTATTTTAAAATTATTTTCTGATTGGTTTATATCACCAATCGTGCCAAAGATTGTAAAGTAATGTAAAACAATGATATAAATATTTGTTGAAGGTTGTTGAATACTGATTACTGTACGGTTTTTGAAAATATTACTGTCCGAAAATGAACAGTTTGCAATTGGATAAGTGGATTCCGGGAGAATTTTAAAAATTTGAAGATTTGCCGGATAATACTCAGAAAGGTTACTAATTGTAACCGGTTGAAACTATTGGCAGAAGATGGCAAATTAAGAGAAACAGATGTGGCTGATTCTGAACAACTTTTATTTGAGCCCCAATGATGTGAAGTGATCGTGATAACTGTAAGAATGCAAAAAAATGCCCGGCAAAACCGGGCATCAAAGGTTGTTAAGGGGAAGTATTTAGCATTATTTGCTTGCCATATTCCAGTATTCGGAATTATTCATCCAGCTTTGGATTTCGATTGCCATATCAGCTTCGACAAATTCCTTTGCATTATATTCAGTGTTTTTCATCAAAGGTTCAATCTGCAGTGCCAGTTCAGCTTCGACAGCTTCGTTATTAGTCCCGGCATTGCTATTCATCCTGTTTTGGATTTCGAGCGCCATTTCAGCGTCAACAAATTCCTTTGCGTTATATTCAGTGTTTTTCATCAAAGGTTCAATCTGAAGCGCCAGTTCTGCTTCGAGAGCTTCGTTATTAGTTTCTTCATAGCTATTCATCCGGTTTTCGATTTCGAGTGCCATTTCAGCTTCGACAAATTCCTTCGCATTATATTCAGTGTTTTTCATCAAAGGTTCAATCTGAAGTGCCAGTTCAGCTTCGACAGCTTTCTTATTAGTTTCCGCTCCCCAGTAACTGTCGCTATTCATCCAGGCTTCGACCTCAAGAACTGGTTCTTCAATCAATTTTGCATCAAGAACTGGTAAAGACATAAAGCCCGTTTGATTAACTTCAATTCTTCCGGATCTCATTAGTTCTCCGTTTTCCAAATCATTAACTTGAATTTCTTTGACCTTGAATGCGGTGAAAGTGGCCATTGTAAATACCACTAACAATATTCCAATTCTGATCTCTTTTGCTGCATTGTGCGATGTTGTTTTCATGATATGTTTTTTTTTATTGTTTTCGAATCATTGTCGCAATGAAAATATCAGTTATCGTGCCAAACTTGTTAATAAATTGTAATATAGAATGTTGATTGTTTTGTATTGAGCTTTAAGATTGATTTGTTGTACGGTTTTTATAAACAGGAGTGTACGAATTTGAACAATCCGGTGAGAATATGTCTAATCGTAAAGCGAATAAGTTTATCGCACACATACTTCCCGATTTTCTATTTATTTTTGCGGCGTAATCAATGAACCGAAATGGATATTTACCCTTCGAATTTTGAGAGTAAGATTGGGTTTGATAAAGTGCGCGAAATACTTCAGGGACGTTGCCTGAGTACTTTGGGCAAAGAGAAGGTTGATGAATGTAACTTTTCATCCGATCGTGAAGATATTGAACGGCAATTGGATGAAACGATTGAGTTTGTAAAGATCATCAGCGAAGGGATGAATTTTCCCAATGGTTATTTTATTGATATGCGTGCTGCCTTACAAAGGTCAAAAGTTGCAGGTACTTTCCTCGAGGTATTCGAATTGTTCGATTTGCGACGTTCACTCGAAACGGTACGCGCTATTGTGGCTTTCTTTCGGAATACTGAGGAAGGAACTTTTCCGCGATTGAGAAATGTGGTACAAAATGTACAGATTTTTCCGTTTATATACGAGCGTATCGATCAGATTATTAACAAACATGGCCAGATAAAGGATAACGCTTCGCCCGAACTGTCACAGATCCGCCGTGATATGCTTTCGTTGCAATCGAGTATTTCGAAAATTATGAGCACTATTTTACGAAAGATGCAGGCTGAAGGATTGGTTGAAAAAGATATTTCCGTATCAATACGTGATGGGCGTGCCGTTATCCCGGTAGGAGCGGCCAATAAGCGGAAAATCAAAGGAATTATTCACGATGAGTCAGCTACAGGAAAAACTGCTTATGTAGAACCGGAAGAGATCGTCGAAACAAATAACCGCATCAGGGAGCTTGAGGCGGCTGAAAGAAGGGAAATTGTGAAAATTCTTACACGTTTTACGGATGATATTCGTCCTTATGCCGACGATATTGCCTATTCGTACCTGGTAATGGCGATCCTCGATTTTATTAGGTCTAAAGCGATCTGGGCCATCGAAAGCAAGTCAGTTAAACCGGTTTTATTGTATGAGTTTGAACTCGATTGGATAACAGCACGTCATCCGCTTTTGGAGATTAACCTGGCGAGGGAACAGCGTAAAATTGTTCCGCTTGATATCCGGCTCGACAAGACGGACAGAATTTTATTGATTTCAGGACCTAACGCGGGAGGTAAGTCAGTCTGTCTTAAAACGGTCGGATTGTTGCAGTATATGGTTCAATGCGGTATTCCCATTCCTGTTCAGGTCGATAGCCGTACCTGTATATTCAGGGCTATTTTCATGGATATTGGTGATGATCAGTCGTTGGATAACGACTTAAGTACTTATAGCTCTCATCTTTACAATATGAAATTCTTTGTAAGGAATTGTTCTCCCGATTCGCTTGTCCTGATCGATGAATTTGGAACGGGAACTGAGCCGATGCTTGGCGGTGCCATTGCCGAATCTATCCTGAATAAAATAAATGAGTTGGGATCTTTTGGGGTGATCACAACCCATTATACGAATCTGAAACACTTTGCTTCGTCAGCGCCCGGAATTGCCAATGGTGCTATGCTTTACGATTCACACAAGATGGAACCACTTTTCCTGCTTCAAATTGGAAAGCCAGGAAGTTCGTTCGCGTTTGAAATTGCGCGTAAAATTGGTCTTCCCGAAGAGATTCTTCAGGATGCAACCAATAAAATCGGAGTCGATCACATCGATTTCGATAAACACTTACGTGAAATTGTTCGTGATAAAAAATATTGGGAGAGCAAACGACAGAAGATCAGACAGGAGGAGAAACGGATTGAGGAATTGGCCGAAAATTACGAAACTGGTCTTGCCGAGACAAAGAAGTTGCGAAAAGAGATTCTCGACAAGGCAAAACGCGAGGCTGAAGAGATCGTTTCGGGGGCGAACCGGATTATTGAAAAGACTATTCGCGATATAAAAGAGGCTGATGCCGGGAAAGAACGGACACAGGAAGCGCGTCAGAAGCTGGAGGATTTTAAAGCGGAGATTTCCCGAAAAGGGGAGGAAGATGATGAGCGAATCCTCCGTAAGATGGCGAAATTGAAGCAAAATGAGCTACAACGCAAGGAGCGACCTCAAAAGGTGGAAGAGAAAAAGAAGATGGCTGTCGTTCCGCGAAAGGCGCCGGCCGAAATTGAAGTAGGTGGCTGGGTTCGTTTGCCTGGTCAGGATACTTTGGGCGAAGTACTTGAAATTAAATCAAATAAAATCACGGTGGCATTCGGTCATCTCCGGTCTGTCGTAAAGCGGAATAAATTGGAGTCAGTTTCGCGAAGCGAGGTCAAGCGAACAAAGGTTGAGAACAAAACAAAAGGGCGTATTAATCAGGAAATCGGCGAGCGGAAGCTTGTTTTCAAACCGAATATCGATGTGCGTGGCTTGCGCGCCGAAGAGGCGCTGCAAAAAATCAGAGAGTTTGTTGATGAGGCTATTATGGTTGATGCAAGTGAACTACATATTTTGCACGGAAAAGGCAACGGAATTTTACGCGAACTGATCCAGAACTATCTCCGAACAGAACCAGCAGTCCGAAACTGCCACGACGAGCATGTTCAATTTGGGGGTTCTGGGATTACTATTGTTGAATTGGGATAAGAGGACAAATGACTTCATCATCAAACTTCGTTTCGGGAAGATATTAGTGAATTTTGTTAGTTAGCTACTTGCGAGGTTGTCTGCTTGATTATACTTCGTTTTAGGTTCTTTTACTAAATCATTTAATGTATAGACCGCATATTTATTTCTCTCAGCATGAAGTAGTTTATTCATTTCATTTTTTGCTTGAATTTCGATCCATAACATCGCTTCATGATTAAATAATCGACCAAAGATCAAGGCTAAATCATAGTTTATAGTACGTTCTCCGCTAATCAATTTGCTTAGATTTGATGGTTTTAAACCTATATAACTAGCAAACTGATTTTGTTGAATTTGTAATGTCTTTAATATAGTTTTTAAGAATTCCCCTGCAGATTTTTCTTCCGCTTTATTTGAGGTTAAATAGTCCTCCATTTGATATTTGAGTGTAAACAAATTGATTCTTAATTTCTGATCTTCAGTTCGGTCTCTTGATTTTTTCAATAGAATAGCCTGAAAATCATCAAATCCCTTTGTGCCAACATCCATACTTTGTGTCAGCATCCCTTCTTGTGGTTCTTCTATTTGCTTTTTCATGACTAATCTTTTTTTGTTCGATTTAAATACTTTTCAATTAATCTTTCTCCGTTTTCCCAATCAATAAACATCCGTTGTCCAAGAGCCAGTTTTGCACCGTATTTTTCTGCATACCATTTAATTAAATTCGTTTTTGATACAAATGTCAAAAACCCTTTGTAGTCACTTTTTATTTTGAAACTCTCCCTACATCCGAATGCTATTAAACAACCAGCAATATAATCATAGCGTTTGCTTTTTTGTCCAATATTATAAGGCGCTAATTCTAATGCATCCATTATTAACATATCATGTTCATATCGCAAACACAATGCACCTTCTGTCTGATCCGGCGAATTTAATGTTCTCAAAACATAGGCACGTCCATTTTCCTCTCTCGATAGTTGTCGCCAATTAAAATTCCATCCATCCTTTTTAAGAGGGATTGTTTTTTTGCCCATTGGCACTATCTCAGATTCTATTAGTTCTCCATTAATTTTGTCCAGGATATAAATCATACCTACAAATATAAGAATAAATTGTCATATATGTATAATTTAAAAGTGCTTTAATTTCCTAAATAGATAATCGAATGTGTAGTTGTCAAATGAGGTATGACATAATAGCGTTTTATTTATCGTTACAAACGAATAACCACCACTCCCCCATTACAAACAAAGAGGATCGTAGAGTTGAAATGATATTCTAATTTGCGAATGATTTGATATACAAATGTGCAAATAACTCATCATTCATAACTCATCACTTATAATTTATTTCACAATCTCCATCTCCTTTAATAAATACCCTGCACCGGCAAATTTATCGATGATAAAGAGGGCATATCGCATATCAAGTGCAATATTGCGGCATTGATCAGGATCATAAATGATATCGCTCATCGTACCTTCCCACGACCGGTCGAAATTCAATCCAATCAGCTCACCCTGAGCATTTACAACGGGACTTCCCGAGTTACCGCCTGTCGTGTGGTTTGACGCGCAAAATGCCACGGGAACTTCACCAGACTCATTTACATACTGACCAAAATCTCGCGTAAGGTAGAGTTTGCGTAAAAATTCAGGAACATTGTAATCCGGGATATCAGGATTATCTTTTTCTATGATCCCCTTTAAAGTGGTGAAACTATTAAATGTAACGCCATCAGCTGGTTTGTATCCTTCAATCTTACCGTAAGCAACACGTAATGTAAGGTTGGCATCGGCCATTATCCGTGTCCTTTCATTCATCTCCATAATAGCGGCAGTGTATTTTTTCTGAACAACACCTATGCCGGAATTGAGGTCTTTAAAAATCAGATCGACTTTATCCCGATAGTGTTGCCTGATCATTTTAAAGAGTGAATAAGCCGGATCTTTCTGTAGCCGCTTGATTGATTTTTGATTAAAGTTATCGAGCAATTTATTTATTTTCAGGCTATCGGTCAATATCGATTTATTATATGTTTTAGCCACAAAATTGTCAGTACCGATATCCGGAATCAGTTTAATCAGTTCTTCGGGCATAAATTTTTGGTCAACATTCCGAACATAAATCTTCATCAGCGCCGACCATATCATCTCGTCGGTTTTTTGATCGTAGTCTTTAAAGTAGCCTGTCAGGTATGCTCTGAGCTTTTTGATCTCGTTTTGTTGTTGTTCATCATCTTTTGCTGTTTCGAGCGGTTCAAATCTGGCAGCAAGGGTAAAAATATCTGACCCACGTTGAATACATTCCGTATAGTAATCATTGACAGCCTGATATGGGCCGTATTCCTTGTAAAGTTTTTCGAAGTCAGCAAGTATTGTGGCATATTTTTGAATACGGCCCGGATCAGCAGCGACCCATTGCTTAAATTCAACTTCACTTGTTTTTTTTACATTGACTGCATCCAATCGTTGCAAACCTTTGACTTCACCTTGCCATTTCTTCCATGAGTTTGAAGCTGATACATATTTGCCGGCATATTGAATCCTGATTTTCGGATTGGTTTTCATTCGTTCATCCCAAATATTCAGTTTAACCGTGCGGATGGCCACTTTTGCCGGATCGCTCTGATTCATAATCAGGTCGACTGCCTGTGACGGGGCGTAACGCTGTGTTGAACCCGGATAACCCAATACCATTGTAAAATCACCTTCCTTCAAACCTTTCAGATTGATCGGGAAAAATTTCTTTGGTTTGTACGGCACATTTTCGGGTGAATATGCCGCCGGTTTATTGTCTTTTCCGGCATAAATTCTGAAGAGCGAGAAGTCGCCAGTGTGACGTGGCCAAACCCAGTTGTCGGTATCGCCGCCAAATTTGCCAATGGCAACCGGGGGAGCGCCCACTAACCTGATATCTTTAAAAACTTCATAGATATAGATAAAATATTGATTTCCATTAAATAAAGGTTTAATATCTGCGGAATATACCGTTCCCGTAATGTACTCTTTTTTGATCTTGTCAATGTTTTTCTGAATGGTATCGAGCCGTGTAACCTGATCCATCTTATCGGTCACTGTTCTCAGAATTTTGTTGGTAACATCTTCCATCTTCACCAAAAACTGAACTGTCAAACCCGGGTTAGTGAGTTCTTCGGATCTGTTCATTGCCCAGAAACCGTTGGTAAGGTAATCGTGTTCGACGGAACTGTGTTGCTGAATTTGTCCGAATCCGCAGTGGTGATTCGTGATCAGCAAACCATCGTTCGAGATTACGCCACCTGTGCAACCGCCACCAAAAAGGACAACGGCATCCTTCATACTTGCGTGATTGACACTGTAAACATCTTCAGCTGAAAGTTTAAATCCCATTTGCGACATCTCTTCGATATTGTATTTTTGAAGTAAAGTAGGAATCCACATTCCCTCTTTGGCAAACAAACCCGCAGAAACAGAAATTAAAACAAAAATGATAAAAAGTTGGCGTAGCATCTTATGTCTATTTTGGTATTTATAAATCAGAACTTTTTAAACTCTTCGTATAACCGTTGAACCGGAAGTCCCATCACATTGAAATAAGATCCTTCTATTCTTTCGATCGCAATATAGCCAATCCATTCCTGAACGCCATACGATCCGGCTTTGTCATAAGGGTGATAGTTTTTAAGGTAATAATCTATTTCTTCATCGGTCAAATCTTTAAAATAGACATCCGTTGAAGCTGAAAAAGTGGACTGTTTCTCTTTCGTTGTCAGGCAAACTCCCGTAACGACCACATGCTTTCTCCCTGATAATTGTCGGAGCATCGCAGCTGCATGCTCATAATCATTTGGTTTTCCTAAAACAACACCGTCGATCCACACAATTGTATCAGCTGTAATCACCAATGTATCACTACTGAGTTCGTTGTAAAAAGGTTCAGCCTTTAATTTTGCGAGATAAACCGGAATCTCCTCCATTGGTAATCCATCGGGAAAAACCTCATCAACTTCGTGTATAATCACTTCGAAAGGGAGATCCAATCCTTCAAGTAGTTCAAGCCTTCTCGGGGATTTTGAGGCGAGTATAATTTTGTAATCTGTAATCATAATGTGGTGATTAAAACAGGTTCCAGTTCATTGTCTCACAATCAATCCACTTTCCCTGAGCGCGTAACACCTGTTCGAGGACATCGCGGACACAACCTTCACCACCGTTTTTATCTGAAATATAATGCGAAATGGCTTTGATTTCCGGCGCTGCATCTTTGGGACAAACGGGTACTCCTGCTACTTTCATCGCCGGATAATCGGGCAGATCATCGCCCATATACATCACCTCTTCAGCTTTCAGACTGTATTTTTCCATAAAATCGTAAAGGCCCGGAAGTTTTTTCAGCGAGCCGGCATATAAATCTTTAATTCCTATTTTTTCACATCTCTTGATTACTTCGATTGTTTTTCCGCCCGTAATTACGCAAACCGGATAACCAGTTCTTATCGCATATACCAAAGCAAATCCATCTTTAAGGTTCGATGTCCTTATCGTTTCGCCATCAGGAGCCAGAACCTGGGTTGCTGCGGATAATACACCATCTATGTCAAATACAAATGCTTTGACTTTCGTCAATTCTTCTTTAAAAAATGCCATTATAACTTTTTATGTGTTTGAATTATACTTTCGCTGATCAGCGAATAGAGTTTTTTTAGATCAGGATGATTTTCGAGCATTGCCAGGTGTTTATCCATGACATTTTTATCGTTTCGGATGGCGGGGCCAGTTTGCGAAGATTTCGGTGATTGATCAACTACTTTAGAGGCAGTTTCAAGGATCAGCGGCTTAAGGATTTCAAAATCGAGTCCTTTTTCCCTTAATAACTCTTCACCGACTGCATAAAAATGATTAACGAAATTGCAGACGAATACGGCCGCCAGGTGGATCTGCTGTCGGTGATTAGAGTCAACTATCCTTATATTTTGAGAAAGCGATAGCGCTAAAGTGTTCAGAACCTCCAGATTTTGTGGTGTATACGCTTCAATACAAAGCGGAATCTGGTCGAAAACAATTTTCTTTTCGACAGTGAATGTCTGGAAAGGATAGAAAACACCATAATTTGTACAATATGGAGCAAGAATATCCATGGGAATGCTCCCTGCAGTATGAACGACCAACGTATTACCCCAGACGTGTTTTGAGAGTATCGATTCTATTGCCTTATCACTTACTGCGATGATATAGATATCTGTATCCGAATATATTGAAGATATTTCTGCCGTGTATTCACAATTCAGTTTCGATGCCAGTTCCGCTGCTCTTTTCGATGTTCGCGACCAAACCTGCACGATCTGATGTCCTTTTTCTGAAAGAGCCATTCCCAGCTGTGTGGCAAGATTTCCTGCACCTATCAAACAAATTCTCATGCGCTCCGATTTTTTTACAAAAATATCTTTTAAATGCTTACAAAATCCTAACAACTGTTAGTAGCGCTTAGGACTATTAAAAAATAAACTTAAATTTGCTCCCCAAAATAATGTTTAAAAATATTTTCAAATTAATACTTTAATTATGACCAAGTACGTTTACACATTTGGCAATGGACAGGCCGAAGGCGGAGCAGAGATGAAAAATTTGTTGGGAGGGAAAGGTGCCAACCTCGCAGAGATGAACCTGATCGGAGTTCCGGTTCCTCCTGGATTTACAATTACCACCGAAGTTTGTACGGTTTTTAATGAGAAAGGTCGTTTCGATGCTTTTGAAATGATTAGCAAAGACGTTAAAAAAGCGGTGGCTGATATTGAGGAACTTACCGGAACCAAATTCGGTTCGAAAGATAATCCCTGTTTGGTTTCTGTTCGCTCAGGTGCAAGGGCATCAATGCCCGGCATGATGGATACAATTCTTAATCTTGGATTGAATGATCTCGCCGTTGAGGGAATTGCTAAACAATCGGGTAATGAACGTTTCGCATGGGATTCATACCGCCGTTTTGTTCAGATGTATGGCGATGTTGTGCTGGGTTTGAAACCACATAGCAAGGAAGATATCGATCCTTTTGAAGAGATCATCGAGTCGATGAAAGAGGAACTTGGAATTAAGGAAGATACCGAATTTACAGTAGCCGATCTTAAAATATTGGTTCTTCGGTTCAAACATGCAGTATTAAAGAAAACCCGCAAGGATTTCCCTTCTGATCCATGGGAACAGTTATGGGGCGCAATTGGTGCCGTTTTCGAAAGCTGGATGAACGACCGCGCTATTTACTATCGCAAACTTAATAATATCCCTGTTGAATGGGGAACTGCCGTGAATGTTCAGGCTATGGTTTTTGGAAACATGGGGAATAATTCCGCTACAGGTGTTGCATTCACACGTGATGCATCGACAGGCGAAGATATTTTCAATGGTGAATACCTGATCAATGCTCAGGGTGAAGATGTTGTTGCAGGTATCCGCACTCCGCAGGAAATTACGCTTGAAGGATCGCACCGATGGGCTGCACTTCAAAATGTAAGCGAAGAGGTACGCGCAGCAAAATATCCTTCTCTCGAAGAATCGATGCCTGATGCATATGCCGAATTGATGAAGATCCAGCAGAAGCTCGAAAACCACTATCATGATATGCAGGATATTGAGTTTACAATTCAAAATGGTAAACTTTGGTTGCTACAGACTCGTAACGGAAAACGTACGGGTGCTGCCATGGTAAAGATGGCCATTGATATGCTTGAAGAAAAATTTATTGATGAAAAGACAGCGCTTTTACGTGTTGAACCCAATAGACTTGACGAATTGCTTCATCCTGTTTTTGCTACCGAAGCGCTGCAATCAGCAAAAGTGATTGCAAAAGGGTTGCCGGCTTCTCCGGGTGCTGCTACGGGTCAGATCGTATTCTTTGCTGATGAAGCCGGAAAATACGAAAATTCGATCCTTGTTCGTATCGAAACATCTCCCGAAGATCTTGAAGGAATGGTTATTGCCAGAGGTATTCTTACCGCACGCGGTGGTATGACTTCTCATGCTGCTGTTGTTGCACGCGGAATGGGTAAATGTTGTGTGTCGGGCGCCGGAGCTATGCGTATCGACTACAAAACCAGAACGTGTGAGGCGAGTGGCAAAAAATATAAAGAAGGCGATTGGATTTCATTAAACGGATCAACAGGAGAAGTTTACGAAGGCAAGGTGAAAACTCAGGAGGCTGCTTTGAGTAGTGATTTCGCAAAACTTATGGAGTTGTCCGACAAGTACACGCGAATGAAAGTGCGGACGAATGCCGACACGCCCAAAGATGCGGCAATAGCCCGGCAGTTTGGTGCAAAAGGAATTGGTCTTTGCCGTACCGAGCATATGTTCTTCGAAGGTGAAAGGATCAAAGCGATGCGCGAAATGATTTTATCATCCGATATCAAAGGTCGTAAATTGGCTTTGGCCAAACTATTGCCTTATCAGCGCTCCGACTTTGAAGGAATTTTTGAGGCAATGGCTGGTTATGGCGTTACTGTTCGTTTGCTTGATCCGCCATTACACGAATTTGTGCCTCATCAACAGGCTACGCAAAAAGAACTTGCTGCGGAAATGGGAATATCTATTGACCAGATACGTCAAAAAGTTTCAGAATTGGAGGAGTTCAACCCAATGCTGGGACACCGTGGTTGCCGTTTGGGAATCACCTATCCTGAAATTACCGAGATGCAGGCACGCGCGATTATAGAAGCTGCCATGAATCTGAAAGCAAAAGGTGTTGATGCCCGTCCTGAAATCATGGTGCCATTGATTGGTACTGTCGCTGAATATACAAATCAGGCTGCTATTATCAATGCAACTGCAGAGAAGGTATTTGCAGAACGCGGCGACAGAATCGACTATCTTGTAGGAACAATGATTGAAGTTCCGCGCGCGGCTTTGACAGCCGAAGGGATTGCCAAAGAGGCGCAGTTCTTCTCTTTCGGAACAAATGACCTAACTCAGATGACGATGGGATTCTCGCGCGACGATGCCGGTAAATTTTTACCCGCTTACCTCGAAAAAGGAATTCTTAAACAAGATCCTTTCCAGGTTCTCGACCGTCATGGTGTTGGTCAGTTGGTTCAGATGGCCGTTACCAAAGGTCGTTCTACACGTCCCGATATTAAACTCGGAATTTGCGGCGAACATGGTGGTGAACCAAGCTCTATCGAATTCTGTGATATGGTTGGTCTCGACTATGTGAGTTGTTCTCCGTTCCGCGTGCCGATTGCACGACTGGCGGCTGCTCAGGCAAATCTTAAAAAGCAATAAGGTTTTTTGATTAAATAAAGTTAAAAGAGGCTATCTCAAATCATCGGGATAGCCTCTTTTTTGTGCGTTAAGACCTCGTACAGCACCGACCACCTCCGGACTTTCAAGCCCGTTGTGATTTATCGAACTTACATTTTCAACTTTGAATTTCCCATTTCTAATTTTGTAAGCGGCAAATTCAATGATTACATTTGCAATATTATGTAAGCTTAGAAGATATGATTTCGTAGGGTAAGGTTTAAGTCAACCGGGACATGACCATATTGCAAAACTAATCAATCAGTTCCTCTTTCCCCATTCTGATTATAACAGGCTCATTACCAATGCAATCTACAACTGTCGAAGGAATATTTCCGCCAAATCCGCCATCAATCACCAGATCAACAAGATCACCATATTTTTCGTGGATAAGCTCAGGATCGGTTGTGTATTCAATGATCGCGTCATCGTCATGAACTGAAGTTGAAAGGATGGGATTTCCAAGTTCTCTCACAATCTCACGGATGATGTTATTATTGGGAACGCGAATCCCGATGCTTTTTTTTGTACTTCTAAAGAGTTTCGGAATATTGCTGTTCGCATTCAGGATAAAAGTGAATGGACCGGGAAGATTTTTTTTCATCAGTTTGAAGATGCTGTTGGGGATTGGCTTACAATAGTCAGAGATATTACTTAGATCATAAAAAATAAAAGAGAAATCGGCCTTTCCCGGTTTTACATTTTTAATCCGCGCCACACGTTCAACAGCTTTAGGTTTTGTGATATCGCATCCGATACCATAAATAGTATCAGTCGGGTAAATGATTACCCCTCCATCCAGAAGAATTTCAACTACTTTCAGCAGATCTTTAGGATTTGGGTTTTCGTCGTATAGCCGAATAATCATTACTGTAAGAGCTAATTGTTTGACATTCTTTTCATAATCAGGCGAAAGTAAGAATTTTTCACCGTATTTTTACCAACGATTAACAGAATAAATACTTAACAACTTTCGATTTAAATGAATACGCCTGAATTAGTTAAAACAGACGATGGTTCCGACACTCTTTTTGTGCAAGAACCTGGTGAGCATTATCATTCAACATTCGGGGCAGTTCAGGAATCGATGCATGTATTTATTGAAGCCGGTCTGCGAAAATGTGATCAACCTTCACTCAACCTGCTGGAGGTAGGATTCGGTACGGGATTAAATGCATATCTTACAGTATTAGAGGCACATAAAGTAAATATAGCCATCCTGTATATCACTGTTGAGAAGTATCCTTTGCCACCATCAGTCTGGACATTATTAAATTATCCTGAAATCGTTTCCGAAGGCAATCCTAAACTATTTCGCATGATTCATGAAGCAAAGTGGAATGAAGAGGTAAAAATCACTTATAATTTTTCGATACTTAAGCTATCGTCGGATTTAAAAAATATTGATTATTCGGCTTTGCCGTTGTTTGATTTGATCTATTTTGATGCCTTTTCACCCGTAAAGCAACCTGAACTTTGGGAGACATCAATTTTTCAACAGCTCGCAAATCATTGTGCAACAAAGGCAAAACTTGTAACCTACTGTGCAAAAGGAGCAGTCCGCCGATCGCTTAAGGAAGCGGGATTTACTCCGGAGAGAATTCCTGGTCCACCCGGCAAACGGGAGATGCTGAGGGGCACGAAAAATGAGCCATTTCCAATTATTTAATTCGTCAGTTGCCGACCACAATTGTCGGTTCATAATTAACAGATATTGACTTATCCACTATAAACTTATAATTCACCATCAATTAATTCTTTTTTAAACTATTTAAACAAACAGTACGATGTGTATTTCACAATTAAATTTCTATCTTCGCAGCTTTTAGAATATACATTTAAAATTTATAAGAAAAACAATTATGCAAATCAAATCTCTGGTTGTTACGTTAGTTGCAGGTACATTATTCCTGGGATCATGCAACACATTCAAAAGTTCAAAAGTTGAGCTGAAAACTCTTGCAGATTCAGCAGCCTATGCAATTGGAATTGATATAGGTAACAACATTAAGAAAAATCTTCCTGCTGCACCGGGTGGAAAAAATCTTGACCAAAAAATTATTCTGGCAGCTTTCACCAGCTCTCTTAAGGGTGATTCTTCACAAATTCCTTCCGCGGTGATTCAGTCTGTAACACAAAGCTACTTTTTGAAAGCTCAGCAGGTTGAAACTGTAAAAGCTACCGAAGCCGGGAAAAAATTTCTTGCAGAAAACGGTAAGCGTGCTGAAGTTAAAACTACAGCCAGCGGACTGCAGTATGAAATTATTAAAGAGGGAACAGGCCCAAAACCATTAGCAACTGACACTGTCCTTGTTCATTACAAAGGCACAACCGTTGAAGGTAAAGTATTTGATAGTTCTGAAGGCAAAGAACCAGTCAAATTTTTGGCAAACCAGGTTATTCCTGGATGGACAGAAGCGCTTCAGCTGATGCCTGTCGGATCAAAATGGAAACTTGTCATTCCTTCGGCTCTTGCTTATGGAGAACGTGGTGCCGGTGCCGATATCAAACCTAATGCAGTGCTTATATTCGAAGTTGAACTTCTCCAAATCAAAAAATAATTTGATTTTTTAAATTACTTTTGGGGAATATACCCCGTTTGCAAGATCCGGGATAGTCAATTCCGGATCTTGTTTTTATAAGTAACTTAAATAGAAAAGTATATGAGCTTTAAAACAACAGGAAAAGTATTACAGATTCTTCCCGAAATAAAAGGGACCAGTGCACGCGGAGAATGGAAAAAACAGGATTTTATCATTGAAACTGCTGAGGAGCAATTTCCCAAAAAAATCTGTTTTACACTTTTTAACGACAAGAACGGCACTTTTGATAAGATCAAACCTAATATGGAGGTTGAGGTTTCGTTTAGTATCGAATCGCGTGAATACAATGAAAAATGGTATTCCAACATCAATGCCTTTCGGGTCGATCTTGTGCAGCAAGGCGCTGCGAGTCAAAATCCTCCAACCTTTTCAGAATCGGATATCCCTCCGATCGGAGATTCAGGCGACAAGGATGATCTTCCTTTCTAATGTTTTTTCGGATTAAACAACAAAGCCTCCGTAACCGGAGGCTTTGTTGTTTAATCAATTATAAAGAAGGCTTTACCTGATCGGGATTTGCCGTTTAAAGTCTTCCTCCAGCGAAATAAATGTCTCGGTCCGTGCAATTCCATCAATGGCCTGAAGATCTGTATCAATGATTTTCATCAGATGCTTGTTGGTTTTGGTTTGAATCTTGATAAAGATCGCATACTGACCAGTAGTATGATGACATTCAACTATTTCCGGAATCTCTCGCAACAATTTTAATACCTTTTTGTCGTAACTTGCTTTTTCGAGGTAGATTCCCATGTAACCAGTCGTATTATAGCCAAGCTTCTGCGGACTTACCAAAAACTCAGAGCCAATAATTACCCCCATTGACACCAATCGCTGAACACGTTGATGAATAGCAGCTCCCGACACTCCACACTCTCTGGCAACTTCCAAAAAAGGGATTCGGGCATTTGCGGTAATCAGTTTGAGAATCTTTCGGTCAAGATCATCAATATGAACACTTTGTTCCTTAAAATCTTCTTCTAATTCAATATTATTCTTCTTCACGATACTTACAATTTGATACAAAAATGGCTAAATATTTTCACATTTCGAACTATCCAAATAAAAAATTGATAAACAAGCTTGCCAGAACCTGAAATTATTTAAATCAATGCATATTATAAGGATATCAGTGCCGGAAAACTATTTTGTAAAAGCTATCTGTTAAATATCGGATGAGGGAAAACAACTACCTGAGGGATTCTGAAACACCCTCAACCCAAATACGGGAAGTACAGCAAAAATATGATCAAATATTTCGGACTGTAAAGCTTCGTAAAGATCGGCTTGTTGCGATTTACTAAAAACAATAATCTCAACAGGAAGTCCTTTTTCTGTTGACTGAAGAAATCTGACCATTCGGGTCATATTTTCGTGTATTCCAGGATGAATCTGACAATAACCCTCTAAATATTTTTTAAACAAAGAAAGGTTTGTAGGCGTGTCAAAACCAGTCAATTTTAATGCGCCCACTTTCATATCATCTTGAATATCTGCGCCAGATGACGGCTCAGAATTGACAAATTCATTGAACCCCGGCAATTTGTGAAGCCGGTCCAATAAATGCTGATCACAAAGGCGGATACTTGTAATATCAATATTTACAGAGCGCTGAATCCTGCGTCCTCCGGATTCGATCATACCGATCCAATTTGTGACCGACTCAGAAACCAGGGAATAGGTAGGAATCGTTGTAATAGTTTTATCCCAGTTTTGAACTTTCACCGTGGTAAGCGATATGTCGTAAACAGTTCCGTCGACATCAAACCTGGGTACGGTAATCCAGTCGCCCGGCTTCACCATTTTATTGGCAGCAAGCTGAATACTAGCTACAAAACCCAGAATGGGATCTTTAAAAACGAACATTAATACGGCTGCCATAGCGCCCAATCCGGCGAATAAACTTGCCGGATTTTTATCAACAAGAACTGCCACGATAAAAATTGCCCCAAAAAAGTATACCAGAATCTTCATTAATTGGATATAACCTTTTATCGGGCGGTCTTTCGCATAGGGATATGTATTGTAAATCTCCTGTCCGGCATTCAAAAAACGGATAAAAGCAGTAACCACTATCGCTGAAAGGTAGATTTGCGCAACTCCCTTTATCAATGCCGGAAGCCAGATAAGGTCCGCGCCACCATAACCTGAAGAGCTATAAATGATTATGGCTGGAATAATATGAATCAAAACGTGAAAAAACCTGTGCGCAAACAGGGTATCATCCCAAATACCCTTTGTACGCCTGACAATCCGTCCAACTATTTTCACAAAGACCGTTCGGATGATCAGAAAAACAATGGAAGCCACAACAACCAACATCAGAAAGGAACCAAGAGCAGCCCCATAAATTGCTAACCGGGCTATAAATCCATAGCTGAGCAAAAACTCCTTTATATAATCGTATAAAACTGACATAATCGGAAATATTTATTAGTCAAAAATCGTTAATTTTGAATCTTCTTTGCAAAAGTAACGAAAGATGAACATGATGAAGAAACTTTTAATCAGGATTATCATTCTTTTTGTGCCGTTGTCGGGTTGGGCGACTCCTGTATTTGATGACTTTTTCACCGACGAGGTTTTACGATACGATTACCTGCTAACAGGAAATCATACCTCAGTTGCTGTGATTCCTTGCGAGATAAAGAAAGAAAAAATGTGGAGCGGATCACACAACACATTGATCGACAATCGAAACTTAGGCACTTACCGTTTTCGGGTTTATGACAACAAGAGCGGAGAGCTTATATTCTCAAAAGGTTTCTCTCCCCTTTTTCAGGAATGGCAAACAACAGCAGAAGCTAAAGTGATTGACAAAGCATTTTATCAGGTGATAAGATTTCCTTTCCCGAAAAATATCATTCGGCTAAAGATTGAAAAAAGAAATTACGACGGGCAGTTTTCCGAAATCTATTCAACAAACATCAACCCCGAGAACTATTTCATAAACAACGAAAACACTAAACATATTTCTGTCGAAAAAATTCTTATTTCAGGCGAGCCTTCTCACAAGATTGATATTGCTATTCTGGCTGAAGGATATACTGAAGACGAGATGGAAAAGTTCGTGAAAGATTCGAAAAGGTTGACTGATTCTCTTTTCGTGGTTGCCCCGTTTTCACAGATGAAGGAGTATTTTAATGTTTACACACTGAAAACACCATCTGTCGAATCAGGAACAGATATACCGGGTGAACATATTTACCGTAACTCATTATTCAACAGCACATTTTATACGTTCGATATTTCGAGGTACCTTACAACTTCCGATATGAAGACCATTCATGATATGGCCGCAGCGGTCCCTTACGACCAAATCATTATTCTGGTAAACTCGTCACGCTATGGTGGTGGCGGATTTTATAACTCAGTAACTGTATGCACCACCGACCACCTGCTCTCGTCGAAAGTCTTTGCTCACGAGTTCGGACATGGATTTGGCGGATTAGGTGACGAATATTATACTTCGGAAGTTGCCTACGACAATTATTACAATCTTAAGGTTGAGCCCTGGGAACCGAACCTTACTACCCTGGTTGATTTTTCTTCAAAATGGAAGGATATGGTCGATGTGACTACACCTGTTCCAACACCACGGGATGGAAAATATGCATCGAAGGTTGGAGCATTCGAAGGGGGAGGTTACATTTCAAAAGGGATGTTCAGCCCGAGGGAGAATTGCCGGATGAAGTCGAATGAAACATCAGAATTCTGTCAGGTTTGTCAGAAAGCAATTAAAGAGGCGATCATTGAAAATACAAAATAAAAAAAGCCCGTTTCCGGGCTTATTTTATTCAATTAAGAATCAAACTTTTAAAGCATCCTCTTTTTCCTGTTTACGCTGCCACAGGTGAGAAAGAATTAAAGCAAGTCCTCCAAAAATGAAAATCATCGCAGGATAGGCTGCACCTTCATCCATTCCTCCACCTGAAGAAATCAAATAAGCCATAACTACACCCATTCCGATGCCTACAAAGAATAGGCCTACTTTCATTGCTCCACCAGTACTGACTTTCTTTTTTGCTTCAAAGAGCGTCGGATCAGCGCCTCTCTCAATTAAAGCCATCCGTTCCCGGTTGCGTGTTGTAAATCCTAAATATGCAATACCGAAAATCATGGCGGCAAATCCTAAGGGAACTAATATCCCGATCATCATTGGTTCCATACTATTTGTTTTTAAAGGTTTAACATTTGCCCATTTGACGCAGGGAATTATAACACGGTTACAAAATCGATGAATATTTTGCAACATTTTTCTTTTTTTCCCATCTTTGTTGTAATTTTAGCCGCTTTTCATGTGTATATAATTTATTTTTTAACGGCCACATGGAATATCCATCCGCCAGCTGGCGGATTCATTTCGATTAGTAATTTCTCAATCATGGCTATTTCATTTGTAACCTTAATACGACAGACTTCGTCTAATTGGCAAATGGAGAAGAAAACAGATGAATATTATATCAGGGAGATTCTTAAAGGTGATTCCGGATCATTTTCACAGTTAGTGGAAAGATATAGTCACCTCGCATTCTCACTCTCAATGAAGATTCTCAATCAAAGAGAAGACGCAGAAGAGGCTGCTCAGGATGCATTTATTAAGGCCTACAATTCGCTGACTTCTTTTCAAAGTAGTTCCACTTTTAAGACATGGTTTTTCCGGATTGTTTACAATACCTCAATATCAAGGCTTAGAACGCGTAAAAATATTGAAGTAAAGTTTGAAGATGTAAAAATTTCGGATACCGAAATGCAGGCAACCGAAAGTGCTATTGGACAGTTAAGTACCGATGACAGACAAAGATTTCTCCAGGTTGGACTCGAAAGGCTTGACCCTGATGAGCGGGCTCTTCTAAAAATGTATTATTACGACGATTTTTCGATGGATGAAATAAGTACAATTACGGGACTGACTGTTTCAAATGTAAAAGTAAAAATTCACAGAAGCAGGAAAAAACTTCTTCTGGAGTTAAGATTCGTTTTAAAAGATGAAATAATTTCAATATTATGAGTCAGAAAGATTTAATGAAGGATTGGTTCAAAGAATTGCCTTCTGAACAACCCTCACCCGATTTCAAGGTTAAGGTCATGCAACGGGTAATGTCGGAATGGACATTGAATCCCATCAAATACCAGCCAATAATCAGCCGGAAAGGTTGGTGGTCAATGGTACTTATCGCAATTTTAATGACAAGTATTCTGTTTATGCTTCATTCATCGTTTCCCACGGGAACAGAATCGGCATCTCAGGCTAAAACTGTTTATGGCTTGGATCTGTCACAGCTTATCCTGCCCGTCAGTCACTTTTTTGAAAAGTTAAATAATATCTCTCCCGCAGTTGCAATCGGCGCTCTTGCAATTATTGCTTTGTGGTTTTTTGACCAGCTTTTTGTCAAAACGGTCAAAAGATAATCAGTAACGGACAAATCGATAACGAGACAGCTCTTAACCTTTTAGCAAGTTATCTTCCTGATTTAATTAACGATAGCTACAAACATCTGCTGCAATAATTTTTCATCCCTCAGAAAATGATCAAGCCATCCCAAAAAAGGGTGGCTTTTTTCGTTAAAGCTCACATAAGATTTCTAAATTTGCACCAAACCTGATCTATTATGCTTGATATCTTTTTCAACCGCCGCAGCACACGAAAATTTCTCAAACGGAAGATAGAGGAAAGCATAATTAAAAAGCTGCTTACTGCCGCACTTCTTGCACCCTCTTCAAAAGGAAGTCGTCCGTGGGAATTTATTATTGTAGACAATCCGGCTTTGCTTGCTACACTTGCATCATCCAAACCACACGGGGCATCATTGCTGAGACATGCTCCGCTGGCAATAATCATAGCCGGTGATAAAACAAAAAGTGATGTTTGGGTTGAAGATTGTTCCATAGCATCAATATTCGTCCAGCTTGAAGCAGAAGCACTCGGACTCGGTTCTTGCTGGGTTCAGATCAATCGTCGTTATTTTAACGACGAAATCACCTCAAATGAATATATTCACGAACATTTTAATATTCCCGAAAGATTAGAAGTTCTCTCCGTTGTAGGAATCGGATACAAAGCAGTTGAAAGACCACCGCTTTCTGATTGCGATGTTCTGTGGGACAAAGTCTCAATTAATCGCTATAAAAGTCCTTCGGAATTTAGGATACCGAAAGAGTGTGAATAAAATAAGCCCGATCACTCTGATTTATATTCAGATGCGTAGGATTCATCATGTTGTGTGATATCTAAACCGAGCCGCTCCGATTTTGGTTCAACACGCATCGGAATAATCAGATCGGTAAGACGATAGAGCAGGTAGGAACCACCAAAAGTAAAGATCCCCACTATAACCAAAGCCAACAAATGGAATAAAAAGGTGCGATATTCTCCGTAAAAAAGTCCGACTCCCTGTGCAAATACCCCTGTAAAAAACATTCCTGAAATTCCTCCCATTCCATGAGCAGGAAATACATCAAGCGTATCATCAACAGATGTCATTGAACGATAATGAACTGCAACATTACAAATAATTGATGCTGCCAACCCGATAAAGATACTGGCACCCACATTCACAAATCCGGCCGCAGGCGTAATCGCCACCAGGCCAACCACCAACCCGATTGCAGCTCCCATTGCTGACGGTTTTCTACCCATTGCAGCATCCATCATCAGGTATCCGAGCATTGCAGCAGCCGAGGCGGTATTGGTATTCACTAACGCAATGGTTGCGACAGAGTTTGCAGCCAAGGCAGAACCGGCATTAAAACCAAACCAGCCAAACCACAACATCCCGGCACCCAGAAGAACAAACGGTATATTCGCCGGATGAAATGAGTGAAAATAATCGCGTCGCGGACCTAAAAACATAGCACCGGCAAGTGCTGCAAATCCGGCGGACATATGCACTACTGTACCTCCTGCAAAATCAAGTACACCCCAATTACGCAAAAAACCGTTGGGATGCCAGGTCCAGTGTGCCAGCGGGCAATAGATAAAGATCACAAATAACGACATAAACAGGATATAGGCACTAAAACGGACTCTTCCTGCAAATGAACCTGTAATTAAAGCCGGAGTAATAATGGCAAACTTTAACTGAAACATCGCGAAAAGGGCAAGCGGAATCGTTGGAGCCAGCAGTGGATGTGTAAAACCGTTCACACCTTTAAACATGAAAAAAGTAAAAGGATTCCCAATTAATCCATATTTATCGGGCCCGATACTATCGCCAAATGCCATACTGAATCCAATAAAAACCCAGATAACACTTACAATTCCCATGGCAATAAAACTCTGCAACATGGTGGATATAATATTCTTGGGTTGGATCATTCCACCGTAGAAGAAGGCTAATCCCGGCGTCATTAACAGTACGAGCGCCGTTGAGGTGAGCATCCAGGCCACATCACCCGGAACAATCTTGGGATCAAGTTCTGTTAAGTTGATCCCTGAAATGTAGACACCTAATAATGAGACTAAAAGTGCCAGAATAATTGCGATAATCCAGTTTCGTTTCATGGTTTACAATCATTTTTAGAGATTCCAGTCAACTTAAAACAACAAATTTACGCTAATGTAAGTTGTTTAAAAAACAATATTTGATTCCGATACTTTTTCGGCTAGTCAGACCCTAATCTGAAATGGAAAATAAAGTTTTAAACGGACAATGGCAACTGAAAATTACCCGCTATTATCCCTTTAACTGTGATATCTTCATCGAGATTTTCCCAACGAAGGGCATATCCGTTTAAACGGACGGTAACCTCTTTCAACTCTTCTTCGTTTGCCTTAGCCAGAATTTTAAACCTGTCAGCCGGAAAACTGATATTTCTTCCATCGGTAAGTTCAATAAAAATGGTTCTTCCAATGCTCCAGGCATTCAGTGCAATGGGTTCTGCTATTTGTATGTTTTCAACGTACATGGTATTCCTGATATTTTGCGTATAAAAAAACATTGTTCTCGAAAACTAACTTTTCAATTGTCCTTAAAACTTTTGGTGTTAAATTCTGGTTTCCGGCCAGTTTCACCGGATTAAGCCAAAATTTACATTCCCCGTCGGCTGTTTCAACATGAATATGTGGTGGTTCATTTGACTCGTCGGAGTAAAAATGAAACCGGTATTGTCCTATTCGTAATACAGTTGGCATTTATTAACTGTCAAATTTTTTGTGAATATAGGAAATTTGAAGATTGGTTCAAAATTATTCTTCACGCGAAAGATTTTGTGCATACCAAGTGGTTGTATCCCGAAGCTTCGGGATTGAAGCGGTGATAAATTTGAAGGGTTGGCATTTTTATAGAATATTGGTATAGGAAGCCTTTCTAAACCACGAAGTTGTGACATATTTATATCAAGCCTTCGGCATTCTGATTGCCATTAATGTTGATTTGGTATAATAATATCATGCCTTCAGCATTATAATATCGTATTCTCAACTTGAATTAAGCTAAGGTTGTCTCCATAAAAGACAACACCTGGGAATTTGTTAATCCAAATCTCTGCTCCAGACCATTGGAGCGTGGTAATTAATTTATCCCAAAACAACCTTCACTTTATGTTCCTTACCGTCGCCAAAAACAGGTATCAAATTAGAAGTTTGTGGCTTGCCATCAACGATTACTTCCTTAACTCCTTTTGAATGATCGTTGGGGTTTTGAATTTCGATCTGATAGGTCGCTCCCCTGAATTTGCGCGTGATCTTAAAGCCTTTCCAATCTGTAGGAATACAAGGATCAATGATCAATCCATCGTAATCGGGCTGTATACCCAGAATAAACTGCGATATCGCATAGAAATTCCAGGAAGCGGTACCCGTCAACCATGAATTTTTGGCTTCACCCGGTTTAAAGGCATCTTTCCCGGCCACCATCTGTGCATAGACATAGGGCTCTGTCTTATGTAGTTCGCTGATATCTTCAAGGTATGAAGGACATATTTTTCGGTAATAATCCCATGCACGGTTTCCGTTGCCAACAACCGTTTCGCCAATCATAATCCACGGGTTATTGTGGCAGAAAACTCCTGCATTCTCTTTATATCCAGGAGGATACGACGATATTTCGCCATACTCGATGTAATATTTGGTAAATGCCGGATTATTTAACACAATCCCGTATTTGGAATCGAGACGTTCTTTCACCGAGTCGAGGGCTTTGTTGCAAAGCCCCTCCTCTTTGCCGATTCCGGCCATCGTACACAATCCGTTCGATTCGATAAATATCTTACCCTCTCCATTTTCGTTGCTGCCGATCTTATTGCCGTAATAGTCGTAGGCGCGGATAAACCAATCGCCATCCCAACCATGTTTCTTTACGGCATCAATCATTGCATCAATGTGCGACTGTGCACGTGAAGCTTCGTCCTTTTTGCCAAGTTTCTTGCAAAGTTCCACATAGTCGCGACCATAAATCACAAACAGACCCGCAATCATAAGCGATTCAGCTTTCGTCCCTTCCGATTTATTTTCGGTGGTCTGAAACGATTCGTTTGGATCATTTGAAAAGCAATTGAGGTTCAAACAGTCGTTCCAGTCGGCACGGCCAATCAGTGGCAGGCCATGCGGGCCAAGGTTATTCACCACATGATCGAATGATACGGTTAAATGGTCGAATAAGGTGCGGGCAACCGATATATCGTTGTCGAAAGGGACCATTTCGTTCAGGATACCGAAATCGCCTGATTCTTTAATGTAACAGATAGTACCAAGAATAAGCCACATCGGATCGTCGTTGAAGCCGCCACCGATATCGTGATTGCCACGTTTGGTGAGCGGTTGGTACTGATGGTAGCAACCACCATCGGGGAACTGTGTTGAGGCGATGTCGATAATCCGTTCACGGGCACGCTCCGGAATCTGGTGTACGAAACCAATCAAATCCTGGTTCGAGTCGCGGAAACCCATGCCACGTCCGATTCCCGATTCGAAGAACGAAGCCGACCGCGAGAAACAGAAAGTGATCATGCACTGGTACTGGTTCCAGATGTTAACCATGCGATCCAACTTATCGTCTCCCGAATCTACAGAGTAAACACTCAGCAGGTTATCCCAGTAGGTGCGCAATTCAGCTAATGCGGCATCAACTTTTGCAACTGTATCAAATTTTGCAATGGTTTCCCTGGCTTTCGTCTTATTTATGATATTTTTTGATTCCCATTTTTCGTCTTCCTTGTTTTCGACATAACCCAAAACGAAAACAAAATCTTTCGATTCACCCGGTTTTAATTCGACTTCAAGATAATGCGAAGCGATTGGCGACCAGCCATGTGCCTCGGAATTGCGGGCTTTCCCTTCAGCTACAACCTGAGGTTCATCAAAACCATTGTATAAACCGAAGAACGATTCCTGCACAGGAACGTTTACCGAATAATAGGCATAATGATCGCGGCGCTCTTTGTATTCAGTTTTATGGTAGATCACAGAACCTTCAATTTCGACTTCGCCCGTTGAGAAGTTACGCTGGAAGTTTTCCATGTCGGCGGCGGCATTCCACAGGCACCATTCAACAAACGAAAAAACCTTTAACTTTTTCGTTTCCTTCGAATTATTGGTCAGCGTTAATTTCTGAACCTCTGCCCATGTCTTTAACGGAACAAAATAAAGCGCAGTGGTTGTAACGCCGTTCTTCTCCCCTTTTATGGAAGTGTAATTCATTCCATGTCGGCATTCGTAGCTGTCGAGTTCAGTTTTGCAAGGTTTCCAACCCGGCGACCACGTGGTATCGTTATCCTTGATGTAGAAATACTTTCCACCGCTGTCCATCGGAACGTTGTTGTAGCGATACCGCGTTAACCGACGGAACTTGGCATCTTTATAAAAGGTATATCCACCTGCGGTGTTCGAAACCAGCGAGAAAAAATCTTCATTCCCGAGGTAATTGATCCAGGGCCAGGGGGTTTTTGGGTTTGTTATCACATACTCCCTCTGCTGATCGTCGAAATGTCCAAATTGCATAGTCCTTATTTGATTAATAATTCGATTTTCTTTAATATGACTTTATATTGTAGCTGTTATGCAAGCTCGTTTGCTCTTCTATTACTTAATTCAAGGGTGATTTCATTCATTTTCTTTTGATCTAATGGATAGAGCGTCATCACACCGGCCGCAATCAGGGCAATAATTGCAGGGATCCAGCTCATCAGCATTATAATCCCCGGAACTGCGCCTTGAATGGAAACGGTATCTTGTCCATTGTAATTAAATGCTGCTAATACAAATCCAATAATTGCACCGGCAATACCTCCTCCAAATTTGGTTGCAAAAGAACCAGCAGAATAAACGAGTCCGGTAGCCCTTCGTCCATTTTTAAATTCGGAGAAATCGGCGGCATCACCAAGCATTGCAAAGAAGAGTGTTGGGAATATGGCAGCTCCAAACTCCGAGATGATACCGATGGTGAATATGCTTCCAATGTTTTCCGGGCCGCAAAAAACAAGTAATGCATTTACAACACCAGAGAAAATCAGGGCATAAATGAACAGATTACGTTTCCCATATCGTTTGCCAAGAGGAGCTGTTATCATAGCACCTGCGATTGATGCCAGCATTAATCCAATCATATAAGAAGCAGCCAATAACTGATTGTGCAAATAATGGGTAAAATAGATTACTACAATACCTTGTTTGATCGAATTGTATACATTGAAAAGCAATCCGATAATAAGGAGGATGATCCAGGGTTTGTTTCTGATCAAATCTTTCAGGTCCTTGCCCAAACTTGTTTTTTGTTCTTTGGGAGGTTGTACGCGTTCCTTTGTGGTAGCGAAAGTTAACATCAGGAAAAAAGCCAGGAAAACCGATAAAAGATAAATGGCATTGCTATAACCTCTCTTCTGGTCAATGATTGTTATGTTTTTGGCCTTAAGGTTTTCTTCACCGGATACTATAAAAGCGTATTTTTTTTTCGCTTCCATTGAAAAGCTTTTGCCCTTAGTTGGAACGTTAATGCTGTCAGCCTTAACGTAATTGGCCCAGGTGAACAGGGCAATTCCATCTTCGGTTTTGATGTTTACATTTTTAACATCCTGACTGGCTGATACTGTTACTTCATATTTTTTTCCATCAATCTTATCAACATTTATGGTCGGATTGATATTGCCAAAGTGTACAACTAAAAACAACAAAGCTCCCTGAACTAGCATTCCACCCGTAAATGCACCAACCATACGATACGAACCCAGACTTGTGCGTTCTTTGTCGTCGGGGGTCATTACAGCCATTAATGCACCGTAAGGGATATTATTCGCTGTGTAAACAAAGAAAAATATCAGATAGGTCGCATAGGCATAAATAATTTTCCCTGTCGGACCTAAGTTGGGGGTGGTAAATAGTAATGATAATGTTATTCCTAAAGGAATGGCTGTCCATAATATCCAGGGACGAAATTTGCCGTATTTAGAATTTGTCCTGTCGCAGATAACACCCATTATAACATCTATAATTCCATCACTGAATCGGGCAATTAACATCAGTAATCCAACAGCTGCGGGGTTTAACCCAAAAACATCGGTATAAAAAACAAATAAAAATGTGGCCACACCGCGCCATGCAATATTGGCTGCACCATCGCCAAGTGCATACCCAATTTTTTCTTTTAGTGCTAATTTTTCCACTGTTTTCTTGTTTTTACTGGTTACAGTTATTGAAAGTTTTTTCCCTGAAAGTTCGTTTATTAAAACCAATCCTGAAATTGCTTAAAAAAAATACCTGGTTAATAATTCGCCGGCCAACTTCAAAATCTTTACAAGCGGTTAATAAAAAATTGATAGATATAGCATAAATAGCTTACGCCAATATGTCACCCATAATTTATACAAATATCAACAATATTTTCGAAAACAAGAGACAAAAAAAGCCCGAAGAATATTTTACAACGGGCTTTAAAATATAACCTGACAGGAATATAAATCTTTGTAAAACCCGGAGGGTAAGTCATTGCCAAACAAGGAATTTGTTGGTTTCCTGGCTGTTAGTGCATAACCTGAATAGTATCCTGCAGTTTGGCATCTGCAGAAGAAGTACCCACCGTGATTTGTATCTTATCTTCTTCAACCACAAAGCGGTGTTTAGCGACATCCCACCAGGCAAGCGTTTCTGCTTTTAATGGAATCTCCACTTTCCGGCTTTCATTTGGTTTTAAAGTAACGCGCCTGAATCCCTTAATTTCTTTTAAAGGCCGGCTGACGGTAGAATTGAGATGTTTCACATATAGTTGTACCACTTCATCACCGGTTCGCTTTCCCGTATTCCGAACTGTCACCTGAACAGTAATTTCACTATCCGCTTTAAGCTTTTTCGAGCTGAGTTCCAATTTGGAATAATTGAAATTGGTATAACTCCTGCCGTATCCAAACGGGTAAAGCGGTTCCCCTTTGAAATACATATATGTGTGTCCGTTTCGGATATTGTAATCCGTCATGGGTGGTAACTGATCCATCGATTTTGGCCAGGTTTGCACCAACCTTCCTCCCGGATTAAAGTCGCCGAACAGCACATCTGCCAAGGCATTTCCCATCTCCTGACTGGCATGAGTCATGTGAAGAATTGCAGGAACATTTTCCTGAGTCCAGTTGATGGTATATGGAAAACTGCTCACCAAAACGACAATGGTTTTTGGATTCGCACTGAAAACTTTCTTAATTAATTCCTCCTGCTCAAGGATCATTACCTTCCTGTCAACTGCTTCCCTGCCATCACTTGGAGTAGAACATTTTCCCCAGCCTGCACCTTCGCAGGTCGGATGGTTTCCTACGATTAAAATCGCTACATCAGCAGACTTTGCAAGATGAACTGCTGCATCATCCACATTGTCTCTTGCATACTTCACATCAACCGCAGCACCGACTTTGCTTTTTATTCCTGCCAGTGGCGAAATGGTATAGGGAGGCGTTCCGCTGTACCAGTCCAGAAGCACTTCGTCGGCCCGGGGACCGATCACAGCTATTGACTTAATTTTCCCTTTATCGAGCGGAAGGAGATTCTTTGAATTTTTCAGCAAAACGATCGTTTTCTGTGTTACTTCCCTTGCAGCCAGTTGGTTCACTTTTGTTAACCATGGTGGTATTGTGTCGCTGATCCCGATATTGCTGTAAGGTACTATTTCGGGCGGATCGAGTAATCCGAGTTTTATCATCACCCTGAAGTTGCCTTTCAAAACACTGTCTAATGTTGCTTCTGTGATATAGTTTTTTGCCAGAGCCCCTTTAATTCCTGCCGGATATACGCGGTCTAAAAACTGATTGATGCCCGCTTTGATACAGCCGGCAGCAGCTTTATCCGCATCCGGATAATACTTATGAGCATTCATCAGTAACGCGAAAGCACCGCCATCAGTACAAATAATTCCGTCCTGTCCCCATTCTTTCACAGTAATGTCTTTGAGGATCGGATGAACAGTCATTGGAATTTTATTGTAAGCATTATAAGATGCCATGTATGCCCGTGATCCTCCTTCAACTACACCTCTCCAGAATGGATAGGAATAATATTCCCGCAATAATCTTTCGTCAAAATCGGAAGATGAACTGTCGCGGCCGTTTTCATTACTGTTGGCCAGGAAATGTTTCATCAATGAAGCTGTGCGCCAGTATTTTGGATCATCACCCTGCAGACCTTTGACAAATGCAACCGTCATAGTTCCGTTGAACCAGGCATCTTCGCCATAACATTCTTCATTACGGCCCCAGCGCGGGTCACGGCCAAGATCTGCATTAGGCGCTCTAACAACAAGGCCACCCTTGTGATATTTGGGAGATTGGACGATGTAGCGTGTTTCATAACTTTCAATAGTAGCAACGCGCTTTAGCACTTCCGGATCCCATGATTCGGCCAGACCTATTGCCTGTGGAAAAATAGTTGTCGTAACGGGATCTCGTTGTCCCCAGTTGCTTGGTCCTCCTTTTGCCAATCCATGTAATCCCTCAACATGTCCGGTTCCTTTGATTTCAAGACGGGGAACACCGGGATTAGTACTCAAACATGCTATTTTTTCATCTAGTGTGAGCAAGGAGATGATATTATCAACCCTTTCGTTAACAGACAGTTTATGGTTTTGAAACGGATATTTTTGTGCAAATAGCGTCCCGGAGATGGACAGCACAAAAGTGATTAAAAAACTAACCTGGATGAGTTTTTTCTTTTTCATTGATTCTTTTTTTTATTGGGTTATTGTAGTTAAAAGTAATGAATTTTTGCTTTCTGTTTCATTCTATAACAAGCCGACATAATTACTTTTTTTTGTGTCGGTAATTATCAGAACAAGACACCCATATTTAAAGCGTGGAATAGTCACATTGATGCTAAATATAGCTTTGTTTATGGCAAAAGCATATATTATAAAGAATTATTAAAAACTGATCTGTCATCAAATTTTAATATATTTAGCCTCCTAAATTTAAGAAGAATGTACAAAAAAAGGAAGATTGTGATATTAATTATCGGAGGAATTGCTCTATTATTGCTGGTTAAGGTGATTTTGGATGCTCCCTACAGAAACCATATCCCTCCACTTCCTGATTTACAAGCCTTCACACCTACGCTACGGGATCAGTTAACAGCTGCTTCAAGGAAAGCGTATCTTAATCCTACTGCCGAAAACTTAGGAATGCTCGGGATGGTTTATCATTCGGGTGCAAATTATGAAAAGGCCGCAGAATGTTATAAACTGGCTATAAAAAAAGACAATTCGGAATGGATATGGAATTATTATCTCGGATATTTGAACCGCGAAATGGTTGAATCAAATGCAGCTATTGAAAATTTCAATGCAGTAATTGCTAAGAATCCAAAGGCTTATCAAGCCAGTTACTATGTTGGTGAAGAATATCAGAATACAGGAAACAATCAGCAGGCAGAAAAAGCATTTAGCAGGATTACTGACCTAAAAATCCAAATTTCTGCGATAAAAACGGAAACGAGGTATGATTATTTTCCGCTTGAAACATATGCCAACTTCCAGCTTGCCAGAATATATCTGGGTACCAATCGCGTTGATGAAGCAGAAACGACGCTGAAGGAAATATTAAAGAACAACCGGTCATTCGGTCCGGCATACAGGCTTCTTGGCAATGTATATCGGACAAAGGGCGATACAATATTAAGTAAGCTTTTTACCGTAAGAGCAAACGACATGGCCGTTTATTCATCGCCGATAGATACCTTGGTTGACAGACTTGTTTTAATGTCAAGGTCTGAGCTGTATCTCCTGAAAAAAATTGATGAAGCCGAAAAAAGTGTATATCCTGAATGGGCAATGAGATTAGTCAACAATGCATTACAATACTTTCCCGAAAATAAATATTTAATCTCAAAAGCAATACACATCTATATCATGATGGATAAAGTAACTCAGGCTATACCATATATGGATCAACATATCAAAGCATATCAGAATGACTTTGTCGAAATGAAGAGTGTGGGTGATTTATATTATCAGAAAGGATTCTATCCACAATCAGTGATCTATTATAGTAAGGCGGCAATTCTTAAACCGGAAGATCCCGATGTTCAATTCTGTCTCGTTTTATGTCTCTGGAAAGAGGGCTTAAGACAAGAAGCGATTGGTAAGTTTGATGAATTGATTGAAAAGAACGGCAAAAATGTTAAAATTCTGGCCGACGGGGCAAGCATGCTGCTCTATCTTGGTGAAAAAGAAAAGGCAATTGTCTTTTTACACAGGCTCATGCAACTTGCTCCTTCCGATCCGAAAGCCCAAAAAATTGCTGGTAAGATTGCCGAATCGGATGGTAATCTGCCGGAAGCTGTAAAGTTGTATGAAGCGACATTCAGAGGCGATCAGGAAGACTTATCCACCATACGATCTCTGGGGAATATTTTAATGAAGCTGAAAATGTGGGACAAATCCATCACTCTTTTCAGAAAAGCACTTGATTATCATCCGAATGACTCTTATTTTCTGGAGAGGCTTGGCACTTTGCTGGTATCCTGTCCAGACCCAAAACTGAGAAATATCAATGAAGGATTGGAATTTTCAGAAAGGGCATTTATAAATACCACAAGTCATTCCTCGACCTTGATATCCGCAGGAAGAAGCCTTGCAGTAGCCTACGCAACACTTGGAGATAAACAAAATGCCTATTTGATTATGAATATGACGATTAATGCAGCCAGACGAGAAAATCTCTCCGAATCGAACATTGAAGGACTCAAGAAATTATTGATGCAATTCCGCCCTTGAACAGGTAAATAAGGCTATTTTCCTGCTGATAGCTGGCCATTATTCGTCCAAAGCGTTATCCTTCCCATGCGATCATATGGAGGGTAAGTATGCATACCTCCAGTAACGAGATCTACCAATCCATCTTTATTGAAATCGCCTGGTTCACAACAAAGTAAATGAGTTGGATTTTTAGAAATTTTGTGTTTTGCAAATTGCATATTACCCGTATTTTCTAACCAGATAAGACTATATGATTCGGGACTATCCCACAAGTTAAATTCACTCACCACGAAAAGATCAAGGTCACCGTCGTTGTCAATGTCAGCTGCCCGTACATTGGTTGCACCGGTAAAACTGCAAAGCCTGTGAAATTCAAAATTCAGGTTTCCTTTATTCTCCAACCACTGAACACCATGCCATGGACGACCCTGAGGCGGGATATAGTCAAAAGCATCACCATTAGAGTACAGAATGTCCATGTCACCATCCTTGTCTAAATCACACATAGAGATCCCGCTCGAACCAAAATCCTGATTGCTCGAACCCCACATAAGTTTTGGTCGAAAATTCCCCTTCCCATCATTAATAAAACAGTAGATTTCTTCCCACTCCTGACTGACCAATGATACGATGTCTAAATCGCCATCATTGTCAATATCAATAATTTCAACATTTATTGGGCCAGAGAGATTTTGCAGGATATGACTTTTAAACTTCCAATCGCCCAGATTTTCAATCCAGCGAGTTTCCCCATCATCATAACCAAACTGAGCTACCGCAAGATCCATATCACCATCATTATCAAGATCACCTGCCCTTACATCTGAAACACGTGCAACCCTATCAATAACAACGTGTTTTTTGAAATTGCAATGTCCATCATTTTCGAGGATAACCACAGAGCCAATTTTATCATTGTTCGGGAACAACATACCCAGAACTCCAACCATCAGATCCAAATCGCCGTCTTTATCGAAATCGATGGCTTGAACATGCGCTGGGGCGACCAGGTCAGTCGTGAGCACGGATTCTGTGTAAACCCCTGCCGGATATTGTCGTATCCAATTGACTGTATTGTTCTTAGCATCACAAACAACAACATCCAGCAAACCGTCACCATCGAGATCAACCGCCTGAACATGGGAAATAAGAGGAGGTTCGGTGAACTTCTGACCAATGGGATTAGGAACAAGAAAATCAATCTTTTCTCCGATAAGACTATCTTTTGAAGCGACGGATTCAATTTCTTTGCTTCCCAACTTGTTGGTTATGCGGTTGATCACTTCTCCCCAGGTCATTCCGTTGCGCTTTGCCTGATAATTCAGAAGCAACAAGGGAATCCCCAATATCACAATTAATACGATGATGACAGGAATAAAATTCTTTATGCTTTTTTTTCGCTTTTCAGGTATGGCTTTTACTTTTGTCATGTTTTTAGTAATAAATCAGTTATTTGAAGCTATATTTTCCAGTAAAAATAATTAAAATGTGATTTTAAAGAATGGTTCTTTGGAAAAGAATAATTATTATTGAGGACAGAACAAATGCATAACAAAAACCTGTCTGCCAGTTTTCGACAGACCAGGCTACATTTAGGATAATAACTTGACGGATAATTACATAATGAATAGGCTCAGAAGCCATATATTCAATTTTCTCATCATCTTCGGATTCGGCTTGATCCCTGCCCTTGTCTGCCAGTTTTTTGTAAAGGCACCTGTTGATAGGTATATCCACATCAGGAACTTTCGTTATGGCAAAGATCCATCAGTAATCATGTGTAACAGGGGTGACAGACTGCATCTTACCTTTTCGACCGATGATACTGGACACTCCTTTTTCCTCGAGGAGTTTGATATTGATGCGAAGGTAAGTCCGGCACGTGATAAGGTTGAAGTTTTCAAACCAAGCGACCCGGCTCAAAAATCGGTTTTAACCCGTGAATTAACTTTTACTGCAAAGCATCCGGGGATATTGAATTACCTTGTTGCCAAGAGTAATTATCGTTGCCATGTATGGTGCGGTCCGATGCATGCATTTGAACAGGGGAAACTTATCATACTGCCAAATACGTTGTTGGTTTTTAGTCTGGGATGTATATTGGGGATGCTATTTTTATGGTTAACCGGTATTTTCAGGGGGACATTAAAAGTTACGGTTAATGAAGAAAACCCAGGTTACAAAGATTTATTGAAAAACTCCGGTATTCTCCGAAAAATGGTTGTATCCCGATGGCCGCAAATCATCCTCGCCATTATTACCATGATAATGATCTATATAGTGATCCTGACCGCACTTTTTGGCACAAAAGTGTCAGGACGCAATCTGGGAGTATTGATGATGTGGGCTATCTGGCTGTTTTTGTTGGTGGCAATCCTGACTCCTCTTTTCGGAAGAATATGGTGTACGGTTTGTCCATTACCTTTTTTCGGAGATTTGATTCAGCGTAGGTCATTTTTCACACCGATTAAAGGCAAAACCAACGAATATAATGGCTGGTTTTCAGGGCTTTTCCTGAAGTGGCCTGCCAGCTTGAAAAACGACTGGCTTAGGTTGGTCGTGTTTTTACTTCTGTCCACATTTTCTACAACCTTGGTGGCTAATCCAAAGGTCTCTGGTATCACTGTTCTGATGCTCATTGTGACACCAACAGTCATGGCTGTAATCTGGGAATTGAGGGCATTCTGCCGGTATATTTGTCCCGTAAGTGCTTTTATTGGACCTTTTTCGAGGATGAGCCCATTGGCACTCCGCAACAAATCGCAGCAGGTTTGCGACCACTGTAAACCTAAATATTGTCAGAAAGGTAGCACAAAAGGGTGGGCATGCCCATATAGCTTGAATGTTGGTGAAATGAAGGAGAATTCAGATTGCGGACTTTGTCTCGAGTGTACACGCAGTTGTTTGTATAATAACGTTTCCTTATACCGGAGGCCATTCGTTTCGGAGCTTGGAACCCGCAACCTGAGTGAGGCGTGGCTAACAATGGCTGTTTTCACCCTCGCTATGGTGTACAGTGTTTTATATGAAGGAAACTGGCCGCTTGTCCGCGATTATGTAAATATTTTGGACAAGAATAACTGGGATCTGTTCGGTATATATACCCTGATTGTCTGGACATTGTCTTTGGCAATAGTTCCCGGGGTTGTTTATCTCCTGTCGTATGCAGGAGCAAGATTTTCAAAAATTCAACGAAGCGTGAAGGAAGTTTTCCTTGCCTCCACCGGAACCCTGCTTCCCCTGGGACTCACGCTTTGGATCGCTTTTGTAATTCCAATGCTCTTTGTTAATGTAACCTTTATCTTCCAATCGATATCCGATCCATTTGGCTGGGGTTGGGATTTCTTTGGTACAGCCAATACCCCGTGGCATCAGTTTGTACCAAGACTTGTACCATGGCTCCAGTCAGTTCTAGTGTTAACAGGACTTTGGTTCAGCCTAAGAAATTTGAAAAAAGTATGGTTGAACGATAACATCACTTCCCGACAGTTGTTCATAATAACATTACCAATGGCTGCTTTTATTACTGCAACCGCTGTTGCCATGGTTTTTTTCTATACCAATTAGTGAAAATAAGTCAGGGCTTCATTTCGAGTGAAATAGCCATGATTGAAAATATCACCAGTTGGAGGTGAGAATTAAATGAAATCATGGCTATTAGCTTCGCTGATCTTCGATTCCATGTGGCTTTAAAAAACAAATTATATACACATGAAACCCTGACTGATATTATCCTTATTAAACAGGCAAATCTTCCATTTATTTGGGAAACATTCCAATCTTCAATTTGATCTTTCCTGCAAAAGGATCTTGTTCCAGAATGTAAGTTTCTCCTTTTTTTACCAGAGAAATCGGATGCAACACTTTGTCAGAAGGAAGGCAGATCAGACCGTTTACCTTTTGTGAATTGGTGGCATAAACAACCAAATTCAATGCAGACCAATCCATCTGTGCCGTTGACTGTGCCAACCCGATATATGGAATTACCGAACCATCCCTGACCAGTACCACAATCGGAATTTTTCCTGCCTCAATATAATGCCAGCCACCAGAATAAACTTTTCCTGTCTGATAGTCAATCCACTGTCCGGGTGGAAGATAAACATCCCGCATCGTAACATTTTCAAACAACGGAGCTACCAGCAAATCAGAGCCGAACAGGTATTCATCATCTACCAACCATGAGCCCGGATCGTTAGGATATTCAATAAATAGAGCCCGTAACATCGGAAGACCACGTTCGGAACAATCTTTGGCTTGCGAGTAAATGTATGGCATTAGTTGATACCTCATGTTGTCGGCCAGACGGAAGGCATTCAAGAAATCGGGTCCGTATTCCCAAGGTTCGGTTGGTGGTGCGCCATGACTCCGCGTATGCGAAGTCAACATTCCAAATGGAGTCCAACGACGGTAGATATCTTCCGGTTTTTTGTTTACAAATCCTCCAATGTCGTGCGCCCAGAATGAAAATCCGGACAAGCCTATAGACAATCCTGCTCTCAGCGTGGCAGCCATTGCCGTATTGGTGTTGGCAGGGTCGCCGCCCCAATGTAAAGGATAACGCTGACTTCCGGCCCACGCGCTTCGTGCCCAAATGATCGTCTCGCCGGTTATCTGTTTGGTAATTTCTGCAACAGTTTTATTGTAACGGAGTGGATACAGATTGTGCTCATAAAACCCGGTTCTCCCTGAGAAATATAAGCCGTCTTTTGGTGCAGCTTCGCCGAAATCGGCTTTGATAACACCAACACCCTGGCGAAGTAAACCACCGATTTTATCCTGATACCAACTGACGGTTGCAGGATTCGAAAAATCGAGAACAGCATCCTCATAAGGCAGGTTGCCTTTCGCATCTTTAACAAAAAGCCCCTTTTCAATAATTTCAGGAAATAATGTGTTTTTGGGAACAAAATATGGTAGTTGCCACAGGCTGGTCTGGAAACCCATTTTCTTGAAATCAGACATCATTTTTGGAGCATCTGTAAAACGCGTTTTCGAGAATTGATAATCACATCTCCAATCAGTTTCAAACCATCCGGTGTCGAAGTGAATCACATCGCTTGGAATTTTGTTATCCCTGAGTTTTTTAGTGACTTCACGACCTTCAGCTTCAGAAAAATAGGTGATCCGGCTCATCCAGAAACCAAATGACCACAGCGGTGGCATCGCAGCTTTTCCGGTCAGGTTGGTATATTCATTTAATACCTCTTTTGGCTCACCAAGAAAGATAAATAAGTCAGCTTCGTCATCGCCGATCATGAGGGAATAGTTGCCGCTGTAATACTTACCGAAATCGCAGGTAATGGGCGATGAGGTATGCATAAAAACGCCATATCCGCGGTTGCTCATGAAAAACGGGATAGGTTTGTACATGGCTTCGTTCTGAACGCCGTTGGCATCATCAGTCCATAAAACGACCTTTTGACCTCTTTTATTAAATTCAGTAAACGACTCACCACAACCAAAAATTTTCTCATCGGGTGAAAGCGAGAATACTGCGGCCATGCTTGTAGAATAATCGGCAGCGCGACGGACGAAAGAAAATGGCAATAACGGTGTAAATGTTTCTGCACCATCAGTATTGTGGATTGTGTGTGTAAGCAACTTTCCTTTTGCATCGCGAATTTCAATACGCCATGGAGCTTTTATTATAGTCACTGAACCGAATTGACTCGTATAACGATAACCGCCTTCGGTCGGGCTGTATTTCCACGAATTCAAATCCTGAGGAGCTTTGCCATTAACGAGCATTAATGATTCCCGATCAGGTTTGACCTGGAAGCGCGAACTTGCCCTGATGCGAACTGTACGCGGTGATGTGAACTCAATTGAAAATGGTAATGCAGGTGATCCGGCATATTCAGCTGTCGGGAATTCATTGGGGAGAACCGGTTTCAAAACCGACAGCATATTATTGAACGCCTGCCGTGTGGAGTATTCATAACGACGGTAGGTTATCTCGCCCTTGCCCGTTTTAGGATCGAAGGCAGATAGACTATCAGCCAGATAATAGGTATTTGAAAAATTTCGGAAATCGCCACTAATGTCAAATGGTTCATTTACCAGCATTGAATTTTTATCACCGGAACTTATTGGAATCTGGCTCCTGACCGGAGAACCGATAGATACCATCAACGCGAATATCAACTGTAGATAAGCCACTTGATGAGGCAGAGTTTTTTTGATTTTCATAAAATAGTCTCCTTAATTTTGATTTCTATGATTAGAATGATTACACATTATTTATACGGATACTGAGATATTTTTCGAACAATGATCAACCTGATAAACAATCGTCAGAATGTATAAAAGTATGATCCATTGTCATCCAATTCAGACAGTAAATTTTCAATACTTTTCTTTGATTTGAGTGTAAATGTTGATATTATGTAATGAGACAATACTAAATATACAAACCGCACATAGCTCCACGCGGAGTCAATATTGGTTAAGATAAGAAAGCAAACTTCATTTGGCCATCAGTAATTTTGTATGCCGATATATCATCAAGGTTTAAAAGCGAATTTATCTGTGAAATATTTTTCGTATAATATGCCTTAACTAATTGATCACATACATGTTTAGGAAATGAATTAATAATAGGAATCCTTATTTTTTTTAAGTTTTGACTTTGCCATCTTGGATAACCACCATTCATCTTGTTACTTATTTCCAACAGTTGGTTTCGAACAAAGTCTGACATTAGAATTGCAGCCAACATTGTTAGCTTGATTTTGTCGGGGCCTGTAATGTAGTATAGATTATGATGCGGATAAAAATTTCCTTCATCAATAAAAACATACTTGTTACCAGAAATATCAGGCAAGATGATTTTAGACTTACTTTTTAATTCAGCATCTATTTTGTCAATAGTCCGAAACCAATTTTTGGGTTGTTTTTTCGAAATGTGACGATTTAATAAAAGTCGGCTATTCGAGTTAAGGTAATCTTTTGCTTTTGGAAAGAGATTTAAATCAATTAGATTGCCGAGATGGTCAAAAGGGTTTAATACATATTTCCCTCCCCAAATGAATTTATCTCCTTTAATATCTCGTGAAGTTAAAATTGGAAGCAGTAGCTCCTTTTCAACCTTTTGATCAAATTCATTTGAAATAAAGATCTGATCACAGCCAGTTGCTACTCCTATTCCAATTTTGAATCCCTGTTTACTTATAGTCTCCAAATAATTGGGGTATCTTTCTCCATTTATTTCAGTCATGAACCAATTGGAGGACTGTAAATGTAGATTTCTATTAGGTTTTATCTTATCCGGTATTTGATTAAGCTCATTTAAATCAGTAAGTTGATAATATTTAGGAATAATACCAATGGATGTATTTGATATTGTTGTAATGGCAGGATAAGCAATCACAGATTCTTCGAATGGATTCGTGTTTTCTAAATCAATGACCTCCAAAAGATCATATCGACTACTAACAAGTTTTCTTAAATTTTCTCCATACTGGTTTTTTAACCATCTATTGGAGCAAATAAAAGAGAGTTTTCCGTTCTTATTTAACAAATTAAGACCCTTTTCATAAAAAGGGATATACAGGTCACTCCTATGCTTAAAAGTTCTAAAGAGTTTGCGGTATACTTCTTTTTTTGAATCTGGAATATTTTCGTGTCTTACGTATGGGGGGTTGCCAATAACAACATCACAGCAGGGGATATCTAATGTCAAAAAATCACCTAACATAATCATCGACAAGGGGATTGTGACATCGTATTCTTTAAGTAAAGCTGAAACATTAGCGGTCAATCTTGTGATGCTATGCTCATCAATCTCGTATAGTTTTATATTTTCTAATGCCTTTTCAAAGTCGAATGCATGCAAAATAGACGATTGATGTAATCGTTTTATTATATGGAGGGCAAAAGCGCCATCTCCAGAAGAAGGTTCAATTATTTTTATATTACATAAATCCTTTGAGGGTAAATATCCCACAAAATTGAGCATGGCCTCTACTACACATTCTCTGGTGAGTACAACTCCATGTTGTTTCCCATTTGATCTTTTTCCATAGATCATGACTTCAACTCCTTCATTTTACCTTGAAGAAAACCCATGTATGAAAGCAGAAAAGAGTCAATTGAAATATCATCAACTATTGATCCGTATTCATTTTCAGATGTCGTCCATAAAAGTGATGTTGCAGAGTAATGTCTTTCCTGCATTAATTTTTGGCAGAATAGTACATACCTATCAATATAACTGGTTTCAATAAACTCTGAACGAACTTTAAAATGAGATTCATGAATTCTCACCGGTGTTGAAGATTTGTTTGTTTTTTCAACAAGAATCAAATAACCTAACCAAGGGGGTTGATTTTGAGGATAGCCATTTTCCCTAAATGCAGTCCATAAGTCGACAGCACTTCCAAGAGCTTCTTCAGTTCGATTATTAAAGTTATTTCCAAAAGAACCAACTTGAGATTTAAACTCAACTACTGAAATTAATTGTTTTGATGGTGAAATGATAAGTAAATCCCAATCTTTTGTTGGACGAAAAAATCCGGGTAAATTATTCCCTCGAACATATATGCAATTCTCTGGGACACCAAGATCTTTTGCAATCTGAACTAACAAATTGATAAATCCATCAAGTTGCTTACCTCCTGTCACTGCACTTCTGTTTCCCTGATCACTCTTCGTTCTTCCTGTAATCTGTTTATTGCGAGTGTTCCAAAAATGATTAATCGCCACTTTTATAAGAGAATAATATTTTTTGGCGGAGAGCTCTTCCATGTGTTTATTTTATTGTTGGATTTTGTAATAGTACAAAATTAAGCTTCTTATTCTAATATGACATGATTTTCCCCTTTTAAAATCATTTAAGATATAATCACATATCTGCATAGTTTTGTATGAAAAAATCAGGATTATTTGAAAAAACATCTTTTTTTGAATAATTTATCCAATCAGCAGGAAAAGTTTGCGAAAGAAATCTATATTTGAGTAGAGAAAAGCAAAGTAAAAATGACGCTTCGAAACCAACTTGACGACACAGATCTCCATATTCTGGACATCATCACTAAAAACGCCCGGATTCCGTTTAAAGATGTAGCTACCGATTGTGGAATATCGAGAGCAGCGGTTCATCAACGGGTGAATCGAATGATTGAAATGGGGGTAATTACTGGTTCAGGATATTACATCGATCCGAGAAAAATTGATTACCGGACTTGTACCTACGTGGGAATTTTCCTCGAAAAAGGGGGAATGTTTCACGAGGTGGCTGCGCAGCTAAAAGCGATCAGTGAGATTGTTGAATGTCACTATACAACAGGTCAGTATGCAATTTTTATCAAAGTTTATGCCCGCGACAATGAGCACCTGAAAGAGATTCTCAGCGAAAAGATTCAACGAATTCCTGGTATTTCGAGTACCGAAACCTTTATTTCGCTTGAGGAGACATTTAAACGTGAGGTTCCTATTTTCTCATAAAGTGGTTAGCGAGCGTTGTCGGATGGCTTCGAAAACTATAATCCCGGCAGCAACCGAAACATTTAAAGACTGAATCTGACCGATCTGAGGAATCTTTGCCCATTCGTCAGAAACCTTCAACAACCCAGCTTCAATACCCAGATCTTCAGAGCCAAGAATTATCGCAACAGGATCTTTCATATCTATATCATAGTAGAACTTTTCCCCTTTGTCGGTTGCCGACACAATCTTCAAGCCACTATTTTTTAAGTATTTAACAACGCTTGACAAACTTTTCGTCCGGCATACGGGAATAAGATGCAACGCTCCGGCTGAAGTTTTTATGGCATCGGCATTGATTTGAGCCGATCCCTTTTCAGGAATGATAATGGCATGTACTCCTGCTACTTCGGCAGATCTGGCAATTGCGCCGAAATTACGTACATCGGTTAGCTCATCCAAAATCAGGATTAAAGCTGTTTTCCCCTCTTCATATAGCCGCGGGATGATCTCCTCGATATTTTGGTAAACGATCGGAGAAATAAAGGCCAGAATACCCTGGTGATTTTTGCGTGTTACACGGTCAATCTTCTCAATGGGAACCAGTTGAATCGGAATTTGCATCTGATGAACAAGATCCATCAGTTCGTGATAAAGCTCGCCCTGCAACCCTTTTTTTATCAATATCTTTTCAATCTCTTTGCCCGAATTGATTGCTTCGATAATGGTCCGCATACCAAAAATATAATCTGTCTTTTCCATATCTATCTGTTTTATATATCTCTATAATTTAAGTGAACATCGTGGGTCTGATGGTTCGTGACGACTTGTAATTAGCTACTGGCAATTGGCGGCTGGCAGAAATTTCGCTTTTGCGGCGCATACAGCAGGTTATTTCAATTTACTTTTGCAAATGCGCCTTTTGCCGTTAGGATTTCATCTTTTCTACCAATATCTTGCTCCTCCGGAGCATTTGAACGTGATAAAAGGATATTTCCATTTCCGGAATAAATCTTTGTTTAAGTTCATTTGACACGTCTCATTTTCACCCTTTCTCTCCCTCTCTAAGTCTCTCCCTCACATTGCTACCAGGTTCTCTTTCCCTCCCACTCCTTCAATTCCTCGTGAAGCGATTCCCACTCTTTCATCTCTGTTTCTACGTGTTTTTTACATTCGCCGTAGCGTTCAAAGAGCGAACCGTTGTCAATTGTAGACGGATCGGCCAGCATTTTATCCATTGCAGAAATTTCATCCTCCAGTTTTGAAATCTGATATTCGGCTTCAATAATTAGTTTTTCAAATCGGCTGATCATCCGGTTGATCTCCTTCCGGTCTTCAAAACTCACCACAACCTCTTCTTTTACAACTTCTTTCTTTATTTTTTTCTCAGGGGCAGAAAGTTCAAGTTCGCGCAACGACTCCATTTTCCGCTTTTGCAGAAATTCGTAAACTCCCCCTAAATGCTGCCTGATCTTTTTATGCTTAAATTCATAAACTACATTAACCAAACCATCCATAAACTCGCGGTCGTGCGAAACAACCAATAATGTCCCATCGAATTTCATCAGGGCCTGTTTCAAAAGTCCTTTTGAATGGATGTCCAAATGGTTTGTAGGTTCATCCAAAACGAGAAAATTAACCGGTTCAAGCAACAAGCTGATCATTGCCAGACGTGCTCGTTCACCGCCCGAAAGCACTTTAACCTTTTTATCGGCATCCTGTCCCGAAAACATAAATGCCCCAAGAATATCTCTGATTTTCGTCCGGATATCACCCACAGCACTTTTATCAATGGTCTCAAACGCAGTAAGTTCTTCATCCATTCCGTCAGCCTGATTCTGAGCAAAATATCCTATTTTTACATTATGGCCGAGTTTATGCGATCCTGTACATTCCAATTCCTGCATGATGATCCGGGCCATTGTACTCTTCCCTTCACCATTTTTGCCAACAAAAGCAATACGATTTCCACGCTCAAGTTTAAGATCAACCTTATCGAGCACCAATAAATCGCCATAGCTTTTACTCACCTCAATAGCCTCAAAGACAACAGTTCCTGACCGCGGAGAGGGGGGAAATTTAATATTTAGCGACCGTGTATCCTCTTCATCGACCTCAATCCGATCAACCTTATCGAGTTGTTTGATGCGCGACTGCACCTGCACCGATTTTGTTGCCTTATACCGGAACCTCGAAATAAATTCCTCGGTATCCTGTATCATCTTTTGCTGGTTGCGGAAAGCAGCCATTTGTTGTTCACGCCGTTCTACTCGAAGCTCAAGATATTTGGTATAGTTCACCTTGTAATCGTAAATCTTTCCAAGACTGATTTCAACAGTACGATTGGTTACATTATCGAGAAAAGCCCGGTCATGCGACACAAGTACCACGGCTCCTGCATAATCCTTCAAAAAACTTTCGAGCCATTCAATAGATTCTATATCAAGGTGATTTGTAGGTTCATCGAGCAAAAAGACATTTGGTTTTTTCAGAAGAATTTTTGCCAGTTCAATTCTCATTCGCCATCCTCCTGAAAATTCCGAAGTTTGCCGGTTAAAATCAGTTCGCTCGAATCCCAGACCAATCATCGTCTGCTCAATATCCACATGAAAGTTAGTACCTCCCATTAACTGGAAACGCTCGTTGGCCTCATGCATTTCATCAATTATCCGATGGTATTCAATTGATTCATAGTCTTCACGATCTGAAAGTTCGGTATTTAGAAACTCGATCCGCTTTTCAAGTTCCAGAATCTCAGCAAATGCCGTTATGGCCTCCTCCATCACTGTTCTCGAATCTGAAAGCTCCATTTGCTGCGGAAGATATCCGACCTTAATATCACGTGGAATGACTGCACGACCAGAAGTCGGGGTCTGCAAACCAGCCAGTATTTTAAGTAATGTTGATTTTCCGGCACCGTTTCTTCCCGCCAAACCAATCCGGTCGCGCGGATTCACAATAAAATTCACATGCTTAAAAAGCTCAAAACCGCCAAATTCGACGTATAATTCTTCAACTGAAACACTCATGATTCACAATCACATACAAAGATAAATACCCTTTTGAATCACCGAACGGACAATACGATCGATCGAATTCCAAAAGCATTTTAAAAGATGCCGCAAAGATACAAGAATTTGCAGGGTGGCAGGGAATTATTTTCAGGCAGAAATCCGAGTACAAAACAGGGGTTCGATAACGTTTGATGCGGGGAATTTCAACTGATAAGCGGCTATCGGTTGGCTTCTGGCTTCTGGCATTTCTTCACCGACAGATTTTACCAGCGTATTTTATTTTCTGATTTGAGCTACAATCCTGATTGAAACAGAGCCAGCTGCCAGTCGCCAATAGCCAGAAGCTATTATGAGCCGCCAAAAAATATCGAATAATGTTATACCCACCCAATTAATAGAACCAATTCATATCTTTGCGGAAATTTCAAATTTAACGTTTTGAGCAGAGGAAATAAACCACTACCGTTTTACGAAAAAGTAGAGATCATCGATATCGGATCAGAAGGAAAGGCAATCGCCAAAGTTGACGGGATTGTGGTATTTACCACGCATGTCATTCCCGGAGACATCGTTGACCTTCAGGTTATAAAGAAAAGAGAGAAATACCAGGAGGCCAAAGTGGTGAGAATCCAGACCAATTCACCCGACCGCATCCCCGCTTTTTGCGAGCATTTTGAGGTGTGCGGCGGTTGTAAATGGCAATACCTCCCGTATGAAAAGCAACTGTACTACAAACAAAAACAGGTTTTTGATCAGCTCAAAAGAATTGGGAAAGTGACTTTGCCGGAAATCATGCCAATAAAAGGTTCTGCCAATTCGACATTTTACCGGAATAAACTGGAGTTTACCTTTTCGAACCGACGCTGGCTCACGATCGATGAAGTACGTTCACAAGATCAGTTCAATGATATGAATGTGCTTGGATTTCACGTACAGGGGATGTTTGACAAAGTACTGAATATCAATAAATGCTGGTTGCAGCCCGATCCTTCTAATGCGATCAGAAATTCGGTAAAAGATTATGCCATTGCCAACGACCTCGCATTTTATGACTTGCGAAACAAGGCAGGTTTTCTTCGTAACCTATTAATCCGCTCAACAAGTACGGGTGAATTGATGGTGATTATCAATTTTTTCAGCGAAGACGTTGATAAAAGGGAAGCGCTACTCAATTTTGTTGCCAACAAATTACCCGAAATTACCTCATTGCTTTAAGTGATCAACGAAAAAGGGAACGATACGATTACCGACCAGAATATCCATGTCTTTAAAGGATGCGACCATATTTTCGAAGAGATGGAAGGACTTAAATTCATCATCGGGCCGAAATCTTTCTATCAAACCAATTCATCACAAGCCTATGAACTCTACAAGATCGCGCGTGATTTTGCCTCGCTTTCGGGGAAAGAGGTGGTTTACGACCTATATACAGGAACCGGAACGATTGCCTGTTTCGTGGCATCGAAAGCAAGTAAAGTAATTGGGATTGAATATGTACCGGAGGCAATTACAGATGCAAAAATCAATGCAGAGAATAATAGTATCGCGAATACAAGCTTCTTTGCCGGTGATATGAAAGATATTCTCACAAAAGATTTTATTGCAGAACATGGTCATCCCGATGTGATCATCACCGATCCGCCACGGGCAGGGATGCATGAACATGTGATCAGCGCCATTTTATTTGCGGCTCCTGAACGCATTGTGTATGTAAGCTGCAATCCGGCAACGCAGGCACGCGACATTGGTTTGCTTAGTCATAACTATGAGGTGATCAAAGTACAACCTGTTGATATGTTCCCGCATACGCATCATGTCGAAAATGTGGTGCTGCTTGAGAAGCGTTTCGAAAAATAGGAAAGTTCTTCGTCAATTATAAAATCTGCATTAGACCCTCTGACGGACGTTTGGACACATCTGACAAACGCCAGGAGATCATTGACACACGCTAGCAGATCATTGACAAATGAAAGTAGACAATTGACACCCGGTTGGAGATGACTGACAGACGATTAAAGTCATCTGTCAAATGTCATAAGTCTCTAAAATAGCCTGAGAGGATTGATATTAATTGGTAGAATTAAGAACAAAAATAGGTTAAAGCGCTCAACAAAATAATTTGCACTTTAACCTTTATCCTTTAATCTTCAATGATTTGGTCTATTCCTTCTTCCGGGTATTTATTCCAAAAAGAGGATACATCGGGCAAAAACTGATGAAACTTGTCACGATAAACATAACGGCAATAACCATTAAAATAATTGCCACCGTTCCACTGATTACCTTTGTGAAAAAAAGTAATGCAATGACTGCTGCAGCAAAAACGCGCAGCGTCTTATCGACTATACCCATGTTCTTTTTCATAATCGAAAGTCTTAAATTATTTATATTAATCTAATAGTGGGAACAAAGAATAAAGAGAAAAGTTGTTGGAATAAACAGCTTCATGCAGGGAGTTGGTTATCTTATATTTTCTTCCACATTTATTACCACTTTCCCCCGTGCGTGTCCTTCACTTAAATACCGCATAGCATCGGCGACCTTATCAAGCGAATATTGTATTTCGATAATTGGTTTGATCTTGCCGTCCTGTACGAGTTTTACGATAAACTCCAAATCCTTTTGGTTTGACTTCGCCGCAAGGAAACACATTTTCTTCGGGCCAAACGACATCAGCCAACCGAATAATAGAGACTTGAAAATCTGCGACAGACCGCCACCAACCATGACATAAATACCATTCGGATTTAAAATACGCTTGTAGGCAGAAAGGGGATGATTCCCGTTGACCGCTAAGATAAGGTCGTAATGCTTGTTCCCTTTCGTAAAATCCTCTTTCGCGTAATCAACGCACCGAAATATTTAGCAAGCTGGACAGCAAAGGTTCCAACACCGCCGCCGCTACCTACAATCAAAACCTTTTGCCCTTTTTGGATGTTGCCTTTGTCGCGCAATGCCTGTAATGCGGTTATTCCAGCCATCGGTATAGCAGCTGCCTCTTCAAATGATATCGTTGCCGGCTTCATTATCAATGCCTTTTCAGGAGCAACAGTATATTCGGCAAAACCGCCAAATCCGTATTTAGCAAGGTCTCCGACTACTTCATCCCCGGGCTTAAACTGCAGGATGTTTTTGCCGACCGATTCCACCCTGCCTGCTATATCTGCTCCAAAAATCCTTCTCTTTGGGATGATCCCCATTCTCATCGAACGGTAATCCGCTGCGTTTGCCGATACCGCAACTATTTTTATCAAAACTTCGTTATCATTTGGTTCAGGCTTTTCCACCTCACAATAAACGAGCTTATCAGGTAAGCCTTTTTTGTTATAAACTACGGCCTTCATTTTTTCCTTTATGTTGATTTCTATTCTGTTAGCCAAAGAAGCAATATCCAACGTTTGCGCTATGGTTAGTTGCCGATTTCGGGTTGCTTTCCTGTCGAACCGCACCGCCGTTTTTGCAGGCTGCGAGCTTTGTTGTCCGAACGAAACCGGCAATTAATTATAGCGACGTGTTATATGGCGTTTTTTCTAAAGTGATGAAATGCTAAAACTTCGATACTCACTATTATAATCATCTACTTTTACTAGTTCAGCAAACAAAAATGTATCTTCATTTTTAACCCCATTTTTATCCATCCACCTGCATTTTATTTCATATGTTTCTGGATCTGTACCAATTACAATCATTTTAAGATTTGTATTTGATTTATGATAGACACTATTCCCAATACTGAAATCTTCAAATTTGTATTCTTTCATAATTTTTATCTATAGAAGTTTATTAGCATCAACATCATATCCTGCCGACTTTAATTCTTTTGCAAGCTTAAATTTCCAACTATTGGCTTCATCTAATGGGTTATAAAGGACACCATGCAAATCACCAGGTAATTCAACACCACTTTCATAAAGTGGGAATACCTTATTTCGTCCTAATTTACCAATAAAGAAACCCATTTCTAAAATTACATTTTGTCTTGCTCTATACTTTTCTTCATCGTCAGTCTTTGTTTTTCCAAGATCATCCGCAGTTAGCAGAACAATCGCAAAACCTACATTTGAATGCAATTCAAACTTTTCAATTATAGTTTGACCTTGGTTTGGTTGTTCAGATAGTATTATTGGATTTAATCCGAGTTTTTCAATTGTTCTTGCGACTTCTAATTTTGTTCTTTCGTCATGTCCATGTACAATGAAGATATTGTTTGTTTACTGAACATTTTAATAAATCAGTTTTACCCAGTAGCTTTTTTAAGTTGGTCGTTTTGGATTCAACTTTTTCCTTAAATATTCTCAATTTATCTTTTGGCGTTTGGGCTCCAGAAGCAAATCCTACAAACATTGCACATTTATCATACCTGTCTTTATACTCATTATATTCATTATTAAAAGATTGCTTTAAATATTCAGAGTTATAGTCATCCCATTGATTGTAATCTTCTATATTAGAATCAAATTCAGATTGTGAATTAACCTTGAAACTCAAAATCTCCTCACCAATTTTGATGCGCTCTTCCAGTGCTTTTTTAAAATTATCCACCGAGATAATTAATTCAGTTGGTGGTGGTACTTTATATTCAGAATTTATTTTTGCCATTATTTCTTTTCTTTTGTCTTTTACTAAAACTGTTGGACGCTGTTTTTAAATGCCATATAACTCGTTTATATCTGCAACAAACCTTCCCTATTGCCTACTATTATTTCTAGCTTCGCGAAACGCTGTTGCGTATGATTAGTTTTGTAAACTTACATATTTTTAGACAATTACATAACATCAAACGGAGATTTTATTTACTTGTAAGTAACTGGATTTTCATAAAAACCGTTAAAAATGGTTACGTATATGGCCAGCAACGATGAGTCAGAAAGTCCTGATTTAGCAGTTGAACATTATTGTCCAATTGGTCTAAACCCACTTGATTTTATTCGGGAATCAATATATTTCTTGAGCTCTTCAAATGTCATATTTTGAGTTTCGGAACTTATTTTATCACGAATCTCACGCATCATTTTTACTGCGTCAAAAGTTTTTTCTTTCTTTTTAGTCTCCATAATTTACTAAATCTTTAGGGCTTCTAATCTCAATCATAGGGTATCCAAGTCTATAATTGACAGAATTATACCCTTTAATCCTGTCGAGATTTACTATGTGTCTGAAATTCCAACTTGCTAAAACATCAACTTTATAAATTGTTGCTAAAGCTATATGCCTGCAATCTTCAAGGCTTGTCTTTCCAACAACTTTTTCGTTTATGTATGCATCAGCAAGTTGTATTGCTTCTAAAGTCAGTTGTACGCGCTCAAATTTGTCCGAAGAATAGTTATGCAACAATTCCCTGACATTTTGAGGCGCTCCAGTCAATTCCAAATCAAGCAAGTCTGATATTACAAAGACTATTTCCTTATTCTCGAGTCTTTTAAATAACCCTTTTGTTGCTTCACTGAATTCATCGTCAAAATACCCTCCAACCACCGAAGTGTCTATGTAAATCCTTTGTTTCATAAAAGCATTTTAGCAAATTTACATTGTTTTATACAATTCCATGTCATTAAACGGAGATTTTCTTTTCGCAAACTATTGGGTATTCCTAAAAACTGTTGGAAACTTTATCGGAAAAATAGAAGATTTAAGGATGACTTATTGTCGGAATCCTAAAACTTTGGAACTGATTCGGGGCGAACAGATTATTATTGGAGGCACCTTTCCCCTTCTATTTATGCTTCTCAATAAACGCATTCACTTCATTGCAAAAAAAGGCTTCGTCCTGCCACATCATGCTGTGACCGCTTATCTGTGATAAGGCGATTTTTTTATCCGTTGTATTGATGCGATTAAATACATCATCATCCAGACCACTTGGACAAACAAAGTCATATTTTCCGCAAAGCAACAAGGTCGGGGTTGTTACCTTGCCAAGCACAGACGAAAATTCAGTTTTTGCCAAATCGCGGTTAAAACTTGCACTTGACGAATAATTCAGGTTGAACACAATAGAGGTAACCGGCCAGTCGTTTTTTACAGGACTTGCTTTGAGTAAAGCGAACAGGTCCATTTTCTTTACCCTATTAAAATAAGTCTCTGCATCACTTGCATAGGCGCTTAGCTGGTTCGATTCTTCAAAAGTAAAATTTCCGGTATGGGTATTGCAATAGTTAATAATCGGGGTCCACTTATCTGTATTTTTATTTTTGGTAACCTGTTCTTGTCCAATAGTAAGCAGCATCTGTCGCGTCAAAGTATCATTAAGCGGATAATTATGACTTCCATCTGCAAAAATCCACCCTTTTACCAATGACTGATTATCCGCTGTCGTCATAAATGAAGCAGTTAAAAGACCACCGAAACTATGTCCCAAAATAAAAATGCCGGAACCTTGTCCATATCGGTATTTTATAAGCTGAATGACTTTTTTCAGGTCATCAGTCATTTGAGGCAGATTCAGATGATCGCCATTTGAATTTCCCTGTGAAGCACCGGCGTTTCGTTGATCCCAGTAAACGACAGCGTATTTATTTTCAATGTTTTGACTGATATATTCTGTGTTGTAAAAAAATGAACCTGAACCTGGACCGCCATGAACAAAAATCAGAAATGTATGACTTGCCGTATTTCCTTCGACCAATAATCGCATGGATGCTCCATCATTATCGAGGTAAAATGTCTCGGAAACATTCGTTCCGATCGTTATTTTTTCTTTTTGGCATGAAATCAGACCAACAAGCACCAGCACAAATATGATTATGCGCTTCATTTGGTTCTGTTTTTTGTTTTTACTTTCAGACAAAGAAAATTCAATGGCTTGTAAATCAAACCAATTTCAAGTACAGGCCGCAAATAAATTGTGCTGTTGTAAGGAAACATCATTAAGATGTTACATTTTGAAAAGACTAAAAACGGTTTCTGCATTGTCTTCGAAAAATCGTAACCAATTCCTCCGCCAATGGATATTAAAGCGTAAAAATAACCTGCAGCCTTTACAATTGTGACATTCCCATTGTTATCAACTTTATAGGTTGTCCCACCCAGAATAGTGCGGCTTAAACCAACTTCAGGCGAAAACTCAGTCACAAAACCATTTAGTTTTGTCCGTCGCATCGTCCAACCTGCTGTAAGATAATAATTATCATGAAATGTTGGGTGGTGGTACCAACTTAAATTTGCAGTTACAAAACGGTCTTTAACGAATTCCCTTTTTTTGCCCGATTTTTTAGTTTTAGTGAGGTAAGTAGTGCGCTCAGGCATCTCAACTCCGAATCTGGCACCTGGATAAAATAATGAACTATTGTACGATAACTTCAGGTTTGATGATTTTTTCTCAATACGTACAGAATCGGCACTTTGCGAAAAACAGAAGATAGAAGACGCGATAAATATTAAGGTCAAACAAAATTTTTGAATGCTCATCTGATTTTTTATTGTCGTAAAGCATCTAACTAAAAAATAGTTGGACAGGATTTAACAACCAAACTTTACTTTGCTTCATAAAAGTCTTCAAAATCTAAGTTTGTAAACGCCGTCAATTCTTTATCCGATTTGTAATCATCATACAATGTTTCAGCTGCTTTTTTAAGCTCGTCCGTATCTTCTTGATTACACATAATACTTTACGCCACTTTGATATTTATTTCTTTTGATATGCGTTGTTCGGTTGAAGTTCGTTACTTTGTCTTTTGCAGACGGTTTTGCTTAAAATAAACCTTCAATTGCTCAAAATTCATATCTGCAATTTCCAACGAAATTTTATCCCGGATTTCACGCATACTTTTCACAGCATCAAATGTTTTAGCTGACTTTTTAACTTTTGTTTTCATCCGAAAATTATTTGTTTTTTAATTGCCGGATGGAACTTGCATGTGAGATTTTCATCCGTGTTTGTGTTTAGCGAACATGCTCGTTTCATCATACAATGTCTTTTGGTGAACGAATTTCAAGTGTCGGAAAACCAAGCTTAATATTTACTGCGTTATAACCTCTTATGCGATAAATATTTACTATATGTTTGAAGTTCCAACTTACCAGAATATCAACCCGACTAGATGTTGCAATGCCAATATGTAGACAGTCGTTACGGCTGGTTTTACCAACAACTTTGTCTAAAATGTAAGTGTCTGCAAGCATAACAGCATCCTGAGTGATGTATCAATGTAAAACCGTTGAATCATTATTGTAGCATTACCACATCAAAGTTATATAAAATTTTAAAGTTTCGATAAAGTCACATTTTTACCTTCACTGGTCTTAATATCCTCGATCGATAAATCTAAATTTTCTCATGCCTTGCAAACACCGACATAAACCTTCCGGGAACAGGAGTTTCGTAGCGCACTTCTGTACCATTTACAGGATGAATAAATGCCAGAACCCTTGCATGAAGGCACATGCGTCCGATAAGATTGGTTTTGGCACCATATTTTTTATCGCCGACAACCGGGTGTCCAAGATCCTTCATGTGTACCCTGATTTGGTTTTTCCGGCCAGTCTCCAGTTTGACTTCGATCAGTGTAATCGCATCACCGCGCCGGAGCACCTTGTAATGGGTAATTGCCTCATCACCTTCACCGGGAACTTTTGTTGAATACATGATCAATGCCTTATTCTCTTTCAGAAACGAGCGGATTGTCTCCTCATCATTTTCAACAATGCCCTCTACTACAGCCACGTATGTTCGCTCAACAACAGCATCCTGCCATGCCCGCTGCATGATTGATTGCACCTCTTCACTTTTTGCAAACATCATAATCCCTGAAGTATCGCGGTCGAGCCGGTGAACTACAAAAATGCGGTTATTTGGATTTTCACGTTTTACATGTCCGCTTAGAATGCTATATGTTGTCAGTAGTTTCTCTTTCGCAGTTGCAATGGAGAGCATTCCTGCCTCCTTCTCAATGACAATAATATACGGATCTTCAAAAAGAATTCTTAAACCCTTGTATTTGATCTCTTCGGGAATCTTCCCCATCGTAATGGTCACTTGCTGGCCTTTCAAAACAGGGTAATCGAACTGGGTAATCGTATGTGAATCGACAGAAACCTGTCGGTGAGCCAATAATGCTTTAACGGTGGTTCGGCTTTTCCCTTTGAGCTGTTCAATCAGGAATTTAAGTAATTCCGAATTCTTTGCTACTTCCAACAGAATCTGTTTAGGCGATACTTTTTCGGGACTTGCGGGTTTTTGTTCCATAATATATTAATCTAAAACCATTTGACGAATTCACACAATTAACTATAAAAAATATCTTTTTCTGATCAAGATGACAATTTGTAATTCAGTGTCGTTTAGTTTGCAAATTTCTTGGTGTTTCTTTGTGGCTTAGTGACTTAGTGGCAAGAAAAAATAGCCACAAAGACACAAAAACACAAAGTTTCACAAAACAATCAATCAATAACCTTTACTAATCAATGATATACTTTTTCAAGCAGAAATGAATCCACTTTATCGGTGTAATTGAAATTGGTGGTCTTAAGCAGATCAAGGTAAGCTTTTACCACTTCAGTACTCTTACTTTCAGGATTCTTAACAATGAATGATTCAAACGACACTTTTGAGCTATCGTTCAAACGATTAGATTCCGGATTGAACACCCTTGAGTTGTCCATACCGGCAAGAAAAGCGCTCATGTATTGAGCATATTGATCCTGTGCCATCTTGATCGAGATAAAATCGGGATATCGAATCATGAAGTTTTCCCATGTCATTATTCGGGAAGTCAGCGAGTCGGCAGGGATCAGTATGGTACCATCTTCGGCAAATCGTGTATGCTGTTCTTTGCTTCCGATGGTAAGGAATTCGTGATAGGCAGGTGACAGTGCTGATCCAAAATTCTGTAATAAATATTCAGTTTGAGGTTCAAGGTAAAAATTTCCCTCCGACGAGCTTAGGCTAAATCCGTAAGCAGCGAGTGACGTTTTTACTTTATTCAAAGTCCCGGGTGATGGTGAGTTTTGGAGTTGCGTGTTGACAATTTCATTGTTTTCGAGATAACTACCCGCTACAGTGTTATAGAAATCGTTAAAAACAACAAACATCGAGTCGCGTGTAAGTGTATCGCCTATACAATTTTTAAAGAGTGTACCGGCCACATCGAGCGAAGAAAGATTACCCTGGTCGAGCTGATCGAGAGTTTTACGATAATCGCCCGTATGACTCAACTTCATCTGTGCAATTTTCCCCAGATCAGGTGTGGAGTCATTTTTGAATACGGAATTGTTGTCAGTACTTTTGGGCTGACTTAAATTACAGGAGAATAAAAAACTACTAATCAACAAGATAAAAACATAACGCATAGCGAATGTATTAATAGGATCAATTGACAATCAAACCCAAGGGCTATAAATAACTTTAATATTTCCGAGGTCACTAAGATACTGAATCATCCGTTTCTTTTGGACTAAAATGATGTAGGAAAGTGATTTTATTCGCAACTCCCGCAATTAAGAACAAAAGGCCATCCAGATCACGATCGGGACAGCCTCTTGAATGAATTCAAATATCGGGAATCAGCAATTATAAGCGTGCTTTAATCGCTGCAGTTTCCTTTTCGAAACCCGGCTTTTCAAGCAGAGCAAACATATTTTTTTTGTAAGCTTCAACTCCCGGTTGATTAAAAGGATTGACATCGAGAATATAACCGCTTATACCGCAGGCAATTTCGAAGAAGTAGATCAATTGGCCAAGATAAAATTCGTTTAATTGCGGGATGTTAATTCTTATATTGGGAACTCCCCCATCAACATGGGCGATTGAGGTTCCCAGTTCAGCCATTTTATTGATGTAGTCGACTCTTTTCCCGGCAAGGAAATTAAGTTTATCAAGATCAGCGTTATCTTCGGGAACCAGAACCTCGTAGTTCACATTTTCAACCGAAAGAACAGTTTCAAATAAAATGCGCTCACCTTCCTGGATGTATTGTCCCATCGAATGTAAATCGCTCGAAAAGTCGACACTGGCCGGGAAAATCCCTTTTGACTCTTTCCCTTCACTTTCGCCGTAAAGTTGTTTCCACCACTCAGCAAAGAAGTGTAATTTAGGGTTGTAGTTCACCATGATTTCTACTTTCTTCCCTTTTTTGTACAGCGCATTTCGTGCGGCAGCATATTGAGCAGCGATATTCTTTTCAAAAGGGACATCAATTCCACAAGCAATCTCCATTGATTTTGCGCCGCGTACCAGTTCGCGAACATTGAATCCGGCAATGGCAATAGCGATCAGACCGACAGGTGTTAGCACGGAATAGCGACCACCAACATGGTTGGGAATCACAAATGATTTGTAACCCTCTTCGGTGGCAAGCGTACGTAGAGCACCGCGCTCTTCATCTGTAATTGCAATAATCCGTTTTTGAGCTTCTTCAACACCGTATCTATCTTCAAGGTCTTGTTTCAGCAATCGGAAAGCAAGTGCAGGTTCGGTCGTTGTTCCCGATTTTGAGATGATAGCACAAGCCCATTCCTTTGTGTCAAGCAGATCACGTAATTCGAAAAGATAGTCCTCACTGATGTTCTGTCCTGCGAAAAGTACAATCGGCGATTCAAAACTCCCCTTAATATGTGAAAATGAATCGGATAAAGCATCGATAACAGCCTTACTTCCAAGGTAAGAACCGCCAATCCCGATCACTACAAATACCTCAAGATGTTTTGATTGCAGTTTCAGTACCACTTTTTCAACTTCAGAAAGCGTGGCTTCCGAAATGGAGGTTGGAAGATCGACCCATCCCAGGAAATCTTTCCCTTTTCCGGTTTTTTGATGCAGCGCAACATTTTGTTGTTCAGCCGTTTTCTTGTAAGCAACAATCTCGTCATTCGAAACGAAATCGTACACTTTCTCCAGGTGCAAAGAAATATTAGTCATAAAGAAAAAATATAATTTAACGCAGATGTTCTGTTAATAACCGGATCTCAATAGCTGGTGAGATGTTTTCGTAAATAATATTATAAACCGAATCGGTGATCGGCATATTGATATGATGCAGTAAATTAAGCTCTTTGATACATTTTGTGGCGTAATATCCCTCGGCAATCATGTCCATTTCGAGCATTGCTGACCGGACAGTATAACCCTTACCAATCATTGTTCCGAAGGCACGATTTCGTGAAAACTGAGAATATCCGGTTACGAGAAGGTCACCAAGATAAGCCGAAGATTTGATATCGCGGGTTATGGGATGGACTGTATCGACAAACCTTTTAATTTCCTGAATCGCATTAGACATCAGAACAGCCTGAAAATTATCGCCATAGCGTAGACTATGCGAAATCCCGGCAGCAATGGCCATAATATTTTTCAATACCGCAGAATACTCAGTTCCCCAAATATCATCCGAAATATGCGTGCGAATGGAAGGACTCTCAAGCAACATGGCAAACTGTCTGGCCCGCTTTACATCCGGACTGGCAATAGTAAGGTACGACAGTAAATCGCGTGCAACTTCTTCAGCATGACATGGTCCGGCAATCACCCCGAACTGATCGAATGGAACATCGTAAAATTCGTGAAAGAATTCGCCAACTACAAGGTTATCGTCGGGGATGATCCCTTTAATGGCTGATATAACATATCGTTCGCCAAAATCGACAGTAAGATGCTTAAGCGTATCCTTAAGGAAGGCTGATGGGGTTACAAAGACAAGAATATCAGAGTCTTCTACAACTTTATTGATATCGCTGTAAAAATTAATTCTCGACATCTCAAATTCCACCGAACGCAGGTAATTGGGATTATGTCTGAACTTCTTGAAAAGTTCGATATTCTCCTCCTTGCGGATGAACCAATTCAACTCAGGTAAATTATAGATCAGGATCTTGGCAAGCGCAGTTGCCCAACTTCCGCTACCGATAATTGCTACCCGGCTTTTCCCGTTAATTTCAGTCATTTTACTGACAAATTAATTTAACCAATTTGATACATCGTTCGCTACAGGGTTTAACAACCCAAGCTGGTTTTTTTTGTTGAAACCACATAAATCGTTAAACAATTTACCCGGTTTCACATCTTTTAGCTGAGATACTTTTTTATATCCCATTTTCATCAGAACTTCAACCCATTCGGCTGGAATTCCTAACTCAAGATATTTTTCAGCAGGATCTTCTTCGGCTCTTTTTTCAGGCTTCATCTGAGGAAAGAGGAGGACATCCTGAATAGATACAGAATTGGTCATCAACATTGTAAGGCGGTCGATTCCGATTCCCATACCTGACGTTGGCGGCATCCCGTATTCGAGAGCGCGCACGAAATCCATATCGATAAACATGGCTTCGTTATCTCCTTTCTCCGACAAGCGTAGCTGTTCCTGAAACCGATCAAGCTGATCAATCGGATCGTTCAATTCGGAATAAGCGTTACAAAGCTCTTTCCCATTTACTATCAGCTCGAACCGCTCCGTAAGTTCAGGATTGCTTCTGTGTTTCTTACATAGCGGCGACATCTCGACCGGATAATCGGTAATGAAAGTAGGCTGAATATAATGACCTTCACACTTTTCACCAAAGATTTCGTCAATCAGTTTCCCTTTTCCCATGGTATTATCAAACTCAACACCAATCTTTTGGCAAACATCCCGAAGGGCATTTTCGTCCATTTCCGAAATATCGAAACCAGTATATTCCCTGATTGCCTCAAACATAGTAATCCGTTTAAACGGACGTTTGAAATCAATCTCCTTATCGCCAACGGGAATTGAGGTCTTACCATTAAGAGCAAGCGCAACCCGCTCAATCATCTCTTCGGTAAAATCCATCATCCAATTATAATCCTTGTATGCCACGTAGATCTCCATCACCGTGAATTCAGGATTATGAGTGCGATCCATCCCTTCGTTGCGGAAATCTTTGGAAAATTCGTAAACGCCTTCGAAGCCTCCGACTATCAATCGTTTTAAATACAATTCGTTTGCAACGCGAAGATAGAGTTGAATATTGAGTGCATTGTGATGTGTCATGAATGGGCGGGCCGCTGCACCTCCTGGAATTGGCTGTAAAATAGGGGTTTCGACCTCAATGTAACCTCGTTCGTTAAACATCTCCCGCATCTGATTGATCATTTTCGTCCGTTTGAGAAAAACCTCTTTAACATGAGGATTAACAATCAGATCAAGATACCGTTGGCGATAACGCTGTTCGGGATCAGTAAAAGCATCAAATGTTTTGCCCTCTTTCTCCTTCACAACAGGCAAAGGTCTTATTGACTTGCTTAACAATACTAACTCCTTTACATGAATGGTAGTTTCGCCCATCTGGGTAATAAAAACATATCCTTTTACACCAATGATATCCCCGATATCGAACAGTTTTTTAAATACTTCATTGTAAAGGGTTTTATCCTCACCTGGACAGATTTCATCGCGGGTAACATAAATTTGTATCCTACCGGTTTCGTCCTGAAGTTCGCCGAAAGATGCCTTTCCCATAATGCGCTGACTCATCAGTCTGCCTGCAAAAACAACCTCCTGAAGATTGGGAATTTCAGAATTGAAAGTGGTGAGTATCTGATTCGCGGTAACGTTATTTTTGAATTCATTAGCAGGATACGGATTAATCCCCAGATCGCGCAGTTTCTGTAACGATGCCCGGCGGATTAATTCCTGCTCGCTTAATTCCATATTGCTCATTTCAAATGTTTACCTTCTGTTTTTCGAAAAATATTCGCAAATGTACAAAAAGTTATCCTTTTGTTTCTGCTGCCAGTTGCCATTTAGTATATTTGGAGAAAATATCGGGGACGGAAGCCTGAATTAAGAAGTTTGTATGCAAAAATTGTGGAGAATAAAAAAACCTGCTGATATTAACGACCTGAAGCACTTATCTGCTGCGTTGAATGTCGATATGGCGATAGCCAACTTACTTATACAGCGGGGGATTAAAACCTTTTCCGAAGCCCGTTCATTTTTCCGACCCAAGCTTTCAGACCTCCACGATCCATTTCTGATGAAAGATATGGACAAAGCAGTGGCACGTATCAAAACAGCTATCGACAATGACGAGAAAGTAATGGTATACGGCGATTATGATGTTGACGGAACAACATCTGTTGCACTAATGTACTCATTTCTAAGAGGCAGGCTCACTAATATGGATTATTATATTCCGGATCGATATATGGAAGGATACGGAATATCCCGTCTTAGCATTGACTATGCATCTGAGAATCACTTCTCTCTGGTTATCGTGCTCGATTGTGGCATTAAAGCTGTTGATAAGATAGCCTATGCGAAAGAGTTGGGAATCGATTTTATCATTTGCGACCATCACAATCCCGATGAAACAATTCCTGATGCCATTGCCGTTCTGGATCCAAAACAATCCGATTGTCCTTATCCATTCAAAGAGCTTTCAGGTTGTGGTGTGGGATTTAAATTAATTCAGGCCTTTTGTATGAACCAGGGAATCCCCGAAGAGGTTGCATTCGAATTTCTCGATCTGGTTGTAGTTAGCATTGCATCTGATATCGTTCCTTTAATGGGTGAAAACCGTGTACTGGCCTATTACGGCTTGCAAAAACTGAATTCCAATCCATCAACAGGACTTAAAACAATCATTAAATATGCCGGAATGATCGGTGAAATTAAAATCAACGATATTGTATTCAAGATCGGACCAAGATTAAATGCATCGGGTCGGATTGAACATGGTAAAAAATCGGTTGCAATCCTGCTGGCCGAAGATGCCAAGGAGTTGGACGATCTTGGAATTGAGATCAATTCCTACAATGAAATCAGGAAAACACTCGATCGTGATATTACGCAAGAGGCTCTGGAAATTATCCAAAAAAGCCAGTTTTACGAAGGGCGGGTCTCAACAGTTATTTATAACCGTGACTGGCACAAAGGAGTGGTTGGCATTGTAGCATCTAGATTGACAGAGTATTATTACAGACCTACAGTAGTTTTGACTGAATCAAACGGACTTGCTACGGGCTCAGCTAGATCTGTAGGTGAATTTGATCTCTACGAAGCAATTAGCGCTTGCGCCGATCTGCTCGAATCATATGGCGGTCACATGTATGCTGCCGGACTTTCGATGAAATTAGAAAATGTCGCAGAGTTTTCGCGTCGATTCGAACAGGTTGTAAGAGACTCAATATCAGAAGAACAACTCAAACAGACGATAGAGATTGATGCAAAAATATCGCTATCTGACCTATCCACAAAATTTTTAAGATTGCTCAATCAGTTTGAGCCTTACGGTCCGCACAATATGATGCCAACTTTTCTGACCGAAAACGTTTTTGATTCCGGGACCAGCCGGTTGGTTGGCAAGAATAACGAACATCTGAAGCTTGATCTGATGGAGGCCAATCGCTCAACTGCTGTCTTTTCGGGAATTGCGTTTTCGCAATCGGAACAGATGGAGATGATTAAAAAATCTGTTCCATTCGATATTTGCTATACTGTTACTGAAAACGAGTATCGTGGCAAAACTTACATGCAACTGAATGTCAGAGATATAAAATCTCGCCATGATGAAAATGACAACTAACGGAATTACTGTATCGCGTATTTGGAACATTTATACAGTTGGTTCAAACACAATTAGGAATTGTTACAATCAGAATTTGCAAACATTAAAAACCGATTAAAAGAAGCACTTAAAAGTGAACTTCCAGGGCAAAGTGCACATCGGCTGATGTTACCGCAGGGTCGTGATTTGTACCCGACTGCGGACATTAACAGCATTATACGAAGTAGTGTACTAATGTTGCTTTTCCCTTATAACGGAGAGATTAATACCTGTTTGATCCGACGCCCTTCAACAATGAGGTATCATGGAGGACAGATTGCTTTTCCTGGCGGAAGATACGAACCTACTGATAAAGATTTAATTCAAACAGCACTGCGTGAATCGTTTGAGGAAATCGGAACGGACATTAATCAGCTTGAAATTATCGGCGCACTCACACCATTATACGTTCAGGTTAGTAATTTTACGATCAATCCGTTTATAGGATGGAGTGAAACTATGCCACCTTTTCAAATTGACAATCGGGAAGTTGATGAAATATTTATAATTCCGGTTGAAAAATTTTTACATCACACGACATATCAGTTTAGAGAGGTTACGACAAAAATTCACGGCACTTTCGAAGCGCCTGGATTTTATGTTGATCAACTATTTGTATGGGGTGCTACCGCAATGATTATCTCTGAATTTAATGAGATATTTAAATCATTATTAGTCGTAAAAAGTCCATGATAACCCGAATGAAGCAGTTGCAATCTGAGCCGGATAACCCGGGGTCGCAAAGTGTTTTCCACGAACCATCATAGTACCCATATTTGAGTATTTTACATAGAAACGAGTCCTTTTAATCTTCAGATTAACAAATGCATCGAGCCACGGATAATTCCCGATTTTCTCGTTGTGCTGGACATAAAACATTCCAAGCGCGGGACTATAATAGTCGGCGTAATATTCAGTATCGTAACGCAAATCGAAACCAAACTGAAAAGTGAGCACTTTTGCATATAAACCCTGAATAAAAATAGTATTTCGGGTCGAAACCAAAGGAACATGCATATATATGTCGGTAGTCGACTGTTGAAATAGCAATGCATTTTGGATGTTTAACCCTCCAAATTTAAAATCCTTTTTCAGAAATACCTGAGCAACAGAAAATTCAGAACTTGCCTGGGCCGGTAGCGACTCTTCGCTCCAATAGATATAGTTGGTAATAATTGAGTATTTAAATCCTGCTTTAAACTTTCTGTAAGGATTATCATAAACTGCTCCCAGCTTTAGCTCGTAAGTTTTATTAAAATTATTTTCCCACTTAAAATGATTGGAATAGAAATGGTTATAAAAATAGTCAGGTGTTGTGTTCGTCATACTTGCGTTGATTTTAAAAAACGAAGTATCCCTTGATGTTCTGATCGGTTTCTCAATTTGACCTGAAAGATCAAAATCGGCAAACCGGTACCCGTGAATATAATACCTTCCTGTAGCATTCCAATTCCAGAATTTCCCCTCTGTCCTGAAGATTGAACCACCTATGAAAGTATTGGTAAGTTTATCAGACTGGGTGAGTCCAAGTGGCGGCATCATGATTCCGGGAGTATAAATTAATTCCTCCCTTGGAAAGTAAACATTAATTAAGTCATTCCCGATATATGCCTGCTTTCCGAAAGTATATTTTCGGTCGGAGGCTTCTACCGCTTTGATATAAAACATATTCGTAACCCGTTTCATTCCTGAATTATCCTGAGTGGAAGGCAACGTTGTAGTACCCTTAACCCCTTTAATATAAGGAATGTGCCCATTCCCGTAAAAATAAACTTTTCCTCGTGGCTCAGGATAATCAAAGTAGGGGTTGGGTTCAACTTCTTCAAAATGCCTTGAATTGTCAGTAAATTCAAGCGTATGCATAAGTGCAAAGCGGGTAATAAATTTCTGAAATTCTTCGTTTTTCTCTTGCTTTTTAATCCATTTGCCAAACTTATATTGGTGGGCAATTACACCAAATGAGTTCTTAGTTAGGGCAAATGTTCCATCAAACCAAACAGGAAGATTCTCGGGTTTAAGATCAGGGTTTAAAATATCAGTGGGAAAAAGAAGTCCTCCGTTCTCCTGATTTGCGAATTTATTCTTTCCTATTGTAAACCACAAATCGTATCTCTCGATATTATAACTTGCAAAAAAATCAAGATTATTATCTTTGGCCTCCTGGTTCAGGTATTTTCCTTGTGAAGCGATAGAATTGTATGAGAATCCGACATTCAACGACGGGTTAATATTTTGTGTATGAAATACTTTTAACCACGATTCCCCTTTGGGTTTATTACTGAACCATTGTCCGTATTCGAGTAGTGTAAAAGGCTTAGTTGTATTGTAAAAATGGATATCAGAAGGCCATTTTCCGTAATATTTATAGTTTTTCAAAAACAGAAACTCGTTTGAATCGAACGACCGTTGAAAATAGTCGTTACTTTGAGTCGAAGCACCCAAATTCCCTATAGTTTGTGCCGATAAAGATTTCTTTAATACCGGATTATAAGTTTGATAATCAATAAACCCGGTATCAAGTCGTGCAATATCCAATCGGGAATATCCGTCCAGAAATTGGAATGCCTTCATTTTGAATACAATTGTGTCTTTTTTTGCATCCGGTTTTTTTTTACCCGGACCGTAATTTTGCTGTCCGCGGTTTTGTCCGGAAGTATTATTGCCGGAATTCCTACTTTGAGAATAGGTTAAACCAGATGCAAAGCAAATGGCAAGAAGAAGCAGAGGTTTTAACTGAATACTCATAGGTTGCAAAGATAGTCAATTCGACAATTTGACAATTCGACAATTTGTATAAGATTAACTAATCATCATTTTAGCATATGATTGTATTGACGATCAATTTATTCTTTTCGACCGACCTTCAGCCTTTTGACTTTAATCTTCATCTCAAGGACGATCAGTAAACTGGGATATAAAATAAAAAACCCCGGACTCTGTTGAATCCGGGGTTAGTTTAAGTTGGCGGCGGCCTACTCTCCCACTTTACGCAGTACCATCGGCGCTGTCGGGCTTAACTTCTCTGTTCGGAATGGGAAGAGGTGGAACCCCGAC
>JAPLDR010000112.1 GCA_026391655.1 Bacteroidia bacterium | reverse complement strand
GGAAGATACAAGTCTACAAACTGATCAGGAGAACAAAAAGTAGAGTCCTGCGTCCCAAAATCAGTACCACAAACAAAGACCGCATCAATCTTATTCCCAATTCTTTTATAGATTTTTACAAAATTAGCAATGGCGATTTCTGTCTGCTTTTCAAAAATTGCATGGATATAATCGGGACGCATTACCGTACTCATGTACCATTCGGCCACATCACGAATCCCTTTCGGATTTTTTAACTGTATCCCCGGAACGAGGGCGATATCACCTAATGCTGTACCTCCCAGACTTGCAATAATTCCTTTTCCGGATACAGACAATTGATTAACAGTTCTTTCCCAGTAATCAAGGGTCTCGTCACTTATGTGTCCAAACTCTTCAAGATTGTCTTCCGGATTAAGCTTATCTTCATCAATAGGTTTCTGACGGATTATCGCATCAAAAAAATATCCGGTACCTGGCATTCTGGCATTTGAAGGAAAGTTCATGTCTCCTTCCGGATACATTAATAAGCTACCATCTTCAGTTTTGGTAAAATTAAAATCAACCGGTACCAGCAAATCCTGACCCCAATTGGACGTGAAAGGTTTCCAATCGCATTCGTTATTGGCAAATCCAAACATGTTGTTTTTACCATAAGCACCGATTACATCAACATCCATTGCATCACGCAGTTCCTCATCCACTTCTCCCAACATCTGGAACGGTTCGACCACTTTCACAGGACGATCCTCAAGTCTGTAATGATTTCTCAGGTTTTTCACAGCTAAACAGTGGATGCCTGTTACTCCTGTTCCGCCAAAATCAAGAACCAATCGATCGGGTTGCTGGTGATTCAATGTTTTTTTAAGATTTTCCCTGGAATTCATAATTTTAGAATTGAAAATAAATAAACGGCTGTATTTCTGATGATTTAAATTGAACCACTAAAAAGATCACCAGAATCAAAAATACAACTTTTAGAAGAATTGGTAGTTTGGTCACACCCGATTCAGCTTGAAGTTCAATAGATTTAGGAATAAAATGGAGTGCATAACCGAATAACATCATCATTAGCACCGCTTTGTATCCAAAAATAAATTGAGAGAAAACCTGAGGATTAAAATGGAACACTATCTGCCGGATCATTTGAACGGCAATCTCCATATTGTCGGCCCGGAAAAATATCCAGCAAAAACAGACAAAATGGAATGTAACAATAATGCTTAATGTGGTTATAAAAAACTGTCTGACAGGATATTTGTCTTCTGGCTGAGCCGGGAAAAGTTCACGATAAAGTTTATTAATGCCAAGTGCTATTCCATGCATACCTCCCCAAAGTACAAAACGGAAACCTGCGCCGTGCCAGAGTCCTCCAAGTAACATCGTAATAAACAGGTTGATATAGGTTCTTATGCGCCCTTTACGATTTCCACCCAATGAAATATAAAGATAATCTTTGAGCCATGTTGATAATGAAATATGCCAGCGTCGCCAGAACTCGATTATGCTCTTCGATTGGTAAGGTGAGTCAAAATTAATGTTAAAATGAAATCCCATCAATAATGCGATGCCAATAGCCATATCGGAATAACCCGAAAAATCACAATAGATCTGCAAAGCATAGCCGTAAACTCCAAACAGGTTTTCAAGTCCCGTATAGAGCGTTGGGTGATCAAAAATACGATCCACAAAGTTGGTGCATATGAAATCGGCAATTACGGTTTTCTTGATCACGCCGCTGGCAATCAGAAAAACTCCTCTTCCGATCATCTCGTCTGTAACTTTTAACGGTTTGAAAATTTGTGGAATAAAATTAGCTGCCCTAACAATCGGACCTGCTACCAATTGCGGAAAGAATGTAACAAAAAAGGCATAATCGAGAATACTCTTAACAGGATTAAGTTTACCTCTGTAAATATCAATGGTATAGCTTAACGACTGAAAAGTAAAGAACGAAACACCGACAGGTAAAAAGATATTTAGGGGTGAAAATGTCTGATTGGTAATGTCGCAAATAATCGAATAGAAGAAATTCGTATATTTAAAATAGGCCAGTAATCCGAGGTTCAGCGCCAAACTGACCACTAAAATCGCCCTTTTCTTAGTTTTACTTTCGGCTTTGAAGATTTCATTGGCCAGCAAATAATCGACAACCGTTGAGAGAATCAGCAGTAAAAAATAAAATCCGCTCGACTTATAGTAAAAATAGAGTGAGAAGAGGGTTACAAAAGTAGTTTTAGCTCTATGATGCTTGTGTACAAGGAAATAGACGTACATAAAGCCTGTAAACAGGAATATGAAAAACCCGGAGCTGAAAAGTAGTGGCTCCCTGGGATTGTAGATCAACAGTTGCCAGATTTTACTCAGGTCTATTTGCGACATAGGCGTTATAGGCGTTTAGAAATGCTATACAAAAAAGTTTGCCCTGAAGTTCGTAACCGACGCGACTGTAATGAACCCCGTCGGGACGAAGCAGATGGCTTTTTTTCCAGTTATAAGCTGATTTATCACCTCCTGTAACTCCTTGCAAGTTCCAGTATGATAGATTATTATCTGTAGTAAAGCGGATAATTGTCTTTGCAGCCAGCGGCAATCGCGGATTGGGCTTTTTTCTGCGGTACGAACAGGCCGGAACAGTAAACAGGAATCCGACATTCGGGTTCTCTTGTCTTAACTGATTGAATAATAGTTGCATATCGGCATAAAACTTATCCTGTCTGAAATTTAGGGGATACGCCTCATTGGTTCCCAGCGAAATAATGATCAGATCAGGTTTTAACGCTTTTGTTTGCGCTGAAAAATGACGAGCTTCTGAATAGTGATGAAATTGAGCCCCATTAACTCCGATTGTATGATAGATAATCCCTGGATTATCGTTTTCGAGAAGTAGTCCATAAATCGTTGCCCCCGACTGTTTCTCACCCGTTTTAACGACCTTAACCGTCATATTATTTGTTTGGTAGGGAAAAGCTGCTGTCGAGATAAATGAATAATTATCAACTGAATCTGGCACAAACATACTCACTCGATTTCCGAGACTGTCCAAAAGGGCGAAACTGTAGCTGGTCGAATCGTTCTCGAAAAACAATTTCACTTTATTAAAACTGTAGTCCAAAATCGAATCATTGATTGTTGTAATAACAATATCAGCACACGAATCCGAGGAGTTTATCGTTACACCACCAATGCCAATAGGCAGAGGTTGATCGGGAAAAACACACCTTTTGCTTTGCCAGACATAACTTGAACCAGATCTATAGTTTAATGGCTCATTTGTTTTTGCAACATGATAGGGTACAACCAAACCTCTGCCGCCATTACCAAACCTTTTCTGTAAGGTTGTACGGATCACACTTGTGATAAAATCGGCTTGCAGGTGCGAATCACCTATATGAAGAATATTGATCGTCCGATTACCATTTCTCTTCAGATCGTACAGTTTTTCCATCAGACCGGCAAGATGTCCGCTGTTTGAAATAACATTTACCTCCTCTTTCACAAAAGGGTAAAACTTTGCTGTTTCAGCGATTGTAATTGGCTGACCAATGCTATTTTGAATGGACAACAAAAGTACTGTCAGCAGAAGTATGTTTTTTAATCTGGTCATTATATTTTTGATATTCACGCATTAAACTCTTTACAAATACTCCAGCGACTCTCCGGCCTCCCAAAAAATTGAGATGGGTGTAATCTTTATTGGCCAAAGCAGGATTGTTTTCAACAAAGGCAACCATGCTGTTTTCTCCACCCATCGCTTCAAAAAGATTATAGAAGGCTATTTGAGATTGGCGTGCGATTTCCCGTTGCGCCTCTATCATCAATGGAACGCTCTCCATAGTCCGGTATTCCCCCTCCACTTTGGTACTCCGGTCAGAAACGCCCATAAGCAAAAACGTAGCATCGGGATAACACCGCTTCAACCGTTTTATAACATTGATCATCGGGTTCACATACCAGCTAAGATCTTTCGTATCGGCGGTAATCACGTTGAGTCCATACTGAAGTATAATCAGCTGATAATTCTGGAATTGATTAAACTGGCGCATCATCGATTCGGAGATTCGGTAGAGACCAAGTCCCGAATTCCCGCGCAAACCGAAATTGTCAACATAAATCCCCGTGGAATCTTCAAAACTTACACCATATAGTTTAAT
>JAPLDR010000049.1 GCA_026391655.1 Bacteroidia bacterium | reverse complement strand
GTTGCATGAAAACAAGTAGAGACGTTGCATGAAAACAAGTAGAGACGTTGCATGAAAACAAGTAGAGACGTTGCATGAAAACAAGTAGAGACGTTGCATGAAAACAAGTAGAGACGTTGCATGCAACGTCTCTACAATATCCAATTTTAAAATTATAAATTTTATTAGTAACCAGGATTCTGGACAAGCAAATTATTCTTGTTCATTTCATCACGCATAATCGGGAAGAAGTAACATTTATTAAGCCATGCTCTTGCATCACCGGGGGTATTTATTTTAGTGAACGTTGGAGCACCCCAGGTCGTACCATTAGGTTGACGGTAAGAGGCAACTGTTGCATTTGTTGTAGAATAACTTACATCAACTCCTAATGTTTGATGATAAGCCAACGATCCAACCAGCCAACGGCGGACATCCCAGAAACGCATATCTTCGAAAGCCATTTCAACGCGACGTTCGTGACGATAAACCTGACGTAATGCATCACCTGTAACAGTAGCTGCAATAGAAGGTTGGCCAGCACGCGTGCGGATCATATTAATATAGGTCCGGGCTTCGGCATCCTGTCCTAATTCAATACAAGCCTCAGCATAGTTCAGCAGAACTTCACCATATCTCAGATGTTTAAACGGCACATCCTGCTTTACATACTGAGGGTCAACTGATGTATCCACCCATTTCCTCAAATAGTATCCGGTTTTTCCACCGTTCCAGTTTTCGATTGGTCCTTCACGTGTATCCAAACCTGCTTTGATCATATTGGTACCATTATAGACATGTCCAACCTGAATTTTGCTGTATGAATCCATTGTCAATACATCACTCGGACGTGTTCTCCATTGTACGCCTTCGTAAAGAATTGTGGCATAAAAACGGGCTTCACGTTTGAGATATGGATTCGCTTTTTGAACGGGATTACTCCAGTTAAATGCGCTGCCATCTTTCATTTCATAGTCATCGACTAAGTCGCCAAGAGGGGTGTTGTTTCCCCAGTTATGGTAGCCATTAGGTCCGCAATACAATGCAGGATTGTACCCTGACCAGCTCTCATCAGTTTTTGGAGTAAAGAACTGCAACAGGATATCTTCGCTGGTACCTTTGGAAGTAAATAATTCAATGAAATTTTGAGCTACTGAATCGCCTGCGGCAGGAGTTGCTTTGTATAAACTATAAGTACCCAGATCAATAACCGCTTTTGCAGCAGCTTTTGCAGCAGTCCAGCGGGCAGTTGCATCACCGGCAGTATATCCTAACAATTCGGGTTTTGAGAATCCGGCTGTAACAACACTGTTTTTTGCAGAATTATGCAAATCGCTTGCGGCATACAGTAATACTCTTGCTTTAAATGCTAAAGCGGCACCTTTTGTTACACGACCAATATCTGTTGCATCTGAATAACTTACGGGTAAATTCATGGCGGCTGAATCGATCTGTCCTACAACATATTTAATGCAATCATCATAGGAATTCCGGGCAATCAGAAACTCATCAGTTAAATTGTAAGCTTTGGTAATTAACGGAACACCACCATAAAGATTGGTCAAATAAAAATAGGTCCATGCACGCATAAAGTAGGCTTCTCCTTTTAATCTGGGTACCATGGTCTGCGGATCATTTACCACATTCTTTATCTGGGAAAAGAAAATGTTAGCGCGCCGAACATTGGCGTAGAGAGGAGACCAGCGATAATGCAGCGTATGAGCTGTTGGATCGCCATTGCCCCAGTCTACACTCCAGCCATAAAGACCATCAGAGGTCATCAAACTTTTATTAAAGTTGGTTGCATCCCAATCGGGAGTAAAAAATGACTCATCCGAATAATCAGAAAGGCGCTCAATAGCGAACGGGAATCCCAATGCATTGCGATACATGGTGTTCACGAATGTTTCAACAAGCGCAGGATCGCTCCAGACTGCAGTTTCTGAATAGTCTCCTAATGGTTGCTTATCCAGAAAATCCTTATTACACGAGAAAAGGAGTGCAATAAGTGATACATATGTCAATATTTTAAATGTCTTTTTCATTGCTAATCTTTTTAGAATGTTAATGTTAAACCGCCGGTAACAATTCGCGAAAGTGGATACGACGTACCTTGTTCAAGTTCAGGGTCAATCAATTTTTGTTTGGAGAAGGTGAGTACGTTTTGACCATTAACATAAAAACGAAGCCCTTCAATACCCAACGTTTTATTTAGTTTCGAAGGTAAACTATATCCAATTTCGATATTCTTCAATCGGACATAATTCATGTTCTGAAGCCAAAAAGTATTACCCTGGCTTCTCCAGTATTCTTCGTCACGGTTCCAGGCCCTTGGGAAACTTGCATTGGTGTTTTCAGGAGTCCAGCGATTATCGGCATATAATTTGTAATAGTTGCCAATATCACCCGATTCAGGATTAACATATTGCACAGCGCCGGTTGTACCCTGGAAAAGAATGGCCAGATCAAATTGCTTATACCTCAGGTTAATATTTAAAGCACCGACAAACCGTGGGAAACTGCTCTTGTCATTCCTTACCCGGTCTAATCCATCAATTACCTTGTCATCATTCACATCTTTAAAAATGACATCACCAGGTTTTGTGCCTGCCCAATGTGGGTAAGCTGCAATTGCTGCCTCATCTTTAAAGATACCAATCGCCTGGTAATACAATGAAGTATTAGTTGGTTTGCCAGTAGATTGCTGATAATCAGGAATACCTGGAGTTTCATCCCAGAATATTATTTTATTCTTCGAATAGCTGCCATTTACAGAAACATCATATTGAAAATCGCCCTTGTCGCCGTGGTAACCTATACTTGCTTCAAATCCACGGTTCTGAACTTTTCCAATATTTTCGGGAGGTAAAGTAAGACCGGTTGAAGAGGGAACTGATGCATTTCTTTGAATAAGAATCTGCGTACGGATGTTATTGAAATAGTCGGCAGACACAGATACTTTGTTATTAAACAGAAGCGCATCAAACCCGACATTGGCCTCATTGGCAACTTCCCATGTTACATTTGGGTTGGGTATTTTTGTTTCAAGCAATAGCTTATTATCATTTCCATTAAATACATAGGTTCTGCCGGACTGGTACCCATAGGTAGTTAAGTATTGGTATTCAGCGATCCGGTCATTACCAAGTTGTCCCCATGATCCACGGAGCTTAAAGTCATTAACCAAAGTAATATTGTTTTTCCAGAAAGCTTCATCCGACATACGCCATCCGACAGAAACGCCCGGGAAAAAGCCAAAACGTTTACTTGCCGGGAACATATAAGAACCGTCATATCTGCCAACAAATTCGATCATGTACTTTTTATTCAGGTCGTAATTTACACGGCCAAAGTAACTCATATAGGCATTTTGACTTGCCGATCCGTCATTGGCCATATATTGGTCGGAAGCTCCGGCAAATAACTGGTCAACAGCACCAGATATATAGTTTTTACGGAAAGCACTGAAAATGTCTCTTTTTCCACTTCTTTTTTCGGCACCAGCCATTAATTTAATGTTGTGCTTTTCTGCAATAGTCTTTTCGTAAGTAGCATAAGCGTTTAAATTAAGGCTTTGTCCGTCGGCCATATCTTCTGATAACTGTGGGGCATCCAAACCTCTTTTGCCTTTTGTGACTTTATGATCAGCATTCCCATCCCATGTGTACAAGTACCACGGAGTTTCGAATTTTTTATGGAAAAGGAAGGTTTTATCAAAAGAGGCATTCGCAGTAACTGACAGACCGCTAATCCAGGGTATAATAATCACGGTGCGTAAATTACTTTCAAGAACATAGGTTTTCCCTAAATCATATCCCGTAGCAGCGGTTGTCGTAACTGCAGGGTTATCGCCATATTCAATGTCGGGTCCCGGAGTTCCATCAGGCCAGTATGCAGGCATGTTTGGTTTACCGCGCATCAGCATACGGAAAATAGAACCTGCCGAACGGGTTGGATAATCTCTGATTTCTTCTCTTCCGGCAACATCAAATGCAAGACTGATGTATTTATTTATCTTACCGTCGATATTTGTGCGGAAATTGTATTGTTTGTAGTTGGTAGCGCTATTTTTATAAATACCATTTTGGTATTGAGCACCCAGCGAAAGGAAATATTTCATATTTTCAGTTCCACCCGAAATAGAAGCAGTTTGGTTATTCTGGCCTGCCCAGTCATTAAAAACTTCACCAAACCAATCTGTATTTGGGTGTCCCCAGGGATCTGATCCATCGCCGTATTTCTTTATATCGTCAACTGAATAAACAGTATTTCTTCCTGCACTGTAAGTGTGTGTTGTCGCATTGTAGCTCTTATAATAAGCAACCTCATTGAGCATGGTAGCATATTGGGCAGCATTGGCCATATCGGGAACACGGGTAGGTTGAGACACTCCCGTATTCAAGCCAATGGTTACTTTGGGTTTTCCAATAGCACCACGTTTGGTTGTAATAAGGATTACACCATTTGCAGCTTGTGAACCATAAATAGCAGCAGAAGCATCTTTTAAAATAGTGACACTTTCAATATCGGCTGAACTGAGTCGTTCCAGTCCGCGGCCGGCAACACCATCAACGACTACAAGAACATTATTTTCATTTCCGGTACCCAGGGTATTCGTACCACGGATACGTAATATAGAACCATCATATCCAGGTTCACCACTTCTTGATACAGAAGTCAGACCAGGCAAACGGCCAAGAAGAGAATTGGACATGTTTGTGGTAGGAGATTTTTGCAAATCGGCACCTTTGGCTGAAGTTACTGCTCCGGTTGCGGTGACTTTCTTTTGAACGCCATAACCAACAACCACAACTTCCTCTACGCCGGTTGTCTCGGTTTTCATAACTGCATTGATCACAGATTTTTGGCCGATCGGTATTTCGATGGCAATCATACCCACAAATGAAAAACTCAAAACTTGTGAATTTGCAGGAACATTAAGACTATATTTTCCATCGTTGTCTGTTACAGTTCCGGTTGTAGTCCCTTTTGCAACAACTGAAACCCCTGGAACAGAGGCTCCACTCTCATCAGTAACTTTACCGGTTATAGCCTTCTGTTGTGCAAAAGCCATTCCGGTCATCAATACCATAAGGAGAACCAGAGAGAGTAACATCTTGGTCCATTTTCCCTTAGGTAGAAAAATCAGATTTTTCTGTTTCATAAATACATAAACTTTAAAATTAGTTAATAGAAGTAGTAGAATGCGCATTCGATCGTCTTAGTATCAATTTGTTGAAAGGATTTGACTAATTATTCTGACATTGGTCGATTACACTTTTGGATATCAAATTAGAGATATTAACATGCAACAGTATAATTAATTACCTGTAATTGAGGTTTTTTGATAATCAATACAATTGTTTCCTGTAATCAATTTAATGACATAAAAAAGTTATTAGTCCTGGGTACTAAGATGTCGTGTTTAGTTGATGTGGTATTTAAACAGTTTAAAGTAAATCTCAAATTTACAGATGTATTTTCTTTGCTTGGAATCATTAACATAGAAAGAATCTTATTAATGCTTATCCGGAAGGTGCAACTGAACAATCTGCAAAAGCATGAAAACTGCTCAAAAGGATAGTTGCATTATCCTTGGGGGATTTCGGAATCAGAGGGGGTGTTTTCTTTTCATATGCAATAGTTGTTTTAGTTAATAAATGTTTTTAGATGTTAGTAAAATCAAATGTACGTTGAATAGAATTTTTGTTTCATTTTCCCATTTTTTATTTTTCCCTCCGGTGCAATTTATTCAATAGATTTCGAAACTAAGGGTACACGGGAATACTAATCTGCCGTTATAATCGGTATATTCTCCAGTCATATTAAAGCAACCAGTTGAAGAATAACCACTTACTTCACTCTTGCCAAATTTCTTAATAAATATTGCTTTAAACTTTCCAATTGTCATATTTAAAAAATAAAGCCTAACTGGTAGGTACTGGTAGGTACAAATGTATACTAATTTGACTTCAATGGCATCGAATAAAAAATGTTTTACAACACATTTTTTAACATTTTTTCAGAATAAGCATCAAAGAATTGCGGGTCTTTACCTTTTTATGATTTAATGCCATATCAGCCAATGCTTTCCCAATAAGAGCAAAATTGGCAGATTACCTTATGAAAATGTCCCTTGTCCTCTCATCGGATTAAGGATTAGAGTTAAACAATGAATACCATTCAAGCTAATTGCTTGCAGCCAGTGACTGATTGTGAAAAACTATTTAAAAGCAGGTTGATTTAATTACCCATACATTTCGTTATAGAACCATATTAAAGTACTCTACCAACACAAAAAAGTGAGAGATCCACTAGTTGTAGATACTCTCACTTCACTCAGGTTTGGTTGACTTGTTTAATGGTTTAATATCCTGTATTTTGAGTATATAATCCTGGTGCAGCATCGAGCTGTGACTGCGGAACAGGATAAACGATATATCCCGGTACTACGGGGTTCATTTGCTTTCTGACCGCATCATCAATGGCCATCCAGCTATTCATAGTAGTTACGAGATTCCCGCTCCTCTGGAGATCAAACCAACGGCTACCTTCGTCGGCAAACTCTTTTCTTCTTTCATCATAAAGCTGAGCAAGCGTAACACCCACCAAAGGGGCGACACCGGCAACGCCTCTGGTTCTAACCTGATTCACGACGGCATCTACATCCGTTGCCAGTGAACCCGGTGCGCCATTTAAAACACATTCGGCTTTTAGCAGTAATATATCTGTGTACCTGATGGCGATAAAGTTAATACCCCAGTCAAAGCGACTTAATATGACTGTGACTTTTGAAAAATCAATATACTTTTGAAAGAACGGTCTGGTCTCTGTACTGCCAGCATTGTTGTAAGATGCTGTATGGATTGTGAAAGCTTTACGTACGTCGGTGGCAGCATATTTACTTATTAAGTCGTTCGATACGGGTATAGCTTCCAAAGATCCGTTTGACTTTGCGTCGCCTACTGATTTGAAGTACATATTCGGACAAAGATCCCAGCAAAATGTAGCGCCATAGGTTGAGGCGGTACCACTTACACCCTGGAGATACATTACATCAAATATCGCTTCTTTATTCGTTGCCGGATTTTGTTTCGAGTATGAGAATATATCGCTATAAACCGGTGTAAAGACAAAAAGACCACTGCTTATAATATCCTGCAATAACGGTAAAGCCAGATTCCATTCGCTTAATCCTAAGCCCGGGCCTTCTACTCCATAGGTTGGGCCTGACCGGGCCATATAAACTTGTGCAAGCAAGCCTTCGGCAGCATATTTAGTTGCCCTGCCAACATCTACTCCGGTATATGACGCCGGTAAATTTGTTATTGCTGTTTGAAGGTCTGCAATAATTAATTTGTATACGTCAGCAACAGAGCTACGCGGAATAGTAATTGCTTCTGATGCAATAATAGTATGGTCAATAACAGGTACCTTACCAAAATATTTTACGAGATCGAAATAAAAAAAGGCGCGTAAAAAATGTGCTTCAGCATCCAGTCTGGTTTGTAAAGTTGCTGAGTTGATCAAACTGCCATTTTTCTTAATTTGCTCAATTACCGTGTTGGCACGGAAAACTCCATTAAAATCGGCATTCCATGCTTCTTCAACATATAAATTACCGGTCATGGCTTTTTGAAAACTGTTGACGGGATCCCAATCACGAACTCCTAAATCGGATACTCCATAAATATTATCAGAACGGATTTCAGAAAGGTTGAGCAATCTATCAGGATAGCCTCTTAAAGAACTATAGGCGGCATTTATACCTTGTATGAAATCACTCGGAGATTGATAAAAAGTGAGCGTTGTACCCTGTGAAATTGGGATTTGATTTAATTCCTTACTGCAAGAAATTGACAGGATACTAACTGCTATTGCGAATATAAAAAATATCTTCTTCATTTTCAATTGATTTAAGGATGATTAAAAAGTGATATTTAACCCTACGATTAATGATTTTGCTAATGGTAAACCACCATAATCTCCAGGTGCGAGATAACTGGAATTACCACTCAGGTCAGTATTTGTTGCATCCGGGTTCGCTCCACCATAATACTTGTCATGTCCAAACCAGTTTTCAGCAGTGACATATATACGCGCACCCTGTATGATATTCTTTTTAATCAGGTTTCCCAAATCATAACCCAATGTTATATTGCGTACCCGCATATAATTGGAAGAATACAACCAGTCGGTATTTACAATTCGGCCAAAGGTCGAATACACTTTACTTACACGACCTGCACCAGGTTGCGAAGGTGATTCCCATCTATCCAAATAAAATGAAGGGGCATTATCTGTAAATCCCTGGCCAGTTCTGGTGAGAGCACGGCCTAATAGCGAATAAATCGATCCGCCATTCTGACCCTGTATCAATATACTCAGATCAAATCCTTTGTATTTGAATGTATTGGTGATTCCCCAGGTAAAATCAGGATTTGGATGACCCACGATCTGCCGGTCGTTCGCATCAATAACACCATCGGGAACACCTTTCGGTCCACTAAAATCCACATATCTGGGATCACCTACGGTTTCTGTCCCATACATAGCTGCGTGGCTATCAATATCTGCCTGTGTTAAACAACCATTCATTTTTATAACATAAATACTGTTCATAGGCTCTCCTACCTTTAGAATAAAGTTGGAAATATCAAAAGCAGAGGGTATTAAAATTTGTGTTTGACCGGGTCCTAAAGCAACAACTTTATTGGTGTTATGACTCACTGTTAACATTGTGTTCCATTTAAATTTTCCAATAAAATTATGGGTGGTCAACTCAAGTTCTTCGCCAATGTTTTTTACTGAACCTGTGTTAGATAAATATGTTGAAAAACCTGTAGCTTCAGGAACCTGAACATTTAATAATAATTTGGTGTTCAGTTTATTGTAATAATCAAAAGATACTGTTATGCGATTATCCAATAATCCAAAATCCAAACCCAAATCATACGTAACGGATCTTTCCCATTGCAGATCAGGATTGGCAATTTTACTCGGAGACTGACCTATTACTGCAGCTTGCGTAGCCCCAAGTACATAACCTGATGTAACCAGTGTTGGTATTGGTCCATAGTCAGAACCTAAATTATTTGAACCATTTGCCCCATAACTTGCCCTAATTTTTAAATCACTAATTGCAGGAAATTTTTTCATGAATCCTTCTTTAATAGCATTCCATGCGATAGATGCTGAAGGAAAAATACCATATTGAGTATTGGCGCCAAACCTGGAAGAACCGTCTCTGCGTAAGCTTGCTGATAATAAATATTTACCATTATAGCCGTATTGAACACGACTAAAGTAGGATAGCAAAACGTTTTGAGTGGCTGAAGAGTTGCCTGTAACTGCCGAAGCGGCATTTAGCGTTTGAATTACACTACTGGTATAGCCCCCGCTTGACGAAAGTGCCGAATTATCAGTTCTGTCAAAATTATAAGATTGACCAAGAAGCACATTTAAAGTATGCACCTCTTTGAAAGTAGTCGCATATGTAAGCGTATTTTCATTTACGAAAGTTTGTCTTTTATAAGTGTTGTATGAGCCTGAAGTATTAGAAGTCAGCGCTTTACCGGCAGGGTCAAATGTCCGGCTTATCAATGTACTCGAAACGGTGTATGGCACATATGACCGTGAGGTATTATCTGTATTATCGAGGTTGATAGATGTTTTGAAAGTAAGCCCTTTAATAAATTCGTATTCGGCATAAAGAGAAGCTAATGTTCGAAATCTTTTCGTTTCACCAACAATATTTTCTAACTTACCAAGAACACTATTTGTTGTATTACTCCAGGCATATTGTGCATTATTGAAGACGTTTGCATAAACACCTGCTGATGATTCCTGTACGGGACTCATACTCATGGCCTGGTGGTAAATATTATCCTTTCCTTCAATACCCGGATCTTCGATAATTGAGAACGTTGGAGCAATATTTATACCCACTTTTAAATTTTTGGCAGCAGTAACCTCCACATTGGCCCTGGCAGAATAGGTTTTGAAACCCTGCATTTTAACAAACCCATCCTGATTGGCAAAGTTTCCTGATACAAAATACTTTACTACGTCATTACCACCACTTGCCGTAATTTCATGATTCTGCATTTGGCCCGTTCTGAATATCTGGTCCTGCCAGTTTATAAAATCCAAACCGGGGTGGCCTGGTTGTGTCCAACGAGGATCAAGAAAGTAATTGACGTTAAATGATCCGACTATAGTGGTCCTGGTTGCTGTGTCATCCGTTACCTTTGCACCTTTTGAACCATATGCAGCAAGATATTGCCCATTGATGATCTCTGTAGCCCTGTCAATCCATCCCTGACTATCTAACATGTCCACCTTTCTACTGGCTTGGTTAATACCAAAATAGGTGTTATATGTAATTTTGGGTTTACCCATCTGACCTCTTTTTGTTGTAATGAGTACTACGCCATTTGAAGCTCGTGAACCATAAATTGCGGCAGCTGCAGCATCTTTTAAAACCTGTATTGACTCAATATCATTGGGATTGATATTGTCTAACGGGTTACCTGTAGCAAAATTTCCGGCACCATTGGTAGTAGCCATTGATAATGGGAAACCATCAATTACGTATAAAGGCTCATTGCCTGCACTTATTGATCCGGTTCCACGTACCTGGATACTAAAAGCTTTTCCGGGGATACCTGTTGTTTGTTTAACATTAACACCTGCCATTTGTCCTACCATCGCCTGATCAACTCTGGTTATAGCCCGCTCATCAAGGTTGGTGTTCTTTAATATTGAAACCGAAGTTGTTAGGTTAGCTTTCTTCAGAGTTCCATATCCTACAGCTACAACTTCTTCCAAATTGGTAGTCTCTTCGGAAAGCGTAACATTGTATTCCAATTTGCTGGTTAGCGCTATCTCCTGCGATCGCATCCCTACAAACGAAAAGATAATCGCTTTTGCATCTAAAGATATCGACAATGAGAAATTACCGCCATTGTCGGTTACGATACCAAGTGTGGTACCTTTCACTACGACCGATACTCCGGGAATTGGTGAGCCTGATTGATCGGTGACTTTTCCCGTAATCTTACGTCCTTGCTGCTGCGCTGCCTCCACGGCTGATTTCAGTTGGTCTCTTCCGGCCAGAACAACTTGTTTTTCGATCACTACATAAGCGATCCCTGTTCCATTTAAAATCTGATTCAGGATGTCTTCTACTTTGGTTGACTGAAATTCGGCATCCACTTCCTTACTGACATCAATCTTTGTATTGTTATAGAGGAAGGTGAACTCACTTTGATTCTCGATTTCGCGAAGAACTTCTCTTAATGAGGAATTTTTCATGTTGAGGTTGAGCAGTGTATTCTGGGAGTACACACTTGCTGTTACTTGCATCAAAGTAACTAAAATTAAGAAGCTTGTTAGTTTCATAATTCGGATCAATTTCGACAGGGAATAACATTCCCTTTCAATGAATACTGATTTTATTTTCATAGATTTGTAAAATTGTGATTAGACTTATCCCTTTCGGGGTTAATGTTTAATTTTTTTTCGTATTGCAAGTACGAAATTCCGGATAGGGGAGCGTTGGAGCGTTCTCCTATCTTTGTTTAGTTAGTGTTTCAATTCATAGGCAATCTGATTTTGGGATAAATAAAAACTTTCTCTTCTTCAATCTTAAAGCTCATTGGGGTTGTGAGCTTAAGCCGTTTCAGTACTTCGCGTAAGCTTTCGGTTTTTATGCACATCGTATAACGTTCAGAATATTTCAGATCTTTATCCAAAATTATTTTTACGTCATACCATCGTTCCAGTTTTTTTACTACATCTGCAAATACTGCATCATCAAACCTCAATTTGTTATCTTTCCATGAGGTGTAAAGCTTTGTATCTACCATTTTGAGCGATATTTCATCCGATTGTTTGTCGAATACCATCCTTTGACCTGGAGTTACTTCAACTGGATTTACTTTGCCTATGATATTAACTGCAATCTTTCCCTCTTCGAGAGTTGCTTCCGTCAGTTGTTCATCAGAATAAGAACATACATTAAAACGGGTTCCAAACACTTTGACATCAGCATTTAGCGTTCTGACAATGAATGGTCTTTTTCTATCTTTTTTAACATCGAAGTAACCTTCGCCTGATAGCGTGACAAGCCGTATTTCACCATCAAAATCATTCGAATAGGTCAGCTGGCTGTCCGAATTCAACCAGACCACTGTACTGTCGGCAAGGATCACTTTGGACTTTTGGCCGCGTGGCGATTGTATTGTAACAAATTGATTGGTTGATAATTTTGGTTTCTTTTGGAAAAACAACCCGAAAAATAATGCCGCCACTACCATTGCTGCCACCGAAGCGACCTTCCAGATGATTAACTGGTTTGCTTTGATAAGGCGTATCTTACTATTTTTAACAGTGTTGTTTATCGTTATTCTATTATGCAACGAATCCCATCCGGCATCGGTATTGTAATACCCCTCATTGAAAACAACGTTGCTTAATTGCCAAACCTCATTGTATTGATCGAATATCTTCCTGTTTTTGTAGGACTCATTAATCCAATTTGTTAGGTCAGCAAATTCATCCTCATCTATTTTTTTTTCGAGGAAACGGGCGATCAACTCTGTATAATCCAACGGCTCTTCCATATTTGTATAATTAATAGTGATACATGCAGGCGGATGTTTACACCTACAAGCAGATCAAAAATTGTTTTTAATAAGTTTATATTTTGAGTTTTTAAACAAATCTTTTAGTCCTCAATCTTAAATATTGAAAAACAGAAATATTGCCAGAATCACTATGTAATCAGATAGTTCTGTGCGGAGTTTCTTTAGGGCCCGGTAGATTTGGGTTTCAACGGTTTTGATTGAAATATGAAGCTCTTCGGCAATTTCGTGATGTTTCTTCCCTTCAGACCGGCTCATCAAAAATATTTTTTTACATTCCGGAGCAAGATCATTGATAATGGTCTGGATTCGCAAATTCAACTCTTTGGCCATCAACGACTCATGAGCATCAAACTCCTCGGTGTGGAAATATACAGTTTTGATCATCTCGGAGTAACGGTTCACTACTTTTTGATGAGCCAGCAGATTCAGACTTTTGTTGTGAACCGCCTGAAAAAGAAACGATTTTCCTGATCCATCGCTGCGAATTGTAACACGGTTCTCCCATAGTTTTAAAAAAATATCCTGTACCACCTCTTCTGATGATTGAGGATCATTCAGAAACTTATTGGCAAAGGCACACAATCGCACAAAATATCGTCGGTAGAGTAGTTCAAATGCCTGCTCGTCACCCAATATAATTCGGTGTTCAATTGTGTCGGTCATTGGTTATATTTCCATCAATGGTAGTAATAAATTTTCGTTTATCCTTTAACCTTTACCCTTCATTTTTTCTTTTCAATGCGGAATTGATCACAATATCCCATTCAAATATCGGGATTAAACACTACTCATGCAAGTGTTCATATTGAGTAATATCATGCAAAGGTTTGTGCAAAGCTTTGCGAAAGGAAAATATGTTTAATAACATGTTTTTAACAAGATTTAATAGAAATAAAAGTGAAAAATTGACGGGATAACGGGAAGAAGAGGGTTAAAGAAGTGAAACCCGAAAATACATTTTATCCTTTAATCTTTAACTACTTGACTCCTCTGGTTTTCATTTTTATTCCATAAACCGACTTTGAGGCAGTTATAAAAAGCAGATGGCGGTCTTTTCCACCAAAACAAACATTGGCTGTCCAACTTTCATCAATCGGAATTTTTTCAAGAAGAACTCCATCCCGGTCAAATATCGTTACTCCTTTGCCTGTCAGATAGATATCACCTTTATTATCAATGGTCATCCCATCAGAGCCAAGTTCAGCAAAAAGCTTTTTGCCGGAGAGTGTCCCATCTTGATTGATAGCATAGCGCCAGGTTTTATTGTCTTTGATATCAGCAATATATAAGTATTTTCCATCGGGTGTTCCTATAATTCCATTGGGTTGTTTAAAATCTGTAATTACTCTTACCAGTTTTGAGGCTCCAGGTGCGAGATAGTAGACATGCTGACCATCCTGTTCCGACGATTGATGATCCCACCATGTACGTTTATAAAACGGATCTGTGAGGTAAATGCCGCTATTGGGAGCGATCCAGAGATCATTGGGGCCATTCAGTTTTTTACCTTCAAAATCTTTAATCAATACCGTCACTTTTCCATCGGGTGCAATCGACCAAAGTTCATTTTTCTCATCCGAACAACTGATGAGATTTCCTTTTTTATCGAAATACATCCCGTTGGCTCTGCCAAAATTACTTCCAAAGAGAGATAACTTGTTATCGGTCGACCACTTCATTATACGGTTATTGGGTTGATCGGTAAAGAAAACATTTCCCTCGCGGTCGCAGGCAGGTCCTTCAGTAAATGAAAAATCACCGGCTAGCTTTTCGGGTTTTGCCCCTTTGGCAATCAATGTTCTCTCTTTTGTTTTTGCAAGAGCCATATTTTGAATCATCAACAGTATTATCAGCCCCAACGAAAATCTGACAATCAGTTGTATTGGATGGATAACCAGCGACAAATTAGTCGGTTTCAAGGGTATTATTCTCATGTTATTTAGATTTATTGCTTCCAAAATTACCCGATTTATTAAACATTTCGCAACTTTGTTACAGAATACTGATAAATCAATTTATTTTTGCAGAGAATAGAGTATTATTATTGTAAGATGTTCAATGATCAGAATACCTAATATCAATTCACTAATAAAACAATCGCTATGACCAAAGAGAAAAGTCCAACGAAGGACAAAAACAAGAAAGAACCTGAAAAGAACCTCAAAGAAAAAAGAGCTGAGAAAAAAGCCAAACGGGAAGGAAAGAGGTAGTGACGCCGAAAATGGTGAGGGAGAAAAAATGGGAAACGATAAATTGAGAATTTTTCATCTTTAATTCCTTCATTTTTCATCCCTTACTTTAATCTTTTGCCTGATATTTTATTAATTACTGCTATGATTGTCAATATTTAACGGAATCAGAGTACCTTTGTCGCGAATTTTAACGGGACACTGGTGATTTTTGAAGAATTAAATTTGAGTAATTCGCTGTTAAAGGCTTTGGCTGATCAGAAGTTTGTAAACCCGACTCCGATTCAGGAGAAGGCTTTCCCGGTGGTGATGTCGGGAAAAGATGTGATTGGGATTGCCCAGACAGGAACAGGCAAAACATTGGCCTATCTGCTACCCATATTGAGACAGCACACCTTTTCGAAACAGAAGGATCCAAGGATTCTGATCCTTGTACCGACGCGTGAACTGGTAATTCAGGTGTTGGAAGAGATTCGTAAACTCACTACTTATATGTCAGTAAGAGTTGTTGGAGTTTACGGTGGCACCAATATCAATAACCAGAAACAATTATTGTATGATGGACTTGATATTTTAGTCGCAACCCCTGGACGATTGGTCGATCTCTCAATGACCGGGCTGCTAAGGATGAAATCAATACAAAAACTTGTGATCGACGAGGTAGACGAGATGCTCAACCTCGGTTTCAGGCCACAATTGATAAGCCTGATGGAGATTATTCCTGCCAAAAGACAAAACCTCATGTTTTCCGCGACCCTTACTGAAGATGTAAGCCGGTTGATATCCGATTTCTTTTCGAATACTTGTAAGATTGAAGTGGCCGCTCACGGTACGCCTATTGAAAAAATCACACAGTTGGTTTACCATGTACCGAATTATTTCACCAAAGTAAATCTTTTGGAACTGTTACTTGCTGAAAATGAAGAATATAGTCGCGTGTTGGTTTTCGTTAGTACAAAAAAAACAGCTGACAGGTTGTTCGAGACAATCGACGCAAAATTTCCAGGCCAGATAGGTGTACTACATTCAAATAAATCGCAGAATTTCAGAATTAATGCTTTAAAACAATTTGAGGAGGGAATTTACCGTATCCTAGTTACTACCGATCTTATTGCACGTGGTTTGGATATCAGCGATGTCACCCATGTAATTAATTTTGAAATGGCCGAGACAGCTGGCGACTATATTAACCGAATGGGACGCACAGGAAGGGCAGACAAAGCGGGTGCTGTAATCTCATTTGTCACTGAAAAGGAAAAAGCTTATCAGATTGAAGTTGAGGCTTTGATGAAAAGACCAGTTCCAGTCGAACCGTTACCGGCCAACCTTGTGATCTCCGGGGTTTTTACTGAAAAGGAGAGTCCAACCAATCTGTTTGATAAAAACTATCACAAATCTTATTCTTTGAAGGATTCGCAGGGTGCTTTTCATGAGAAGAAAGAGAAAAACAAAAAGGTAAATCTGGGTGGACCCGGGACAAGAAATCCAAAGTTTGGCAAGCAAAAGAAACAACCGGTGCCGATTATTAAACCGCCGAAATTTAAGTTTTAGTAGTGGCAATCCTATGTGATTGCCCAATGAGAGGCAGGGGCGATCAAATGTAATCGTCCGAAACAACATTAAATTCCAGAATCTAATGGTTACTGATCAGAAAAACAATCCACTTCATGGCATTACACTTGAAATGATTCTCAATCATTTAGTCAACCGTTTTGGCTGGGAAGAGATGGGGCGCCGTATCAGGATTAACTGTTTCAACATCGATCCTGGCATCCGGTCAAGCCTGAAGTTTCTGCGCAAAACCCCTTGGGCCAGAGCTAAAGTGGAGCAGCTGTATCTTGAAACGCTGAGGGAGAGAAAGTGAGGGAGGGAGGGTGAGATGGAGTGAGAGACGGATCAATTACAGCCAATTGAAATAAAACTGCCATATGCCCCGCAAATCTAAACTTCTGCCAGCTACCAGCAGCAAGTAGCCAGCCGCCGGTAGTTCTTCATTCCAGCAACTTCACTTCTTCCCCGTAATCAAATTGTAAATCTTCGTGAAGCGTGGTAAGTGCTTTTTTGATGCGCTGTATTTGTCGTAAATAGATGTTTTTGAGGGTGAGATTGTTGCGAAACGAGATTTCTTTTTTGAATTTTGTACAGAAATAAATGAGCAACTCTGTTTCCGTTCGCTTTTTTCCTGAATATCGGATTCGTTGATTTGTGAAAGCAAGCGCTTTACGAAGACTTTTTTTCGTCATGTAAGGTGTAGTCCTGGTCAATTCACGGAAGTGTTGATCAATTTCAGTTTTTACATTTTTGATATACTCCAATTCATCATCGGCCTCGAAAAGGAGGTAGGAGAGAAGCTCTTTATTTTCCTTCTTATATCTTGCCAATCTGATACATAAATCGGGCAGATCGTCTGAAGGAACATTTCTTAAAGCTCTTTTCAGTTCAGCAAGAGAGGCAGTAGTCATCGGCTGAAACGGCTTTTCCTGAGCGGGATAAGTAAATATTCGAGTCCGTTCAGTTTGATTTCATAAATGGTTTGCAATTGAATTCCCAATTTGCCCTCCGGAAAACCTTTCTGTTCGAACCATTCGAGGTACGAAACAGGTAGGTCGCACAAAAGCGTTCCTTTGTATTTTCCGAAAGGCATCTGTGTAAGTGTAAGCTGAATTAATAGATTGGGATCGAGACTCATCTTTTGTGATTAACTAATCCATGCATCAGAACCTCTGTTGGCGTTATGAGCTTCCCCTTTGAAAATGTATCCCGATTCTTCAACCGATTGCTTCACTTTCAGCATGTTGATTTCGTCACCCGAAACCCTCACCTGACCATTTGAGATGTCTGCAATCACATCATCAACTCCCGGAATTTCTTTAATACTTCTTTCAACGTGAGCCTTGCAGTTTTTACAAGTCATCCCTTCTACTATATACGTTTTGATTGTCATGTCATTTGTCTTTAATTCTCTGTTTTCCTGTTTTATTTTCGTTTCATTTAAAATACCCGACAATTACGTAAGTCATTTGGATTAATTCTAAATAATATTCAAATATAGCGCTATTATCATTCGTGACTAAGATTTTTCACAAAAAATAACAATTGAAATTAAGTCAGTTTTTTTTTGAAGAAGTTGTGACGAGTATAATCTTAATTGGGATACTGTTTTAAAACATTATCTATTTTCAAATGTTATTAGGTTATAGATTAATTTGTTCCTGATTTGAATCAACAGTGATTTGCAAATGCTGATTCTGTTGAAAAAAAATGAACAAATAAGAATTCAAAATATATAACTCAACGAATATGACTGATTTATCAACAAACTATTTAGGACTTCAACTTAAAAATCCGATAATTGTGGGAAGTAGCGGACTCACCGATTCTGTCGAAAAGATTAAAAATCTCGAAGCCATGGGGGCCGCAGCTGTTGTGCTGAAATCGCTTTTCGAGGAGGAGATTATCATGGAGATGGATGAGACCATTTATGCAATGACAAACCGGCATTTTGTATTTCCGGAGACGATGGATTATATGGAAACAGTTGTCAAAGAGGATATCCTGGCAAATTATCTGGAGCTCATCACTGAATCAAAAAAATCAGTCGAAATTCCGGTAATTGCCAGCATCAATTGTGTGAGTTCACAAAAATGGACCTATTTTGCCAAAGAGATCGAAAAAGCCGGGGCTGATGCGCTGGAATTGAATCTCTTTTTCCTTCCTTCTGATACACAACGTGGAGAGAAGGAAATTTTGGAGGCTACTTTTGATATCATCTCAAAGGTGAAAGGAAGTATTAGGATTCCTGTTGCATTGAAAATCAGTGCATATCAATCGAATCTAATACGGTTTGCGGAACATATCGATCAGGCCGGCGTTGAAGGAATCGTTCTTTTTAACCGATCCTGGTTACCCGATATCGATATCAGTCAACTCGTGGTCTCGTCGGGATTTGTTCTTAGCTCGCCATCGGATTTAGGGAACACCCTTCGTTGGGTGTCAATGATTGCTGGTCGTGTTAATTGCGATATTGCTGCATCAACCGGGATTCATGATGGCGCCGGTCTTATCAAACAATTATTGGCTGGAGCTAATGCGTGTCAGGTTGTTTCTGCGTTGTATATTAATGATTTATCCTTTATTCGTAAGATGACTGAGGAACTTTCAAAATGGATGGTGGTACACGAATTTGAGTCAATCGATGAATTCAGGGGACGTTTAAGCCAGTCAAAAAGCGGCAACCCTGCAGCCTGGGAACGGGTGCAGTTTATGAAGCACTTCCGCAATTTTGTTTAGGATTTATAACTTATTCCTTTTATAGGATGATTAGGGGTTGGGGCAATTACACTACTGCGCAACAAATCGGTAGGTAATTGTCCCTTTTTGTTTTTCCGGCGCCGAAGCGTCTTCGTTAAACCATGTTTTCTCGGCAGCCAGTTTTGCGTAAGCCAAAACGGTCAGATCGGCGATCTGTGAGTTTGGACGGGGATTAGCGTCGAGTACTCGCCCGTCGCGTCCAACAACTATATCAACAATCACCTCTCCTCCACCTTCAGCCAGATAGATTGGAATAGGCAATCGTGCGTGATAACGGTTCTCAAGAAAATAATGAATATTCGATTTCCCTTTGAAATTCGATTGTTTGACTTCTTCACGGGTTTTCCCTAGGGTATTTTCTTCCGGCATCGGGATATCGCCAATTTCGGGTATTTTCTTCGCAAGTGTTTTATTGACGTCGTTTACCAGTTGTTTTGCCGCTGCAATCTCGTTATTGTATGCTTTATCGAAAAACGGATCGTTCGAACGTGATCCGGGCTTAGCCGCATCATTAACAGCGCGATTCGATGCCAATTGATTTGATCCCGACATTTGCTGCGAATTGGCGGCGATCTCCTGCTGTTGCAGCCGATCTTTTTCAGGCTCGGGAAGTTTTGGCGCCTCATTTCTGAAATCTAATAAAATTGCATCTTCAGTATATTTTTTGCCATATTCCAGATTGGAAGTGAATAGCACAATCAATACTATGATATGAAAAGCCAGGGTGGCCATCACTCCGTAGATATTATGCTTGTATATATCGTAGACTTTTCCCATGTTGAGGGCAAAAATAAGCAATTTAAATCGCTGCTTTTGCCTCTTTTTTCATAAACTTTGAATGAGGTATTCCATTCCCGCGAAAGAGAACTATTTTTGAACTTTGAACTGAAATCGAAAAAGTGAGAGTTTGTATTGCTGAAAAACCAAGTGTTGCGAAGGAGATTGCTGCTGTTATCGGGGCTAAAAGCCGTATGGATGGCTATTATGAAGGAAACGGCTATCAGGTGACCTGGACATTCGGACATCTTTGCACGCTCAAGGAACCGCATGACTATACCGACAAATGGAAATTTTGGGATTTGCGGACGCTTCCAATGTTACCGGAGCGGTTTGGCATCAAGCTGATCAACAATAATGGGGTGAAAAAGCAGTTTGGGATCATTGAACGGCTCGTGAATAATGCCGATGAGGTCATTAATTGTGGTGATGCCGGACAAGAGGGTGAACTGATCCAGAGATGGGTGTTATCCAAAGCGGGAAACAATAAACCATTAAAGCGGTTATGGATTTCATCGCTTACGGAAGAGGCTATTAAAGATGGTTTCGACCATTTGCGCGAAGGCCATGAATTCGATAACCTGTATGCTGCCGGAAGTGCGCGGGCAATTGGCGACTGGCTGCTTGGTATGAATGCCACAAGGCTTTACACGCTCAAATATGGTCAGAACAAACAGGTGCTTTCGATCGGAAGGGTACAAACACCAACACTTTCAATTATTGTAACGCGTCAACTCGAAATCGACAATTTTAAACCGGAACCTTACTGGGAACTTAAAACAAAATATCGAGAGGTCGTATTCGGTGCCTCTTCGGGGCGATTTGCGACACAGGAAGAGGCTTCTGTATTGTTGTCGGAGATTGTTGGTCAGGAGTTTTACATTGTCTCATATGAGCGGAAAACGGGAAATGAGGCTCCGTTGCGACTTTTTGACCTTACCTCATTGCAGGTGGATTGCAACCGGAAATACGGATTAACAGCGGAAGAAACTTTACGTCTGATTCAAAGTTTATACGAGAAAAAGCTCACCACTTATCCGCGAGTCGACACTACCTATCTTTCTGAGGATATCTATCCAAAAGTACCTGATATCCTTTCGAAATTAACTCCTTATCAGGAGTTTACAGCACCATTACTCGCTGCAAAAATCAAAAAGTCGCCCAGAATTTTTGATGATAAAAAAATTACGGATCACCACGCAATTATTCCGACTGGTGTTCTGTCTAATTCGCTTACCACTGATGAGCGTAAGGTTTATGATATGGTGGCACGACGCTTTATCAGTGCATTCTACCCTGACTGTAAAGTGGCGAATATTACTGTGTTGGGCGAAGTAAACAAGGTAGAATTTAAAGCAACCGGAAAACAGATACTTGAACCTGGCTGGCGCGTTGTTTACAAGGATGATTCAGTAAAAGCTTCCGCAGATGAAAATATCATGCCGCTATTCGAAAAAGGAGAACATGGTCCGCATGAACCGGAATTGGCTGAAAAAATGACGCAGCCTCCAAAATATTACACCGAAGCTACGCTGCTGCGTGCGATGGAGACAGCGGGTAAAAGTGTTGATGATGAAGAACTTCGTGATCTGCTTAAACAGAATGGCATCGGACGACCTTCCACAAGGGCAAATATTATCGAAACACTTTTTCGGCGCAAGTATATCCGCCGCGAGAAGAAAAACATTCTTGCTAATCCTACCGGGATTGAATTAATACAAATCATTGAAAATGAATTGCTGAAATCTGCCGAACTGACTGGTATATGGGAAAAAAAGCTCCGGGAGATTGAAGCCGGTAAGTATGAAATTTCAGCTTTTATGGTTGAACTGAAGGAGATGGTTACCGAGATTGTGCTTCAGGTAAAATTGTCGAATGGAAAGGCGATTACGGTTGCTGCTTCGGAGGAGAAAACACCTGATGCAAGTGTTAAAAAAACTGAAAAGGAGCGTAACCCAAAACCTGTTTCAGAAGTAGATGAGAAAATTGCTTGTCCGAAATGCAAAAAAGGATTGATTATAAAAGGTAAATCTGCATGGGGATGCGCTGAGTTTCGCAGTGGCTGTCAGTTGCGCGTTCCATTTGTTTTTATGGGGAAGGAATTGTCCGATAGTCAAATGGAACAGTTGATTCTAAAAGGTAAAACTAATAAAATTATGGGATTTACGGCTCCTGATGGATCAAAAAAAGATGGTAAACTATTGTTTGATAAAGAGTTTAGAATTGTATTGGAATAAGTTTGAGGATAAACTATTGATAAACTTGTAAGTAGATTTTACGATTTGTTTGTCAGGTAAGATAATTTTAAAATTCTCTTATAAATGCCGATTACAATCGGCATTTATTGTGTATATTTGCCGATCGTAATACACATATTTATGAATAAATTAATTCAACAGTTTCAGTCACGCTTAATATCGGTTGATTTAACATTTAAACGCTATTTGTGGAATGAAGTTGATTGGGACAACCGTTTAATTGCAATTACAGGAGCGCGCGGGGTCGGAAAAACAACACTTATTTTGCAATATATTAAGGAAAATTTTAAGACAGAAATTGAAAATGTGTTGTATGTTAGTCTTGATAATTTGTATTTTAGCAAAACAACGCTTACCGATTTTACCGATGAATTTGTAAAACACGGTGGTAAATATTTATTTCTCGACGAAGTTCATAAATACCCCAACTGGTCGGTCGAAATTAAAAATATATACGATAATTTTCCAGAGCTATCGATTGTATTTACGGGCTCATCAGCGTTGGATATTCTGAAAGGTAAGGCAGATTTAAGCAGAAGAATTGTGACTTACAAAATGAATGGACTTTCTTTTCGTGAATTTTTGGAATTCAAGTATCATCGAGTTTTTCCGGTCTATTCTTTAAAGGATATAACTGAAAACGCTACCGAAATCAGTCACTTTATTAATTCAACCATAAAACCAATCAAACTCTTCGAAGAATATCTAAAAACAGGATACTACCCTTATTTTATAGGTGATGAGAAAAACTATTATCAACGAATAGAACAAACTATCAATCAAATAATTGAAAATGATTTATTAATTATCGAGCATATTGATTTTACCTCAATTAATAATTTGCGAAGATTACTGATTATCATTGCCGAAATAGTTCCTTTTAAGCCCAATATATTAAAACTCAGTAAACAGATTGGAATAAACCGAGATACATTTGTCAAATACTTGCACTGGTTGGCACGGGCTGATTTATTGCTATTATTAGAAACCGATACCTATGGAATAAGTAAGCTGAACAAACCAGAAAAAGTATATTTGAATAATCCGAATCTGGTTTATGCTTTAACTGAATCTGTTCCGAATATTGGAACAATAAGAGAAACATTTTTTTATAATCAATTGAATGTGAGATACAAAGTGAGATATACCGATAAAGGTGATTTTTTGATTGACAATAGTTTTATTTTTGAAATCGGTGGTAAAAACAAAAAGTACAAACAAATAGAAGGATTAACAAACGCCTTTATTGCAGCCGATAACATAGAATTCGCCCATAAAAATACTTTGCCGGTTTGGTTGTTTGGGTTTTTGTATTAGCGTTTACATTGCGCCAACAAATATATCTTCCCTCATTTTTGGTATTACTCCTAAGGCAGTTGCTTCTCGGAAGAGTGTTTCGATTGCTTTTCGTCCATCGACACCAAGATCGCGTGTAAATTCATTGACGTAAAGCCCGATATGGCTTTGCATGACAGTATCGTCCATTGCCTGGGCATGATGTTTCACAAACGGGTGCGAAGCCTTAGGATTTTCAAAGGCAAATTCAACGCTCCGTTTCATGATCCGGTCAACTTTTCGCTGAATATCTGCAGACAATTTTCTATTTACGACAATTCCCCCCAATGGAATGGCCATTCCGGTTTTAGCTTCCCAAAATTCGCCCAGATCAGCCACTTTTTTTAATCCCTTTTGCTGATAGGTAAAGCGATTCTCATGAATAATTAGTCCGGCATCCATTTCGCCGGAGAGCACAACATCTTCAATATCAGAAAAGAGATATTCCTTTTTATTTTTATGGTCGGGATAAGCAATGCTAAGCAGAAGATTAGCGGTGGTATGTTTTCCGGGAATGGCGATCTTCAGATTGTTGATCTCGTCTGGATAAACCTTGTATTTACTGATGAGCAGAGGGCCGTTTTTAAAACCAAGTGCGCTACCTGAGTTTAGAAGCAGATATGAATCAGCAATATAAGCATAGGCATGGTAGCTAATCTTTGTAATGTCAATTTCTGCTGAAAATGCCTGTCGGTTTAGTTCTTCCACATCCGTCATCACCAGTTCGAATTCTATTCCTTCTGTGTCGATTCTGCCGTGAACCATTGCATCGAAGATGTAAGTATCGTTAGGACAGGTAGAAAATCCCAGGGTCAGTCGCATGAAAAGCTTTTTGATTTGTTTTCAATAATCAGGACAGTTGCTTAACAGATGCAAACTTGCGCAGAAATCTGAAAAGTTCGTCCGTAAGGTTTTCTGTAGCCGTCGGGATATCCCATTTTTCAGTATCCCGAATATCGACATAATTGGAGATTGCCCTGATTTCGAGAAATGGAACCTTCTCAAAAAGACAGACATAGAATACTGCAGCGCCTTCCATCGACTCGATATCAGGATCAAATTCTTTTTTTATTCTTGCGATACTTTCGGCTGCCCCATGGCTAATATTACCTGTAACGCCATGAACGGCCGGTATTTCGAGGTTTTCGAACCAATTTGGATTAATCAGTTTGCCACTGTGGAATGGAAATTCATCCGGATCAACAAACCCGGCATCAAAAACTGTTTTAATATGGTCCGCTTCTTCTATGCCAAAATCACAGAATTGTTCACTCTTAACATTGACAACTGTACCGATCGAGATCTCATCCCTGAAACTTCCTGCAATTCCGGCATTAATGACAAGATCGTAATTACAAAGATTGAGTGCCTTCGTGAGAAAATATGTCGTAAAGGTTGTCCCCAATCCTGTAACAATCAGATCAATATCAAGGTCATGCCATTTATAATGGAATACCGGACCTCTATTATTTGGCGCCTCTTTAAGGTTTTCGAAAAACTGATATAGTTCAAAACACGTAGCGCCTGCAAAAAGAATTCTCATCAGCGATGAATTGTATGAATTATTAAGTACAAAAGTATAATAACGTTTCGTTAAACAATCAACTTGTTTACATACATTCATACTCTATTTTTCAAAAAAGGTTAAAAAAAGTTGTTCATTTGTACGTTGGATTGCTAAAATACTTTTTGAACATGAAATTTTCGCTGCATAACAAGGATAATGGGGGTTACCGTAAGGTTGAAGTTTACAACGAGGAGAACATCCTGAAGATGGCTGAGCACTATCGCGAGATTTTGAAATTGCTTGGCGAGGACACCGAACGCGAAGGATTGATTCAGTCGCCTGTAAGAATCTCGAAAGCCATTCAGTTTTTGACACAGGGATATAATATGGATCCTGAAGAGATTCTGAAATCTGCTATGTTCAAGGAAGATTACCGCCAAATGGTGATCGTGAAAGATATTGAGATTTACTCCCTCTGTGAACATCATCTGCTCCCTTTTTTTGGTAAGGCATATGTGGCGTATATTCCCAACGGATACATCACGGGTCTGAGTAAGATTGCCCGCGTTGTGGAGGCTTATTCGAGGCGGCTGCAGGTTCAGGAGCGGCTCACAACACAAATTAAAGAGTGTATTCAAAATACATTGAATCCGCTCGGCGTGGCCGTGGTGATCGAAGCAAAACATATGTGCATGAGTATGAGGGGAATTGAGAAACAAAATTCTGTAACTACCACCTCTGATTTTACAGGTGCATTTCAGAAAGAGGCCACGCGTCAGGAATTTATACGACTGATCAGCTCCGATTTATCGTAAAATTAACAAATAAGCCAATTGATTCCATTTTTATGCCCGGATCAGTTTGCAGGGAAGAAAAACTTCGTACTTTTGCAGCCGTCTTAAATAATAAGACATTTATTGATTGACCCGTGGTGTAATTGGCAACACGTCTGATTTTGGTTCAGAAGAGTTCAAGTTCGAGCCTTGACGGGTCAACTAAAATTTTAGCCTTGCAGTTCGGTAAATCCGACAAGGCGAGAAGTTTATCCCGTGAGGTAACGATACGGGAAGCCTTGACGGGTCAACTAAAATTTTAGCCTTGCAGTTCGGTAAATCCGGCAAGGCGAGAAGTTTATCCCGTGAGGTAACGATACGGGAAGCCTTGACGGGTCAACTATTTTTTAGGCTTTTGGGATAACATTCCCGGCAAGGCGAGAAGTTTATCCCGTGTAGCGAAGCGGATACGGGAAGCCTTGACGGGTCAACCATTTTTTTAGGCCTTTTTGATAATGATACCGGCAAGGCGAGAAGTCTATCCCGTGAAGCGGAGCGGATACGGAAAGTCTTGACTGATCAACCCTAAAATTGTCCTGTGGTGTAATTGGCAACACGTCTGATTCTGGATCAGAAGAGTTCAGGTTCGAAACCTGACAGGACAACAAATACTCAGCAATATTAATTTGATTTTAGACAAATGAAATATTGCGGAGTTCATCCGCATATTTTTTTAATCCCGATTCAATGCGTTCGGTTACTTTACGGCTTGGCTTTTTAAGACCTGCCACATATTGCCTCATCAAGCTTTCATTAATGCCAGAAATGCGGGCTAAACTGCTTTGGTTAATTAACCCGCTATAACCTTCAAGCAAGGTTTGAATATCTTGAAAAATATATTCAAAATTAAAGGGTTCACTCATCCATTTCTCGCGTTCCTCATCATATAAACCCTCAATATGAAAGGCAATACCAGCGGGTAAATCATTTTTCAGCTTTTCGACTGAATCACGGGCAATTACAAACCCATCAACTCCGGGCAAATGTGCTGAAACACCTTGGTCGGCTTTACTTACAATTACTCTCAGCATTTTCATGTTCCAATAATCTCGCGGACTTTAAAAACTCTTTTCATAGAGCGGTTATTTAATCCACAAAAGTAACAAATATTGTTACTAAATGCAAGTGTATTTCTAAACCTTTGGCTCAATGACATTTTATGTGGGTGACTATTCGATTTAAAATAAGGTTAAATTAAACCTATAACCGAAACCTTATTGCCTTATTTTCAAACAGATTGATCCATTTTTGATTGCAACATTTGCGGAAATGAAAGAACGATAGTTAAATTTGAAGATTTACCGTTTTCAGCCCGAAAAGAATTTGCAT
>JAPLDR010000066.1 GCA_026391655.1 Bacteroidia bacterium | reverse complement strand
AGATTGTAAACACCGATGGGCGAAAGTGGAGCTCGCGAATGTTTGTTCGCAATAGTATTGATTACAATATTATCTCGAATCCAGTTGGTCAGTACGGAAATATCTTTTCGTGTTGACTGTGCCATTTCTTCACCAAATGAATTACTTAGGAAACTTCGCCATGGACTTAGGTTTTCGAGGCCAATGCGTGGCGACAGCACATACATGGTAAACAATTCTTTAGATGATGTCAGTTTTTGTACTCCTGATTTGGCTGTTTGTACCAGATGATCAGTCAGTATGGATTCTGGAACATCGCTGAAGTCCTTATCGGAAAGCTGGATGGCCATTTCGAGCACGGTGCTGCGGAATTGGGAAGCATTTTTTTCGAGATAAGACGAAATCTGATTCCAGTTTCCGTAGCTTAATTTAATAAACCTCGATATAGTATCAAACGGAAGTTTGGTTTTTTCAGCAAAGCCGGCAATCCAGGCCGAATCTTTGAAGGTTTTCATGTAGGCACCTCGTATGGAATCCTCGAGTGACAGACGCCGATTGTTTTGTTTACGGGCAACTTCTGTGACGGTCATCACTACTTTGGTGGCATGTGGAGGAATCAGGTCGAACGATACGCTGGTATTGGCAGGAATAGTTTGATTGAGTACCAGTTCAAGTGTATCTTTTTCAGGAACTGAAAGTTTCCGCCGTTTTTCGAAGCACGGATAATCAGATCACCCATACCCGTATTCAGGCTGGTCATTCCGTTGGCATTTGTGAGACCAGATGCAATCGGGTAATATTCAGCATAGTTATACAACTGAAACTCCACTTTCGCACTGTCAGCAGGTGTTCCATCTGTATTTTTAACTGAGATAGTTACTTTTTTAGTAGTTGCATAGTTTGAAGTCAGATTCAGTTCCGAAAAACGATCCTCATTTACAATCACATTTCCCTTCCCGAAATAACGACCGAAAGCCCGTGTGTGTACCAGCATAACCCGGGTTGCCGGCTCACTAAACCAACCCATATTGAGGTCGACATCAGGTTCGCATGCTCCCATATAATTCCATTTGCCGTCGATCCAGACTTCCACCCAGGCATGGTTGTCGTCAGAGTGCGCCCAGCGTGGCGTATATACCTGTCGCGCAGGGATCCCTGCGGTACGCAAGGCAGCAACGGTAAATGTTGATTCTTCGCCACAACGTCCGAAAGATTTTTTCACCGTACTTAAAGGAGCACTCGTACGCGAATCGGTTCCCCGATAAGTCACTTTCTCATGACACCAATGGTTGATTTCAAGAGCAGCATCTTTCATACTCAATCCTTTGATACGTTCACTGATTTCGGGATACATGACTTCTCTGAAATTATCAAGATTCTCGTTGTTCACCCTTACTGGCAATACAAAATGGAGAAACTCTTCTTCCGGAAGGGTCTTCCCCCAGGTCATTTCCTGACGTGCTTGTAAACTCACCTGCACATTCTTCAGATAGAATCCGGGGTTATAGTCGGCCAGATCGCTCAGTGGCATATAGGCATATAAGAACTCCATAGCCTGTTTTTCTGAATCGCTAAGTGGCTTTTTAAAAATATCCCAGATCGGCAGGATGCTTTTTGAAGTAAGTTCTTTCTGTACCACCAACATTCGCTGAATATCGGCAATGCGGGCAGGGTTTTGAATCAGAGCCTGTTTTTGTGAGCACGCCACAAAAAGGATAGAAACCAGAATTATTGATAAAAATTTATTTGCCATAGAATTTTAATGTTGTAGCTCCAACCCTAGGTGGTTGGGATAATTCAATTAACAAATAAAGTGATTTTTCAAATATCATGATTCAAAAAAAAATATTCTATCTTAGCAACTCCAATTCCAAAACAAATTAACAATGAAACAAACAATTGCCGGGATCATACTTATACTGTGCTGTACCTTCATCTGGAGTTGCACGCCAAACAAACCTCTTACCCAAAGCGAAATTGTATTGATCCCTATGGTTCAGAAAATGACATTGGGTGAATCCTCTTTCCAATTTAAAAAAAGCACCCGGCTTTTTGTTGAAAATACTGAACAGGAAGCTATTGCCGGTCAGTTGACCGCTAAGTTCGAAAAAGCAGCCGGATGGAAACCCGAAATTAATGTTGGAGGCACCGAAGGTTCGAATCAGGTATATTTCAGAACCGACCAGACCCTGGCTGACGAAGCCTATTCGCTGGAAGTTCAGAAAGACCGTATCGAAATAAAGGCAGCCAAACCGGCTGGGTTCTTTTATGCGATGCAGACTTTGCGGCAGTTACTTCCGGCAGAAATTGAGAGTAACCAGAAGCAGAAAAATGTTGACTGGTTGATTCCGGTAATCAGTATTAGCGATAGTCCGGCCTTCAAATGGCGCGGTTTTGAGCTCGATGTTGTGCGTCACTTCTTTCCTAAAGAAGATGTGCTTCGAATGATTGACAACCTTGCTATTCATAAAATCAACACACTTCATCTGCACCTGGTCGACGATCAGGGATGGCGCATTGAGATTAAAAAATATCCTAAACTGACCGAAATTGGTGCCTGGCGTGTTGACCGCGAAGATAAAAACTGGAACAAACGGCCCAAACAGGAAGCGGGAGAAAAAGCAACTTATGGCGGATTCTATACTCAGGAAGATATTAAAGAAATGGTGGAATACGCACAAAGTCGCTACATCACCATCGTTCCTGAAATTGAAATGCCAGCCCATGTAACTTCCGCTTTGGCTGCCTATCCTCAGTATTCGTGCTCCGGAGGACCTTTTACAGTTCTGCCTGGCGGCGTATGGCCGGTTACCGATATTTATTGCGCCGGAAATGATTCAACTTTTCTGTTTCTCGAAGGCGTGTTGAGCGAAGTAATCGATTTATTTCCATCTAAATACATTCATATTGGAGGCGACGAAGCAACCAAGACAGAATGGGAAAAATGTCCGAAATGCAAAAAACGGATCAAAACCGAAGGTCTGAAAAATGTAGGTGAACTTCAGAGCTATTTCATCAAACGCATCGAAAAGTTCATCAATTCGAAAAACAAGGTTTTGCTTGGATGGGACGAAATCCTGGAAGGTGGATTGCCTGCCGAAGCTACTGTGATGAGCTGGCGTGGATATAAAGGTGGTATTGAAGCAGCAAATCAGGGGCATGATGTGGTCATGACACCAACATCTGAATGCTATTTCGACTATTATCAAGGGCCTAAGGATCAGGAACCGCCCGCAATTGGTGGTTTTCTCCCTTTAAAAAAGGTTTACGAATTCAATCCCATACCTCCTGAGTTAAGTACTGAAGCGGCCAAACATATACTTGGCGCGCAGGCTAACCTGTGGACCGAATATGTACCCAATATCAAACATGCCGAATACATGACCTTCCCGCGCATTGCTGCAATGGCCGAAGTCTTATGGAGTCCGAAGGAAACCCGTAACTGGGATGATTTTTTGAACCGCATCCAGACGTTTACTAAAAGGTACGATCAGATGGGAATTAATTATTCAAAAAGTGCGTTCAAGGCAAACACAAAATAACTATCTGATCAGCCGTTATATTTTTTTTTAGAACCTGATATAAGTTAGCGTTCATCAAATCCGTCAAAGGGAATATCGTCATCAGGATCGTGATCGAACGGACCGACACCAGGAGGATTGAATAGTCCCCAGCGATCGATAATATAATTCCATGGATCGAATTTCGAGACCCAGTCAATGAACAATAACCGGTATTCCTCCAGTAAATTTCTGACTATCTGGAAATATTCCACATGTTCAAAACCAAACATTTCGAGGCTGTGGTTTTGAATCATCAGATTTTGGGCAGCTTTACGGATAATGGCTGCTGCCTCCATTTTGATATCATACAACTGACCTGCTGTTGCCCCGGCCACTTTTACGGTTAACATCATGGCATCTTCAAGCATGATACTTTTCACATGTCCCAGGTGTTCATCATCATCCGGGATGAGTTGACATATCTCATCAACCACTTCGTAGATCTCCCATCCCTTTTTATAAATAGGTAAATCTTTGGGATCTATTTCGTTTTCGTCGTCAAACATTATTATCCATTTTTTAAATGCGTTTTGCTTCGGAATTACTTGTGATAGACAAGTAGTATGAAATATATAATATCACATATGTTTGGGGCTATATGTTTCTAAAAATACGGTTTAGCTTTTGTAAATAAACCATTATATTGTTTTTATTACACTATTCGCCTGTTATCATTGATTTTCTTCGGTTTTTATATTGGGTTCGAAGATACAATGTTTAATCCTCAATTGCAGACTCAAATTCGGGTAATCGCCGATTCACAATCTGTTCAAGAGAAAAGTAAGTGAAAAATTAAAGAATCCACCCTCTGAGAAAGTGGATTCTTTAATCAAATATTTAATATAAAAAACTGGTAGTCATTTCTTTTCATACCAATCCTTTAAAATAAACATCGCTTTTTTAGGTTCGCCCCGATCGCTGAAAAGACCTTTGCGGTTAAAATCATCCTGAATTTTGGGGAGCAGTCGTTTTGAAGAGCGGAAATCCATCAGGATCCAGGGAGTGGTACCAACAAGATTCGGCATTTTATCTAGCATTGAACAGGTATTCTTATACAACTGCTCCTGGTATTCTTCTGTCCATCGTTGATTTATTGCACCATGAAGTCCGGATAATGCCTCTCCTCCAAACTCGCTTATAATTATCGGTTTATCATTTTTAAATACCCATTTTACTTTCAAAGGCAACTCCCATGTTCCCTGATACCATCCCAAATATTCATTAAAACTCACAACCTCAACCTGATCCATCATATCATCATTGATGGTTTGGATCGAATCGTTTATTTGTGATTTTTCAAGAGCCATACTTACCATCCGTGTATTATCAAATGCTTTAGCCGATTTTACCAATGATGTCAGAAATTTACTTCGTGCTTCGCCATGAGGCGTTTCATTGGCAACTGACCAAAAAACAACTGCAGCCCTGTTCTTGTCACGACTGATCATTTCGCTCAACTGATTCGTGGCATTTGCAAGTGTAACCGGATTCTCAAAATCAACGGTCCAGTAAACCGGAATTTCCGACCAAAGAAGAATACCTCTTCGTTCAGCTTCGCGAACCATATATTCGTTGTGCGGATAATGTGCTAAACGGAGAAAATTAACGCCTAATTGTTGCGCCATATCAAGGAGGTTTTTTGAATCAGCTAAAGAGAAGGCTCTTCCGGTTCGGATCGGAGCCTCTTCATGTATACAAATTCCCTTCAGGAAAATGGGACTTCCGTTAAGCAGAATTTTATTTCCACTTGTTTCAATCGTACGAAATCCAATTTCATCCTCAACTTTATCTGCTGCGGTCGAAATGACAACCCGATACAGTTTGGGGTTTGAAGGTGACCAAAGCGAAGGTACAACGTTCTGCTCAAATGCGATTTCGCCGTTATTACCAGTAATTACCGATTTACTAAGCTTAAGCTCAGGAATCTCAATTTTCACATTTTGTTGCAAGGCATTTCCATCCACTTTAACCTCAACCTGCAATACTGATTTACTTCCCTTTTTGAGTTGAACTTTATAGTCGCGGATAAATGTTGAAGGCGTTTCAACCAGCATTACATCACGGGTGATCCCTCCATAATTCCACCAGTCGAAATTATCAGTTGGAATGCCATCCGCGTGTCGTTTATTGTCGACCTTTACAATCAGGGTGTTTTCACCCTGATTAATCAATTTGGTAACTTCTATATTAAAAGGAGTATACCCACCTTCATGTTCCCCAACTTTTTGTCCGTTCAGGTAAACTTTTGTTTCGTAATTTACCGCCCCAAAATAAAGAAACTGGCGTTGTGACTTTCCTGAATAAGTGAAACTCTTCTTGTACCATACAGTACCTTCATAGTAATATAGCTTTGCCTCCTGCGTATTCCAGTCTCCCGGTACCTGGAGAACAGGAGCATCTTCAAAACCATATTCCTTGAATTGATTCCAGTTATCAACCGTCATGTTTTTGAAAAAGCCATTTGGGTTTGGTTTTTTCCGATAATCATAATATCCCGATTCAAGTGGATCGACCAATCTATTCCAATGTCCATTCAGCGATTGAGTTGACCGCCCGCCAATGTTTTGAATTAACTGCGAATACGATTCATTCGTTTGACTCATTGCAACGAATGAAGTGCATATTAAAAGCAAGATAAACGTTTTTTTCATAATTAATTATTTATTAGCATTTCGGATCAATTAATTGTTAATATCGTTTTAAGTGTTATTCCGATAAATTATTCTTTCAATTTAAACTCCAGATAATCGTAATTCATATTTCCATTCGATACAGTCTTCAGCGTAAGGGTATGAATACCTTTTATAAGTTTTACGGTTGTCAGGGAATCTACGCGGTTCCAGTGATGCCATTGTCGCCATGCAATGGGTTCTTTATCATTTCGGGTGGTAGGGATTCGTAACTCCTGTGTAAGCTGCTTCCCATCAAGTTCAAATGAGATACCTCCATCTCCACTGGCTGTGTACATGATTCCAATACTGTATGTGCCTGACTTATTGACTTTAATGGTGTAATTGATCCATTCGCCGGGTTCTGTCCATCCTACATAAAGCTGGTTTTTTACAGGTTCTACAATGTTAAATGGATTATTATCGATAGTAGGATCCTGAAATTTGGTATAAGAGATATCGACTCCTTCATTCATTCTGAACTCATTCAGAAACGTTCCGTTTGCCGGATTGAGCTTACCACTGCCATTATTAATAGTATCCATATCGTGGTATGCAACTCCTTCACCACCGAGGTCGTAAAACTCACATTGAATTTTCCCGGTAATTTGCTGAATGCTGTTTTTCCAGGCTTTCCCTTTATATTTATCGGTTGCGAAAGTGTTAAATCCCGATACCATCAAGGGTATCGTAACAAATAAAAACAGGCGAAAACAATTGAATCTGAGTCCCATATAGTTGAATTTAAGTTCGTGTGACCATCACAATATTAATATTTTTTCTCATTTGAATGTCTGTATAAATGTATCAATTCTAATGATTTTGCAACAAACTGAAAGACACTATATTTTAATCAAAAATCCCGTGAATGCAAATTCATGGGATTTTTTGATTATCAATTTTGCAAACCGGAAAATGTTTGCTGTAAAAGTCTTAAACTAATGGTTGCTGTAAGAGTCTTAAACCAATTTCTGTCTGAGTTTCTGTTCTTCAACCTGGGCATCAATAACTGCAATAGTTACCATGTTCAGAATATCGCGGACAGAACTTTCAACGTTCAGAATGTGTATCGGCTTGTTTAATCCCATCTGAATTGGCCCGATAGTGTCGCTCATTCCGTTTTCAAGCATCAGCTTGTAGGCAATAGTTGCTGAACTAAGGTTCGGGAAAATCAGGGTGTTTACATTTTTACCATCAATTTTCGAGAATGGGAATTTTTGGTGACGCAAATCTTTATTTAAGGCAAAATTCAACTGTAACTCGCCGTCAATCATCATTTCAGGATTATTCTCATGCAAATAAGCTACAGCATCGTGAACCATTCCGGGGCTTCCGGCGCCTCTAGCGCCAAAGTTTGAATACGAAAGCATAGCAATCACCGGCTCAGTATTAAATAATTTCACTGCATCTTGTGTCAGCTTGGCAACATCAATCAATGTTTCTTTGGTTGGTTGGCTGTTTACCATGGTATCGGCAAAGAAAAGAGTTCCCTGTTTAGTGGTTACAATATTCATCCCGGCAATGTGGTTCAACCCCTCACGCATACCTACAATTTCGATGGCCGGAACTATAGCATCCTGATATTTTGTATAAACTCCGGTAACGAAAGCATCGGCATCGCCAGCTTCAACCATCATCATTCCGAAATAGTTGCGATCGAACATTTTCTCGTAAGCTTCATCATAAGTCATTCCTGCACGCTGACGTTTGGCTGTCAGCATTCTGGCATATTTCTGACGTTTAGCATCTTCCCTGTCGTGACGTAAATTCACGATTTCAACACCGTCAAGTTCGATCTGATTTTCAGCGATAATTTTCTCAATGCGCTCTTCATTCCCCAGCAAAATTGGAATACAAATACCTTCAGCACGGGCGATCTGAGCAGCTTTAAGCATATTGATATGGTTCGCTTCAGCAAAAACCACACGTTTTGGATTTTCTTGTGCTTTTTCGGTCAACCCACGGATCAGTTTATTGTCGAGACCCATACGTTGGCGTAATTCTTCTTCATATTTCGCCCAGTCAGTGATCGGCTTGCGGGCAATACCGCTCTCCATGGCAGCTTTCGCTACTGCAGGGGCAACCACAACCAACAATCGTGGATCAAGAGGTTTAGGAATTATATATTGACGTCCAAAACTTATATGTTTTGCATTATAGGCTGCAGTCACCACTTCAGGAACTGGTTTTTTAGCCAGTTCAGCAATTGCAAGCACAGCAGCAACTTTCATTGCTTCGTTAATGCCAGTTGAACGTACATCCAAAGCACCACGGAAAATATATGGGAACCCTAATACATTGTTGACCTGGTTAGGATAGTCACTCCGGCCTGTTGCAAAAATAATATCAGGTCGCGAAGCCATAGCGTCGGTGTATGAAATTTCAGGATTTGGATTGGCGCAGGCAAACACCAGAGGATTTTCGGCCATGCTGCGAACCATATCCTGAGTAAGACAACCTTCAACCGAAAGTCCAAGGAAGACATCGGAACCAACAACTGCTTCTGCAAGCGTATTGCATGGAAGTGTGGATGCAAATGGTTTTTTGCGGCTGTTCAGATCGGTACGACGTGTTGAAATAACGCCCTTACTGTCAACCATTACGATATTCTCAAGTTTGGCGCCAAGTGCCATGTAAAGAGTGGTGCATGACGAAGCAGCAGCACCGGCACCATTGACCACTATTTTAATGTCTTCGATTTTCTTGCCAACCAGTTCAAGAGCGTTAATCAGTGCAGCTGCTGAAATAATAGCAGTTCCGTGTTGGTCATCATGCATGAGCGGGATGTCTAAAGCTTCCTTCAGTTTTTCTTCGATTTCAAAGCATTCAGGAGCTTTAATATCTTCGAGATTAATTCCTCCAAAAGTAGGTGAGATGGCTTTCACCACTTCAATAAATTTCGCCGGATCTTTTTCATCGACTTCAATATCAAACACGTCGATATCAGCAAATATTTTGAATAGCAGACCTTTGCCTTCCATTACGGGTTTTCCGGCAAGAGCACCAATATCGCCCAAACCGAGAACTGCAGTTCCATTCGAGATTACAGCAACCAGATTTCCTTTGGCTGTGTAGTCGTATGCACACTGAAGATCTTTTTGAATCTCCAAACAAGGTATAGCTACACCTGGTGAATACGCAAGCGCCAAATCACGCGCTGTACTGTATGGTTTTGTTGGTACAACCTGTATTTTCCCGGGTCTGCCATTTTTGTGGTAATTTAATGCATCGGTCCGTAACGCATCAGTACGTTTAGAATTTTCCATTATGACAATATTTTGGTGTTTGAAGCCTGTAATTTATTACAAGAAAAAGCCCTTTTCCAATAAAAATTTGGCAGACAAAAGTAGATTTAATTTCCAATCAGGAGCCAGAGACCTGAAAAGTTTACAAATTGATAATATTGGAATTATTTCTCCCAGCTTCTGTATATTCTGCTACCGGTCTCATCATTGTTGACAATCCGCAGGTGGGTATCAATCTCCTGTTGCATCTCCTCAACATGCGAGATCACACCTACAATCCGGTTCTCTTTGCGCAGTGATTTAAGGGTTTCAAATACCACGTCCAACGACTCTTTATCGAGCGATCCGAATCCTTCATCCAGAAAGAAGAAATTCTGTGACGAGTCGGTAAATTTCTGAATACTATCGGCTAAGGCCAGTGCCAGCGATAAGGCCGCCTGAAAAGTCTGACCACCTGAGAGGGTTTTTACGCTTCTTACTTTTCCTCCATTCAGATAATCGCGTACCTGAAAATTATTGTCCTCAGTGATTTCCAGACTCATTTTTTGACGGACTAACTTATAAAACCGATCGTTGGCTGCAAGACAAAGGTTATGGAGATGAACGGATGAAACGTAGTTCACAAATCCGCTTCCCTTAAACAATTGCTTCATTGTTCTAAGATCTTCTGCACGCAATTCCAGATTAACGAGAAACTTTCGAATTTCTTTCTGTTGCTCCAGATCAATGATTAATTTACGGATATCGCTTTCTGTTTTACCAAGTTCGCAGTTTTTCTCCGCCTGATTATCACTGAGTTTCGACACCTCTTCCCTTAGTTTTTGATGATCCTCCGCAATATAGGTTCGTTCTCCGATTTCAATTTTCAACAACTGTAGCTGATTTTCTGAAAGTTGCAATTGCTGCCTGAAATTCTGAATCTTTAATTTTTCTGATTCTATATCAATTTTCTGATTCAAAATCGCTTTAATCTGATCGATGCCGGAATAATCCGAAGCCGACATAAGTTTGATAATCTGATCGCTTACTAATTTTTGATCGTTTTCCTGTAAAATCAATATCGATTGATTGGCTTGCAGCTTGCCGGATGATTCATCGCACTTTTGCTGAACGAGTTTTATTGCGTTGGTAATTGTCGAATATGAAGTTTCGATCGCTGAATATCTTAACATTAAACCTTCTAACTGTTGTTTAACTTCCTCTGCCGATTGGAGCATATATGTTCCGATATCCAGTTTTTCAATCTGCTGTGTTAATGTATTGATTTCCGCCTGATTGATAGTTTGTTGCTCTCTGATTGCATTGAGTTTATTTTTATATATCTCAAGATCCTTTTGCTCATTTTCCGATTCCTTTTGCGATTTTTCAAGTTCAATCTCCTTTGATTTGATCGAAAGCTGCTTCGAATTAGCCTCCTTAAATGCCTGAATCAATATATTTTCTTCCTTAAAATCGGGCCAGACAAAAAGAGTCTGGTGCACCTCAATTCTGGCCTGATTTTCCACTTGCTTCAAGGCCAGCTTTTGAACTGAATCGCGCTTCATCTGAAGCTGTGTTCCAATTTCGCGTAAACTAACTATCAATTTTTCAAGCAATTCAATAGCTTTCACCTGTTTCAGTTTCGAGTCGCGCTCCTTTTGTAAAGCAATTTTCATATCGGCTCCATCCATTATCCCGGGGTGAGACATAGAACCACATAGCGGGCAAGGTTTTCCCTCTTCCAAATCTGTGGCGTACTCTTCGAGCTTTGCCCTGATTAAAAGATGTTCAATGTTTTTGTCGATCGCGGAAATCACTTCCTTCGTTTCCAACACTATATTTGACAATAATTCAAGCACTTCACTAATCTGAAGATGCTGAGTGGACACTTCCGACAGGTTTTCGGTACTTTTTATAAACCGATCATTCAGTAAAATAATCTCTTTTTGAATGACATCAAGTTCTTTCAAATATTCGAGGTTTGTTGCTGCAAGCGATTTCCGGATGGTAAACCAATTCTGAACTTTCGAAAGTTCTGCCAGATCGGGCAACCGCGATTTAAGGGCCTTCAACTCTTCGGTCAGCCGTTCCTGTGCGGATTTATGCTGCTGAATCTTATTTTTCGAACTTTCGCATACTGCCGCACCGTTTATTACCCGTTCAGCAATCTTCTGGTTCTCAGCATTCAATTCAATGATCCGGACAATCTTTATTAACTCTCCGGCTTGTTGCTTTATCAGATCGCGTTGCTCATAGTCGATACTTAGTGTTTTAAAACTCTTTTCGAGCTCCTTTAACTTGTAAGTGTTTTCTTTGAGTATTAAATCTTCATTTTCAATAGTTTTCTTTAGCTGAACGATTCCTTGTCCGATCTCATCCGACCGATCGAAGAGGTTTTTAAATTTAGTCAGACAGTATTCATATTCCTTAAGTGTTTGCTCCGATTTCTGAACTGATTCCTCTTTTGTTTTTAGCAATTCAACTTTTGCTTGCTGAACTTTTAGTTTGTCAGTAAGCTCTTTGAGTTGAACTAAAGCATTTTCGTCGTGCTGTTTTAAAGACAGTTGTGATGTTAGCAATTTGATCTCTGACCGAATTGTATCTAATTTAAGGTTAACCTCCTCCAATTGTTCGGGTTTTACTTCGCCCAACTGCTGAAGTTGCCCCTGTAACTTTTGCATCTGCTCATTATTCCTGGTTTCGAGCGCAACTGTATTGTAATAAAGCTCAAACTTTTCAAGACTGAACAACTCTTTCATCATCTGCGTCCGGTCTTTGTTCCCCAGCTGAAGAAACTCCTGGAACTTTCCTTGCGGGATAATAATTGTCCGTTTGAAATTCTCGTAACTCAGTCCGATAATCTGCTGTAATTCTTCAATCTCAATTGGTTCCCATGTTCCGTTCAGGTTTTTATAAGCCGAACGGTCAAGTGTCTTGACATCGTCAAACCTTTTACGGTTCCGCTTACCCCTGACGACCGAACGATAGGTGGTGCTCCCTTTACCTGCACTGAAATCGAACTCAATAAACAACTCATCCGATTTCAGGTTCATCATATTGTAATTACGATTGTCGCGGGCATTCATCCGTTCTGTTTCGCCATACAACGCAAATGTGATGGCATCCAGTATCGACGATTTTCCACTGCCAACCGACCCAAAAATCCCAAAAAGATGGGCCTCGGTAAGTCGCTGAAAATCGATTGTTTGTTTTTCCTGGTAAGAAAAAAGACCCTGAATGATTAGTTTAATTGGTATCATAATTACTTTTTTTACCACAGATTACTCAGATTTACACAGATTGAAAAATCAATTTTGAATAATCTGTCCCGCACGTGCGGGATTTGTGAAATCTGTGGTTTAATCTTTTTCATGTGTATCTGTGATTAAAACTATTCTTCGTCCTCTGCCAAAACTTCTTTGAACAAGTTCAAAATCTGTTGATTAGGCTCCTGCCCTTTCTCGTACCTGAAATAGTCGGTGAACAGTTCCTCCATACTCTTGCTCAAATCGATTATCCTTCTAAAATTCACAGGATCGCCATCTCCACTTTTTACGTCAGGGATGATCGAGATAATCCCGTTGTGAGTGTTATTCAGTAATTTGCGTTCTTCTGCCGTCAAATAAGTATCGGTACTCATTGTCAATTCGATAAGTGCCGACTGATGCTCCTTCAGCCATTCAATAGCCTCAACTACACTGAAAGCTCTTTTACGCAATAACCGTTTCGCTTTAGTCAGTTCATGGTTCGAGATAACGGGTGTCTTTCCGGGTTCGGCTTCAATTACCACAACATACTTTTTTTGGTCAGCTTCGGCAAAACTATACGAGAGCGGACTACCACAATAAATGACCGGGCATGGATTTGAATCGATGGTTTGTTTACGGTGCAGATGGCCCAGCGCACAATATTGGATTTGTGAAGGAATATTCTCCGAATAGATCACCTGCGCCCCTCCAACATGAAGTATTGGTTTCTCATCCTCCGGTTCCTCTGGTAATACTGCTCCTTTCCGGGCGAAAAAAAGATGCGAGATTAAAATGTTTATTCCATTATTATCACAGTATTTCTGAGACAGGGCAGACCATTTGTCGTTTAATAATTTACGTAATTCCTCTTCCGAATCTTCGTGACCGAGATATGCTTTTAGTCTGAATTCGTTGGCATAAGGAGTCAGCAACAACCGCAAAGGCCCGGGACAACCAGGTACCAAAAGTTCAACAAAACCCTCCTCACTTTGGATGACTTTCAATCCTGATTCCAGTTCAAATGGTGGAATTATTGCATTGGGATAACCGGCAAACAGGATTCCACATTCTCGTGCCAGCGGATCGGGAGCCTCGATTCGGTCGGGTGAATCGTGATTACCTGCTATGGCAATTACAGCACGCTTCCCATTGTTTGCAAGACGTTTCAGCGTTTTATAAAACAGTTCGACTGCTTCGGCTGACGGATTGTAGGTATCGAAAAGGTCGCCTGAAACAATCACTGCATCAACCTGTTCGGTCTCAGCGATCCCGCAGATCTCTTTAAGAACATCCTTTTGTTCATCGAGACGGGATAGATTTTCCAATCGTTTACCAAGATGCCAGTCGGAGGTGTGAAGTAGCTTCATTAGATTTAGATTATGATGATTAATTAGAGTCTGTCTGTAAAGTCGCCTTTTTTTTGAGTTTTTCCTTTGTTGTGGAGGATCAACGTCAATCTGTCCCTTTAGTTTTTGAATTTTTCTTGAAAAATAATAAATTAATTTTGTAAATTTGCTATCTATTTTTAAATAGATTCTAATTTCTTAGACAATTATATTCTTAATTAACAATTGTTTATTATGGAAACAAACAAACCATTAATTTTTATTAGTTATTCTCGCCTAAATACTAATAAAGAATCAGATGACAGAAAAAATTTGATTAAAAATATTAAGTTGATTAAGGAACAAGGGTTTAATACATTTTTTGATGTGGAGAATTTGAACCCTGCTGCAAAATGGGCAAAACAAATAAATAAAGCAATTATTAACGCATCTTTAGTTATTTTTTATGTTTCATTAGAATCGTTAAAATCACTAGAGGTTAAAAAAGAAGTCACAAGAGCGATAAAACTTAAAAAAAAAATTTTACCAATATTAATTAAAAGTGATGCAGAAACAGAATTTTCTAAACGGCCTGATTTAGCAGATTTTCAAGCCCTTTATATGTATAATAATGGTTTCGAAGAACAATTAAAAGCCTTTTTAATGAATTTTCTTAAAATTCCAAAAGATATTTACATTATGGGATTGGGAAAGCTCCCTTCAAATAAAGAAATAGCTAGTGGAAAAGTAAAATTAGATGAAAATGAACAGATAACCAGGATGCTCGATAACATAAATTTGTTTAAACCGAAAAGGTCCTATACAATTCCGCACATTTTTCAATTAACATCAACATTAACCAATGCTATTGAAAATTTAGAAATCAGGAGTAAAAATTGGAAATGGGGGAAAGATACTTTTACAAATTTGTTAAGCAAACCAATTACAATCGAAGAATGTTATTTAAGCCCCTTATTCTTATTAACCGGATTAATTACCAGAGTAGCAGATAATTGGCCCCCGATAATAAATGCTTATGTTACATTGTGTAAAAAAAATATCGGTTCGCTTGACGATTTTCATTATTTCGTTGAGTTTTGCTGGCTATCCTGGGGACCTTCTATTGATACATCCTTTTTATTAAATGACGAAAGTTATGAATATATGATAGCCCAGGTTTCCACGGGTGATGAAGCCAATTCTCTTCCTTTAGTTATCCGCAAAGAAAATTGGCGAAAGTGTTTTAGTGAAGAATACCAAAATAGGAAAAGCGGGTGGCCATTAAAGCTTAAAAACTTGATACTAATAAACCTTAAAAAGGATAAATTTTTTTCTAAAATATATAAGCATCACATTTTTCAAAATATCAATAACGAAGACAACGAATTTCTATTACCTGAAATAGCTTTGTTTTATACTAATAAAAGCAACAAAATATTTAATATATGGCGCAATAAACCATATTATAACTCTGCATATGTCTGGTTAATTCTGGAGCAAGTTAAAATGAAATACAATGGTAAAATAGAAGAAAAAAAAATGGTAAAACTAAATAATGATGATTTTAAAAATATTTCTGTAGAGGCTTTAGAAGACGGTAAAATCTATTGCTGTGAAAAGATGGAGCCCGGACTGGTTTTGCCTTTTTTTGAACACGCTAATATTGCAAGTAGATTAGGTCTGGAATTTCTTCAAGGGTGTTTGGTCAGAAAAGCTCTTCACCATATATTGGAATGTGAAGAAGTCGAAGCATACAAAGAGCAGGGGTATTATATGTTTTCTATTGCACTTTTTGATGACGATATTGAAAAGATTCTTGAAAAACAAATTGAAGAGTTGGATAACGGGGAAAAAATTATTCATAAAAGATTTGTAATACTTAATAAAAATGAAAGACGGCAACCTTCGGACGTTATTGATTTTGTTTCAGCACTACATAAAAGGGTTAACGAGAGTACTATGTAAAGCACAATTTGTTAAATAAAATATACTTTCAGATAAATGTATACAATAGTTAATGACAATTTTTCAGACATATTGGAAAGGTTTTGTTCCAAAATAAATAACCTGAATTTCCTGAAACAAACAAATGAATACTAGTAGATAATATTATCAGTAATCGTAAACTGTAATTCAGAAGAAGTATTGATTTAATAAACCTATAAATTTAAATTACCATTTTATGAAACATCATTGCAGTATTACCAAATTAATAAATTCAGAAGATTATGAGAAATACGATTCAGGTCTTAAACGGCTCACCGAAATATATATATCTGAATTCCCTGATGAAAATGAAAGGGAGCCATTAAAAAATATTTTAAATCGCGTCAAAGGTAAACGTACTGAATATGACCCACATACCTTTATTTTACTCTGTAAATATGATAATGAAGAAAAAATTATAGGTGGCGTAATAGCTGATTATTATTTGACAAGCAAATGCCTCCATATTACATATGTTTTCATTGATTCGGCTTATAGGGGTATTGGTGCATGGTCTTCATTAAAAAAAGGAATATTTGATACTATCAAGTGGCTTGAGCTAATAAATAATCTAACTTTTAATGTTATTTTTTTTGAATCAAATATTCCTGAAAAGACAGATATTGAATTAGATAGTATTGACCCTGTATTACGCTTGAAGATTTTTTCCAGGATAAATGCCCGTTTAGTTGATATTCCTTATACACAACCTGCTCTAAGTAGCAATTTGAAAGAAGTTCATAATTTATATCTTTTTTGTATACCCTTAGTAGAATCAATACATAACTCTATTGACTACAAAATTGTTATGGACTTTCTTTCCGACCTATATAAAAGCCTTAATATACTTTCTCCAATGAAAAATAGAACATTTATTAAAATGAAAAATGAAATTGAAAAATCTTTAGTGAATGGTGAAATTAAATTGAAGGAATTTCCTGTTTAAATAGATTATTTAGACTGTGGGCTAAAGACTTTCAGCATTTCAGCAATGCTCGGACAAGTACCCAAAGCACTTTCTTAGTATCTATAAATTTTAATCCTATTTCAAAGACTCTTAGTTTAGTGTAATCTTGCATATTCCTTAAGTCTATTAGTCTATCAACCAGATACGTTACTGATCCTGCTATTTACATCAAAAGTTGGTAGTTTTCAAATCCTGTAAAAAAGAATTTGCACAAAAGATGTTTGATTTGATGAAAAACAAAAGGTCAGCCTGCCTGCAAAGTCAAGGTTTGGATATCGGTTCTATAATTGGGCAAACCTGTAAATTGTCCAGGTTCGTTTTCTCCAATTTTAACAAGCGTTCGCGTTCTACATCTTCGCGAGATTTGCTTGTAGTTACAAAATAAACTCCTGCAAAGATCAATACAGCAGAAATGGGTTTCGTCCAGGAAAATATATCCTGACCCCACATAATTGCAATAAAAGAAGCGACAAGCGGCTGCAAATAATTGTACATCCCGATGGTTGTTGGGCGTATCAGCTTCTGAGCCACAGGTATCAATAAATAAGTAAAGAACGTGGCTCCGACTAACAAATAGATATAACTACCCCAGGCAACTGAAGAACCTTCCGAAAAAATTCTGGCGGAAATAACATCTTTATAACCAAACGGTAAAAACATCAGTGAAGAGAAAAGAAACATCCACTTCATAATGGTAACTGAGCTGTATCGCTTCGATATTCCACGCATTAAAACCAGGTAGAAAGCATAGGAAAGGCTGCTTGTGATGCACAATAAGTCGCCGATTATTGAAGCTTCACGGCCTGAAGCTGATATTTCAGAAGTTAGAATCATCGATAAAACGCCAATCAACCCAATAATAACTCCTCCGGCTTTTTTAAAGGTAATCGGCTCTTTCAGAATGAAAAACGAGATGATCATTGCCAGAATTGGGGTAATAGTAATTACAATGGAAGCATTTGTTGAAGAGGTGTGTTGCAAACCAAATATAAACGAAGCCTGGTTTAGACCAACACCTAAAAACGATCCAAAGAATAAGGCTCCCATATCTTTTCGGGTCACTTTTTCAGATTTAAGAAATAGCGAAAGCAACCAGAAGGCCATTGCGCCAAAGGCGAAACGTGAATAAGTCAAACCCAACGGACTCATCCAATCGGGCATCAGATTCTTTGAAAGGGGAATATTCACTCCAAAAATCAGAGAAGTGCACAGTATCGCAATATGACCTTTTATCTTCGATCTATCCATTTTTTCGGTTCTCTGTTACTCCGGGATAAATTAATACGAGTAAACCCCTGAAATTGTTTTTCAAATATTGGTTCTACCCGGATATTTAAAGAGCCGCAAAGTTATCAAAAAGTGGGATTCTAAAACACAGGTTAAAGGATAATGGAGAAAGATCAAATTTTTGCAAACTGCCAGTTATCAGAAGCTAGCTGCATTTCCCGCCATTCCAAAAATTACTCACTAACAAAAACCAGTTTGTCATCCTTCACATCGATTGCAACCGGATGATCTGCAGAGACTTTTCCGGCAAGGATATCCTTCGACAAATCGTTAAGCAGGTATTTCTGCATCATTCGTTTTACAGGACGCGCCCCAAACTGAGGATCGAAACCAGCTTCAGCAATCCAATCGACAGCAGCGTCGGTGATTGTGGTCTCGTATCCGCTCTTCTTTAACCGCTCAGCAACCAAAGCAAACTGCAACCGCACAATATCATGTATCTCTTTTCGGCTTAAAGGCGTAAACATGATGATCTCGTCGATACGGTTCAAAAATTCAGGCCGGATGGTTTGTTTAAGCAACTCAAAAAGTTCACTGCGCAAGTCTTCCACCACCTTTGTCCGGTTACTTTCTGTGAGATGAGCAAACCGTTCGCGTATGATATGTGAACCAATGTTCGAGGTCATAATGATGATCGTATTTTTAAAATTCACAACCCTCCCCTTATTGTCGGTAAGTCGACCATCGTCAAGTACCTGAAGCAAAACATTAAAAACATCGGGATGTGCTTTTTCGATTTCGTCAAACAATACAACCGAGTAAGGTTTCCGTCTGACAGCTTCGGTCAGTTGCCCGCCTTCATCATAGCCAATATATCCGGGAGGCGATCCGATTAACCGCGTTACAGAAAATTTCTCCTGGTATTCCGACATATCGATACGTGTCAACATATTTTCATCGTCGAAAAGATATTCAGCCAACGCTTTTGCGAGTTCGGTTTTACCTACACCTGTGGTTCCCAGAAAAATAAATGAACCGATCGGTCGTTTGTCATCCTGCAAACCGGCTCTTGAACGCCGTACCGCATCAGCAACAGCTGCAATCGCTTCATTCTGACCAATTACCCGTAAATGCAACTCATCTTCAAGATGGAGCAATTTTTCACGTTCACTCTGAAGCATTTTTTGAACAGGAATACCAGTCCAGCGAGCGACCACAGCCGCAATATCCTCACTATCGACCTCTTCTTTGATCAGTGATTTACCGGCCTGCAGCTGTATCAATTCTTGCTGTAACCGGGCAATTTCTGTCTCGGCTTCCTTTATTTTACCATAACGAATTTCTGCAACACGCCCGTATTCACCTTGCCGTTCAGCCTGATCAGCCTGCAACTTCAGATCTTCAATCAATAACTTCTCGTTTTGAACAGCCTCAATCGCCCCTTTTTCGGCTTGCCACGATGCCCGGAACTTCGTTTGCTCAGCCTTGAGGTTTGCAATTTCCTCTTCGAGTTTCTCAAGTTTTGTAGTATCTTTTTCCCGTTGAATAGCAGCACGTTCAATCTCAAGCTGTGTCAGTTTACGATCTATCTCATCGAGCCCTTCAGGAAGTGAATCCATCTCCATTCTCAGTTTAGCTGCTGCTTCATCCATAAGGTCAATCGCCTTGTCGGGAAGAAACCTATCGGTAATATATCTTTGCGAAAGTTCAACAGCCGCAATGATTGCATCATCTTTGATCCTCACTTTGTGGTGATTTTCATATCTTTCCTTCAATCCCCGAAGAATGGAAATAGCATCCAAAGTGCTTGGTTCATCAACCATTACCAATTGGAAACGTCGCTCAAGTGCCTTATCTTTCTCGAAATATTTTTGGTATTCGCTTAAAGTCGTTGCCCCGACCGCCCGCAGTTCGCCGCGTGCCAAAGCAGGTTTCAGAATATTGGCAGCGTCCATGGCACCTTCGCCTTTACCGGCACCAACCAACGTATGTATCTCATCAATAAAAAGAATCACATTACCTTCAGCCTGAATCACCTCGTTGATAACAGCTTTCAACCGTTCTTCGAATTCCCCTTTATACTTTGCACCAGCAATCAAAGCTCCCATGTCAAGCGAAAAAACCTGTTTATCTTTCAAATTTTCAGGGACATCGCCCCTCACAATACGTTGGGCTAAACCTTCCACTATAGCAGTTTTCCCTGTTCCAGGTTCCCCGATCAGGATCGGATTGTTTTTAGTCCGTCGCGACAAAATCTGCAATACGCGGCGAATCTCTTCATCACGTCCAATCACGGGATCGAGTTTCCCTGACTTCGCCTGTTCATTCAGGTTCACTGCATACCGATTCAAGGAGTTAAAAGTATCTTCAGCAGTCTGGCTATCAACTTTGGAACCTTTTCGAAGCACCTTTATTGCCTCATCAAGCTCCTTGTGACTGATTCCGCTATCCTTCATCAACCGGCTTACCTGGTCACTTCCATCTAAAAGTCCAAGTAGCAAATGCTCAACCGAAACATATTGATCGCCCATTTTCTGTGAGATCGAAACGGCTTTTTGTACTGCCGAATTGGCCGCCGACGAAAGGTACGACTCGCCACCTGTAACTTTAGGGTAACTCACAATAATTTTGTCGAGTGCAGCATTGAATATCACAATATTAACACCCAGTTTTTTGAGCAGAAATCCGGTTACACTCTCAGCATTTACCATCAATCCTTTTAATAAGTGGCCTGTTTCAATGGCCTGCTGGTTATTTCCTTCGGCAATTTTAACTGCCTGGTTTACTGCCTCCTGTGCTTTAATTGTAAAGTTGTCAAAATTCATATCTTCGATTTTTTTTAGTTTTCTAATGATGATAATCAAGTCTCTCTGAACAGAACGACGATTTTCAAACTCATTATCTCAAAACACCTGCCAACCCTGATTATCAGACAATTTGTCGTATGAAAATGTTTTAAAACTGAACTATTGACAGAACAGTCAATGAAAAATAAACAAATCAAGGCAAAAAAATTGTATTATACGGATATATTTGTACGTATAAAACTTTATGCCATGGATACAAAACTGACATTAAAACTTGATAAGACAGTGATTGAACGAGCTAAAGAATATGCTTCATCAAACAATAGAAGTTTGTCACGAATTATCGAATCATACCTTCAATCACTAACAATTAAAGAGGATTCAAAAAACAGCAAAACAGAAATTCAGATTTCACCTTTTGTAAAGAGTATGTCTTCAGGAGTTCAAATACCTGCTGATTTGGATTTTAAAAATGATTATTCAAAATATCTGACTGAAAAATACAAATGATCGGTCAGTCACTTGCTTTATCCGCTATATCCTTGAGCATGCTAACCGCCTTCCGTAATGTTTTTATGTCCGAAAAGTTGATGCTCAATTTCCCCTTCCCTTCTTTTACACGGCACTTCGATGGATTTTGAACGATCCATTGCATCAGTTTTTGAAAATGCAACGACTGGTAGTATTTCGACGCGGGATCGGATGGTAAATAGCAAATCATCTTCGATTCCTTGAGTATAATTCGTTCCACATTCAATGATATGGCGATCCAGCGCAGACGGACAACATCAATCAATTCACGTGATGCTTCAGGAATCGGTCCGAAACGGTCTATGAGTCCTTTTTCAAACAGCTGGATCATCGTTTCGTTTTCCATATTGTCCAATTCGCGATAAAGCAACATGCGTTCAGAGATACTTGAGATGTATTTGTCAGGAAAAAGCAACTCAAGGTCAGTATCTATATTACAATCGTTTACATATCTCAAATCGGGAAAAGCACCCGATGCTTCCGTATTTTCCTCTTCAAAAAGATCCTGAAATTCGCCCGTCTTCAATTCCATCATCGCTTCATTCAATATCCGATGATAAGCTTCGAAACCGATGTCTGCAATAAATCCGCTTTGTTCACCACCCAACAGATTTCCAGCACCCCGGATATCAAGATCCTGCATCGCAATAGTGAAGCCGCTTCCGATTTCAGAGAACTCCTCAATAGCCTGTAAACGTCTTCGCGCATCAGCCGAAATTGAATTCAACGGTGGCGCCAATAAATAACAAAATGCCTTTTTATTTGACCGGCCAACGCGTCCCCTTAACTGGTGAAGTTCACTCAACCCAAAATTCTGGGCATTATTGATAATGATTGTATTGGTATTAGGAATGTCCAGACCGGATTCAATAATTGTTGTTGAAACCAGTACATCAAAATCGCCATTCACAAAGTCGAGCATCACCTTCTCGAGCTTATCACCTTCCATTTGTCCATGCCCGACAACAGTGCGGACTCCCGGACAAAGTCGATTAATCAGAACCTCTATTTCGTTGATATTCTGCACCCTGTTATTAATAAAAAACGCTTGTCCTCCGCGCGCAACCTCGTAATTGATGGCATCGCGAATAATTTCCTCATTAAATATACTTACCTCTGTATTAATAGGATACCTATTCGGTGGTGGTGTATTAATAATGGAGAGGTCACGTGCACCCATAAGAGAGAATTGCAACGTTCGTGGAATCGGCGTGGCGGTCAGTGTCAAAGTATCGACATTCGCTTTAAGAAGTTTTAGTTTTTCCTTTACCGACACCCCAAAATGTTGCTCTTCATCGATGATCAACAACCCAAGATCGTTAAACTTTACATCTTTTCCGATTAGTTTGTGGGTACCAATAATGATATCGATTTTCCCTTCACCGAGTCCCTTTAATATATTCTTCACATCACCAGAATGACGCAACCTGCTAATGTATTGAACATTACATGGAAAATCCTTTAATCTTTCTGAAAACGTTTTATAGTGCTGCAAAGCCAGAATAGTTGTGGGAACCAGCACCGCCACCTGTTTGCTATCAGCTACAGCTTTGAATGCCGCACGGATCGCCACTTCAGTCTTTCCAAATCCGACATCACCACAAACCAATCGATCCATAGGCATTGGTTTCTCCATATCCTCCTTGATCGAATAAGTCGCTTTCAGCTGATCCGGTGTATCCTCATAAATAAAGCTTGCCTCCAGTTCCTCCTGGAGGTACGAATCAGCCGAAAAGGCAAACCCATTCTCCATCTTTCGTTTGGCATAAAGTGCGATCAATTCGCGGGCAATATCTTTAACTTTATTCTTGGTTTTTGTTTTAAGGTTCTGCCAGGCAGCAGTCCCTAATTTATTGATTGGCGGCTCCTGTCCCTCTTTCCCCTTATATTTTGAGATGCGATGTAACGAGTGAATGCTGACCAATAGCGAATCGTTATCCCTATATATCAATCGTATAGCTTCCTGAATTTTCCCATTAACCTCTGTTTTTATCAATCCTGCAAATTTTCCGACACCATGATCTATGTGAACTACAAAGTCGCCTTGATGAAGTTTGCTCAACTCTTTTATTGTAATTGCCTGTCGGGACGATTTTTTCGATCGCAACTTAAACCGATGATAACGTTCAAAAATCTGGTGATCGGTATAACAGCATATTTTCAGATCGTGATCAATAAACCCTTCATTTATAGCAAATAACAGACTATCTATTTTTTGAGGATCACCTTTGTCGTCGAAAATAGCGTGAAGCCGTTCGATCTGTTTGGAATTTGATGTCAGGAGAATGTTCCTATACCCTTTCTGCCGGTTTGATTTGAGGTTCTGCCCCAGCAAATCGAAGTTTTTATTAAATACAGGCTGTATTGAAGTGTTGAAAAGGACCTCTTCTGCTGGCTTAAAATATTGCGTCGATCCAAATTCAACACAAGTAAAAGCTTCAATTTCACTTTTAAAAACTTTTCCCGAGATAACCAGATCAACGATTTCTTTATCACTAAACTTCCCCGCTGCTTCCTGATGCAATTGTTTAATCTGCCCGGCAACATAAGAGAAACTATGTGCGGCAATCACCGTCTTATTATTCAGAAATTCAAAAACGCTAACCCGCTTTTCGTCATGTAATCCCTCCTGAATATTGGGAATTATCGAAATCCGGGTTAGCGTCTCTTTCGAAATCTGATCCTCTATATCAAAGGTTCGGATAGAATCAACCTCATCGCCAAAAAAGTCAATCCGGTAAGGATCTTCGTTTGAGAAAGAAAAAATATCAATGATTGATCCCCTAAGTGAATATTGTCCGGGTTCATAAACAAATTCAACTCTCTCAAAACCATATTCGTACAAAACCTCATTGATAAACGAGATGGAGAGTTTTTCGCCTTTGCGTATATGAAGTGTATTTTTCGCGAGTCCCGATCCCGAAATCACCTTTTCCATAACAGCTTCGGGATAGGTAATAATAAGATAACCTGTTTCGTTGAGCGCCAGCTTGTTCAGAACTTCTGTGCGAAATATAATATTCTCACTCTCAATTCTTTCGTGAACTATACTGCGGCGATATGACGATGGAAAGAATAATACTTTTTCCTCGAAGCCCAGAGAATTGAGATCATCAAAAAAATAGGCAGCCTCTTCCCTGTCGTTTAAAATTACAATCGAACTAAATGGATTGATCTCGTAGGTAGCCGCCAGAACGACAGCGGATGATGATCCGGTTAAACCTTTGAGTGAAATTTTACTTGCAACAGATTCAGCAATCTTTTCGCGCAATCCGATTACTGGCGGATGTGAGGTGTAATATTTGAGCAGTTCCTTAAGTTCCAAAGTCTATATATTTCAGACGACCGGGCAAAATTACGAAAAAATTGTAGAGACGCTGCATGCAACGTCTCTACGGACAATTCATTTGAAACAGATTCATTTGAAATTTCGTTCGGTGAAAAATATCCGTGCATCAACATTTCGTCACCATTTATCTACATTTCAATTATTTGCCATTTAAACGGTTTTAAAACATCAAAAATAAAAAGTAAACCGACCGGAAAATTTCATTTCTGGCAGAATTTTTGTTTGCAATTAAGTGTATAAACAAAATCGCAAGTCATGAAAACTTCTAAATATCATAATCTGGTCAGAATAAATCTACTGACATGGATTATCACAGCGATTACACTGGGACTTTCATTACAAAGTAATGCTCAGTTGGAAAACAAAAACACATTATTGCAAATGATTGAAGAAGATCGTACTACAATCGATGCTATTGCCGGATATGACCAAAAAATACAAAACCATATTCTTCAGGTCGTACAGACACCTGAAGTGCTAAAAAAAGTTGAAGAGTTGCAAAAAAGATCGCAAAATCAGTTTAGGGCAATTATCAATGACTACGACCGCGATGCACAGGCCGCATTTTATGAGATGGCCCGGTACCCGAACCTGATCACCGATCTCGTAAGTAATGGAAAACCCTCCTCTGCGGAAGTAGCTCAAATTGTGTCGAATTACCCCGAAGATATTCATGCGACAACCAACAATTATGCACGCACGTATTTCGATGTTCTTCTTCGTATCGATCAGCTAAACAACGAAATTGACAGGGCATTTCAGGCGTATCTAGAGCCCTACAATACAGAGACCCGTGAAAGTGTAAATGCTTTACTGGCATATCCCGAGATTGTTTCTGTTCTGGTTGAAGATAAGGACTTTACTTCGCTTCTTGGTACAGTTTACAGCGAAGATCCTGAATGGGTCGTGCGTAATCTCGAACGAATTTCTCAGGAACTTGCCGAACAGAACAAAGAAGATTTAAATGCCTATAAGAATCAGATAGAGAATGATCCGGAAGCATACAACGAAATGCTTGCAGCATCCGAGAGATTTGCAAGAGAAAATAATGAAACAAGGTACCTTGACGGTTCATCGGATCCGATCGTAGAGGTGAACCTGATCAATAGTTATCCATACTGGTTTGGGTATCCGTACTGGTATTCAGATCCTTACTGGCGGCCACGTCCTTTTTATTATCACACAGGTTTTTACAGAAATCATTTTGGAAATATCGTTTTTGTCGGACTTCCATCATACCATTTCATGCACTGGCAAACGTATTATCATCCGTCATTGTTTCCACATCTTTCTTATAATTATTACAGCTATTACGAAAATCATTTCATGAATCGTTATCGCAACTCGCAACGTTCAGTGCCGCGTAACGGATTCTACAGATCAATTGAAGCGAATGTAATCAACAACCCAAGGGTAAATAATTCAAATCTTGAAAGAATTGACCATCAGAGGGGTAATAATATAGTCCGTCGGCCAAATGCGATGGAATCAGGAGCAAACAGAAGCGGAACTGTCAATCGACGGGGCAACGAAAACCTGTACCGAAATGGGAATGCACAAAGAAGTTCCGGGACAACTGGTGGAGTTGTCAACAGAAGGGGAACTGAGCAGAATAATTCCGGCAGTGCGGAAAATTCTGTAAACCGGAGAGCTTATAATACAATTAATCCAGGCAGGTCAGAAGGTTCTTACAACCGCAGAGGTTCAGAAACCGGCAGTGGTACTATTCGCAGAAGAGCAACTCCAACGATCACTACTCCTGAAGGAACCCCAACAGGAAGATCGAGAAAAGGGACCTTTGCAAATCCAGGTAACAATGAAAATCCACGTTCCAATGATGCAAATGTCAACAGGATTAAAGAGAATGTTCCTGCATCAACAACCCGCCGGCAGACTTCATCAGCACCTGTAGTAAATCGAGCCGCCGAGCAACAACAGTCAGCAGTCCAACAGGAAAGAAGCAAAACTTCTGCTCCTGCTGTACGGGCAGAAAGATCCAATTCTCAACCTGCAAGATCATCTGCCTCGGGCAGAAGAGAAGTGAATTCGGTAAATGTTCAACCATCTCGAAGAGAACAACGACGCGAAGCCAAAGCTGCGAGCAGGCAGTCAGGAAGCAGAAATCCAGGACGTGGAAATTGATTAGTCAAAAAATAAATGTTTAATTAATAATTTTAATATCATGAAAACTAATTTCTTAAAATTAATTTTGCCAGCAATGCTTATGATTTTTATGGTCGGATGTGCCAGCATTAAAGTGAGTACCGACTACGACCGAAAAGCTGATTTTTCGAAATACAAAACATTTAATTTCAGCAAAGAGGTAGACAAGGTGACTTTGAATGATCTAAACCGTCGCAGGTTGAAAGATGCCATCAGCAAAGAGATGCAGGCAAAAGGTTTTCAGATCTCAACAACGCCCGATGTTCTGGTCAATGCTTTTGTAAAAGGAAAGACCAAATATTCAGCGACGGCGAATACCTTTTATAATGGAGGTATGTATTATCGGGGTTTTGGATCTTCCAGTACTTATGTCGATGTGAATAAGTCGATTGAAGGGACTCTTTTCATCGATTTGATTGATGTACAGGAAAAGAAAATGATCTGGGAAGGTGTTGCTGAAGGATTGGTAAATCCGCGTACCGAAACCAGGGAAGATAAAATAAACAGTGTAGTAGCGATGATTTTTAAGAATTTCCCGCAATAACTCAAAGATTGTTTGTCAATGAAACAGGCCGGATACAAATTCCGGCCTTTCTTGCTTGACCGTAGTCTTAATTGGTAACTGGTTTCTGATATTGAATGCATGATATCCTTATTTTTCCTAAATTTGCAGCGCTTTAATTTTAAAAAATATGACTGAAAAGAAACTTCCTTTTACCAAAGAAGTATTAGAAAAAATCATTGAAAAATATCCAACTCCATTCCATATCTATGACGAAAAAGGGATTCGAACATATGCCAAAAGGTTTGTAAAGGCATTTGCATGGAATGAAGGTTTTAAAGAGTATTACGCAATTAAAGCTGCCCCTAATCCATATCTGATGAAAATCCTTCGTAGTGAAGGTTTTGGAATCGATTGTAGTTCAATCGCAGAACTTGAGCTGGCTGAAAGAATCGGAATGCGGGGTGAAGAGATCATGTTCACTTCGAACGATACACCTTTAGAAGAGTACAAGAAAGCCATCGAATTGGGAGCAATTATCAACCTTGACGATATCACCCATATACAATATCTTGACGAAAATATTGGCCTGCCTGAACTCGTCTGTTGCCGTTATAACCCCGGCTCATTAAAAGAGGGGAATGCAATTATCGGACATCCTGAAGAGGCGAAATACGGCTTTACCAGAAGCCAGCTTTTCGAAGGTTACCAATTGCTAATTGACAAAGGTGTAAAACGTTTTGGAATTCACACAATGGTGGCATCCAATGAACTCGACTCAGACTACTTTGCGGGAACGGCTCAAATTCTCTTCGAACTGATTGCTGATCTTTCGAAAAAATTAAATATCACCTTCGAATTTGCCAATCTTGGCGGAGGTATTGGAATTCCCTACAAACCCGATCAGGTGGAGGTTGATCTGGAAAAGATGAGCGAAGGAATCAGGTATAATTACGAAAAATATATCCTCAGTAATGATCTGAATCCCATTAAGCTTTACTTCGAATCCGGACGAGCCATAACCGGACCTTTCGGCTATTTGGTAAGCAAGGTGCTCCACATCAAAAATACCTATAAAAAATATGCCGGACTTGATGCATCTATGGCCAATCTCATGAGACCGGCGCTTTATGGTTCCTATCATCACATATCCGTTCCTGGTAAGGAAGAGGCTGCAACAAAGATCATGTACGATGTGACAGGATCATTGTGCGAAAACAATGACAAATTCGCTATTAACAGGGTATTACCAAAATTAGCCGCTGGTGATATTGTAGTTATTCATGACACAGGTGCCCACGGACATTCCATGGGATTTAATTATAACGGAAAACTTCGTTCTTCAGAATTACTGCTTCGTCAGGATGGAGAAGTCGTTCAGATAAGAAGAGCTGAAACACTCGAAGATTATTTTATTACAGTTGATTTCAACGGAATACCCGGATTTAAAGTATAAATCACATACAATCGAGGAAATAAAATAAAAATATGAAAGTTTGTGGGTTTTGTTTCATTAGAAACGCAGTTAAATTCGATTATCCTGTAGTTGAGGCTATTGCTTCGATTTTGCCGGCCTGTAATAAATTTATTGTGGCTGTTGGCGATTGCGATGACGGCACCAGGGCGTTGATCGAATCGATTGATTCCAAAAAAATTGAAATCATTGATACTGTTTGGAATCTATCATTACGCGAACGAAGTAAGATACTGACATCTGAAACCAATAAAGCTTTTGATGCCATTCCTGCCGAATACGATTGGTGTTTCTATATTCATGGTGATGAAGTGGTGCATGAAAAGTTCTTACCCGGGATCATGCTTTCGATGAAAAAGTACCTTGATGTCAAAGAAATAGATGGACTAATTATGAACTATACTCACTTTTATGGCACTTTTGACTACTATGGCGATTCGAGACGCTGGTCCAAGAGCGAAATTCGAATAGTCAGGAATAATAAGGGGATCAGATCGTGGTATAATGCTCAGGGTTTTCACTGGGAAAATGGCAAAAAATTGACAGGTGTATTTATCGACGGAGGGATGAACCATTATGAATGGGTAAGGTCACCAAAGCTGATGAAGGATAAAATAGAAGAATCAAAATCAATTAGGATACGCAATTCAAAACATATCAAAACAACAGAGCATGAATCTGAGGAGTTTGCTTACGAAAAAGATATTGATAGCCTGAAACAATTCAGAGAGTACCACCCTAAAGTAATGCAAGCGAGGATTAAGGCAATTAACTGGTATCCTAATCTCTCCACGAAAAAGAAAAAATTTAGCATCCGACATTTTTTATTATACTATCTTGAAAATTTTTTAGGATTCCGTCCGTTCGAGAAAAAACATTTTAATGTGTTCAAAGAATCATGAATACCAGTTTTGTAGAAGATCTAGTAAAAGCAGTCGAAGTGCTTCGTTCAGGTGGAATCATCCTTTATCCCACCGATACCATTTGGGGAGTCGGTTGCGATGCCACGAATCCCGTGGCGGTCAGACGTATCTATGAAATAAAGCAACGGCAGGATACAAAGAGTATGCTTGTTTTGATGGAGAATCCAAATTTACTAAACTCCTATATCGCTGAAGTCCCCGAAATAGCATGGGAACTAATTGAAGTAGCTGACAGCCCGCTGACCATTATTTACCCTGGAGCTAAAAATCTTGCAGCTAATTTATTAGCACCAGATGGAAGTGTCGGGATCAGGATTACAACTGAAGCATTCACACAGCAATTGATCCAAAGATTCCGAAAACCCCTGGTTTCAACTTCAGCCAATATCAGCGGACAAAAATCTCCCTTGAATTTTGTCGAAATCAATGACGAAATAAAAAAATCGGTTGATTATATTGTCAAGTTTCGTCAGGACGACTTAACCAGATCGAACCCTTCAGGTATTATAAAACTTGGTGTGGGAGGTCAAATTGAGATTATCCGGAAATAGTATAAAAATTAGCGCTTTTATTCTTCCTTCACCTTTCCCGAGCCTGCAACACTTGAATCAATTGAAGGATTTCCCCTGTAAACAACATTACCAGACCCTGCAAGTCGAACAAATAGTTTTTTAACCGAATTAACCCAGCAATTTCCTGATCCGGAGATTTTCACATCAACATTATCAGCAGGGAATTCAATTGCTTTTACATTTCCGGAACCCGAAATGGTCGCATTAAGTTCTGCAGCATTCTGTTTGCCAAAAAGGTGAATATTCCCTGAGCCGGAAATAGTAGCCGAAACCTTATCACCTTTGAGATCGGTGAGTTTAATATCGCCGCTTCCGCTAATGGTTAAATCCAGAATTCTGGATTCAATTCTTCCGTCCGAAACGATTGTTCCTGATCCTGAAATGGCCAGACCATCAATTTGCGGAATAGTTACATAGACGTCGACAGGACCAGGATTCCATTTGCTGAACCAGGATTCATTAGGATATCTGATCACTAACTTCCTATCATTCACCTCTGTAATTAGCTTTTCGAGTGTTGTCTCCTTCCCTGACACTTCAACTGACTGAGTACTTCCTTGTTTAAGATGGACATTTGCTCCAATCCTCAAAGATATTTCAGTGAACGCTGGAATTTCTCTTTTTTGGTTCGTCTGGGCGACAAGTAACTGTGTTCCGGCAAAAACAAGAATCGTAATTAATGTAATAAATCTTGGCTTCATATCTGTAGAATTAAATGTTTAATAAAAAAGACGTTCAAGTTGAAGGAAAGTTGCATCATCAGAAAAATATTCTATTCAAGGTATACTTCGATTAATCCATTGGGGCAACTTAAGTGGATTTCCCTTTTAATTTCATCAATCGATGTGATGATCTCATCCGAGAGGGGGATCATAACTTCGGCACGCGGATGATCAACTGTAATTACAAGATTGCCCGAAAAATCATCAACACGGCTGATCAGACCAATATCACCAAATTTTGCATCAAAAGCTCTCATACCGATCAAAGTTGAATCGGTTCCCTGATCTTCAGAATCGATTATTTCATGATCAAACACATAGACTTTGCATCCAATCAAATTCTTTGCTTTAGTGAGCGAATCGACAAACTCAAGTCTGCAAATGGCACTTTCGTCGGTTCTGAGGTTTAATCCTTCATCTTCGATAAAAAAAGGAACGAGTCCACCATCTACTTCAACGAAAAGAAATTCAAGCTCTTCAACAGTTTCTTTAAACTCCTTGCTGAATATTAAAATGACTTCGCCTTTGAGTCCATGCGGCTTCTGAATATATCCAACCTCTGCACATTCACTCTTATTTATTTGAATCATAGCAAAATGCAAATAATAAAATACAAAGATATAAAAAAAGGGCGATGGTTAAAATAACCATTGCCCTTTGTAATTTTCTCAGCTAAACGTCCAAAGAAAGTTTTAATTTTATGCTTCTTCAGTTGGTTCTGCTACTTCAGCCTCTGTTTCTGCTTCTGCCTCTTTAACCGGTTTTACCATTGCAGCAGCGGCAGCAGCGGCATTTTTCTTCGCGATGTCTGCAAGGCGAGCCTCATTGACTTTTGTTTCAGCTATAAGACGTTTTTTCATGTCTTCGTTGAAACCAGCGGTAAGTCCATCCTTTTTCGCCTGAATCGCATTCTCTTTTTCTTTCATCCATGCATCGAACCTTTTATCGGCTTCAGCAAGATCAAAAGCTCCTTTCTTAACACCTTCAAGAAGGTGTTTTTTCATCATTACACCCTTGTGCGACAAAATTGTGCGACAAGTATCGGTAGGCTGGGCACCAGTGTTTAGCCATGCTATGGCTTTATCAAAATCAAGATCGATGGTGGCAGGATTAGAATTTGGATTGTAAGAACCAATCCTCTCAATAAACCTGCCATCTCGTGGCGACCTGCTGTTTGCTACCACAATGTGGTAATATGCATGTTGTTTCCGACCATGCCTTGCCAAACGAATCTTTACTGACATAACGTTTTACGTTAAAATTTATAATTTTTATTTGCGGGGCAAAGATACTATAATATTCGGTACAAAAAATAGATGTGCTGTTTTAAGTAAACGGAATGCCCGACGCAACTGTTATGAACAAAGGGGCGTCTTAATAAAGTTGTTTTGCTTTGCCCTAAAATGAGGTAAATAAATAGATTTGGTTAACTTTGCCTTGCATTTCAGTAGGGTAAAACAACATTTGAACGGTATATGCTATTGAAAAGCACAATTATTTATTAAACTAATGAAGATGAAAAAATTACATTTATTAGCCTTGGTGGCTACGATTATGTTGGGTTTGTCGGGATGCGAAAAAGTAAAAGTTGAAAATGTGGCATCGGCTGATGTTTTCTTAAAAACAATTAAAAATACTCAGGGAGTAACTGTTTATACAACAGTGCATTCTGTGTTTTCATATAACAAAATGTCAACAGTAAGTGTAACATCGCCTGGTGGTTCGACAATACTGTTGCAAAATTTCGAGAATGCGGGTTATTCATTTTTTAATGAACCTGCAGCCACTGATTATTCTGCCACTCAACCTGTGGCAGGCACATACACTTACACCGTGAAATTTAATGATGGCGAAGAAAAAATTTACACCAATTCGCTCTCCTCTTCTGCTATTCTTCCGGCTAATATTACTGCGCTGGCTAAAACAGCTAATGGAGATTCCGTCTACATTAAATGGGACGCAATTACCAGTACACACGCTTATCAGTTAAAAATTATGAAGGGTACGACTCAGGTTTACTATCAGCCTGCCTTTTCAGATGCAAGCAGTCCGTTGAAATCAAGCCTAAGATTAGCCTTCCCCATCAATACAGTAACATCAAGTGGTACAGGAACCTATACATTTGAATTGACAGGATTATTGTTCGAAACAACAGCATACGATTATTTACAGGCAATCAGCGTTTCATCTAGTGATATTCCCCTATAAAAAACCTGATATTAAAGAATTTTCTAAACACATAGAATAGGAGAAAGCAGATGTTTACATTTCTCAATTTCATTTAAACGGATTAGTTTCCGGCCGGAACGAAAGCAGGATACCCGATAGGTTTCCTTCTTTTTTTGTGCCTGCATTTTATCAGATTCAGGTATGTACTATACTTCAATGTATTACTATTTAATGCCGAATAGTTATCAACACCTGAAAGTAATCGGTTAAAATTCCCTATTTTTAACCGTGCAACAAAATGCACCACCGGGAAACGACATTCCTATTCATTCAAAAGGTTTTAACTATGGTATCATTTACCCATCTACATGTCCACAGCCAATATTCAATCCTCGACGGTGCAGCTGCTGTCACTGATCTGGTAAAAAAAGCGAAAAAGGACGGAATGACGGCCCTGGCGCTCACCGACCACGGCAACATGTTTGGGATCAAAGAGTTCCACGAAACATGCAAAAGAATGGACATCAAACCAATACTTGGTGTTGAGACTTATGTTGCGTCGCGGGGAATCCATTTCAAAGACAAAAGCGAAAAAGAAGATCGGTCGGGAGACCATCTGATTTTGCTGGCCAAAAATGAAAAAGGCTATCGCAATCTACTTAAATTGGTTACAATAGCCAATAATGAGGGATTCTATTACAAACCTCGTATTGACAAAAATCTGCTCGAAAAACATTGCGAAGGGCTAATAGTGTCATCTGCATGTATTGGAGGAGAGATTCCTCAATGCATCCTAAAAGGCGATCTGGCAGCAGCCGAAGAGGCCATAAGGTGGTATAAAAGCATTTTTAAAGACGATTTCTATCTTGAGGTTCAACGACATAAAACAACTGATCCGCAATTACCTACCGATGTTTACGAAAGTCAGGTGATCGTTAATAAAGAGCTGATCCGACTTGGTGAAAAGTTCGGCGTAAAAGTAATTGGAACTAATGACAGTCACTTCACTAACGGCGAAGATGCAGATGCCCACGATCTTCTCATCTGTCTGAATACGGGAAAAGATCTCGACGATCCATCACGGATGCGCTACACCAAACAAGAGTGGCTCAAGACGACTGCCGAGATGAACAAAATATTTAGCGATTTGCCCGAAGTACTTGCCAACACTCAGGATATTACAGAAAAGATCGAGTTATTCGAACTGGACTCCGATCCGATTATGCCCGAATTCCCCATTCCCAAAAGTTTCGGTACAATGGAAGAATATAGGGAAAGGTTTTCTGAAGAGGATTTAATCGAAGAATTTAAGAATGCACCTAAAAAACCGGAAAGCTACGAAAAAGCCCTTAGAGTGAAATATGAATCCGATTACCTGAGCCATCTTGTTTATCAGGGCGCATCAATCCGTTATGGAGAAGTGCTTCCCAATGAAATAGAAGAACGGATTGAATTTGAACTCAACACAATAAAATTGATGGGATTCCCGGGGTATTTCCTTATTGTACAGGATTTTATCGCAGCGGCCCGCGAAATGCACGTGATCGTTGGTCCGGGCCGCGGATCGGCAGCCGGCTCAGTAGTAGCATATGCAACAGGAATTACCAATGTTGATCCGATCAAACACGATCTCCTTTTCGAACGATTCCTTAATCCCGACAGGATTTCGATGCCCGATATTGACATCGATTTCGATGATGACGGACGCCAGCTGGTTCTCAATTGGGTAAAGGAAAAATACAGCCGCGAAAATGTTGCTCATATCTGCACATTCGGAACCATGGCCGCGAAAATGGCCATCAGAGACGTTGCCCGTGTGTTGAAATTACCACTCGCCGAAGCTGACCGGCTTGCAAAAATGGTTCCTGAAACACCAAAGATTACCCTTGCGAAGGCCTACAGTGAGAATCCTTTGCTTGAAGCCGAAAAGAAATCCGCTAATCCACTAATTGTAAAAACATTAAAGTACGCTCAAACACTTGAAGGTTGCATCAGACAATTCGGAGTGCACGCATGCGGGATTCTGATTGGCAGGGATAAACTCGACAATCATATTCCATTAATGCCAACAAAGGACGAAGATCTTCTGACAACCCAATACGACGGACATTTTGTTGAAGCAATCGGACTACTGAAAATGGATTTTCTTGGATTGAAAACACTTTCAATCATTAAGGATTGCCTCGAGAATATTTATCTGTCAAAAAAAATTGAGATAGACATTGATAAAATTCCGTTTGACGATAAAAAGACCTTCGAGCTTTTTAGTAACGCGAACACTACTGCTATTTTCCAGTTCGAATCGTCAGGAATGAAAAAATGGCTCAGATTATTACAACCCAGCCGTTTTGAAGATCTTGTCGCGATGAATGCCCTTTATCGACCTGGTCCCATGGAGTACATCCCTAATTATGTAAACCGAAAAATGGGAAGGGAGGAGATCGTTTATGATCATCCGATCATGGAGCGTTATCTGTCTGATACATACGGAATTACAGTGTATCAGGAACAAGTAATGCTTCAATCGCGCGCATTAGGTCAGTTTACACGAGGTGAGTCCGATTCTCTGCGGAAAGCAATGGGTAAAAAGAATTTGCCGCTGATGGAAAAATTAAAAGCGCAATTCATCATAGGTTGTAAAAGCAATCCCGAATTCATCGAAGGCAGTAAAACAGTCGGTAAATCGCCTGATAATCTGATCGATAAAATATGGAAAGACTGGGAAGCATTTGCTCAATATGCATTCAATAAATCGCATTCGGTCTGTTATGCGTATATCGCCTATCAAACCGGATATCTGAAAGCCAATTTTCCGTCAGAGTTTATGGCGGCAGTACTAAGTTGCAACCTCACAAATGCTGACAAGATCTCTATTTTTATGGATGAGAGTAAGCATATGGGATTAGCTGTTCTGGGACCCGATGTAAACGAATCGCGCTCGAAATTTTTCGTCAATAAAAGCGGGGGACTTCGATTCGGATTATCGGCCATCAAAGGTGTCGGAGCTGGAGCTGTGACCGATATTGTAAAAGAAAGAGATGCCAACGGCGATTTTAAATCGATATTTGATTTTGTAGAAAGAGTTAATTTACAGACGATTAATAAAAAAAATCTCGAAGCGCTTGCAATGGCCGGAGGCTTCGACAGCTTCACAAATATACATAGGTCGCAGTACTTTGGTGATATGGGCGACGGGACCTCATTTATCGAGGCCCTGACCAAATACGGGAACAGAATTCAAAGTGAAAGGCAATCATCAATGGCTTCATTATTTGGCGGATTTCAAACGATAGAGGTAAAATTACCAACAGTGCCTATTGTCCCGGAGTGGCCTAAAATTGTGGCGCTAGAGAAAGAGAAAAATCTGATCGGAATCTATCTTTCGTCGCATCCGCTCGACGACTATGCGTTGGAAATCAGGAGTTTTTGCACCAAAGATACCAACCTGGCCATGCTAAACAGTGAAATGGAATTGCTTAAAAACCGCGATTTGACTTTTGCAGGAATTGTCACCGAAACGCAGGAAGGGTTTACAAAAAACGGAAAACCTTTCGCTTCGCTCACGCTTACCGACTACACGGATTCGTATAAGATAATGTTCTTTGGCAACGACTTTGTGACTTTCGGGAATTTCTGCAAAAAAGGATTATTCCTGCTTATTCGCGGGAAAGTTGCTGTGAAATGGCAGGGAGGAGATCAACTTGAATTTAAGGCAAGTAAAATTGAATTGCTTCAGGAATTGGCCGGGAAGGCCGAAAGTTTGCGATTGTCGGTAGCAGCTGAATTATTGACAGCTGATCTTGTTGAAGAGCTCGATTCAACGTTTGCCAAATCACCCGGTAAAACATTATTGAAATTTGCAGTTCACGACCAGACAACAAACATCAAACTCTACCTTTTCTCAAGAACCCGACGTATCGGATTGTCCGGTGAACTCAAGGTATATCTGCAAAAAAAATCCGATATCGTTTTTACAATAAATTAATTTGTAAATTTGTTCGATAATTTTGTCTGACTTTTCAAACACTTTAAAATATATTGACATGGCAATTGAGGTAACAGATGCAAATTTTGATGAGATAGTCCTTCAGTCAGGGAAGCCTGTCTTAGTTGACTTTTGGGCTGAGTGGTGCGGACCGTGCAGAATGATAGGACCACTTGTAGCTGAGCTTTCTGATGATTACAACGGGAGAGCTGTTATAACAAAAATGGATGTTGACTCGAATCCCGGAACTGCCGCGAAGTTTGGAATACGCAATATCCCCACAGTTTTATTTTTCAAAAATGGTGAAGTTGCCGATAAACTGGTAGGTGCTGTTCCAAAAACTACCCTAGCCTCGAGAATCGATGCCCTTTTGTAGATCTGTTTCATTACCAAATAATTAAGGCACAAGAAGTTATCTTGTGCCTTAATTATTTGGTGGAATTTCTACTCAATATTCAGCTGACAATGGACAGGGAAATGGTCGGAGAAATAAACCCGGTCACGCTTATAGTTCTCCGATGTAAACTTTTGATCGTATAAGATATAATCAATTCTGAAAGAGGGCAATTCGCCATTATAACTATTCGAAATGCCCCACCCCGACTCTACGAAAGCATCTTTCAGGTCACCCCGGACTTTCCGGTAGGCATACGATACCGGAGTATCATTGAAATCGCCGCACACGATTACCGGATAAGGAGATTTCTTTATATGATCTGAAACCTTTCTGGACTGAAACGCCCGAAGTTTAAAACCAACTTTTAGTTTATAACTCATTTTTCGGGCCTCGTTAATTTGCACAGTATTTGATCCCGTTCCGATGGAATCGATAATAGTGTAATCCTCCGGATCGATTGAATAGGATTGCAAATGGCAATTATATATCCTGATAATCTGACTGTTACTTATTTTTATATCTGAGAAAAGCACCAAATTTGAAGATCCTGGAAACCTGATTTCGCCCATGCTGATGATCGGGAATTTCGACAAAGTGATTGATCCGGAATAATCGCCTGACGATGCGACCTGATAATAGTTAATTTCGGGCAATGCATCCTTCATTCCTTGCGGACTGAGCTTACCTCCCCTGAGTAACGTCGCCTCCTGAAGACAAATAATTTCGGCTCCCGTTGATTTAAAATATTCCAGAATCTTTGGGGTATTTGTCCGATGAGTTTTGAGATCATATCTAAAACTATGAACATTATATATCAGCACTTTAACCCCTGAATCTCTTGTCTCGAAGCGCGGAATAACCTGAAATGTATTCATGAAATTATTAAATCCTAATAGCAAGGCTATAAGTGGCAACAATAATCTTAAAGAGCGTTGTAAAACCCAAATCATTAGAAAAATGAAATTGATTATCACCAGATATGGGTAAGCTAATCCGAAAAAAGAGAGTGGCCAAAAACTATCAGGGGGTACAATGGGAGCCAAATAGGACAGCAGGAGCAGGATAGTCGTCCCGATATTGAGCATAAAACCAAATTTTGAAAAAAAATTCCTCACCTTATTATTTTTTTTTACCCATTTTAAACAACATGTCCCGCTCGTCAAAAGTCAAACTATCGTAACCAGATTTGCCAATTTTATCTAAAACCCGGTTGATTTCGTCCTGTTGAGTCGCTTTATTTCTATTGTAATCGTAATCATAATTAGGAGAATTATATTTGATTTTCAGCTTCCTGCGAGGCCTGAACCACAAAAAAAAAGTATCGGTTATCCGATCAAAGCGACCTGTAATATTCCTTCCTGCAATCAATTGCGACATGTAGATCCAACCCCACAAAGCGCCGCCAAGATGGGCGAAATTTCCACCGGCATTATCACCCGAAAGGTTAATAACATAGAGCAAAACGGAAACAAAGGCGATCCACTTTATTTTTACGGGTCCGATAAATACAAGATGAATCAAATGGTTTGGAACATAAACGGCAATGGCAATTACAATAGCAATCACTGATGCCGATGCTCCGAGTAATTGAACCTCGGGAATTGATTTTTGAAAAACCGGTATCAAATTATAGGCCAGCATATACGCCAATCCACCCGAGAATCCTCCAATCAAATAAAGACTTAACAGTTTCTGCTGACTATGATATTCAAGGAAAATCTTGCCGAACCAATAAAGCCAAAGTATATTAAACAGGATGTGCAATAAATCGAAATGGAGAAACATGTACGTAAGCATCGTCCATGGACGCGAAACAAAAAGCTCGAACGACGCCGGTAATGCAAGCCAGCTCAACATTAGCGAACCATCCGATCCGCTTAGTTTGTAGCCAACGAAAACAAGTCTTACGATCACCCATAATGCTATATTAATATAAATGAGCTTCGTAAGATAGCTGCCATTCCTGAATGATAGTTTTATTTCATCAATAATTCCCATCGGCTCAATAGAATTTTTTTGTACTCTTTTCCCAATATTTCAACAGGATAAATCCGAAGAGCATCCCACCCAAATGGGCAAAGTGGGCAATATTGCTGTTCGACTGTGTTATTCCCAAATACAATTCAATGGCTCCATAAGCTATTACGAAATACTTCGCTTTGATTGGAACCGGTGGAAAAAGCAACATCAATTCAGTATTAGGGAAAAGATACCCAAAAGCAAGTAAAATACCAAAAACAGCTCCTGAAGCTCCAATAGTCGTAACATCAATTCGGTCAGCGAGTACACGTTGGACCATATCTGTACCTTGCTGAATATAAGACTGATTATTAGGATCAACACTCCAACTATTCACAAAATCTGCCACCCATGCTAGAGGATGACTAACATTCGATTTTATAAAAGAGGCCAACAAATCAGGCGAAGGGGTATTGACAAATGCTGCAACACTTTTCTGTAAGTGAGAAATTTCGAGATAGGTCACATAGTAATGAAGTGCAGCAGCACCCAGTCCCGTGACAAAAAAATATATCAAAAATCTTTGTGAGCCCCATACCATTTCGAGAACCTTACCAAACATATATAAGGCGAACATATTAAAAAGCAGATGCCAAAAGTCACCATGCATAAACAGGTGGGTGACAAACTGCCAGGGTCTAAAAAGTGGAGAACTCCAATAATGGAGTCCCAATAGGTTGTCAAGATCCCATTGAGTATCTTTCAGGGCATATTTAGCGACCAACATAAGGATGTTGATGATGATCAGGTTTTTTACAACCGGTGGCATCGAAAAGGGTGATGTCTGATATTGGTTCATATATTAGAATATCTTGTTAATGATGCAAAAATAACGATTCGCACCGGATTGTTGTTCAAAAGTTGTTCACTTGAGCAATTTTTCAAAATCCTGAAAAGAAACGATAGAGACCACTGTTTTTCCGGACGGTGAATAGTTGGGTGTCCGACAGGCAAAAAGGTGATTAAACAGATCTGAAATTTCCTCCGGTTTCAAAGAAACACCATAATTGATCGCGGCCGATTGGGAAAGAAGCATCGCAAGATGTTCCTTGATCTCCTCTTTTACATCCACAGGCCTGTTTTTAAAATCTCCAATCAATTTTTCTACAAGATCAGATGCATTAAGATGGCTCAGCCGGGCCGGAATTCCCTCAACAAAGAAATCATCGCCTTCACCCTGACGGATTTCGAAACCAAGCGCCTTCAGTTCTTCGTCGAGTACAATCAAAATCTCTTTATCAACAGCATTGAGTTCGAGCTTTGCAGGAAATAATTGCCGTTGACTGATTGCCAAATGATTATCAATAATCCGCATGAAATCCTCGAATAATATCCGTTCATGTGCCCGACGTTGGTCAATAACCATCAGCCCTGATTTAACCGGAGTCAGGATATATTTATTTTTGAATTGAAGAAAATTATGACACTCCTTAATTGCCAGGTCGTCATCTGTAAAAGTCTGTTGAATTGCTTCATGTTCAACATTATCCGAAATATCTGATGGATAAACAGATATTCGGCCATTTTGCTCACCTTCCCGTTCAAAACCTTTGTAGAGTGTTTGCCAGTTGTCAAGATTCTGCTCGTCTCTGTACGAGGTTGCTTTAGAATAATCACGATCTGCGCCTCTTGCCTCTTCAAACGGATTAAAATTGGGATTGATCATTATTTCAGGTTCAGGGATATTCGAACCGCGAACCGGGCTGATCGGAATATCAATTGAACCGGCCTGATCGAAATCGATGGAGGGCATCAGGTTAAATTTTCCCATCGCTTCGCGCAATGAGGCCTGTATGATATGCCAGGCTGTACGCTCGTCTTCAAATTTTATTTCGGTCTTTGTCGGATGAATATTGATGTCTATTGTTGCAGGATCGACCTCAAAATAAAGGAAGTACGAAGGAAATGTTTCGGGTGGAAGAAGCCGGTCGTAAGCCTGTTGAACTGCCCTGTTAAAAAAAGGATGTTTCATAAATCGCCCGTTCACAAAAAAGAACTGCTCCCCTAAAGTCTTCTTTGCATATTTGGGTTGACCTATAAACCCGGATATATTAATAACAGATGTTTTCGTGTCAACCGGGATCAGATTCAGGTTGATGTTCCGGCTAAAAAGCGAAACGATCCGCTTTCTGATATTCTCCGACGGAAGGTTATAAATGACTGAATTGTTGTGATACAGCGAGATGGCCAATTCGGGGTTTGCCAGCGCCAGGCGCTGAACCTCCGTGATGATGTACTTTAATTCGGAACTATTCGATTTCAGAAATTTGCGTCGCGCCGGAATATTGAAAAAAATATTTTTTACCGAAAAGTTGGTTCCTTCGGCACATTGGTCAGCCTCCTGTTTCTGAATTGCAGAACCCAGAATATGAATGTAGGTTCCAAGTTCCTCGCCGTGTGGACGCGTGCGGACTTCGACATCGGCTACACCGGCGATTGAAGCCAGCGCTTCTCCCCTGAAACCCATAGTTCTGATCGCAAAAAGGTCATTGGCTTCGCGGATTTTGGAGGTGGCATGGCGCTCGAACGACATCCTTGCATCAGTAGGAGACATCCCTTTGCCGTTATCGATTACCTGAATCAGTGTACGCCCCGAATCTTTGATATTGATTGTAACAGATGTCGCACCCGCATCAATGGAATTTTCAACAAGTTCCTTCACGACCGAGGCCGGACGTTGAATGACTTCCCCGGCAGCAATCTGGTTTGCAACTGAATCGGGTAAAAGTTGGATGATATCCGGCACGTGAGATTTCTTATTTTAGTTTAAAATAGATCAAGATCGCCAAAACCATTATAAACGCGAAAAGCAGAATTTTAACGGTCGAATTCGACTTGTCTTGTTGTTTTTGGATTCGTGGGCTAAGCCGGCTACGAAAAGCACCCGAAATATTACTTTTGTAATCAGTAGTTTCATCCTTATCATCTGCAATGCTTAATTTTCTTTTAATACGTGACTCACGCTCCATTTGTTCTTCCTTTGCCGGATCGTAAAAACGGTACGGGATTTTGAATTGCCGTGACTGATGTTTTGTAAATATTTGAAAAATTGCCATCTCAAATCACTTTTTGATTGAATTACAAATATAACACCTATTTTATCTCAGATAATCACTTACTGCCCTATAAATGCCTTTTTTAACAAGTTCCCAGGTTTGCTTTTTAGTAGGGAAAAAGTCCGGGGTTCAACTGCCTGAGTGTGTAGCATCTGAATTCATTTAGTGGCTTATCAAATATTGCGCTGGCAAGATGGATGGTGTGAAGTGGCAAATATTTAGCATTCAATAAGGCGGAAGTCACTTTTTCATCGCCATAATACCTGCGGCACTGACGGATATCCTCCACATCGCCACGTGAAAAAACCCGCTCAATCACAAAGTTGGCCTTGGCATCATAGTCAATCTGCTCAAAGTTCACATCCCAAAAGATGCGCTTTTCGAATATGGGTATTAATTTCTGATCCATTAAACAAAGATACGAAAGAAATTAAATCAATGATAAAATCCGGAAAGCCACATACCCATTGGATACCGGTTTATTTAGTCTGCTGAAAAACTCCGCGAGGAGTTTAATTTGAATAACCCCCAGTGTAGCTTGCGAAACTGGGGGTTGAACCCCTTCAGGGTTCCATTTCTTCTATGCTACTCCTCCACCGGTTTCACCGGCGGTTATTCAGATTAAATCCTTTCAGGATTTCTTGCAGCTTCTGAATTAAGGATAAAGCAAACTAAAGGCAACTGAGAAAACGACAAGCAAAAGGATCCAATTTCGTTTACTCAGGAATTCATCTTTTTTAGTTTCAGGAAGAAAAAAAAGACAATATAAAATACGGAAAGAGATATTTGGTTCAAAACCAAAACAGTAATAAATCCGGTACCATAAATAAAAACAATAGAAAATAATAAAAAAACAATATTTGTCAGGAAGGCTCTGGCAAAAGCGATGGCGCGTATCGAATCAAGATTTTCAGATTCATTTTTCTCCCTGGAAAGAATAACCAATCCCAGACCGGAAATCAGCAATATTAAAATCAATTCATCCGCAAAGTTGGTTGTTTTAGTAACGAACGTTTTTGTTCGCAGAAAAGAAGAGTACATCTCAAAAACAGGAATTTTAAACTTAAAATTGAACGCGAAATAAAGGAATGCAAAAAAAGTTCCGCATAATGTTAAGATCCATCCTACAAATTTCCAGCGATAAGGTAGCAGTAAGTTTTTCATTTTTTTTCAGTTTTTGATCGTTCTTTCAACTTATTAATATGAGTTTATTTTGCGGAGATAAATCGCCGGAATATCAGCAGCACTGACGGATATCGTCAACATCGCCGCGTTAAAAACCCTTCTCAATCAGGAGTTCTATTTACCCGTAGTTTTAAAGTCTTTTTTTGACTTTCCAATCAAAAATATTATTATTTGATAAATTGTACCAAATGACCCTAATATACCTATGACAACAATAAGGAGGGCATTTTTAACGTACCAAGGCACTTTTTCATTGGTAAGAAGAAACCCCGGGAAAATATCACTAAAAGAAATTGGTGAGAGAGAAAATATTATTAATAATAAACAAATTAATAAACAAACAATAAAAGAAACTACTGATTCTTTATCACGTTTCTTTGAAAATAATACCTGTGCGGCAATCATTCCAAAAGTTAATGCAACTGAAAAAATTATAAAAGACAGAAACAGAAAAACCATCCCCCAATTTATCCATCCTAAAGAATTTTCGTTTGATCGAAGCTGATCATCAATATCTCTATAAAGAGCTTCGACTTTCTTAATGTCTTTCCCTGTCACAGAAAGTGTTCTGCTATAATTACTTAATGCAATATTAACCACTGCTATTGGTTTAGCTCGATATGTATAATCTAAGTTAAAGGCCGAATAGTCTTCTCCATCAATGTTTAGTTCTGATATTTGATCGAAAGAAGTTAAAATAATTTCTTTTCCTTTATTTTGACACGTAATATACAGGTGTGCCTTATCGGAAAGAAGAGAACTATCAATCGGCACTTCAAGATAGTAGTATAGAATCGAATTGCATATTTTCTTTAAATCACTTGTTGAAAGCCTTAATCTGTTATATTCGTTGGATCTTGTAAAACCAGTTTGACCAACGGAACTTAACTCTGCTAAAATCAAAATAGCGAGTGAGATAATTTTAAATTTCATATTCGATTAATTTATTTGGTTTTATTGATTCTCTTATTCAGAATAGTATCAGCACCTTAAGTACAATGAATTAGAACCCATCATTTTATCCAAGCGTTAATCTTATTAATTAATGACTCTTTCAATTCAGAAGGAGTATCATACAAAATATGTGCGAAATGCTTTGTGTCAAAGTGAGATTTTTTAAAATGGTCATTTCTACAACAATAAATTACGGGCTTTCCCTGTCCTAAAGCAAATCCACTCTCAAAATAAACTCCTTCTCTCTGCATGGTAAAATCAGCAATACAAAATTTGGCTCCCTTTAATTCAGCGATAATTGCGTCATTAATCGTTTTATGACTGTCGATATGTTGTTCATCTATTATAATTGGATCAAAGCCCGTAACTTTTAATGCTTCACGAATAGCTTCTCTGATTTCCTTCGTTTCATCACTAAAAGCCATAGCCACAAAGCACTTATTTGATAAACGACCAGATTCAGTAATAATTGAATAGTAATTCAAACCTTTGAGGGTAAATCGGCTACTAAAAGTCTTAGTTGGGTCAATAAGATTCTCAGATTGAAGAAGTCTAAAATAAAAATGATATTCAGAAGAATTTTTAAAGAAATGTTGGGACAAAAAAGCAAAACTAGCGGCATAACCCATTAAATTAATTTCTTCGCCATCATATCTTTGCATTTGGTAAAGTGTTTTTAATAAATTATCCATTTTATCCTTTGGCGTTTTGGGATAAATGATTCTTGACAGTTTTTCCTCCCACTCTATTCCAATTGAGTAATAAGCAATTCCATCACTTTCTCCATTTCTAAGTTGATGATTTAATATGGCACCCGCAATCAAATACCTATTTTCTATGAATTGGTCTGTTTTGGAAAATTCATCGAATGAATCCTCCAGTGCAATAATACTTTGTTTCCCAAAGGAGGTGATACTGTAACGAACTTCACCTCCAAATCCCAAAAGCTCTTTAGTTTGCAATTCAGTAATAGGACAGATTTTCATAAAATTTGAATTTTATTCTCTCAAAGTTATAATATTACTGGCTCTTTCAGTCGGATTTTTTATTGCTTAATATTCAACGTGATACTTCATTGACTTTTTGAACAGGTTTTACATTTTTTGTTTTTGCTATTTTCTCAGGCTTCTTCTTTGTCTCAATAGGGGCAACAACCTTTTTCTTTGAATCAATCGGTGCAACAATCTTTTGAGGGATTTCATTTTTATTAGCTGAAATTGGCAAACTCGGTTTTTGCCAAATATCTTCTTTTAGTGAAATGAATTTTCTGTATTCATTTATCAATGCTTTAATATCCATTTGCGCCATTTCAGAGCTGTATGCATAGCCACTTTTATTGTATGGCCAATTTCCTAGTGGTTCAATATCTATCCTTGTTGCATTATCTTTTACTGATATGGTGATTAGAGAATAAACATCAATCGCGGAAGCCCCTTTAATCACCACTCCAAATGACCTCATTAAATACCTACCCATAATCTTTCCTGCCTCTTTATCTTGAAATTGAATGACACTTTTAGCACTCCCAAAAGTTCTGACCATCCATAGATTTGCACTTACATAAAGATCGTTTTTTGTGCCGGAAACATCAATAATCTCACTAGCCTTTGGAGCAGTCACGTATTTTATGGTCATACATGACGAAAAAAGGAAAACCAATAAAATAAAATAAGATGTTTTCATGGATCGAATTTTAGGATTTGATTTTAGTTCCTTCAAAATTAGACATTACCAATTCAATAATTCGAATTTTTTATTGCTTCTTTAAAATCAGGTGTAATTTATTCTAATTCCAAATAAATTAGTCAATAAGCTACTGTTATGATTATTGCAAAATTAAATCTAACATATACATTACCTTTGAATACTCCTCGTTTGCAACTGCCTGTCCCGTTCAATCACTATCATTCGGTAACAACTTCGGGTAAAGATATCCACCCAATCCGTGATTGTAAAGGTCAGAAAGTAAACTGCATTCTGATCTTCGATGGAATAGTTTTCTGATGACATAGCATGATGTATTATAATCGTTACAAACGACTTACAACTTACCCCTCGTTACAAACGAGGGTTAGAGAAATTCTTCAACTTTCTTAATTGTTTTGTTATTATTCAATACTTACCCAATTACTGGAATAATAAATGTATATACCAAAAGAATCACTATGAAATTATGCACTATGTGAAGAATGACTGATGAAAATACTGATTCTGTTTTTTGGACTATCCATCCAAATAAGTAGCTACCAGGAAGTCCTATAGGAATAAAGAGTAATAAACCCCAATTAAACTCTACAAGCCCAAAATAGAATAAGTGGACTATTCCAAATAGGAATGCATGAATTATATTTGCTATACTTAGGCGAAATCTATATTCTAGAGCTTTTAAAAGGAGACCTCTATAAAAGAATTCTTCAGTAAACGGACTGATGAGACAAAAACCAAGTGCGGCGATAGGAAAATACTTCCATTCATTTGCTTTGTTAATTACTCCATACCCCATTTGTTGTTTTGCCATAATGACCATGTAATTGGAAGTTGTAAGTCCCCAAATGAAATAGTAAATTATTGAAGTAATTACGACAATAAACACTATTAATAGAGTTCCCCATAAAATATATTTTGAGTTAATCGGTTTTTTTATTCTTATTTCTTTCCATAAGCTACGCTTAATACATATTAGAGGTACGATAATATATAATGACATACCAATAAAATTAAGAAATAGTGATTTGAAAAAAGCTGCAGCGATATGAACTATCAATATTAACATAAAAAGAATTAATGCAGTTTTCCAATTTTTATGGGGTATTCTCTGAAATAATTCACTTATCATTTTCGTCATCTCCTATGCTGTATTGATCGTTACAAACGACTGACAATTAACTCCTCGTTACAAAGGAGGGGTAGCCCCGTTTTTCATTTTTTTTCAGTTCTTGATCGTGTTACAAACGACTAACAACTTACCCCTCATTACAAACGAGGGGTAGAGAAGTTAAATCTGGAAAGCCTAATTTGCATTGATACGGGTGTAACTACCAATTCGTTACAAACGATTGACAACTAACCCCTCGTTACAAACGAGGGGGAGTTTATTTCGAAGTTTCTTGTAATCAGAATTGATTTTTTCCCATTTATCAAACGGAACAATAACCAAAGTTTTAACCTCCTGATTATCTATTATATATTGTATAGTATTTCTCATATGTCCGTATTTTTTACAAATTTAGTGATTTCAGAAATCTTTTACAAGTTTTAGTAATCGGCATGTTGCTTGTTCCTGTCGCCTCAATGAATGTAAGGTTATAACCGGAAATTATTACAGCATTTTTAAGGCTATTACCTGAAATATTCAAATTAATTTTAAAGATATAGATTTAAGTAATCTTTTAAAAGTACTGATTGTAATTTCACTAAAATTATTGTAACTTTAGCTTACAATAGTTAACCACCTAATATATGCTTGTAAAAACCTATGGCAGTGCAGTTCATGGAATTGATGCCACAACAATTACAG
>JAPLDR010000130.1 GCA_026391655.1 Bacteroidia bacterium | reverse complement strand
GCTACACCAGCTTTAACTTCGAATGGGAGTTTTGCCCCGTTGTAACGGCATTCGACGAGAAATGAGAACTCGTCAAGCGGATCGGGATACACTTGTTGATAACGGCCGAAATTACGCGACAATGTCAATAATGATTTCCAGAAAAATCCACCTCCCAACATGCCGCTTATCCCCAGATGGTGCATCCACATTCTTGTGCTCTCGAATCCCTTTGATATACCGTCTGAGCCAATTATGGGGACAAAAAGGGGGGTTCCCATCATACGTTGATAATGAGTATATCCGGAAGGGTACATGCCATCCTGAAGAGCATAAGTACCATGATTGAAATAGTCATCTTGTCCTCGACCAGTCACTTTGTTCGGATCTTCTGGTGTAGGAACTGGTTTTGCCAGTAACGCTCCACTCTGATTGAGTGTGTACATATATTCATAGACGACATCCGTAATAAAAGCGAATCTTTTATTTATCCCTAAATGTACTCCCCATAAACCGTCACGCAAATTGTCAAGTTCCCTTCCCGAGCGGTCTTCGAACGGATGATTCCAGTAAAAAGTGACGCTTGTACCCATCCAATTTTTTCTTATTTCCAGGTTATAGCATCCCAACTGGTTGCCTGAGCTGTTATTCTGATCGTTGAGTGTAGCACTGTCACCGCCTGCCAATCCAAAGATATATCGAAAATACTCGTTCCACTCGGGGAGCTGTCCATATTTGGGAGAATATCCGCCCCAAAAGACGTAATGCTCAAGACCGATAGAGAAAGAAAGAGAGGGAGAGAGGAGGGCTCTGAAATGGAGATTTTTATGGTGCAAATGGGCATCGATAACAAACTGTTTGTCTTTTAATATTCCTTCTTCGTATAGAAACCGGAAAGAGAACCACTTTTTTGCAAAGAAAAACGGGATATACCCATTGGTTGAGAGTGTGACTCCGGGAACTGGTCTTGCATTACGCGAGCGGTACATATTCCCGTTTGTAGAAGAGAGTCCACCGAAAAGAATCGGATCACTTTGTGCGCCCACTTTAAGAATTAATTTATGAAATCGTAATCCTAACCAGTATTCATTCGGATGAAAATCAGAGGTGCTGGTATAGCCGTAGACCATATTTGTGCCATAGGTGTATCCCCACTTTTTGAGTGTGTCCCGCTCAAATCCTCTGCTTAATCCGGCCCGAGACAGTTGATATGTAGAGCTGTGCAATGTAAAGATGCCGTTCTGGTTGGTAATCATCCAGAAAGGGAGATCGTTACCCGAACTGACAAAAGTACTTTGGCTGACCCTGAAGTCAGGAATGAAACCATTCTTTTCCTGCGCCATCAGAGGGATGCTCAGGAAGAAAAAGATAATCAGTGTAATGTATTTAATATTGGGCAATTGGAAAAGATTAATGTGGAATTGCCAATGGTTAAAGATAGCTTCGCTTGCTCAATCCCAATCAGCGTCGGTGAGAATAGAGCAGGAATGAAAAAAAGCTGAGCTGTAGAAATCGGTTAGATTCCATAAGTTCAGATTCTGTTAGCAATATTAGGTGTTTTGGGAATAGTTTCAAAACTAAACTGATTATAAAATGATGAATAGTTTGATTCAATTTGATTGTGGTGAGAAGGGTATAGTGAAGAACACCCTTCTACTAAAACAGAGATTGTATAGTAATCAGATTAATGGGCAATACTTTCGGGTCACTCAGCCTCGACTGGGTATTCACAGAATTGCAGTGTTGTTTATAATTTTTATCCCTTCGACTGTGCTCCGGGAAAGCTTTAGCTTTATTTGTCTAAAGCCGGGCATGAACCTGTTCGCGTGGCAGAATTCCTTTTACATCGTAAAGAATCGCTCCATGGGTTTTAAATGCCTGAAGATCAATTTCCAGAAACTCGCGGTGAGCTACAGCCAGAATTACAGCATTATAATTGACCGATTTGTCCAGATTTGCGGTGAGTGCAAGGCCGTATTCATGCCTAACCTCGTCAGGGGAGGCCCATGGATCGTAAATATCGACAGCTATTCCATAACTGACTAATTCATGATAAATGTCTGTGGCTTTGGTATTTCTGATATCGGGACAGTTTTCTTTAAAGGTGATTCCCAGCATCAGTATTTTTGAGTTTTTGATCGGGATCTCGTTATTGATCATCAGTTTCACTACTTCGGAGGCAACATATTTTCCCATGCTGTCGTTCATTCGTCTGCCTGCAAGGATTATCTCAGGATGATATCCTGCTTGCTGTGCTTTTTGCGCAAGATAATAGGGGTCAACTCCGATACAGTGCCCTCCGACAAGTCCCGGTTTAAAAGGGAGAAAATTCCATTTGGTGGATGCTGCCTCTAATACGTCGTTGGTGTCAATTTTCATAGCATTAAAGATTTTGGCCAGTTCGTTTACAAAAGCGATATTGATATCGCGCTGACTGTTCTCGATCACTTTTGCAGCTTCCGCCACCCTGATGGAAGAGGCTTTATAGGTCCCTGCCTTAATTACAGAACGGTAAGTCGAATCAACTATCTCAGCAACTTCGGGTGTTGAACCGGATGTAACTTTTCGAATCTTTTCAACAGTATGTTCTTTGTCTCCGGGATTGATCCTTTCAGGACTATATCCGGCAAAAAAGTCAATATTATATATTAGTCCGGATACTTTTTCGATAACAGGGAGACAATCTTCCTCCGTGGCACCCGGATAGACAGTTGATTCGTAAACGACGATATCCCCTTTTGAAATCACACAACCGACAGTTTTAGAGGCTTTTATGAGTGGTGTAAGGTCGGGACGGTTGTTTTTATCTACGGGGGTTGGGACAGTCACGACATAAAAGTTGCAACCTTTGATATCTTCAGAATTGAAGGAGCAGAAGAGACCATTTGTTTCACTGGTGACAGGGTTTTCGGAAACAAGAGAATCCCGAAGAATTTGTTCATCCACTTCGAGTGTACGGTCAATCCCTCGATTTATTTCATTGACACGTTGTTGATTAACATCAAACCCAATCACCGGGTATTTGGTGGCAAAAAGCCTGGCGAGGGGAAGGCCAACATAACCCAGGCCGATGACTGCTATGCGAATTGAAGGCATAATTACAGAATAAAAGTTTAAATATTGAATATTGTACGAAGTGAAAATAAATAGGTTTCGTGAAATGCTAATTACGCGAATTGAAAAGCAAATTGTGACATTAACCTATCTCCTGCGTTTATACTTCTTTTTAGAAGGTTTAAACCAGGACGAACGAAGGCTGTTTTTTTGGATAAAATGTGCTTTAAAGTTGGCCTTTCCAAATCCATAAGTCATCCCGACATACGGATAAATATACCGTTCTTTCACATTATATGCAAATCCTGGATCAACTTGATAGTCACCACCCGGTTTCAATATGTGAACACCGTCAAGTCGGTCTGTTTCTACTCTGTACCAAGTAGATCCGAGTTTTAATTTTATTTTGTCATTGATAGTGTAGGATAATCCTCCACCATAAATAACTGTATATTTAAACGGATTACCAGGTTGAACTAATGGATAGAGACTACTGTATTCTTTTAAAAATGCCAGACCCATGCCTCCCTTTACAAAAAGGTACCATTTGTCATTAGCACTGTTTGGCGCGACAATTTGGTTCAGGTTTGCGAGGATCAACAAATTTAAATGGTTGACCCCAGTTTTAAATGGGTTGGGATAGGAGAGACCCTGAGCAATTGCCAGGGGAGGAACCGGATAACCGCTATTTACGTTCCATTGTCCCGAGAGCTTCGTAGTCAGAAATTCGAACTGGGCGTTGAATTTCGGGGAGATGGTTTTAGTTACAGAAAGGGTGAATGCACCATTAAAATCTGCATTCCAGTAATTGAATTTTTTATAGACCGCATCGGAATTGGGATTAATCGAGGTGAGAAATTTGGAAACTCCCCCCGTGAATTCAATCTCCCAGGAACTTACATCACCTGATCTTCTTTTGCTGTACTGGGCAACAGTACTTTGGGCAATAAGGAGCAGTATTGCAATATTGAGGACAAAAGATCTGGAAGAAAATGGTTTTAAGACCATAAAATTCTTTGATTTAGTAGAGGAGATGAGACAACAAAATTAGAAAAAACGATCATATTATCGCTCTTTTTAATCATAACTGACAATGAAAAGTTTCGATTTGAATTAAAAGAGATGAGACTATATAAGAACAGATCTCTGAAATCTACAGCAATAAGTAAGTCACATTTCTGCAATAGATTAAGATTCAGATGTTTATGAAAGTGGATATTACTTCGTAAATACAGCTTCGCTTTTGTCAGTCACATCATCTTTTTCCAAATGTTGGATTCCGTAACCTTTAACTTTCAGCAGAGCACTTGCCATTTTTAATGTGCGGTAAATTTAAGCTTTTAAATTGATAAAACGCGCAACCTTTTGTCCTCGGATGGCTGTAAGAAGCCAGACGTTTATCTGTTCAAATTAACGATACAGAAGGATAATGAGCCATTTTAATAAATTAAATTTCTGTCGGATATAGAGCGTGGATTTGGTCGTCTAAATCATGTTTGATCATCCAAATGCTATGTTTGATCAGTGATAAATAGTAAACGAAAAAAAAATAACGAATTTTCAGTAATTTATAATGATTAATAATTTTATGTAGATCGCATTGTAATATTGATAATTACGTTTTTCTTATTTAGAATAGATCGCGATAATTGACTTAAAAAGGGATTGGCAAAATACGCTCGTATTGTTTTTTAAAAATGTGTTTGATATCTTTGAACTATTGTTTGATAATTGAAAACCTTTATTTGGTCAATAATTTAATAAATTACTCTATGACTCAGATGCAATTTCAGAACTCACTGACTGGCCTACACAGCAAATTATACTACTTTGCATTAAGTTTAACCAGTGATTCCGACAAAGCCCGGGATTTGGTGCAGGAGACTTATCTGAAGGCATTGACTTACCGCGATAAATTTTCTGCCGACACGAACTTAATGGCATGGGTTTACACGATCATGAAAAATACCTTTATTAATGAGTACCGTAGAAATGTAAAAGCAAAGACAACGCTAGAGAGTTCATCTCATAAACTACAGATTTCATTCTCGAAGGATGATTATTCACCAGCTGCTGACTCGATTCATGCCGAGAAGGAGATTTACAAAAAGATAGATCTCCTTGAAAATGAGTTTCGTGAGCCGTTTAAACTCTTTTTAAGTGGTTATAAATACAAAGAGATTGCCGAAAAACTTGAATTACCACTTGGTACCGTAAAAAGCCGGATATTCTTCACTCGTAAAAAATTGGGGAAATGGTTGAGTGAGTACATCAATTAATGGTGAGCCGTTGAATCTTTATATGTGAATTGAGGTTGCAGTTTATTTTAGATATGAAGTGTAGTTTTAAAGTGTCCGATTGAAATCAAAACTCCTTGTAGAAGTAATTTTATAAGGAGTTTTTCATGTCTGTGAATTAAAAAGAGCGTTTACAAAATTATTGTAAACGCTTGATAATCAATTTGTGACCCCGGAGGGAATCGAACCCTCGACCCATTGATTAAGAGTCAATTGCTCTACCAGCTGAGCTACAGAGTCATATTGTTTATACTATCTCAAAAGTTGCGCAAAGATAACTCCATTTTTTTAATGAGCAAACTGCATCCTTATTTTAGCGGAGAATAGGGCTCTTTGGCCATATGCTTATAAATGAGCCTATCCAATAATGAGGGGAAGAATTTTCCGAGAAACACGGTTAGTTTTCCTTCCATAAAGGTGAGAATTAGCTCCCTCTTCCTCTTTATGATCGCTTCTGCAATATACGTTGCGCAGGTTTCAGCGCTCATCATCGTCCCTTCATTTCGCGGTGTCTCCCCTTGAGGGGTACCGTCAGCGGTGAGGGCGACCTTTCGTACTTCAGAAGCAGTAAATCCGGGAGCTGCCACCAGAACATGCAATCCGTTTCGAAGATGTTCAATTCGGAGCGTGTCAAGAAATCCCCTGACTGCAAATTTTGAAGCTGAATAGGCTGTCCTTCCCGGTAATCCGACATGACCCGCGATTGAGATCACTCCAACTAAAGAGCCTTTGGTCTCAAGAAGATAAGGAAGTGCAAATTTTGTACAATAAACGGTACCGTAGAAATTGACGTTCATTAAGCGGTGCATTACCTCAAGATCCATATCTAAAAACAGCGCACGCATCGATAATCCGGCATTGTTGATCAATATATCAATGCGTCCATATTTTTCAATAGTAAGTTCAATCAGCCTTTTACAGTCGGCCTCTTGCGTGACATCAGTTTCGATACACAAAATATCAGGACTTTGCAGTTCTGCTTTCAGTGTCTCAAGTTGATCGATCCTGCGGGCACCTAAGGCTAAATTGGCTCCGCGTAAAAAAAATTCCTTTGCCAAAGCCCTTCCGATACCTGACGAAGCACCTGTAATAATTACTACTTTCCCCTTCATATAGAATCATTTAGCGTTAAGAGAACCCCATTTATATAGAGAGACAATCGCCATTTTGACAACAAAACTACAAATAAAATCATCTTTTTTTCATATTTATAGATTTGGGTTTTGCATTAGTTAAAAACAAGGTTATCTTTGCACCGCCTTTGAAAAACGGAGGCGTTTTAAGGATGACTCAGTAGCTCAGCTGGTAGAGCACATCCCTTTTAAGGATGGGGTCCTGGGTCCGAATCCCAGCTGGGTCACAAAAAAAGAATGAGGAGAAGCCATGATGACTTCTCCTTTTGATTTTCGTAACTGACAGATTTTTAGATATGTTTATTGTTTACTTTAATAGTTCGGTTTGTCCTTATTTCTATCACCTGGTTTCTATTCCGATGAAGCTTGTATGTCCTTCGTTGTAGTATTACGTGTTTGTTTGCGTAATGTCAATTCGGCCTTTTGCAAAGTAGGAATAGAGAAAAGCAAATCCTATTAATAATAGTCCTAAAACAAAGAATACCACACTACTTTCTCCCTGACTGAGCGTTTCAAAGTCATAGGCAAATACTTTTACAAGTATCCCGATAGATAAAATGATAGAAATATATCGAAAAAACGAGTTATGTTTATAAATCGAATAGATAAAAACAAAAACTGTTAGTAACATCATCAAAACTGAATAGGGTATGTGCTGGTTGTATGTTAATAATTCATCTGCAATTCCAATGCCATGACTATTCTTTGAACTATTTTGAATTGTCGTAAGTAAAACTGAAAGGATATCATATTCAGTGCAAAGCAGAAAAAGTAGATAAACAATCGTTAATAGCTGTATTCCATGTTGAACAATAACTTTTCCCGAGTTTTTCCAATAGATGGGAAGGAAGGTTGTTATCCCTAAAATAATTAACAAAAACAATGCAAGATAATGAAGTATGAAGCCTGCCAAATTCAAATTTTCTATTTTTACAAGATTCTTTAAAAAAAAAGTCATGCTCCAATGAACAAGTATTGGGTACAGAAGAGTAAAAGTAAAGGCAAAATATAAGAGAGGTTTTTTAAATAAAGATTTTTTATTGGCATAATAATAAATCATGACGATAAAAAAAAGACTGCCAGAGACAAAACATCCTATCGAAGAATAAATTAATGTTCCGGTGAATAGGCATACCAACGAGAAAACGATCCATCCTAAGGTGAGAAATAGCGAAATGAGCAGTAATATGCGAATCAAACGGTTATATTTATTATTGCTAAACCATTTTTTTGATACTGAAATATCTATCTCCTCCAAAAACCAAATAGCGATCAACAAAGCAAATACCATCACTGTGTTACTCACTATTCCATGCCACATTAATGACATTTCAGGCAGAATATCTTCTTCAAAAAGTGCAGGCAGATAATAATTTATCCAAAAAAATAGATAGATACTAACCATCACTACTATAGCTACCAATGATATTCGCATGGCAACTTTTGATTTATATTCTTTGGTAAAAACTAACATAAAAACAAAGAACTCTGCACAAAAGAGTAAAATTATATTTTGGTGTAGCATAAGCGGCAACACTAACGCGGCCAAAAATATGTTGGCAAAATTTTGTGGTAGTGTCCATGCTGAGCTATTGAATTTCTTTAATAATTTAATACCGAGCAAGTTAAGGAAAAACAGTGTCAAAACAAAGATCCATATATAATCAAAAGCATAATATTTTTTGAGCACAAACGAAATAGTTCCTAATAAGAACAGCAAGTTCAGCCAGGTTAATAGTAACTGCATCCATTTGCGAAGCGGCTGTTCATTAATGCTTGAATTATAACCAGCAATCACATAAAAAAGGAGATAATATAGCATGGTGAAAGTGAAAAATCCAATCAGAAAATCGGGTTTCGAGTTTACCACAAATTTTGCGAGAAAAATCAGACCAAAAAAGCCGCAACCGAATGAGAAGTTAATCAAGTTTATATAGGGACGTTCAATTTTCCGTCCTACGTAGAAAATAACAATGGTGAAAAATAAAACGAAAGGTTGCAGAAAATTAAAAAAAGAGCTAAAAGTTGCTGTATATAAAACTACTGAAATGTAAAAGTAGAAGTAGAAACACGCGAGGATGAGTATCCCGGATTTACGATGAAGAATCGCAGTAATAAAAAGTAATGATAGAGTGAGAAAAAGATATAGAGAGGCTATGAGAAAGCTTGAATGAATTAAGACTCCGTAAATAAAGTTTCCTTCCAATATCTTTGTATTTATTACAATTAAATAAAGAGCTATGATAAGTGAACCAGAATATGTAATTGAAGGGAATTTTTTAGCATATATATTTAGTACAATCAAAATTAAAGCAGCGGACAGATTGTGAAGCAATATATTCATTGAGCTTTGCACCGGCGGTAGTACTTCTTCAACAATTGGACCATCAGCGGGTTTCAAAAAGTTCATCAGCATGGCAAAAAGATTGTTCAGGCTTTCTGTTGAACTAAGTGAAAAATACAAACCGATCAAGAGAAAGACAACTCCAAGAACAATAAATAAGTAAAACGTCAGAAATCGGCTTAGTTCACGCTTCTGACTTAGGCTGCTCTTTCTTCTGTGTTTGTGTTCTTGTTTTTGATCCATATATTGTTAATATTATAGTATTCAAAAATAACACAAAATATATACAAGTCATGAATTTTAAAAATTAATTCGTTGATATAAATTAATTGCCGAATATTCAAATTGTTATTGCTTAACTTTGTATCTCTTAATTGTACAACATTTATTCTTAACTTATGCTGAGTTACGATACAAAATACCGCGTATGTTACGGTGATACGTATCGAATGGGAGTAATGTACTTTGGACATTATCCCCGGCTTTATGAGATCGGACGAACTGATCTCATCCGGGTGATCTGGAAATCATACCGCGAGGTTGAAGAGAGTGGGATTATCCTACCAGTCAGATCATTAAATGCTGTATATCATAAGCCTGCGATTTACGATGAAGTACTAACCATCAGAACAATCATTAAAGAGGTTCCTAAAGTAAAGTTTAAGCTATTCTCCGAAATCTATAACGAAAAAGGGCAATTAATTAACGATGGGGAAGTGGTGCTTGGATTTATCGACGCAGCGACGGGAAAACCGCGTCGTGCTCCTGAAGAATTTACAATGGTTTTGCAGGGGAAAATGATTTAATTATCCTTAAATAACAGAAAGATAAACAATCCGACAGCAATCAGTACTACACTTAAACCAATAATCTTGTTGGCCCACCACAAAGTATTAATCGTCAGTTTATGTTTAAATAGATTGGCCAGACCAGTTAGGATAAACCACCATGCTGCGCCGCCAATGAATATACCGCCAATTATTAAAAGTGCATCAATGAGTTTGGATAATTCAAACCTAAGACTATAACTTGTGAAGATTGCAATAAATACAAATACAGATAACGGATTGGTAACCGTAAGAAGAAAAGCGGTTAGAAAATCCTGAACATACGAAGTTCCTTTTCGTTGGTATTTTTGGATATCCTTAGCAGGGTTCGAAAAGAAAATATAAAGCCCAAGTAATACAACCATACTTGCTCCGAGTATCTGAAAATAGATTTCGTAGTCACTGATGAAATTGATAATGATGGTAAGACTGAATCCTGCAACAATTGCATAAATAACATCGGAAGCGGCAATCCCCAAACCGGATAAAAAACCTGATTTCCAGTTCTTATTGACTGTTCGCTTAATACAGAGCATGCCTAAAGGCCCAAGCGGAACCGATACGGCAATGCCAATAATAAAACCCTCCCAAAGCAGATTAAAACTCATAGCAGCAAAAATAGCTGAAAAAATGATCTTAATTAATCAAAATAGAAAGACAAAGGTAAATTTAGCCGCGATATTTTCTATTTTTATCCTTGAAGAAGTTTTAATAATACTCAGAAAAATGAAACGAAAGATCATTCTTATGCTTTGTACGATGTCATTACTGCAATTAGCAGTTGCACAGAATGTTATAAAACTATGGCCAAATGGCGCACCCGGGAATAACGAATGTCCGCAACCAGAGGAAACTTTTCAGGGTAAAATGGTCCGGTTCGTATCAGAACCAACGTTAACCATTTATTTGCCTGAAAAAGATAAAAATACAGGTGCTGCAGTCGTAATTTGTCCTGGCGGTGGTTATTGGATTGAAGCTATGGATCACGAAGGTTATGCTTATGCCGAGTATTTGCAAAGCAAAGGGATTGCTGGAATTGTTCTAAAATACAGACTTCCTTACGGACATCACGAGATACCCCTTATTGATGCGCAACATGCATTAAGAACTGTGCGTTATAAGGCTGTTGAATGGGGTATAGATCCTGAAAAGATTGGTATTTCGGGTTTTTCTGCCGGAGGTCACCTCGCTTCGACAGCTGCGACCCATTTTGACAAGGGAAAAACAGGGAGTGACAATCCGATAGAAAAAGTGAGCTGTCGCCCCGATTTTGCTGTGTTGGTTTATCCGGTCATCACGTTTAATGAACTTTGGGGACATATGGGATCACGTGAAAACCTGATCGGTAAAAACCACGACCTTAAGTTGATCAAATACTATTCAAATGAGCTTCAGGTGACCATTGACACTCCCCCGACTTTTCTGGTTCTTGCAGACGATGATCAGACTGTGCCCCCCCGGAATAGCATAGAGTTTTATAGCGCGTTAAAAGAGAAGAGCGTTTCTGCCGAGCTCCATATTTTTCGCGAAGGTGGACATGGTTTTGGGATGACGAAGAAGGGTAAACCTCATGATCAATGGCCGCAGTTGTTAATTGACTGGATGACAGCAGAGAAAATTTTGAAGTAATATATTTTTCAGAAGATT
>JAPLDR010000053.1:36955-38652 GCA_026391655.1 Bacteroidia bacterium | reverse complement strand
GGGTTGCAAACTAAACAACAGAATGCGCAAGCACGAAGAAGTTGAAAATGCAGCCAGCCATAAAACCGTAGCCTGACGCCACTAGTGAAGCAATTCACAAGCGACGAAATGGGAACCACTTGAAAGAGTAGTTCCCATTTGTGTTTTTATACCCCTACCAAAAATCTGAATATTTGTCCGCCAACCGGCCAACGAAAATGGAACATTATTCATTAGTTATACTTCACCATAAATCCTTCCACTCTAAGATTTTTCCTCTCAATAGAAATTCAGATGGATCAACGCTTTTTCCTTCCAGATTTAATAAGCGGTTTTACAGCATTTATCCGGATTTATAAGTAAGAAATCACCAGGCTATTCCCAGGATACACCACTGAAAAAATCGTCACAAAAGGAAATACTTTATATAGCACTATATATCAATCAAATAACCTCTCGTAAGTTATTGACAATTGTTGATAATTCAGGTTAATTCACTGTTGATTTAAGGTTGATATAAATGACTCAAAATATTTGCACGAGTGTATTGGACCAGATATCTTTGAAATATCAGGTAAGCAAAAAAAGGTTACTCTGAAGTTGTGGAGACGGGGAGAGATTCTTAACTGAGTAAAGAACCGGATCATTCAAACCTTCGGGTTTGCGCCATGGAAGAGTCAGAGGTTGAACGAAAAGAGCGATCTGATCGTTCCTTCAACCCGAAAAAACGCTAGTCGTTCATTAGAAGGTTGAGTTAAAGACCGGGAAAAAGAGGAGACGCAAGTTTTTTCAACTATTTCGGGGAGCAGGACAGCTGAAAAGTCTGAAATGTTCCATACAGCAGAAGTACTGATCGCAAGAGATGAACCACACTGTATTCGATAAGACGCTCCGTCCTGGAAGGTCGACCGCAAGGAAAACCGTAGGGACAAAACTAAACAACAGAATGCGCAAGCACGAAGAAGTTGAAAATGCAGTCAGCCATAAAACCGTAGCCTGACGCCACTAGTGAAGCAATTCACAAGCGACGAAATGGGAACCACTTGAAAGAGTAGTTCCCATTTGTGTTTTAATACTTTTTACCCAACCACTTCAGCGCGTTAATCACCATTTTATTTTGGACCCGATTTCCGAAGGTGAAAGAGAGCTCTTTGTTTTTTTTCCCTTCATAGTCAATGTCGTTATGCCCCATGTTGATGTATAGCATCCGGTATTTTTTGTTGGTCCAAACTATGGGGTAATCGCCACTGTGCCAAATTTCCCAGGTCTTAGGACCAGTTCCGAGAGGAAAACTTGTCAAATCAATTGAGACAAGCACCTCAATATCCTGATTTTTTCGTAAATCATTTTTCCAACTGTACCATTCATTCGGAGAAGATTTAAAAGTAACCGGCAAATGTTTTGTGACCACATGTTTCCTGTTCTCCACCCTTAGTACAGCAGATGTCGGACGCCAGGTATTTCCCTTATATTCACCCGAACCAAGAAATTCATTATGGTACCAGTCCCAGTTCTGAGAATAATCTGATGGAGTCAGTGCGAAGGCGGCAAAGTGAAATCCGATCCACGCTCCTCCCCGCTTCATATACTGCTCAAAAGCGGCCCGCTGTTCAGGTTTTTCGGGACGTGTATCCAGAAAAAGTACAATATCATATTTTGCCAGAAAATTCAAATTCAGGTTCTCCCAATTATTGGTTGATTCATACGAAAACTTGTAT
>JAPLDR010000053.1:0-36916 GCA_026391655.1 Bacteroidia bacterium | reverse complement strand
ATACGAAAACTTGTATTTTTTAGCCGTTTCGGCAAACCATCGGTTAGATTCATGAACGAAACTCACATGGGCGCGGTCGTTTTTACCGGTATAGAAAGCGATGACTTTAAATCTTGGGGGTGATTTCTGAGCAAAAACAAAAGTACCAGTTAACAGCAAACAAATAATCAGTACCAGCCTGGCATAAATTGATCTATTTAAACAGAAAAACATTGATTAATATTTAGAAGTTTTAATACTGAAACCAGGGAAAAGATTAATAAAAGTAATAAAAACACATTTAAAGATAACCGGTTTACAACCTTGGTATCGTCATCCCTCCATCCACAACTACTACCTGTCCGGTTGAATAAGGCATACTTCCGATTGCCATTGCGGCAGCAACTTTTCCAACATCAGAAGGGGTGCCCCAACGTTTCTGGATTGCTAATCCATTTTTGAATAACAGGTCGTACTTCTGCCGAATTCCGACTGTCATATCGGTGTGGATAACACCGGGTTGAATTTCGTAAACGGGGATATCGAACTCGCCAAGCCGCGATGCCCATAATTTGGTTGCCATAGCAATTCCTGCTTTCGAAATACAGTATTCGCCACGGTTCACCGAGGCAACTATTGCTGAAACAGATGAAACATTAATAATACAAAAGAACTCATCATCCGATTGTTTCTTAGTTTCAATCATTCGGTTGGCAACCAACTGTGTCAGAAAATATGGTCCCCGAAGATTGACATTCAATACATATTCAAAACTCTCCTCTGTTGCTTCGAGAATGTCTTTTCGTTCGGGTGGAGCAATTCCGGCATTGTTAACAAGGACATTTATCTTTCCAAACCGGTTAAAAATTGCCTCAATCATCTTACTGCGATCATCTTTTTTTGAAACATCACCACGGAAATATTCGACCTGAACTCCGTAATTGGCTAATTCATCAAGAATTGGTTTTACTAAGGTTTCATCGCGCATTCCATTGATTGCTAAATCGAAACCTGCCTTTGCCAGTTCGATGGCAATTCCGAGACCGATGCCCCGGGTACCCCCTGTAATCAATGCAATTTTTGACATCAGAATAGTTTTAGTTTTAAATATTGGGCTAAAGCCCTAACTATCAATACTATTTTATATCCGTTGACTGAAGTCTATGGCAACGAAATGTTCAGAACTTCAATTTTGGAATTTCTACCCAGCACTTTTTGGCCCAGCTTTCGAGTCCTTTTTCGGCCAATTGCACTCCTTTGGCACCTTCCATGAGGTTCCAACGGAATGGCTTATTTTTTACAACATGTTTGAGGAACAACTCCCATTCAGCTTTGAAAGCATTATCAAATACCTCTTGTTCAGGAACTTTCGACCAGCCATCATAGAAATTGATTGGACTTGCAATATCGGGATTCCATACGGGTTTGGGTGTATTTCCATAATGTTGTGTCCAGCACTCGCGTAATCCGGCAACGGCAGAACCTTTTGTTCCATCCACCTGAAGTGTCAGTAAATCATCGCGACGTACGCGGGTTACCCACGAGGAGTTAAAATGGGCAATTATGCCCCCTTCGAGTTCGAAAGTGGCATATGCAGCATCGTCAGCAGTACATTTGTAAACGTTGCCGCGTTCATCAACTCTTTCAGGAATGTGGGTTGCACCCATACAAAATACCCCCTTTACATTTCCGAAAAGATTATCAAGCACATAACGCCAGTGACATAACATATCAACAATAATTCCACCATCATCTTCTTTCCGGTAGTTCCAGCTTGGGCGTTGTGCCGGCACATTAAATCCTTCGAAAACCCAGTAGCCAAACTCGCCCCTCACAGAGAGTATTTTTCCAAAGAAATCGTTCTCCATCAATCTCTTAAGCTTCAATAAACCGGGTAACCATAGTTTATCCTGTACCACCCCATGTTTTACACCGGCTTTTTCGCATACTTCGTAAAGTTCGAGGGCCGTCTTAGTATCAGAAGCTATGGGTTTTTCGCAGTAAACATGTTTTCCGGCTTTCGCTGCCATTTTAACTGCATCGGCCCTTCGACCCGTAGTCTGGGCATCGAAATAAATCTGATACTGAGGGTCGTTTATTACTTCATTCAGGTTGGTTGTCCATTTCACAACTCCTGACATTTGAGCGAGTTTACGAAGTTTGACTTCATCGCGGCCAACAAGGATAGGATCCGGCATGATAAATTCATCGGGTCCAACCTGTACCCCACCCTGCTTAATAATTTCAACAATCGATCGCATCAGGTGCTGATTCGTCCCCATACGACCAGTAACACCATTCATGATTATTCCAACTTTGTGGATGATTGTGTTTTCGCTCATTGCTTGTTATATTTTTTCGTTTTTAATCTGGACAATACATTAAATGCAACTGGCTATTGGCAGCTAGCCGCTGGCTGCTAGTTGCAAGTAACCGATATTCTGCTTTCCTATTCAGGTCTTAGTTAAATATGCCTGTTTTATTTTCTCGAGATAAAGTTTCTGATCCGTAGCCCAGTATTTATCGGAAAAGATCTCAACTTCATTAAATCCTTTGAATCCGGCATCTTCGACCCAACCTCTTATTTCAGAAATATTGATGCAACCATCTCCCATTAATCCACGATCATTCAAAAAATCGGTCGTCGGGACATTCCAGTCGCAAACATGAAAAGCGAACAAATGATCATGGTCGGCACAACGCTTAATTTCAGCTTTTAAGGTGTCATCCCACCAAAGATGATAGACATCAACAGCAACTCCCACCAAATCAGAATTGATCATTTCGGCCATATCGTTAGCCTGTTTTATGGTATTAATGGCCGAACGATCACCAGCATACATGGGGTGAAGCGGCTCGATGGACAGTTTCACACCTGTACTTTTTGCAGCAGGTAAGATTCGGAGAATACCTTCGGTAATTTGTTCCCTAGATATTTCAAGAGACTGCCGGCCATCGGCTCCGCAAACCAGCACAATCAATGGTGCACCTACAGCAGCAGCCTGTTCAATTGCTATCAGGTTATCCTCAATTGCGGAGTCACGCTTACCCTTATCAACCGATGGGAAAAATCCACCGCGACAGAGAGAAACTACTTCCATGCTATAATCATCCAAAAGCGCCCGAACCTCGTTTAAGTTTTTATTTTCCAGCACATTCCGCCAGATCGTAATGCCATAAATACCAACTTCGGAATAATTCTTCACGCAAGCTTCTATTCCCCATGGTTTGGTGGTTAACGTGTGAACACAAAGTTTAGAAAGGTCTTTCATTGATGAGGCCATTGCTTATAATATTCCGTTGAAAAAGGTGTAATAATGATCTCCAGAAATGATCTTCGACAGGTATAATGCAGATTCACGCATATGGTAATCTCCCCACATACCTGACTCGTTACATGGTATTTTAAATCCTTTCGGAATATAATCCCATCCGTTTGGGCGATGATAAACTGAATGAAGTAAAATCCCCTGATGATCCGGATCGACAGATAAATACGGAGTTTCGAGTAATCGTGAGACAACGGTTAATCCGGCCTGCCAATAGCGGGTTCCCTCTTCAACTCTCCCTTTTGAAATCATGTAATGACCGAGCCGAAAAAGTCCCTGTGCGCCAATTGCGGCAGCTGAACTATCAACTGGTTCGAAATCATTAAACGGATCAGCCGGTAGTTTAAGATACTCCTTCAGGTGAACTAATCCAGGCGCACCAGTGTCCCAATAAGGAATGCCATCTACAGGTGTATGATCGATATAGAAATCGCAGGTCGCTTCGGCTCCTTTGAGTAGTTTTCTGATTATACTTCCTTTACTTTCAATATTTTCAAATTCATCTTTATGAAGTGTATTTACGAACTCAACTTCCTCTGCAAATCCAAGCATTGCCCATGCGAGACCTCGTGTCCAGGTCGAAAAGCCCGAGTATCCCTGTTGGGAATTAGGACAGCGGTAGTTACCGTCCTTAGGATTAAAAACAGATTCATGAGCTGTTCGACCCCATTCGTCATAAATATCACGACCCTCGTCGTAATAAACAGAATATTTAGCGGTTGCAAGCAAATGACCGATTGCCCGCCGGATAAGCGAAATCCTGATATCATTCTCGCCAGGCAAATAATGACCCAGTCCATGCGCCATCATTAGTACCCTGCATGACCGGATGGTGTCGACAAACAGCGAATGAGGACCGTTAAAAGAGTAGATGAAACCTCCGTCTGGCGTTTTACTCCAACGGCTTGCCTGAACTGCTCCTGAAGCTTTTAAAGCAAGTTCGTAAAAATTCTTTTCCCATTCGTTGTGAGGCATTTTCCCTTCTTTCATCAGTCGGTGAAGATTTCCGTAGGTACTTATGTTGTTAAACCCATGATCATGAACCCCGGCATGACTGATATGATGTGTCATTTTACTCACCGTATTTTCGCGGCCAATCTTCAGAAAGGTTTCATCCCCAGTAGCATCGAACTGAAGGATTGCAGAACCAAACTGGAATCCCTGCGTCCATTCTGTCCAGCCGCGCGTCGAATATTTCCCGTTAACGGTAAAAACCGGTGCTCCTAATCTCTGGTTATATTCCGATTCAATTCTGAGGATTTTTTCTCCGGATAATCCCCAGAATCGGTTGAGTTTTTCTTTCAAATCTTCCGGCTTGATGTTGTAATCAATTATCATACAGACAAATGTTCAATGGTCATTGTTCAATAATATTCATTCCTTCATTCTTTTATTCTTTATCGTCTGTGGAAGGAACGAGACAATTATGGCTCCAAGTGTCGCCACACAGATCAAAACAGTAAATCCTACGGTATAACTTTTCGAAGTTTCGTTGTATAAAGCTCCTACCAGCATTGGGAAAACTGATTCAGCAATTCCATCGGCCACTAAAATAATTCCCATTGTCCGACCCAACGCTTTTATCCCAAACAAATCAGCCGCCATCAAAGGGATAATCATGTAATCGCCACCGAGTCCGACTCCAAATATAACAGCAAAAATGTAAATTTTTCCAGAAAAATCGGGAACCATTAACAATGGGATTGCACAGGCAACGATCATGTAAATCAGGATCATCACATATTTACGATTGATCAGATCGGCCAGGAAACCCATTAAAACCCTACCCGCAAGACTTGAAAGCATCACAAAGAACAATATTCTTGCAGCCTGAAACTGGGAAAAATCGTGATCGATAAGGTAGAGTTTCAGGTGTTGCATTATACCGCCGACAGCTCCTATTGAACACATGCTGCCAATGGCCAGCAGGTAAAAATTTGGATTTTTAAGAATTGTTCCGGTGGGGACCAAAGATGGTACATTTCCTTTTGCTCCGAATACTCTCGTCGGCTCTTTAATGAAATAAGCCATCGGAAATGCAATCAGTATAATCAATATTCCAAGCGTCACCAAAGTCAGGTGCCAACCGAGATTCTTTTCCAACCCGGCTATGATGTAGGGGACCAATGCCCCGCCACTCCCGATTCCGAGGTAGGCGATTCCCATCGCTTTCCCCCTGTTCTTATCAAACCATCTGGAAATCAGTACCTGGCAAGGGAGAGGGCCTCCAAAAACATAACCAAGTGCATTCAGAATATAAAACAGGTAGAAAAATGGCAGTGAGCTTGACATACTCAAACCGACTAAAGCTGTCCCTGCCATTAAAACTCCGGCAAGCATAAGCCTTCGCGGACCGTAATAATCAATCAACCAACCTGCAAAAAAACCAAATAAGGGTGCGACCAGTAATTTACCCAATGCATTCCCCGAAGTAACCACTGCCCTGGACCAACCATATTCTTTCGTCATGAAATCGTAGAAGAATGGTAATCCATAGATAATAAATCCAACAATGGCAAATAAGGTAAGAAAAGCTGTCGCAAGGACGTACGTTTGTGAACTGCGCGAACCATTTGAGGAAATAGTCAGCTGTTTTTCATTCTCCATTATTTTAGTCTCGTTGTTTTAGCCAAAGGCAGTTGAAATTATGTCTTTACCACATTACGATTTCTCATGACTTATCTTTATAGAGTTCATCAGTATTAACAACGGCCAGTTCGTACAAAAATATTCCGATTTTTTCGGTAATCATTTTGAAGAAGGCTTCCCCTTTTTCGGCAGTCGCGTGAGCCGGGTTTCCAATCCCTGTGTCTTTTGTCACTTTGGTCCAAATACGCTCGGCCCAGGCCCATCCTTCATTCAGCGCAGCAACACTAAATATCCGGGCCTTACCTTCACCGGCTTCAGATAATGGCAGAACAAGTTCAGGAGTAAAATACTGCATAAAACTGGTTTCAACTTCACCTGCATGTTCGCCCAAATCTTCAAAATAGGTTTCAGCTCCAGGAATTTTAAACCAGTTACACTGACAAATAAACATCTTTGGAAAGAGCAAATTCAATTCTCTGATAATCTGTTTAAAATCGTTCCCGCCATGCGTGTTCATAATTACAAGTTTATGAATCTCCTGACGATCAAGAACAGTAATCAGATCTTTCAGAATCATCATTTGGGTTCCAGGATTCAGGTTCATATCGAATTTGACATCTGGTTGACCCGTATTTACCCCGAAAGGGACAGTTGGGAGGACGATTACTTTGCCTCCATGATCAAAGGCTATTCGTGCCGATTCGGCAGCAATACGGTCGGCCAGAATATTATCTGTCCCGTAAGGAAGGTGATAATTGTGGGCTTCGGTAGCTCCCCATGGCAATACAGCCAGCTGAAAATCGGACTGTTTTACTGCCTTCCAATTTGTTTCTGCAAGAAGATATGGATGCATAATTACTTTTGGTTAAAAGCATAAAATTAATAAAACTCTGCAAACCTCAAATCTACGATTCAAATCCGATTCATTTTTCTTAATTTTATTGTGTCAAAACTGATCGCAAAATGGAACCTGTTCTTATCCTGACAAGGGATTTTATTATTTGAATTTCAGATATATCACCACATAATCACTAAAATATGACAAAGAGAATGCCGGCGGTTGCAGGGACATTCTATCCGGCAACTGCCAAAGCCTTGAAGAATCAGGTTTCAGATCTGTTCATAAAGGCGACAAAAAATCCGGAAACCGATGTGGCAGCATTAATTGTGCCCCATGCCGGGTATGTTTTTTCGGGTGGGGTGGCTGCTTCAGCCTATACAAAACTTAACAGAAAGGCGCAATACGAGAATATTTTTATCATTGGACGATCGCACCGGAAACATTTCAACGGAGTAAGCATCTATCCAAAAGGTCGTTATATTACTCCTTCCGGAGAGGTAATAATCAACGAAAAGACTACCTCTCAGCTTATTGAAAAAAACAAATTTATTTATTATGACGAAGAAGCAGACCGGGCGGAACATTCGCTCGAAGTACAGCTGCCATTTCTACAATATTGGTTGCACAATGATTTTCAAATAGTTCCATTAATAATTGGCAGCGATGATCCTTCACTTTGCATAGAACTTGCCGAAGCCTTAAAACCCTGGTTTAATGATGAAAATCTGTTTGTGATCAGTACCGATTTTTCACACTACCCATCGTATGAAATGGCCTGCAAAACCGATGCCGAAACAGCAGAGGCCATCGTTGCGAATGATATTGAAAAACTAAAGAATATCTGTAATAAAAACAACAATTCATTTATAAAAAACCTATTGACAGGACTTTGTGGCGCAGCGGCCGTTCAAACCCTCCTCCATCTCACCCATGCCAATGCGGGTATTTCATTCGAAAAAATCGTCTATAAAAACTCGGGGGATGTTCCTGAAGGTGATAAAAACCGTGTTGTGGGTTATTGGGCGATTGCCGTTAACAGACTGAACAGCCAATTAAATATTACAGAAGATGAAAAACGTGAATTATTGAAACATGCCAGGGAAGGCATCGCCGGGTACCTTAAAAACAGCAAATACCCGCCTTCCGAATCTGGATACTCAGGAATCCTGAATGAAAAATACGGAGCATTTGTAACCTTAAAAGTAGAAGGTAAACTCCGCGGATGCATCGGACGATTCAATCCAAATATGCCATTATATCAAACGATTAAAGAAATGGCAATTGCGGCTGCAACACGTGATTCGCGATTTGATGCCGTTTCAAACAAAGAACTCAGCAATATTAAAATTGAAATTTCGATCCTCACACCGCTGAAAAAGATCGACTCAATTGATCAAATACAACTTGGGAAGCATGGAATATACATTAAAAAGGGACTGAGCAGCGGGACTTTTCTGCCGCAGGTGGCTTTGGAAACCAATTGGACGAAAGATGAATTTTTGGGACATTGTGCCCGCGACAAGGTGGGAATCGGATGGGATGGCTGGAAAACCGGAGAACTTTATACTTATGAAGCTCTTATAATTAGTGAATAATTACGTCAAATTTCCTATCTTTGAACGATTAACACTATCTGCAACTTCAATTATTTCCATTTATGATCATCCCGATTTACCAGGTCGATGCATTCACTGACCGTTTATTTTTAGGCAATCCCGCCGCAGTGTGCCCCCTTGATTTCTGGCCTTCGGACGATATTTTGCAAAATATTGCTGCCGAAAATAATCTTCCCGAAACCGCCTTTTTCAAAAAAAGAGACAATCTATTCGAAATCAGATGGTTTACTCCGTTTGCCGAAGTCGAATTATGTGGTCATGCCACACTGGCTTCCGCGTATGTGTTGTTTAATCATCTCAATTATAATGGAGATCACCTTACTTTTGATTCGGTTTACAGCGGAAAGCTTGAAGTGTATAAAAAGGGAGAATATCTTACTCTCGATTTTCCGGCCGATACCATCGAGCCAACATTACCACCTGACCATCTGTTCAAATCTATGGGAAGCAAACCTTTAGAGATTTGGAAAGGCAAGACCGATTATCTCCTTTACTATCCGTCGCAGGAAGATATTGAAGAGATCAAACCCGATTTCAACTTATTAAGAAAAATTGAGGCACGCGGAATAATCGTAACTGCGCCGGGTTACGACTGCGATTTCGTTTCAAGGTTTTTTGCACCTTTAATTGGTGTTAATGAAGATCCCGTTACTGGGTCTGCACACACCACGCTCGTTCCGTTCTGGGCACATCGTCTTAATCAGCTAAAATTTAAAGCGCGTCAACTCTCAGCAAGGGGAGGATTTTTGAAATGTCAACTCACTGGTGACAGAGTGCTGATTTCCGGGAAGGCGTGCACTTATATGATTGGCTCAATTACATTGACTTAGATGTTCAATTATGAATTAATAAATATTATTTACTAATGAAAACCAACGTTTTAAAAACTTCGTCTTTGTTATTTCTGCTTTTGTGGTCAATAGCAGGTATGTCGCAGGTTACGCTGCCACCTTTTTTTAATTGTAATATGGTCCTTCAAAAAGGGATAGAGATTCCTGTTTGGGGTTGGGCTTCGAAAGGTGAAAAAGTAACAGTTACACTCGATAAAAATACGGTTAGTGTACGAACAGGAAAAAACGGCAAATGGCGTGTGAACCTCCCAAAGATGGAGTATGGTGGCCCATACAAAATGACTGTGAAAGGGAAAAACTTCCGTACAATCGAAAATATCATGATCGGTGAAGTATGGGTCTGCTCCGGGCAATCGAATATGGAGTTTAAAGTTTCGAAGACAAAGAACGCCGAAGCTGAAATTGCAGCAGCCAACTTTCCTGATATCAGATTATTCACTGTAAAAAGAAGAGTAGCAAAAGAACCACAGGAAAACCTCGAAGATGGTGAATGGTGGATATGTACTCCACAAACAATTCCAGATTTCTCGGCTGTGGCTTATTTCTTTGGACGTAATCTTTATGAACACCTAAAAGTTCCGATCGGATTGATCCACACTTCATGGGGCGGAACTGTTGCCGAGACATGGACAAGTGCAGAGACCATCTCGCAAGATCCCGACTTTTCAGAGATGCTCGAAAAATTAAAAAGTGTCGATATGAAAACAGCAAAAGTCGGCCCCAATAACTACCCTACCCTTCTTTACAACGGAATGCTAAATCCGATCATCCCTTATGGAATCAGGGGAGCAATCTGGTACCAGGGTGAATCGAATGCATCACGGGCACAGCAATACAAAAGGGTTTTCCCGAATATGATCAAAGACTGGAGAACCAAATGGAACCAGGGAAATTTCCCGTTCCTGTTTGTTCAGCTGGCCAATTACAAAAAACCGATTACAGAACCTGCCGAGAGTGAGTGGGCCGAATTGCGCGAAGCGCAAACTCAAACCCTTCAGGTTGAAAATACAGGAATGGCCAATATTATTGATGTTGGAGATGCCGATAATATTCACCCTACCGATAAGCAAACTGTTGGCTACCGGTTATCGCTGGCAGCACGTAAAGTTGCCTATGGCGAAACCCTCGTTTATACCGGACCAACTTACAAGGAGATGAAAATTGATAAAAACAGAATCTACATCACCTTCAACCAGGTTGGTAAAGGATTTAAGGTGAATGACCGTTATGGTTATATCAACGGCTTTACAATTGCCTCAAAAGATGGTGATTTTAAATGGGCTAAAGCAACCGTTGTAAACGAGAACACAGTAATGGTGACGAGTGAGGCAGTCGAAAATCCTGTTGCAGTGAGATATGGCTGGGCAGATAATCCCGATGATCTGAATCTCTATAATATGGAAGGATTGCCTGCAAATCCATTCAGAACCGACTCAAGGCCGGGAAAAACAAAATAAAAGAAACAATATAAATATAAAAAAGGCGGTCATTGATCGCCTTTTTTATTTCTATTATAGAATTTCAAAGGAACTCTCCGAAAAGTATAAATGAGAATATTAAAAAAATTAATGCCGGCTATTTACTCTAAAAGAAACGGCCACAACCTTCCGGCCAGCATCGCACTTTCCCAAACTTTAAATGGTTTTCCGGAAAGCGTTATCCCGTACTCCTCAACAGCCTGGGCAAAACTGACTCCTTTGCGAAACAACCAATACAAATGGCTATCGAACAATTGCCCTGGAGTAATCTTTCTGTTCATGGTCACGGCCAGATCAAAAAGATCTTTTTTAACCATTGCATCCGAAATCGGAAGGTTCTTATCCTTGTGCAGCAGCGGCTCATGATCCTGTAATTTATTCAAACCCCTATAAAAAAGACGATAATTCTCGAACTGAATTTTATAGGAATGGGCTTTCCCGGTTAGTTTTCGTGTGAAATTGAAGCGGACATAATCAGGTTTTAGCATAAATTGTCCCGCTTTTAATTCAAGCGCTTCATCAATAGTTAAACCATAGTTGTATAACAGAAACAAAATAATACGCTGGCGGTCAGACTCGCACCTGACCATTAATGCACGGATTTCATCCGGCGAAAAAAAATCTTCCATAAAAAAATAATTTTCCTAAAATAGTTCTTTGGATATGATAAAACAGAAAACAAGGCATAATTACAGCCAAGGCTCGTAATTACAACAAATTCAATGATTTACTAAATGATACTAAAGTTCGGATATCGAACTTTCCGCTCCATTTTACGCTGCAAATATATTCATTTCTTTAATTATTCACAACCATCTCTATCGCCTAAAATAAAATAATGCAAAGCCCGATGAAGCAAACATTAGAAAATAGTAAACGGATAGCCTCATTACCGTTCAAATTTGGGCAACAATCTGAAGTTCACCAAATAATCAGACCTGAGTTTATTAATCATGTATTGCCTCTTTATATCTATCTGATCAACGAATACAACAAACTGATCTCCTGTGCCCATAAGCTGTCATCGGGCGTTTCGAGTATAATCGGCATATTATCAAAATGGGGATCGTTCATTAACACTTCAAAAATTTCCATCCCAAGGAAACCCTGGCCAATGCTGTTGTGCCTGTCGACACGTGTGGCCAGTTCCTTTTTCGAGTCGTTGAGATGGATGGCCTTCAGGTATTTCCAACCGATAACCTCATCAAATTTAGCGAAAGTCTGGTCAAAAACATCCTTTGTCCGAAGGTCGTAGCCAGCTGTAAATGTGTGACAGGTGTCGATACAAACACCAACCCGCGATTTGTCTTCAACCTGACTGATGATTTCGGCAATTTGTTCAAACATATATCCCATATTGGTTCCCTGACCAGCCGTATTTTCAATTACCGCTGTTACACCATGTGTTTTTCCCAAAGCAATATTGATTGATCCGGCAATTCGAGTCAAACACTCGGATGGGGAGATTTTATTAAGATGACTTCCCGGATGAAAATTTAGCATTTTTAATCCAAGTTGCTCGCAACGTGTCATTTCATCATTAAATGCTTCGCGTGATTTAGTTAGTCCCTCCTCTTCAGGATGACCCAGATTGATTAAATAGCCGTCATGCGGAAGAATCATTTCAGGAAGAAATCCAAGATCGGCACAATTCTTTTTAAAAGCATCGATACTTTTCGTCGTTAAAGGTGAAGCATTCCATTGCTTCTGGTTTTTAGTGAAAAGGGCGAAAGCCTTTGCTCCTATCTCTTTTGCATTCAGCGGAGCATTCTCGACACCACCGCCTGCACTTACATGGGCACCTATATACTTCATTTGTAACTCGTTTATATTCAAAATAAAAAACACAACATTCAAAATGTCTGACTTATACGGGAAGACACACAAATGTGCTAAATAAAAACGATTTCAAAACCACTCCCATCCAAAGTTTTATTTTGAAATTGGAATAAAAAGCCCCACATTAGCGCTCCGAAAGCCAGCCATCAAAAACCTGTCGTATATGAAACAGATCCGATTCATCTTTGTTTGCATTTTTTCAATTATTTTTGGTTATTCTTCATTTGGTCAGGAGAATAAAGCAAAATCAGATACAATTAAAATAAAAACAGGATGGAACTTTGGAGCCATTCCGGCAACCACTTTCGATACAGATCAGGGATTTCAGTACGGTGCGGCAGTTAACTTCTATAATTACGGCGATGGAAGTACTTTTCCAAAATACAAGCACTCGCTCTATTTCGAAATCTCGCATTTTACCAAAGGAAGTGGAATTTACCGGTTTTATTACGATTCCGAGTCGCTCATTCCCGAAATTCAGGTTACGACCGATTTGAGTTACCTGCCCGATCAGGCTTACGATTTTTACGGATTCAACGGCTATGAATCAGTGCTTAATAAAAATTGGGAAGATCAAAACTCATCAGACTATAAAACGAGGATGTTTTATAAATATCAGCAGAAGCTCTTCCGTTTTAAAACCGATTTTCAGGGGAAATTTTCGGGATCACGATTTGGCTGGATTGCCGGATTCAATCTGCTCAACTATAGCTCAGCGTCAGTCGATGTTGACAGACTAAACAAAGGGAAAAGCGCGAGCGACAAATTACCTTCTGTTGCACTGCAACCCGGGCTTTACGAAAAGTACATACAATGGGGCCTGATCAGTCAGCAAGAGGCTAATGGTGGATTTATTCCGGAATTAAAAGCAGGAATCGTTTACGACACACGCGACAACAAGCCAAACCCTATGAAAGGGGTGTGGACTGAGGCAGTGATCTCTGCTGTTCCTAAATTTCTGGGTGCCGAAAGTGGGTTTTCGAAGATTTCTTTCACACATCGCCAATATTTTACGCTGATTAAAGAAGATCTTTCGTTTGCATACCGTGTTAACTGGCAGCAGACCATTGGCGGACATGTTCCCTTCTATTATCAGCCACAAATCATTTCATCAACATTAACAGGCTCATCTTCAACAGGTCTTGGAGGTGCCAAAAACCTGCGCGGTGTACGCCGGAACAGAATCGTTGGTGATGGCTATATACTTGGAAACCTCGAATTAAGATGGAAGTTCTATAAATTGAAATTTATCAACCAGAATTTCTACATGGGATTAAACACATTTGTCGATTTTGGGCAGGTGACAAAAAAGATCGATACCGGGAATATTAATATCTCGCCCAATATCCTATATATTGCACCACGCGAAACTACATCAGATTATTTTAACAAAGGAGCTGAAAAACTTCACACTAGTTATGGTGCTGGTTTACGTCTGGTGATGAATTACAATTTTGTTATGGCTATTGACTATGGGATCGCCACAAAATCACAGGACGGAGATTCGGGAATTTATATTGGATTGAATTACCTTTTTTAACCAGGAATTTGGTGCAGGCAATTTGATTATTCCACTCCATGCGGCTGGCAGTTAGCTACTGGCTATTGGCAGATTGTCTTTTGAAAATGTCCCCCGGTCCTCTCAGCGGTATAGGTATTAGAGTTTAATTGTGAATGCCATTCAAGCTGGTTGCCAGCTGCCAGTGACTAGCTGCAATAAACCATTTAAGAGCAGTTTATTTTACATATATAAACATTTCGTTATAAAACAAAATTTATTTATGAGAACAGCGATTATTGCAGGTGCATCGGGTCTAATCGGCAAAGAATTGGTTCAAAAACTCATCACTTCAGATGATTACCGCTTGATTTATAGCCTCGTCAGAAAGAAGAGCGGACTTATCAATGAGAAAATCAGGGAACTGGTAATTGATTTTGAAAAGATTGGTCAATTGAAATTTGACGAACCAATTGACGATGTATTTTGTACGCTGGGAACTACCATGAAACAAGCGGGCAGTCGCGAAAATTTCAAAAAAGTTGATTTTGAATATATTGTGGCACTCGCCAAATCAGGTAAGCAAGCCGGAGCGTCCAGGTTTTTAGTAATCAGTTCCATGGGAGCAAATCCGAAGTCATCAATTTTCTATAATCAGATAAAAGGAATGACAGAGGAGGCACTGAAAAAAATCGGATTCAACCAGTTGGTCATACTTCAACCGTCGTTATTACTGGGAGAAAGGCCGGAAAGAAGAGTTGCAGAAAGATTGTCCGGATTTATAATGAAGGCTTTAAATTTCTTAATTCCTGATAATTACAAAGCAATTCGGGCTGAAAAAGTTGCAGAATGTATGTTGAAGATGGCGTTGAATTCAACCGATCAGGTTCTGATTGTAAAATCCGGGGAAATGCACCGGAAATGATTTATTCTCATGAGATATAGTCTTCCCTTTCGCATAATCAACAGATAAAAAGCATAAAATAAACTGGCAAGAATAGCCAGAAAATGACCGGCGTTCAATCGTGAATTATAGATTTTATCGATTCCGACTATTATCGTTACTCCAAATAAAGCAATTGCAGTGCCAATCCAAAAGATTCGTCCCGGTTTCTCCTTTAGAAACAGGATTGCACCAATACCTACCAAAGCATTATAATTCAGTCTAATACTTCCAGAAGGCAGGAGTAAACAATGCAAAGAAAGTGAGTAGTTCCAATCGTCCGATAAACATTGCCAAAGACATTACAGATTTGGAAAAATCGTGTAGATGGGCAAAATTACCTAAAGGCCCGACAGATCCAATTCCGGGGCCGATACCAGCCAGGGCCGTAGCAATCGAACTTGCCGCCCCCGGTACATCCAAACCATCAAGAATCAAAAGAAACGTCATCACAACAAATACAACAAGATAAAGCAATACAAATGAGATAATTGAACGATTATTTTCTTCCGACACCACGTAACCATTCAGTTTTACCGGATAAACTCCATTTCGATGAACTGTTTTGTAGAGTATTGATTTAATATTTTTAAGTACAAGCAAATGACGAGCCATTTTTATTCCTCCCGCTGTTGATCCGGTGCATCCGCCGGCAAAAAGGAGAAGAAATATAGCCATCCATGCGGCGGTAGGCCAGAGTAAATAATCTTCAGTGGCAAATCCGGTGCAGGTCACAATCGAAACCACGTAGAAAAATGAACTGCGAAATGCTTCTTCAATTGGTTTATTCGTTTTATAAATCAGGATTGCCATGATAAATAATCCGGCCAACACAATGACTTTTAAATAAAAACGAAGTTCTTCATTTGAAAAGGCCTTTTTGAAATTACCCATTAGAAGATTGAAATGAACTAAAAAATTAACGCCTGCCAAAAACATAAAAATTGTAACAACATACTGAATGTATGGCGAATAGCCTGCAATACTTGTGTTTCTAGGAGAAAAGCCCCCTGTAGCCACTGTCCCGAATGCATGGCAAAGACTCTCGTAAAGATTCATTCCGCCAAGCATCATCAGGATCACCTGTGAAAAAGTAAGAAGCAAATAAATAGCAAGAAGACTACGTCCGATTGTTTTAATACGTGGACGAATTTTCTCCTGTAGCGATGATTCAAGAGAAAATATGCGGTATCCTCCCACATCTAACGATGGTAAAATAATGATTACAAGAGATATAATTCCTATACCACCAACCCAGTGTGTCAAACTACGCCAGAAAAGAACTGACTTCGGGAGCGCCTCAACATCAGTCAAAATGGAAGATCCCGTTGTCGTAAATCCGGATGTTGATTCAAAAACAGCATTAATAAAATGGGGGATACTTCCGCTGAAGATATAGGGCAAAATTCCCAGTAAAATCATTACAAACCAACCAAATACGACTGAAAACAACGCTTCGTGGTTTTGAATTTCATCTTTTGTATTCGCCCTGGATAATAATCGCAGGAATACGAAAGGGATTATAGCGACCAGAATAGAGAGGAGAAAAGGTATAAGGGGTTCGTTGTAAATAAGGGCTACTGGCAAACACAGCGAGAACGCACATGCCTCGATGAAGAATATGAAGCTCAATAATTTCAGGATGATATTGAAATTAATCTTTTTCATACACAAAAATAATATTGTTTCAACAATTTTGGCATGAGAAATCTGAAAGGAGTTGATCGATGAGATGACATAGGTTTTAACCATCGAAATAATGATTACCTTTGCGGCTCAAAATTCATAAATGCAAAATATCAGAAACATAGCGATCATAGCGCATGTCGACCATGGAAAAACGACGTTGGTTGACAAGATGATCATGGATTCCAATATCTTCAGGAACAATCAGAATCCCGGAGAATTAATCCTCGACAGTAATGATCAGGAGCGCGAAAGAGGGATCACTATTCTTGCCAAAAACGTGTCAGTCGTTTACAATGGTACAAAAATCAACATAATAGACACCCCCGGGCATGCCGATTTTGGTGGTGAAGTGGAACGTGTTCTAAACATGGCTGATGGTGTACTTCTGCTCGTTGATGCTTTTGAAGGGACAATGCCGCAAACCAGATTCGTACTTCAAAAAGCGATTCAACTCGGGTTAAAACCGATTGTGGTCATCAATAAAGTTGACAAACCAAATTGTCGCCCTGATGTCGTACATGAACAAGTATTTGAATTAATGTACAGTCTTGATGCTACTGAAGATCAGCTTGACTTCCCGACAATTTATGGTTCGGCAAAGCAAAACTGGATGAGTAAGGACTGGAAAGTTCGCACCGAGAACATTTCTGAATTATTTGATGCTATTATTGAGCATATTCCGGCACCAACGGAAAATCCCGGTACTCCACAGATGTTGGTTACATCGCTTGACTATTCACAATACGTCGGACGTATAGCGATTGGCCGTATACATCGGGGTGAATTAAAAGAAGGAATGAACGTTTCTCTCGTTAAACGTGATGGAACGATCTCCCGTACCCGAATCAAAGAGCTTCACGTGTTTACAGGTTTAGGCAGGGAGAAAGTCACCCGCGCCAGCAACGGAGATATTTGTGCATTGGTTGGAATCGAAGGATTCGAAATTGGCGATACGATTTGCGATTTCGAAAATCCTGAGCCGCTCGAACCGATCTCTATCGATGAACCAACAATGAGTATGTTATTCACAATCAACAACTCGCCATTTTATGGTAAAGAAGGAAAGTTTGTAACAAGCCGACATATTCACGACAGACTAATGCATGAACTGGAGAAAAATCTTGCCTTACGCGTTGAAACTACCGATTCGGCTGATGCATGGAATGTGCATGGCCGCGGTGTTCTCCATCTTTCGGTTTTAATTGAAACGATGCGTCGCGAGGGTTATGAGCTACAGGTTGGACAACCTCAAGTGTTGTATAAAGAGATTGCCGGTGAAAAATACGAACCAATCGAGCTGTTGCATATCGACATTCCTGAAGAGCTGAGTGGTACTGCCATCGATCTCGTCACACGCCGTAAAGGAGAAATGCTGAATATGGAAAAGAAAGGCGATCGGATCAATCTTGAATTTCATATCCCGTCACGCGGAATCATTGGTTTGCGTACCATAATGATGACCTCTACGCAGGGTGAGGCAGTATTGGCTCACCGGTTTATTAAATACGATCGTTTCAAAGGACCGATCGAAACACGTTTAAACGGTTCGTTAGTCGCACTCGAAACGGGGACAGCTTTTGCCTACGCTTTAAACAAACTTCAGGACAGAGGAAGATATTTTATCGATCCTCAGGATGAAATATATGAAGGTCAGGTTGTTGGAGAAAGTACCCGTGAAGGTGATCTCGCCATGAACCTAACCAAATCAAAAAAGCTGACCAATATGCGCGCATCCGGTTCTGATGATAAGGTTCGGCTTGCACCCCCAATTAAGTTCAGTCTTGAAGAAGCTCTCGAATATATCCAGAAAGACGAATATGTTGAGGTAACACCTAAGTCAATCAGACTTCGGAAAATACAACTCAACGAAACTGACCGTAAACGGTCTGCAAAAAAAGTAGTATAGCTTTTATACATAACCATACTGCCGGTTTAGTTAAAACAACTGTTGTCAAAAACTCAGATAGTCATGCTCCGCTCCCCTATTTCAATTTAATCCCAATTCCAAAAGTACCTGAAAATGGCAAAAACGCGCGTTTTTGTCATCGCTAAAGTCGATTTTGCAGAAGATTTTTCCCATAAAACGTCCTCTTTTTTCATCAATTTAGCAAAAAAACCAATTTCAGAAGAAAATATTACGTATTTATGATAGTGAATATCTGCACATTAAAAAATAATTAAAAAATTATTGAAAATATTAGTACTATGTGTTGCATAGTACCTTCTTTAAGATGTATATTTGTAATGCATACTTCAGGGTATAAGATGGTATTATAATTTAAAGAAGTAAAGAAATGAAAACGCTGATTAAGAAGTTGAATTTTGGGATACTAATGATAGGATTGGTTATTCTCACTTCGTGCGGTAATAACATTACCGATGTTTCGGTTTCAGGGATTAGTATGATTCAACGCACAATTCCGTCATTGGCGATCAATGCCACAAAATACACCGGATTAAAAATCTCAAAATACTTAAAGAATTCTTCCGTAGTAAAAAGTGAAAGCGGGTCAACCGGAAAAAAAGTGGAGAAAGCATTGCATAGCCATAAGTTTATGCCAATTACGATTGGAAATCCCGGAGCCTGCCTGGTTTCGTCGAATAGCCTATAAGCAAACAACGCGAATAAAAAATTGTATAACGATTATATAATTCTAAATGAAAAACGGAATTGTGATTGCAATTAAAAACAAGGAAAAGGTGAGAATCAATATCAGTGAAAAAATGAAAAAGTCATGAACCTCGAAAACACAAAAGCTCAAATGAGGAAAGGAATTCTGGAGTATTGTATACTTCTGAACCTTTCCAGGAAACCATCTTACGCTTCGGATATCATTGCCGAAATGAAAATAGCGCAGATGATCGTGGTCGAAGGGACTTTATATCCTCTTTTGACCAGACTAAAGAACGACGGATATCTCGGCTATCGCTGGGAAGAGTCGTTGCAGGGGCCACCACGTAAATACTACGAACTGACAGAGGACGGAAGAATGTTCCTTAACGAACTTAATATGGCCTGGAGTGATCTTGTAGACGCAATAAACCAACTTAAAAATAATAACCTTTAGAAAATTCAATCACCATGAAAAAAACATTTACAATCAACATTAGCGGAACAGTTTTTCACATCGATGACGATGCCTATGAAAGACTCAATAATTACATCTTCCAGGTTAACAGGCACTTTGGCAACGATGCTGATGCCAAGGAAATTGTTCAGGATATCGAGTCAAGGATCTCCGAACTCTTTCAGGAACGCATTAAGGACGGCAGCGAAGTGATTACGATTGGCCAGGTAGAAGAGATCATCAAGATTATGGGAATGCCGGAAGCCTTTGCCGACTCCAACGAAGCAGAGGAAGTGATTAAAACAAAAATTACGCGTTCACATGGTAGAAAACTGTACCGCGATCCCGATGACCGCATTCTGGGTGGTGTATGCAGCGGATTAGGTATCTTTTTCAATATTGATCCAATTATTGTCCGACTAGTTTTTATCTTACTATTCTTTGGAGGAGGATCAAGCTTTATCATCTACCTGATTATGTGGATTGTTGTTCCAAAAGCTGCCAATACAGCTCAAAGGCTTGAAATGAAAGGTGAAGAGGTAAACATCAATAATATTTCCAAAACGATCAAAGAAGAGATTCAGGATGTTAAAGAAAATTACCAGAATTTCAGAGCAAGTAAATCGTATATCCGTAGCCGCGAGCGGCTCGATGATGCTGGAAGTATTGTAGTGTCGGTTCTTCAGGCCATATTGAAAATCTTTGTTGTGATCTTTGGAATTATCCTGGTAACTGTTGGGGTATTCTCAATCATAGCACTCGTCACTTCACTTTTTGTTTCGGGCGAATTCATCGGCATTTCTCCATTCAGCGATCAAATGCCACATTATCTCGATCTGTTTGTGAGCAGCGATACACTATCATGGTTTTGGGTTGGACTTGGATTAACGATTGGAATACCCTTACTTATGCTTGCCTATCTGGGAACAAAACTAATCTTTCGGTTTAAATCGAATAATCCGGCAATCGGGATGTCATCACTTGGACTTTGGGTATTTGGGATCATCATACTGATTTGTGCATCGGTACGAGGAGTAAGTGATTTTAAAAGTGTCGCTACAGCTACAAAACCAGAAACAATAATCACTAAATCAGATACCCTGTACCTGAAACTTGGCGTTGATGAATTCAGTGATTATCTTGATTCAAACATCAATTTTGACGGACTGCGTCTTGCCTTGATTAATGGAAAACAATTCCTTCTCAACGAACCCCGACTTGGTATTGAGAAAAGCGATTCCAAAGATATAAGTATCATAATCAAATCAAAAGCAAGAGGATATAATCCTGACAGAGCACAGAAAAATGCCCGCGATATCAACTACAAATTTACACAGAAGGATTCGTTGTTTACTTTCCAACCATGGTATATGCTTCCGGATAAATCGGTCTGGCATAAACAGGAAGTTGACATTGTACTGAAAGTTCCTGAAAATAAAGTAATTTACTTAAGCAATGAAATGGTCAAGATTATCCATGATATCAAAAACACCTCAAATATGTGGGATGGAGATATGGGAGGTAAATATTGGATCATGACGCCTGAAGGATTGGAACTTACACAAAAAAAACCAGCATTCGTTGAACCCCCTAAAAAACAGAAAAAATGAACCTATTTTACAGACTTGGACTTTTGGTTGCATTAATAATCGCAACACTGACTGGATCAGGACAAAGCAGATCATACCTGATCTTTGATGAATATGCCAATCACGACGGCTTTACATACCTGGCATTTTCGAAATCAATGATAGATGCCGTCAATCTAAATTTGGATGACGAAAATAAAAAGATCACAGGCGATTTAAATGAGATCAGAATTTTGTTCTTAAACCGCGAAAAAAGCAATCTGGGTGAATCACTTCCCAAAATTATCGCTGAGAAGTTCAGTAAACTGAATTACAGAAAAGTTGAGCCAAAAGATGCAGATGGTAGTGATGACGTTGAATTCTGGGTTGAAGGTGATTCGAAAAAGGTAAAAGAGTGCCACGTAATCGTCAGGAATAGTAATGATAAGCAATTCAGTTGTCTGGTCTCTTTTTACGGAAATTTCAAAGTAGAAGATCTTGAAAAATTAGAAAAGTTTAGTCGCAAACAGGCGGATAAATAGAAGGCTTTATAATACTGAAAACCGGATCGGAATAACTCTGATCCGGTTTTTTTTATTTACGAACCCTGTCCATTTCTCTTTCGGCATCTTTCGACTTCAAACTTTGGCGCTTGTCGTAATTGGCTTTCCCACGTGACAAGGCAATCTCCATTTTCGCCAATCCCTTATCATTCAGAAATAAACGAACTGGCACAATGGTCAGACCCGATTCCTTTAATTTCCGTTCAAGCTTGTTGAGTTCCCGCCTGCTCATAAGCAGTTTACGTTCGCGACGCACTTCATGGTTATTACAGGTTCCGAAGTCGTATTCCGAAATGCTCAGATTCTTTATATAAAGCTCGCCTGCAACAAAATGACAATAAGCATCATTCATACTCACTTTGCTTAGCCTGATAGATTTTATCTCGGTACCCAATAAGACAAGACCAGCCACGTATTTCTCGATAAACTCGTAATCGAAGCTTGCACGCTTATTTTTTATATTGATTTTCATACTGTCAAAGCGCATTTAAATTCTTGAAATGCGATACAAATTTAACAAAACCATTTATGATTCTGCACCCTCCTATTGAATTGCGCCAAAGAAGGAAGAAAGGATGAAACTTACCATTAAATAAATGATCAGAATCGTAGTCGAAGAGAGTGTACTGAAATTTGATTGCCGTTCGGTCGGTAAATTCAAAAGTACCGGTGTTCCCAGATAAAAAATGTAAAACGAATAGAGGAAAAAAAGTCCAAGGATATAAAACCAGGGAGCCATTCCAAAAATTATCGCCACCAAAATTCCCGGAACGAAGGAATACACTACAAGTTTTGAGGCCTGGTTGACATTGGGGGTTCCTCCAAAAGTTCCGATCAACGCGTTTACAGCGAGAATACTAATAACAATCGATAACGAAATGCTCAGGAACGGTCTTAATCCTGAAGTTACCAATACATCAGGAACAAATCCGGTCCCTACCATCTGAATATAACTACCAATCATTGATGCAAAAACCGCAAGTAAAATTAACGGGAGTAAAAAACCAGTAATCAATTGAAAGATTGAACTATCTTCCTCTTTAATTTTGATCCACTCCACCTTTGGAGTTACAATTATTCCTATGCACCTCGAAAATAAATTTTTAATAAAAAGGTTGAAATTCATTTTGAATCTTTTTAGATATACAAAAATAAACTAATTTGCCTGACAATTTAAACTTGAGATGAGCGGATCAAAATACGACATGGTTACCATACTCGGGCCGACAGCATCTGGAAAAACAGAAGTGGCTGTTAATCTGGCGCTTAAACTTAATGGAGAAATTATTTCAGCTGATTCAAGACAAATTTACCGCCAAATGGATCTCGGAACCGGAAAGGATCTTCATGAATACCAGATCAATGGTATCGACGTGCCCTACCATCTGATCGATATTGCTGAAGCCGGCTATCAATACAATGTTTTTGAGTTTCAACGTGATTTTCTGAAGGTTTATCACGCAATAAAGGAAAAAGGGAGTTATCCGGTTATGTGCGGAGGAAGCGGGATGTACCTGGAAGCAATTCTTAAAGGATATCGGTTGATTCAGGTGCCAGTAAATGAGGAGCGAAGAGCAGATCTGCAACTTTTGTCACCTGAAGCACTTACTGAAATACTAAAACGTTATAAATCAATAAATAACACTAGCGATATCGAAAATAAAAAAAGAACCATCCGAGCCATTGAAATTGAAGAGTTTTGCGTAGCTCATCCCGAAACTGAGCTCTCCTTCCCTCCCATCAATAGCCTGATCGTTGGCGTTAAATACGATCGGGATTCGCGCCGAAGAAGAATTACCACACGATTAAAACAACGTCTTGACAACGGGATGATTGACGAAGTGCAAAAATTGATTAACAATGGATTAAAGCCGGAAGATCTCACTTATTACGGCCTGGAATACAAATACCTCACCCTCTATATCACGGGTGAGTTAACTTATGACGAGATGTTTACGGGTTTAAACACTGCTATTCACCAGTTTGCAAAAAGGCAAATGACCTGGTTCCGAAAAATGGAACGCGAGGGATTTGAAATCAATTGGTTGGATGGTTACATGCCGGTCAATGAAAAAACTGATAAAATTCTTTCCTGGCTTAATCCCTGATTATCATTAACTCATAGATATAAACAAAACTAATCAGATGGGGGTTATTTTGTTTTAATGGTAATTTTATACAATTTTACGAGAATTAAGAAAAACCGATGAGCATAATTATAAAGACCGAAGAACAAATTAATGGTATTCGCAAAAGTTCAAAACTGGCAGGAAACGTTTTACTCTATGTTGCCGATTTTGTCCATGAAGGTGTTAGTACAGATTATTTGGATCAATTAATTCATAATTACATCGTTGAACGTGGAGGAATTCCCGCGACAATGAATTACAACGGTTTCCCAAAATCGTGTTGCATATCGCTCAATGATATTATTTGTCATGGAATTCCAGCCAGAGATGTCGTTTTAAAAAACGGTGATATTCTCAATATTGATATCACTACTATCCTGAATGGCTATTTCGGAGATACCAGTAAAATGTTTATTGTTGGTCAGGCCACCGAAGCTGCCATGAAGCTGGTTGACGCAACCAAACATTGTCTTAATCTTGGAATTCAGCAGGTTCGTCCAGGAAACTATTTTGGTAATATCGGTTATGCTATATCACGATATGCGGTTGCTCAGGGATTCACGGTTGTTTATGAGTACTGCGGCCATGGCGTTGGTATTGAATTTCATGAAGAACCTCAGGTCGATCATGCTGCACGAAAAAACAGTGGTCCCAAAATGAAGCCGGGAATGATTTTCACAATCGAACCAATGATTAACGAGGGGAAGCCTCGTGTAAGAGTTGATGAATCGGATGGTTGGACTGCCAGAACTGTCGATAATAGACTTTCCGCCCAATTCGAGCACACTATATTGGTAACCGGAACAGGTTATGAAGTACTGACCGATGTTTCGAACGAATATATGATCTCTTAGGAATATATTACAAATACTTCCGGACATCAGAAAATGAGATCATTGCAATCCCTGCGTCCTTCCACGTCCCGAAAGGAAGGGGTAAATTGGGTAGCTCTTTGATTGCATCCTCAAAGACATAAACTTTTATCCCTCTTTCGGACAATCCCATAACTGCTCTATCAACACAGACATTCGTTGTAACACCATAAACAAACACCTGATCAGGATGGAGTATCTGTACAATTGTTTCGGCATTCGGATTGCCGGCAAATACATCGAATGCATCTTTTCGGATCACAAGATTCCGAAACCGCTCAAGATCATCAAATTCAGCAAATATAGCCAGTTCGGAATCCCAATCAATTAAGAGCGGAGATTCTGGTAATGTTTCACTAATAAACTCAGCGCCAGATGTTCCTGCCATGCAATGTTGTGGAAAACTCGTTTCAAAATCAGGTATGGAAGAGAGTTCATTTGAGTTAATATGATGATAATCGCAGGTATTAATCACCCGTATTCCTTCCACTTTAGCAAGATCGGTGATCTGCTTTAAGATCGGCCTGATCTCCTCAGCTCCTTTCACATAGAGCTTACCTGCCTGATCGATAAAATCTTCCTGTGTATCGACATTCCAGAACAGCGTCCTCTTGTTACTCATAAATCCATATTTAGTACTATATAATCAACTTTTTTTGGCTTGTCTGGCTTTAAACTCCGACAATCCTTTTTCAAGAAATTCAATAAAATGATCCGGATTCAAATCGCGGGCAGTTGGTATAGTGAGCAGCTCCTGGTTATGATCAAGCAACACATAATATGGCTGAGCATTTACGCCAAACCTCGAAATCTGAAAATCAGCAAATTTCTTACCAATTGTCTTTTTAATTTTATGATCGTATGTCGAAGTGATCCATTCCTTTTGTGGAAGTTCTGTCTTGTCATCAACATATAATGCAACAATAACAAATTCATTTTTAAGTCTTTCCAATACACGCGGATCAGACCAGACATTAGCCTCCATCTCACGGCAATTTACGCAGCCATGACCTGTAAAGTCAATAAATAGTGGTTTATTTTGAGCTTTGGCGCAGGCTAATCCCTGTTCAAAATCGAAAAAGCCTTCCAGACCATGTGGAAGTTCAAGAAATTCAGAAAATTTAGGCTTTTCGCAAAGAATGGCAGATGATTCAGCATTGCTGGCTATTCCCGACGGTCGATCAACCAGTTTTACTTCATCTCTGATAATTTTATGGAGATCAAAATCATGTGAAGTCATAGGGGGAAGATACCCTGAAATCGCTTTAAGCGGGGCTCCAAACATTCCGGGAATAAGGTAAACAACAAAAGTAAAGGTAATCAACGCCAACATCAGACGAGGAACCGTGATTAATTTTGTGTCACTATCATGTGCAAATTTCATTTTCCCGATCAGATAGAATCCCATCATCGTAAAAATAACGATCCAAAAAGCGATATAAACTTCACGATCAAGTATTCGCCAGTGGTACGTCTGGTCAGCAATGCTTAGAAATTTAAGTCCAAGTGCCAATTCTATAAACCCAAGTACCACTTTAACGGAATTAAGCCAGCCTCCTGACTTTGGTAAATTAGATAACCATTGTGGAAATATGGCAAAAAGAGTGAACGGTAACGCAAAAGCCAATGAAAAGCCAAGCATTCCTACGATTGGTTTTATCACCATTCCCCCGGCGGATTCAACGAGAATGGCTCCGACAATTGGTCCTGTACAACTGAATGATACTAAAACTAATGTTAAGGCCATAAAAAATGCTCCTCCGATTCCGCCTTTATCTGCAAAACGATCGGTACGATTGCCCCAACTGCCTGGGAGAACAATTTCAAAAGCACCGAAGAAAGAGAAGGCAAAAAGCACGAATATAATGAAAAACAAAACATTAGGAACCCAATGAGTACTAATCCAATTTGCAAAATCGGCACCTAATGTCAGGGCAACAACCGTTCCGATAAGGGTGTAAATCAAAATAATTGATCCACCATAAATCAATGCCTGAATTTTTGCCTGTAACCTCGACTTATTGCTATTCATAAAAAAGGAGACTGTCATCGGAATCATCGGGAAAACGCATGGTGTGAGTATTGCAGCCAGTCCGGCAATAAAACTGAACATCAAAAACCACCATAAACTATGTTGGGCATTTCCTTTACCTTTCGTAATTACCCGATTATTAAATGAAGCAACAGAACTATCCGATAAGACATCTTTATTCGCAATTGCCTCATTTTTAACTTGAATAACGGCATTACCCGATCCGGATATTTTAAACGAAAAATCATGATCATCAAGCGTGCAGGTTTCGTTGTTGCAGCTCTGATACTCAATTGTCCCTTTTACATCAAATGATTGGTTCGAAATGACTTTAATCTTTTGAACAAAGATCGCCTCGTTGCTAAAAAACTCAAGATCCATATTAAAGATCTTATCATGTTCCTTCGTCGGTGAAGTTTTTGCAACTATTCCACCGGCAATCTGGTAGTTTGTGCTGTCGGGAACAAATGTAAAAGTTGTTTTTATCGGCCCGCCTACAGGTAAATCAGTGGAATACAGATGCCAACCATGTACAATTGTCGCTTTAAAAGTAAGTTCTATCTCACCTTTTCCGGCAGGTTTTTGATCATAGCTCCACTTCACCGGATTTAATAATTGTCCAAAGGCAATAATTCCTGAGCCAAATAGCAGTGATATAAGGAATAAATATTTTTTTATCATTTTTTAGAAATCAATATTTCAATTTCAAAGCTACAAAAAAAGCTCATGCTTTATCTGCATGAGCTTTAAATGTCTAAAAGATAATTTCTTCGGCGTTCTCATCATAGAACTTTGAATCGAGGAAACTCATCGCGTTGATCTCTTCAATTCTTACCCTCTTCCGATATTTCAATCTCCACTTCAGTGCCTTTGATGGAAAACCTCTTGTAAGAAAAGCGCCAACAAATGGATGCAGTTTAATTGTCAGCTTTTGTTTGTGCAGTTCTTCGAAGATATATCTGATTTTCTGTTCAATCTCCTCGATGAATAATAAGGTTGGGGTAACTTTTCCAGAACCTTTGCAAACCGGGCAAATTTCTGCAGTTTCTATTGCCATCTCCTGGCGTACCCGTTGGCGTGTAATCTGCATCAAACAAAACTTACTCAATGGCAAGATGTTATGCTTTGTTCTGTCGGAAGACATTGCTTCCTTCATTTTCTCGAAAACTTTCTGCCGGTTTTCATTACCGTGCATGTCGATAAAATCGATTACAATAATGCCGCCCATATCACGAAGGCGTAGTTGACGTGCAACTTCTTCGGCAGCGGCAAGATTAACTTCAAGGGCATTTGATTCCTGATCACCGGTCTTTGACCTGTTGCCACTGTTCACGTCAATAACATGAAATGCTTCAGTGTGTTCAATGATCAGATAGGCACCGCTCCTGAATGAGACGGTTTTACCAAAAGATGCTTTTATTTGTTTGTCGATTCCGAAATATTCAAGAATTGGTAATTTACCATTGTAGTGTTTTACTACTTTTTTCTTCTCGGAATCAATAGTCCCGACATATTCTTTGATTTCGGCGGCAATCTCCTCGTTGTTCACAAAAATATTTGAAAAGTCAGGATTGTATAAATCTCTGATCATTCCTATTGTGCGATCGAGTTCTCCTAAAATCAGCGAAGGTGCTACTGCCTTTTCGAGTTTGACGACAGCATTTTCAAATTTTGTTACCAATCTTCGCAGTTCAGGGTCTAATTCCGCAACACGTTTCCCTTCAGCAGCTGTTCTTACAATAACCCCATAATTTTTCGGGCATATGCTTTGGACTAATTTTTTTAAACGACTTTTTTCCTCGGTCGATTCGATTTTTTGAGAAACTGAAATTTTGTTACTGAAAGGGATCAGAACCATGTTTCTGCCAGCCACAGATATTTCGGATGTGAGCCTTGGTCCTTTGGTCGAAATCGGCTCTTTAGCTATTTGCACAAGAATCGTCTGACCGGTTTTAAGAACGTCGGTAATTTTTCCATCTTTCAGAATATCAGGTTCCGGCTGAACTCTTAACTCAGTTGTCAGCTTAGTTTTCCTGGAGCCTGCCTGTTTCAGAAACTTGTTTAAGGTCTGGAATTGTGGTCCTAAATCCAAATAATGAAGGAACGCATCTTTTTCGTAGCCTACATCAACAAAAACAGCATTTAATCCGGGCATGATTTTCTTTACCTTTGCCAGGTAAATATCTCCAACCGCAAATTTCAGATCACTGCTTTCCCTGTTAAGTTCTACCAGTTTTTTGTTTTCGAGTAAAGCAATTTCAACATGTGAGGGCGATACATCAATAATCAGTTCATTGCTCACGTTCTCTACTCTTACTATAAATAAATATTAATAAATACAACAAACCTAAAGTGCATAAGCACTTTAGGTTCAAATTCCTTCTCCTACCACGAAAAGATTACTTTTTCTTTTTGTGGCGATTTTTCCGCAAACGTTTTTTCCGTTTGTGGGTAGCCATTTTATGTCCTTTTCTTTTTTTACCGCTCGGCATAATTTAACTCGTTTAATTATTTCACATTGCTCTTAACACGACCTACAAAAGTCTTAGCCGGTTTAAAAGAAGGAATGAAATGTTCAGGAATAATAATCGTGGTGTTGCGGGAAATGTTACGAGCTGTTTTTTCAGCACGTTTTTTCACGATAAAACTCCCAAAACCCCGAAGGTAAACATTGTTTCCTTCTGCCAGTGATCCGGATACGGTGTCCATAAATGCTTCAACAGCTTTTTGAACTGTTACTTTCTCAATACCCGTGTTTTTCGAAATCTCGTTTACGATGTCTGCTTTTGTCATTGCTATAAATTTAAATGATTCGACTTTTAATTCTGTTTTGGTCCACAAATATATAGCTTTTGGATTAACCAACATCATACTAATCAATATTTTTTGTTCTTTTCGTGAATTTTTTTTTAAAACAGCAAAAATATGCCCAAATTCCATAAAATATTGACAGTTTGGTATCAACAGAATGCCCGCGATCTCCCCTGGCGAGCAAAAAATGATCCCTATTTTGTTTGGGTATCCGAAATTATACTCCAACAGACCAGGGTTGACCAGGGAACGGCCTATTTTCTCCGTTTTGTCGAACGATTTCCTGACGTAAAATCACTGGCCAGTGCTCCCGAGAATGAAGTTTTAAAAGTCTGGCAAGGTCTGGGTTATTATTCGAGGGCCAGAAATATGCACGCGGCCGCCCGGCAGATCATGAATGAATTCAACGGACTATTTCCCGACACCTATATTAATATAGTACATCTTAAAGGAATCGGCAGTTACACCGCTGCCGCGATTGCATCAATTGCTTTTGGCTTGCCATACGCTGCAATTGACGGAAATGTCTACCGAGTACTATCAAGGGTATTTGGAATAGTTACACCTATCGACTCGTCAAAAGGGAAGAAAGAATTCAGCGTTTTAGCTAACCAGTTGCTTGATCTCCAAAATCCGGCTATATTTAATGTAGCCCTAATGGAGTTTGGTGCATTGCAATGTACTCCGCGAAATCCCGACTGCAGCAGATGTCCGTTTCAAGACCAATGCCTGGCATTTGCACACAACGAAATCGCCAAACTTCCGGCTAAATCAAAGCAAACAAGTGTGAAAAATCGTTTTTTCAATTACCTTTTAATCAGGCAATCGAAATTTATTTATCTTGAAAAACGCCTGGAAAATGACATATGGCGTAATTTATACCAGTTTCCGCTAATTGAATCGCCAAAGGCATTAACTAATGTAGAAATTCTAACCAATGAGGAATTCAGATCAATATTTAAAGGAATAAAGATCGTCATTGATTCAATTACTCCTGAAATAATCCATGTTTTGACCCATCAAAAATTACATGTCAGGTTCATAGAAATCACCATTCTGAATCCTGAGACCAGTTTCCCCTGGATCAGAGTTCTTCCTGATGATGTTCATGAGTATCCAGTCCCAAAACTGATCGATAACTTTTTATTGGGGAATACCGGGAACAAACTGCCGTGATAACCTGAAAATTCGACGTATTTTTTTATCTTTGGGGACTTGTATTTCTAATGCTTTTTTCGTAATTTAGGCTAACAAACCATAATCTTGTCAATCATGTCAGTTAACAAAGTTATTTTAGTAGGAAATGTAGGGAAAGACCCTGAAGTAAAGCATCTTGAAAGTAATGTCTCTGTGGCACATTTCACTTTGGCCACCTCGGAGAATTACACCAATAAAAGTGGAGAGAAGGTAACAACCACCGAATGGCACAATATCGTTTGCTGGCGTGGTTTAGCTTCAATCGCTGAGAATTATATCCGTAAGGGAAGTCGGATTTATGTCGAGGGCAAAATCAGGACACGCAGTTACGATGCGCAAGATGGAACAAAAAGATACATCACCGAAATTTTAGCCGATACAATTCAGTTTCTCGGAAAAAAAGGTGAAGGCGTATCTGCCGAAGGGACAAAGGCCGCTCAACCGTCTGGGGTAAGCGAACCTTTTAACGAACCGAACGCCTACGGAAATGAGGATAAAGAGGGTGATGATTTACCCTTTTGATAAATTAAATTAATTAAGTTGGAAACAGACGCGGTTTCTTTTTTTGAAACGCTTCGTGGGGACATTGGATTTAATCATTTCACTTCCGAAACCCTCACAGGCTTGATATTTGTAATTGTATTATTAGCGCTCTCGGCACTTATATCGGGATCGGAAGTTGCGCTTTTCTCGCTGGAACCAAAAGAGATCAAAGATCTTAAATCGAATAAGAAACGTTCAGCCGGTTTAGTGATTAAACTATTATCTGAACCTGAACAACTTCTTGCTGCTGTTTTGGTCGGGAATAATTTTGTAAATATTGGCGTCGTCCTCCTGACTGCCCATATTACCAACAGCCTGATCGATTTTTCGCTTGTTCCGACACTTGGGTTTATTTTCAACACTATTTTCATAACATCGCTGATCCTCCTTTTCGGCGAAATTATTCCCAAAGTATATGCTGCTCATTATCCCAAGACCTTGGCAATAAGGATGTCAGCATTTATTAATGTACTCGTGATCATTACAAGGCCTGTTAATTTCTTACTGATTAACTCAACATCCTTTGTAAACAAGCGTTTACTAAAATACAAAAAGAACTTATCAATCGATGAAATTTCTAAAGCACTACAGCTCACAGACCATCTCGATATTTCGGATGACAAGGAAATTTTGGAAGGGATCGTGAAATTCGGAAACAAAGGGGTAAATGAAATCATGCGATCGAGACTTGAAGTGACCTCTATTGACATTCACAGCAATTTTGAACGGGTGCTACAAATCATTAAAGAATCGGGGTATTCAAGGATTCCGGTGTTCGCAGGTACACTTGACGATGTGCGCGGAATCCTATACATCAAAGATCTTCTTCCTTATCTCGACAAAAGTGCAACCTACAGGTGGCAATCCCTTATGCGACAACCATTTTTTGTTCCGGAAACTAAAAAAATCGATGATCTTCTCGAAGATTTCCAGAAATCGAAAGTTCACATGGCTATCGTTGTTGATGAGTTTGGAGGAACTTCAGGACTTGTAACGCTTGAGGATATTCTCGAAGAGATTGTTGGCGACATTGCCGATGAATTTGACGAAGATGAATCTCTGTTTACACAAATCAGCGAGTTCGAATTTCTTTTCGATGGAAGAGCAATGCTCAACGATTTTTGCAAAGTTCTTGATTCAAAGGACGATATCTTTGATGATATTAAAGGAGAGGCCGATACATTGGCCGGTTTAATTCTCGAATTAAAAGGAGAATTTCCAATGCTGCATGAAAAATTAAAATGTAAAAACTTCACTTTTGAAGTTGAAGGGGTAAATACCCGACGCATCACTAAAATCAAAGTTACGATTGATCCAATCAAAACTACCGATGTGCAATAAGATGGGAAAAGTGAAGCCTATATTTGTTTTTCTGCTATTTGGATTGCTTCTTTTTTTCAGTTCATGCAAGAAAGAGCACACACCCAAACCAAGAGGATATTTTAGAATTTCATTTCCTGCTAAGAGTTACAAACCTCTTGGGATGCCTGTTCCCTACAATTTTCAGATTCCTGTCTATTCGAACCCTGGGCGTGATTCATTAAATTTGAATCAATTGGATTGGGTTACCATCGAAGTACCGGCCAACCATGCACAGATACATCTCAGTTATAAGAATATTAATCAGAATCTGGGGGTTTATATTGAAGAATCGCGGACCCTTGCTTATAAACATTCTCAAAAAGCCAACTCAATCGAAGAGCAGCTTTTTATAAATCCTTCTAAAAAAGTTTATGGTACCATTTACAATATCAAAGGAAATGCAGCTTCACCCATGCAGTTTTATTTGACCGACAGTGTAAAGCATTTCCTTCGTGGAGCATTGTATATTAAAGAAATACCCAATATTGACAGTTTGCAACCAGTAATTAGTTTCTTAAATCAGGACGTACTCCGACTGATCGAAACGACTGAATGGAAAGAGAGTAAATAATGCCACTGATACTGCGCGAAAATATCGAAAACGGAGAGATCGGACTTTGGAAAGTTTCCGAAGAGATTGATGAGTTGCTTTTATTGGCCAAATTATCGGTTCCTGATGTGATCACCTATTCCGGAATTTCTGCCCCTCACCGTAAAAAAGAGTGGCTTGCTACACGAGCGCTTCTAAATGAACTTAAGAGCGAACCGAATCCAATTAAATATCATAATGATGGACGTCCCTATATAGAAGACTGCCTTACCAATATAAGTATATCTCACTCAACAGGCTATATTGCCATAATACTTCATAATACTTCTATTCCCGGTATTGACATTGAACTCACATCCAGAAAAGTAGGGAGAGTGGCCAGCCGTTTTCTCTCCCCCGAGGAATTAGCCACTTGCAATGATAAAGCAGAACTTTCAAATCATTGGATGTTGGTGCATTGGTGTGCTAAAGAGGCCATTTTCAAAATAGTACCACTAAGTAACATTGAATTTTCGACTGATATACGTCTTTTAATGAATGATTCATTAGAAGATTCCGACTCATTTAAGGGAACGTTTAATGACAAGTCTGGTTCGATAACCATCACGCTGTATCATAAGCTGGTAAGTGAAGTCCTTATCGTCTGGGGCTGGGTTGATAAGGCTCGTTTCTCGCTATAAAGCTAAAACCCGCCTTTTTTCGAACAGTGATTGAACAATCGGAGCCCCCAAACGTCTCATTACTATTTATACAACTACAAATATTATAAATATGAAAATACCTGATCCACATATCATTGTTATTTTCGGTGCTTCGGGCGATCTGACAAAAAGAAAATTGATCCCGGCAATTCATCAATTATTTATTAACCATCTTTTACCCGATGATTTTGTGATCTTAGGTACCAGCCGAACGCCGCTCACAGAAGAAGAATTCCGACATCGGATGACTGAATTTTTACCCACTGACGAGGAAAAAAATATTCAATTTCTAAACAAAATTTATTATCAAACAATTGATTACGAACTGACAGAGGATTACGTAAAGTTAAAAACCCGGTTAGAAAGTTTGAACCAATCCCTGAATATCCCGGCAAATTACTTGTTTTACCTCTCCACTCCTCCCAATCTTTACGATGTAATTCCTGAAAAACTGGCTTTAGCTGATCTAAATTCGCAATCGGACGGTTTCAGAAGGTTGATTATTGAAAAACCTTTCGGAAACAATCTAAAAAGCGCCAGGTTGCTGAACATTAGCCTACTGAAAAACTATGAAGAAAATCAGATCTTTAGAATCGATCATTATCTTGGAAAGGAAACTGTTCAAAACCTTATGGTAACGCGATTTGCCAATGGGATTTTTGAACCTGTCTGGAACCGGAATTTCATCGGGCGGGTTGAAATCTCCTCGGCAGAGAGTCTTGGCGTAGAGGGACGTGGCGGATATTACGACCACTCGGGTGCCATGCGCGACATGGTGCAAAACCACTTACTTCAGGTTGTAGGAATGGTTGCCATGGAACCTCCCGTAATTATCGAAGCCGACGCAATCAGGCATGAGGTAATGAAGGTTTTTCAGTCATTGAGGCCGATAAAACCCGAAGATTTACAAAAGCAGGTAATCAGGGGTCAATATACAGCATCAACAATAAAAGGTCAGGCTTTGCCTGGCTACCGCGAAGAGTCCGGAGTAGATCCCGGATCTCATACTGAAACGTTTATCGCGATGAAGTTTTTTATCGATAACTGGCGATGGGCCGGTGTCCCGTTTTTCATTCGGACAGGGAAAAAACTCCCGACCAGGGTAACAGAAATCGTCATCGAATTTAAGCCCACACCACACCACCTTTTTGATCAGAACGGGATAGAACAAAACAAACCCAATCAGCTGATTATTAGAATTCAACCCGATGAAGGCCTATTACTAAAATTCAACATGAAAGAACCCGGAGCCGGATTCAGTGTGAATCAGGTCAATATGGATTTCCACTATTCGAGTCTGGCTGAAATCCAGTTATCTTCTGCCTATGAGCGCCTTCTGCTCGATTGTTTACATGGCGATGCAACGCTTTTTTCGCGTGGCGATACTGTCGAAGCAGCCTGGATTTTCATACAACCTATCCTTGATGCATGGGCAAATGATCCTTCGATACCGATTTATGGTTATCCTGCCGGAACATGGGGCCCTTACGAATCGGACGGACTCATGGACGGGGAAATGACCTGGCGATATCCGTGTAAAAATCTTGCTGACGACGGATTATACTGCGAATTGTAGTTTTAAAACATAAGACAACAAGGATTAAATCAATGAACCAATATATACACACTGGAAAATCACCGGAAGATATAGTCAATATATTTGCAGTACATTTAATTAGCTGGATAAATGAAACTGCAGGTGACACTTTTCATCTGGCGTTATCGGGAGGCAGAACACCGTCGTTGTTGTTTTCACTATTGGCTGAAAAATATTCACGTGAAGTTCCATGGCAAAAAATCCACTTTTGGTGGGGCGACGAAAGGATGGTGGCCCCTTACGATGAGGAAAGTAATTTTGGCATGGTAAACAAACTCCTGTTTTGGAAGCTCGGGCAATCTCCCGGTCGAATTCATCGGATTAAAGGTGAAGGTGACCCGATCGGGGAGTCGAAAAGATATGGTTTGGAAATAAAATCGCTGGTTCCAATGAGTAACAATTGGCCGGAATTTGATCTGATTATGCTGGGCTTAGGCGACGACGGACACACCGCTTCTATTTTTCCCGATCAAATGCAATTAATAGAATCTGAAGAGATTACCGGAATTGCCTATCACCCGGTCACAGGTCAGCCACGAGTTACCTTAACCGGAAAAGTAATAAACAATGCAAAAAGAGTTGCTTTTCTGATTTCGGGCGAATCAAAAGCCGGAATTTTCGATGAGATTATTCATTATTCCAAAGGCGCATCAAACTATCCGGCTTCACATATTCATCCGGTTGGAGAATTACATTGGTTTGTTGACGAAGATTGTTTGGGGAGGAATAAGAATATTACTACTTCACCAAAAAATCAAACATCTTCCTTTCGCCAATAAATCCTTCGAGCTGATCGTTGATTTTAACCGGACCAACGCCGGCTGGAGTACCTGTATAGATCAGATCGCCAATCTTTAGCGTAACAAACTGCGAGATATGTTCGATAATGGTATCGACGGAAAAAATCATATCGCGTGAATTTCCGTTCTGAACTACTTCCCCATTTTTGCGCAGCGAAAAATCGATCTGCCCAAGGTCACCCAATTCTTCCTTAGGGACAAACTTCCCTAAAACAGCGGCCGAGTCAAACGCTTTGGCTTTCTCCCAGGGCAACCCTTTTTCAATCAACTGGCGTTGTATATCGCGGGCCGTAAAGTCGACACCGAGACCAATCTCATCGTAATAACGGTGAGCATAACGCGCTTCAATGCTCTTTCCCAGACGGTTAATCTTGATAACCAACTCAACCTCGTAGTGAATTTCGTTCGAAAATCCCGGAAGATAAAAGTGCTTGTTATCCAATAATAAAGAAGAATCGGGTTTCATAAAAA
>JAPLDR010000149.1:2207-15004 GCA_026391655.1 Bacteroidia bacterium | reverse complement strand
CGTTACCTCAGTCAGGTTCATGAAAAGAGCTGGTACTGCTACAAAAATGCCTGTTATAATGGTTGAAAATGCCGGTGTACGATATTTAGGGTGGATTCGGCCAAAAATTTTAGGAAGCAGACCATCGCGGCTCATGCTCATCCATATACGGGGCTGACCAAGTTGAAAAACCAACAATACGCTCGCCATGGCTATCACAGCACTTAGTGCAATTATTCCTGATAACTGATTTAAGTTCAGACGTTTAAAAACGAAAGCAAGCGGATCGGCTACGCCCAATTCGCGGGAAGACACCATCCCTGTAAGAACCAAGCTTACAGCTATATAAAGAATTGTGGTTATTATTAAAGCCAGAAACATCGAAATCGGAATATCGCGACGAGGATTATTACATTCTTCAGCTGTTGTCGAGATAGCATCGAATCCGATATAGGCAAAGAAGACGCCGGAAACTCCTTTCAGCACACCCGTGATTCCGTTAGGGGCAAAAGGATGCCAATTGTCAGGATCAACGTAAAAGGCGCCAACGCCGATCACCAAAAGTAATATCCCGATCTTAAGTAAGACCATTATATTATTGGCCATTTTAGATTCCCGAATGCCCACATAGCATATCCAGGTGATTAACACTACAATACCTAATGCCGGAATATCGGCAATAATACGGAAATGACCAATCTGCGGAGCAGAAAGCCATGCATTGTAGGCATCCTGAAGGGAAAAACTAAGTGTTTTGAACAGGGCCCCATCTTTTAAAGCTAAAACTGCCTCCTGATAACCCCTTGAAGCGGAGAGATAATCAGTGGTCAGAAATGCTGGAATATGAAGCCCTAAACCATCAAGTAACCCGGTAAAATAACCAGACCATGAAATTGCAACCGCGATATTTCCAATCGCATATTCCATGATCAAATCCCAACCAATAATCCAGGCGATTAATTCCCCAAAACTGGCATAAGCATATGTGTAAGCACTTCCACTAATTGGTATGGAAGAGGCAAATTCAGCATAACACATCGCAGAAAGGCCACAGGCAAGAGCTGTAAAAACAAATAATAATGAAACGGCTGGACCACCGCTTGCTGCAGCATTACCTATCGTACTGAAAATTCCGGCTCCTACTATGGCAGCAACACCCAATGCAGTAAGGTCCACTACAGTGAGATTACGCCTCATCCTGTTTCCGTTTTCTGACAAAAGATCAGCTTCGCGGAGGATATGCGGAACAGATTTTTTACGAAATAAATCGGAGATCTTCAAAAAACTATTCTTAGAATAATTACAACTATTTAGCAGACAAAATCTTACCACTGATCCGAAGCAATTCGGTCTCAGATTGTTTCGCCTGGAACTGTGCGAGCAACAAGCTATTCTCAGCTTCCAGCTGTATAATCTGTATTTGTCTCAAATCAATATCACTCAATTCTCCCAATCTGAATTTTTCAAATGCAATGAAAGTATTTCGCCTTGATATTTTAACGTTATCGGCTTCAAATTTAACCAGTTTAAGATTGTTTTGATAATCATTGTACATCTGAAAAACCTGCGATTCAATCTCTTTAGTAACCTGTTGAAGCTGAATATCACTGGATTCACGTTGGATCAGTGCATTGGCTGAATTCCGGCGTCTGCTGAATCCGTCAAAAATTGAATATGAAAGGCCTAATCCGATAACAGGTCCGTGATTCTTATATAAACTTGTCGTCCCAAAATTGTATTTCGAACGATTAAAATTATAATCTGTAAAAAAATCGATCTGAGGATATTTGGGTGAATGGGTAAGGCGATAATTCATCTCAGCAATTGCCGAATTCTGATTGGCAAGTTCAATCTGCGCGTTGGATCCGGAAAGAGAGGAGACCAGGGTTTTATAGTCGGGTAGCACCAGAAAAGTAATGGTGTCACTTACCTCATAATTTGATGCAGGATCAGTTACCAATAAAAAGTTGAGATCTGCTTTTGCATTCTTTAACGTTACTTGTTGTCTCAGATAGGCGGCGCTGTCGGCATTCAAATCAGTAACAGATTGCAAATAAGCAAGTTCAGATGCTGATCCGATCTGATATTTTCGCATAATCAGTTCCCTGCGTTTGTTCGAGAAATTGATCGCATCCTGCAAGACTTTTAATCTGTTTTTGTTCTGAATAATTGAATGGTACGTAACAACTATCTCTGAAAGAACATTCTCGACTGTCACCCTGGCCGATGTTTCACCCTGTTTTTGAAGTAAACCTAGTTTGTCCTTTTGGATAAACATCTTAAAACCATCGAAAAGTGTCCAATCAAGTGAAACTCCCATGCTAAACAAGGAAGTAGCGTCATTACTACTTTTGGAAACTACTCCACCCGTAGACTCTGTTTCAGTAGCTAATACACTCTTTCGCACAGAACTGCTGACCCCAAATTTGGGTAGAAATCCTGCATTTCCTATTGAATTATTATTTTTTGTGATTTCATTGGTGTTCTTTGCTATCCTGATCGAAAAATTATTGTTCAGGCCTGTAGCGATCGCATCCTCCAGGGTCAGCATATTCGTCTGACTATATGCTTGAGAAGCCTGAAGAAACAATAAAAGAACACCTGTAATTATAAGTCTCATAATAAGATCTTTGTTGATTGTAATAGCTTATTATTCTATTAATCTTCTAAATTCATTTGTAATTCGTCCTCACTATCTAATTTTCTTTTTCCGGAGATTAAGGTATAAAGAGTAGGAATCACAAATAACGTAAGAACCAATGAAAACATTAAACCACCTATAATAGTGATTCCCATAGGAATTCGACTTTTCGCAGCAGCTCCAAGTGCAAGTGCAATTGGTAGTGCACCTAATGCTGTAGCCAGACTGGTCATCAGAATTGGACGTAAACGTAATGTTGCTGCTTCGAGAACTGCTTCCTTCAGAGACTTTCCCTGATCTTTTTTCTGATTAGCAAATTCAACGATCAAAATACCGTTTTTCGTTACAATTCCGATCAGCACGATAACCCCAATCTCGCTAAAGATATTCAATGTCTGATTAAAGAAATAAAGTGACAATACAGCACCTGCCATTGCCAAAGGAACGGTAAACATAACAATCAACGGGTCGCGGTAGCTTTCAAACTGTGCAGCAAGCACCAGATATATTAATATCAGCGTGAAAATAAAGGCGTAAAGCAAACTACTGCTACTTTCGGCTAAATCCCGCGAAGTTCCTGCTAAAGTTGTTGCAAAATTTTCGCCTAAGACCACTTTACCAATTTTCCGCATTTCGTCGATGCCTTGTCCGAGTGCCACCCCTTCAGCCGGTTGAGCTGATACAGTGGCAGATACATACCGGTTAAACCGATAAATCTGAGGTGGATTACTTTGGTTCGAAAGACGGAGCACATTATCAAGCTGAATCAGATTCCCTGCTGAATTACGAATATAAATTGATGATAGGTCGCGGGGATCGTCACGGTTGACACGGGTTGCTTCTCCAATCACCTGATATTGCTTATCCCGAAGTATAAAATAACCATATCGTTGCTGACTGAAATATAATGATAAGTTTTCTGCAACGTCTCTAACCGATACACCCATCGCCTTTGCCCTGTCGCGATCGATTTCTACTCTAAGCTCAGGTTTGTTGAATTTCAGATCGACATCCACAAGTTGAAAAGCCTTGCTATCCTGCGCTTTCTCCAAAAATTTAGGTAAAGCAGTTTTTAATTGAGCAAAATCGGGCGCAAGAATTACAAACTGAACCGGTAAACCTGCACCCCTTCTTGTTGTCGCAATTGTCTGTTCCTGCGTTGCATAAGCACGGGCAAAGTTCATTCTCCTAAGTTTGCCGTTAATATAATCTGTTATTTCCTGCTGACTGCGTTTCCGCTCTGCAGGTGGCACCAGACCAATTCTAGCCATTGCGCCATTGGTACCACCACCTCCTGCTGAAGTAACTGTCATAATCGTTGCTTTCTCTGGAATGGTATCCAAAAATTCAGAAATTTCTTTAACGTACTGATCCATAGCCTCAAAAGCTGTGCCTTCCGGAGCTGTCATAGTAATTCGCACCCTGCTTTTATCTTCCATTGGCGCCAATTCGGATGGTATCTTCATACCAATCCAAAATATAATCACCAATGAAGCCCCCATGATTGAAAAAGCAATCCACTTATGAAGAATAAATGATCGAAGCCAACGGTTGTATCCTCCATTCATTCGTTCGAATAGCCTTTCACTCCACAAATATATTTTACTTTCTGAGGTCGATTTTTTTAACATCCGGGAACACATCATTGGCGTAAGCGTAAGGGAAACAAAAGCCGAAATGATAACTGACCCAGCTACTGTCACGGCAAATTCCCTGAAAAGTCTTCCGGTTAATCCTCCCAAAAAGATGATAGGAAGAAATACAGCCGCCAGTGTTATTGTAGTTGAAATAATTGCAAAGATAATTTCCTCCGATCCTTTGTGACCTGCCACAACAGGATTTTCGCCTGCTTCAATTTTTTTATAAATATTTTCAAGCACAACAATGGCATCATCTACAACAAGTCCCGTCGCAAGAACGACGCCAAGCAATGTGAGCAAATTAATTGTGAATCCGGAGACATACATCAAAAAGAAGGTACCGATAAGAGAAATAGGGATAGCCAGAACTGGGATAAGTGTTGTCCGCCACTGCCTCAGAAATATAAAAATGACTAAAACCACTAATGCAAAGGCAAAAAATATCGTCTCTTCAACCTCTTTGATCCCCTTACGGATATTAACCGAGTTATCGCTAATTATTATTGTTTTGATATCCGATGGAATTTCCTTTTTTAATTGATCAAGACGTTTATAAAACTCATCGGCAATGGCAATATGATTTGAACCGGGCTGTGGTTGAATAGCAAGTGCAATCTGCATAATGCTTCCGTTTCCCCTGTTTGCACTTCTCATATTTTCTGCATCAAGATGCGCCAGACCAACATCTTTGAGGCGAACAACTGCACCATTTTCCTCTTTAATCAGCAAATTATTAAACTCTTCTTCGGTAGAAAGTCGACCTAAAGTCCTAATTGTCAATTCTCTTTCATAACCTTCGATTCTTCCTGAGGGCAGCTCAACATTTTCGCGCTGCAAGGCATTCTTAATATCATTTGGGGAGATATGGAAAGCTGTCAACCTTTCGGGATCAAGCTGAAGTCGCATTGCATATTTTTTCTCTCCAAAAAAACTGACATTACTAACTCCAGGGATTGTTTGTAATCTCTCCTTAAAAACATTAATTCCAAAGTCAGTGAGGTCAAGCAGGCTGCGAGTATCGCTCTGAATACCAAGAATCAAAATAGCATCAGCGTCGGCATCAGTTTTTACAACTACGGGTGGATCGCAATCTTGAGGCAATTGTCGCATAACACGTGAAACACGGTCACGAACATCGTTTGCCGCAGCTTCCATATCTTCGCCAATGTTAAACTCAACAGAAATATTGCTTCTCCCATCGGCACTCGAAGAAGTAAGAGTCCTGATTCCAGCGATTCCATTGATTGATTCTTCAAGAATTTCAGTAATCTGGGTAGAAATAACATCGGCATTTGCCCCTACATAGGAAGTGGAAACCGTTACTATTGGCGGATCAACACTTGGAAATTCCCTAAGTCCCAACATATTAAATCCGACAAATCCGAACAGGATGATTGTAATCGATAAAACCGATGCAAAGACTGGTCGTTTGATGCTAAAAGAAGCAATATTCATTTCTTTATAATTCAGTAATTGGATGATTACTTTGCGATTCTGACTCTGACAGGCATATCCTCTTTTACCTGTAGTAACCCACTAATTATCAGTGTGTCATTCACCTGAAGACCTTTAAGAATTTCAACTTCAGTTTCGGTACGAATACCTGTGATAACTTTTACCGGATCAACTTTCCCATTTCTCACGATAAATACCTGCTCACCATTAATTAAGGGAACAATAGCCCTTGCTGTTATAAAAATTGTCTCTTTATCAGGGAATAGATTCAGTTTAATAGAAACAAAAGAACCAGGGAATAAACTTCTGTCGGGATTCGGAGCCAGTGCTCTTATCCGTATAGAACGGGTTTCAGCATCAATTTTCGATTCAAGTGCATAAATTCTGGCAGAATAAATCCGATCAATTCCCTCGATCGTAAACTTAATCTCCATATTTTCGTTAAGATACTGCTTGTATTTTTCGGGAATCGAAAACTCAACCTTTATAGGATCAATCTGTTGAAGGGAAGTAATAACTGTAGTATTGGTAACAAAAGAACCTTCGCTAACCATTCGCAATCCAACGATGCCACTAAACGGAGCATTAAGCTCAGTTTTTGAGATCTGAGCATAAAGCAGATCCTGTTCTGCAATAAGGGTATTCAGTCCGTTTTCTGAAGTTTCGAATTCTTCTTTACTAATCCCATTCAGTTTAAGTAACTCTTTTTTGCGCTCAAATTCTTTTGTCTTCAACTCAATCTGCAACTTATTTTTTTTCAGTTGAGCCTGTAAATCAGCATCAAACATCTTTACCAAAAGTTGACCTTTGTTGACTTTTGTCCCCTCCTGAAAAAGTATTTTTGTCACTTTAGCCGAAATCTCGGGCCGAATATCGATTTCTTCATTCGCAAGTAACGAACCGGTATAGGAATACGAAAGATCTTTTGATGACATCATTACTACCTTTCCATCAACGGTTAGCGATACTTTTGGAGTTTTAGCCCCTTCCCTGGCGTTTTCTTTTCCCCCACTGCAGGATAAGAATGAAATGAGCACTGTAAGCAACATTCCGGCTAATAGTTTATGCATCTGTAAAAATTGGTTTTATAACGCAAAATAAAACAATAAATGAATGTGTGAGAAAAAACTTAAAATGATTTGACTTGTCAACCGGCTATTGGTTTAAACCCAAGGGAAAAAAACATAACCGGGAACAAAAAGAAGGGTTGAAACCCCTCTTTCTTATTTTACCGGCGCATAAAAGCACCTTATTGGAGAATTAATTTTACCCTCGGCGACCAGTTTTTTGATGGCTTTGTCGATCTCTTTTTTATCAATTCCAGTGGCTTCGGCAATTTCACCACCTTTTACCGGTTTTCCGGCATTTTCGATTGCTTTAAATACAAGTTCCTTTGTTTCCATAACGTTACATTTTAAGGTAAATATTAAAAAAATGCATTCAACGACTACAAATCAATATTTTGTAAAAACTTGACTCCTATTGCTATTTCAGTTTTGATAATTTATTGAGTAAGAAGTGATCAGCAAGAACAATCGCTGCCATTGCTTCGACAATTGGTATGGCTCTGGGTAGAACACACGGGTCATGCCGTCCTTTTGGATTAATTGTCGTCTCATTCTCATCCTTATCAATCGTCTTCTGCTCTTTCAATAGGGTGGCAATAGGTTTGAAGGCTACCCGCCAGTAAATATCCTGACCATTTGAAATTCCTCCTTGTATGCCGCCTGAATGATTAGTGAGAGTGGAAATCCGTTCACCGGTATTGATAAAAATATCGTTATGCTCCGAGCCAGAAAGTTCAGTTCCGGCAAAGCCCGAGCCATATTCAAATCCTTTTACTGCATTGATCCCAAGCATGGCATGGCCAAGATCGGCATGTAGTTTATTAAATACCGGCTCACCCCATCCTGACGGAACACCGGTAATTACACCACTTACAACTCCTCCTACCGTATCGTGATTTCTTCCGGCTTCTTCAATTCGGGCAATCATCTTTAGGGCAGTTTCAGGATCAGGGCATCTGACAATATTCGATTCAGTCAGCGTAAGATCAATTTCCTGATACGGCTTATTCAGAGAAACATTTCCAACACTGGAAACCCAGGCATAAATTTTAATCCCCAAACCAGCAAGTAATTGTTTTGCAATTGCACCAGCCACAACTCTTGCAATCGTTTCACGTGCAGATGAACGCCCGCCACCACGGTGATCACGAAGACCGTATTTCTGATCATAGGTATAATCAGCATGTGATGGACGATAAACATCTTTCAAATCATTGTAATCAGAAGATTGTTGATCTTTATTTCTGATTATGAATCCTATCGGAGTTCCTATTGTTTGTCCCTGAAAAATTCCGGATAGAAATTCAACTTTATCATCTTCGCTACGCTGAGTCGTGATGTGCGACTGTCCGGGTTTGCGCCGATCCAATTCGTTTTGGACGAAATCAAGATCAACTGATAATCCGGCAGGACAGCCATCGATAATTCCTCCGATAGCTCCGCCATGAGATTCGCCAAACGATGTAAGTCTGAAAATCCTTCCTATAGTATTCATAGACAAAAAATTAATAAACCCGAAGTTTTCACTCCGGGTTTATAAAAGTAAGATATTTTATTGAAATCTGAAAATCAGATATAATTTTTTAACAGCAACCGCAACCTGAGCTTTTCTCGTCTCCACAGCCGTCACTGTCGCAACCACCTGAATCACAGCCGCCATCGCCACAACCTCCACCACTCCCACAGCCACAGCCTGAACTGTATGCTGCATTCAACTCTTCGGTTGTTGCATCGCGAATATCAAGTATTTCACCTGTGAAATAGAGATCTTCGCCTGCCAAAGGATGATTAAAGTCCATCTGCACAGTATCTTCATTGACAGAAACCACAAGGCCTTCCATCCGCTGACCACTTGTCGACATCATCGGAACAGAATTTCCCGGAGTAATCAGCTGTTCATCAATTTTCCCGTCAACCATAAAAATATTTTTCGGAAGATCGACAATAGCCTCTTCATTGACTTCGCCGTAAGCATCGGCAGCAGCTATCGATATTTCGAAAGTATCGCTGGTGTTCTTATCAGAGAGACCACTTTCGAAAGCGGGCAACATCATACCCGAACCATAAAGGAAGATAAGCGGACTATCTTTCACGGCTTTTTCAAAAACATCACCATTTTTACCGTCCAACTTCAACTCATAAGTGACGGAAACCATTTTATCTTTTGCAATTGTCATAATCTGTTGATTAAATCTAAAATATAAGGGCACAAAGAAAACACGTTATTCTGGAATATACAATTCTAAGTAACGGAAAAGAATGAAAAATGTTCTGAATTACCAATAATTAACATGCGGGCTTTATTGCAAATCAGAAAATCTGATAACTATAATAAACACGCTAAATGTTTATTTGGGTGTAACTACCTCATATTTAATATTGTCTAAACAAACATAGGCCGGTGTATTCATTCCCCACGCTCCGTTATCTGTTGATGTAAGCCGAAAGGTTATTTTATTTATTTTCCCAAGTGAGGCGAGATCAACAGTCGTCCATTTGTTCACGATGTAATCCTTCGAATTATCATCGAAACGGTAGTCAGCCAGGAAAAAGTCAACCGATTTAACCGAATCGCCAACTGCATTAAAACCAATGACTGTCATTTTAAACCAGTCTTTGTCATTGCCAGTTGTTCCCCCAAATTTTTTCGAAAAACTTGCATCACCATTTTTCATACTTAAAGCTGTGTATGTTGAATTACAAACGCTTATACTTTTAATGTTGTATTCAGAACCTGTTGGAAATAAAGCAAAAGCATCAGCTCCGAACGGAGGGTAATAAAGTGCGAATTTGTTGGTTGCGTTTGTCCCATCGAAAACACTGTACTGATTGATATATCCGGAGGTCGTAATATCGGCTTTTTGCGAATAGACAAACCCGTCCCATGAACCATACATCGCATTATAGTTATTTTTGAATTTGATACCCGAAGCATTAAATTCACCTGTTCCATCTGAACCGTTCCAAAAAGATGTACTTCCCAGCGTTAAACTTTCGAAATCTACAGTTTTGGTTTCAACCAAATCTCTATCTTCCTTTTGGCAGGCAGTAAATACCAGCAGGCCTAAAACAATTGCAATAAAATGATTTTTAATGTTTTTCATTTTCAAGAATAATTTGTTACTGATAATTTTATGAAGCTCATACGTAAGCCGGTAATACATTCGGCACATAAACAACCTGAGAAATTATCCGAGAGGAATTTCCTTAATTCAGATGCGATTGGTTCCTGAAGACACCAACACTCCAAAATTTCATCGTTTCGACAGACGAACGACTTGCTACAGCGCGGACAAACTTTTTCCATAACGGATTAATCTCGTGTTAATTTGCCGACTTTCTGTTCAATAGAGAAAATGAATAACAATGAATTGCAGTTCATCTTTGCTATTTTTCCCGAAAGCAAAAAATATTGTAGTGAATCGCGGCAGGTCTTCTGGCTTGTCCGGTTTTCTGAACCTTCCCATCCCGATGCAATCGGGGCAGTGGCACTCGAATCAGAAACCTTTAACGGACTTACAGCTGCGGGTACAGCTCCGGTATTACACCGGATTCCCTTTTCATTACTTATCCCGGAAATGGAACAGGTAATACCGAAAAACGATGCAAATATAGAGAATCTGATTTGGATTTGATCTATTTTTTTTGAGAAAATATGACAATTCGACAATGAGACAATTCAATAATTTGTGAAAAGGGCCTGAAGCCAGAACCAATCCGCCAGCAGCCAGGTGCCAGTAGCCAATAGCTCAAAAGATGGAACCATAAGTTTCTGATATTTTTACTATTTTTATTCCTTCACAAAATTGTCACTTTATGAACCAGCGTGAGGCAGCCATCCGGATATCGCATCTTCGGGAAGAACTTGATAAGCATAATCATAACTACTACGTTCTGAATAAACCCGAAATCGACGACTACACTTTTGATCAGATGATGGCTGAATTAATCGGGCTTGAAAATGAATTTCCTGAGTTTTTCGATGCCAGTTCTCCAACTCAGCGAGTTGGCAGCGATCTTAATCAGGAGTTTAAACAAGTCGCTCACAAGTACCAGATGCTTTCGTTATCAAATACATATACTGAAGAGGAGGTACAGGATTTTGACCAGCGTGTTCGAAAACTCACTGATGAAAATTTCGAGTATGTTTGCGAACTGAAATTCGACGGAATCTCTATCAGCCTTACTTATGAAGACGGCTTGTTGATCAAGGCGGTTACAAGGGGCGACGGAGAAAAAGGTGACGATGTGACCGCCAATGTTAAAACCATCAAAAGTATTCCGCTCAGGTTAAAAGGTGATTATCCTCCGGAATTTGAGATCCGGGGTGAAATTTTACTCCCTTTCAGCGTTTTCGAAATGTTGAATGCCGAACGGGAAGAGATCGGAGAACAACCGTTTGCAAATCCACGAAATGCCGCATCGGGAACTTTAAAGCTACAAAACTCATCAGTTGTTGCCTCACGAAAACTTGATGCTTATCTATATCACGTTTTAGGAGACAATCTTCCCGATGACGGACACTTCGAACTGCTTCATCATGCTTCGTTATGGGGCTTTAAAATATCGGAACATACCCGTAAATGCCGGAATCTGCAAGAGATATTTGATTTTCTGCGCGAATGGAATGTAAAGCGAAAGGATTTGCCCGTGGCTACTGATGGCGTAGTCATTAAAATCAATTCAACCCGTTTACAAAAAGAGCTGGGATTCACGGCCAAGTCGCCTCGCTGGGCGATAGCCTATAAATTCAAGGCAGAACGGGTCAGCACGACCCTTAATTCAGTCAGTTATCAGGTAGGAAGGACTGGTGCAATTACGCCAGTAGCTAACCTTGAACCGGTTTTGCTCGCTGGTACGGTTGTTAAAAGGGCAACCCTGCACAATGCCGATGTAATCAAAAACCTTGACTTACATTTGGGTGACCTGGTTTTTGTAGAAAAAGGTGGCGAAATCATTCCTAAAATTATAAGTGTTGATTTGAGTGCACGACATCCCATGAGTGAAGCCGTTCGGTTTATTGAGCGATGTCCCGAATGTAATTCACAATTAATCAGACAGGATGGTGAATCTGCCTGGTATTGCCCGAATGAAACCGGATGTCCTACCCAGCTAAAAGGAAAACTGGAACATTTTATTAGCCGCAAAGCTATGAATATTGACGGTTTGGGATCGGAAACAATTGAATTGCTATTTCAAAACAACCTGATTCATAACGTTGCCGATCTTTACGAATTAAAACCGGGTGATCTGATCAATTTGGAACGCCTCGGAGAAAAGTCGGCTACACGAATACTCGACAGTCTCGAATCTTCAAAAACAGTTCCTTTCGAACGCGTTTTGTTTGCTTTAGGAATCAGATATGTAGGAGAAACGGTGGCTAAAAAACTTGCCCGTGAGTTGAAATCAATTGACATGATCGAAAGTGCATCACTTGATGAACTTATGAGTGTTGATGAAATCGGGGGTAAAATCGCCGAGAGCATTATTAACTGGTTCTCTGACGATCAAAATAAACGATTAATCGGGCGTTTGAAAGATCGCCACCTCAATTTTGAGCTAAAATCGGAACTAAAAGAGGGGCAAACAGAAAAACTAAAAGGTTTATCGATAATTATTTCAGGTACCTTTGAAAAATTTTCACGTGATGATTTGAAAGCATTTATTGAATTAAACGGAGGAAAAAACGTAACATCAATATCTGCAAAAACGAATTATCTTGTTGCAGGAGAGAATATTGGACCATCAAAGCTCGAGAAGGCTCAAAAGCTAAAAATCCCAATCATATCGGAAGATGAGCTATTGCAACTTACAGATTGAAAGTAATCAATCTGTAACTATTTTTTAAAATTTATAGAGCAGTTAAACGAATTTGTAATTTTGACATGAGATGTTTAAGAAAATTGTAAGATATTACGCAAATAAGCGGTTGTTTAAGGTCTATCAGGCCCGGCATCGGAATACAAGGATCAAAACGCTGAATAATTCAAAAAGCGTTGGAATTCTTTGGAATCC
>JAPLDR010000149.1:0-2200 GCA_026391655.1 Bacteroidia bacterium | reverse complement strand
GAGGGAAGTATTGAAACTTACGAATTGCTTAGAAAAACTTTACAGATCAAAGGAATAAAATCGACAGGAATTGCTTATATCGATTCGAACCGCGAAATGGAGACGCTGACGACAATCACCCATTCAGGATTTCTGCACCGGCGAAATGTCCGTTGGTTTGGCCGTCCCCAAACCAGTGATGGAAAGCAGTTTGTCCAGGAACATTTTGATATTCTAATCGATCTATCGATTATTAAAACTATCGCGTTACAATATATTCTGATTTATTCTCAGGCCACATTTAAAGTAGGCTGGCAAGGCGCCGAACAAACTTATTACGATTTAAATATCGATATATCCGAAAAACCTCAGTGCAGGTACCTGATGGAACAGGCTGTCTTTTATCTCGAAAGTATTAATGAAAAGAGTTGAAGTAAGTATGAAGAAGAATTTCCGTGGAGCCGGGGTCGCATTAATTACCCCTTTTAAGTCCGACCTGACAATTGATTTTGATGGGTTAGGAAAAGTTGTTGATTATCAACTTGAAAATTATATTGATTTTCTGGTCGTTTTGGGTACAACTGCCGAAACGTCCACGCTGAATCATACAGAAAAACAACAAATTATTGACTTCGTTTGTAAACGAATCAACAGCAAAGTCCCCATTGTTGTAGGTATTAGTAGCAACAATACTCAGTCAGTAATCGATGACATGCTTAACATGGATCTGTCTAAAGCTGATGCCATACTTTCGGTGGTTCCCTATTACAGTAAGCCAACACAGGAAGGTATATTTCAACACTATATGGCAATTTCAAAAGCCAGTCCGCTGCCCGTGATCCTTTACAATGTTCCCGGAAGAACCGGTGTAAGCATGAATGCCGAAACCACATTGCGACTGGCTCACGCTACGGATAAAATTATTGCGACTAAAGAAGCATCCGGAAATATCGGTGAAATCACCAAAATACTTCGGGATAAACCGGAAGGTTTCATCGTTCTTTCGGGTGATGATAGTCTTGTTGTCCCCATGATTGCCATTGGAGCCGAAGGGGTTATCTCTGTGGCTGCAAATGTTGTCCCAAAATCAGTTGCCGCTCTTACACATTTTGCGCTTGAAGGCAATTTTAAAGCGGCGGCTCAGCTTCATCAGCGCCTTCAAAGAATCTGCGATGCCCTTTTTGTTGAAGGTAATCCTGCCGGAGCCAAAGCAGCATTGCATTCAGCCGGAATCATTGAAAATGTGCTTCGGCTCCCGCTTGTCCCCGTCAGTATTCCCACCTACGAAATTTTAGCGAAGGAGATGCAGCAATTGTTGTAAGTGAATAGATCCGCAAAAAATCCTGTATCAAAGATAATTTTGTGATACAACCCCTTGATAAAACCATTTCAAATTCATATATTTGCATACTTCGTGGTGATTATGTGATATTAATCACATAAATCGCATTATTTATGTGACAAAATGAATATAGAACGTGAAATCCATCGAAAGCTTATTGAATGGAAAGATGCTCCGAATCGTAAACCATTGTTTCTTCAGGGTGTGAGACAAGTGGGCAAAACTTATCTGTTGAAGAATTTCGGGAAAGAGGAATTTGAAAACGTCGCTTATTTTAATTTTGATGAGCAGCCGGAGCTTAAACAGTTTTTTGCTACATCAAAAAATGTAGGTCAAATTCTGCAAAACTTGTCGTTAGTACATGGGAAAGCCATCCAGCCAGGTAAAACTTTGGTCATCTTTGATGAGATTCAGGAGTGCAACGATGCTTTGAACTCGTTGAAATACTTTTGTGAAAACGCCTCTGAATACGCTGTTGCCTGTGCAAGTTCATTATTGGGAGTTGCTCTTGCGCGAGGCGCTTCATTCCCTGTTGGTAAGATAGATTTTTTGAATGTTTACCCTCTTTCATTTTCCGAATTCTTATCAGTAGGTGCCCCTTTACTTAAATCCTATCTTGATCAGATCAGTGACATTTCGCCAATACCGGATATTTTTTTTAATCGTCTGGTTGAAAAATTCAAGATGTTTTTTATTTCAGGAGGCATGCCAGAGGCTGTGGTCTCTTTATTGGAAAAGCAAGATGTTGATCTGACACAAAAAGTTCTTCGTAACATCCTGGATGCTTACCAGCTTGACTTTTCAAAACATGTCGAAAACAAGGATATTCCCAAAATTGGTTTTATTTGGACATCGATCCCGTCACAGCTTGCACGCGAG
>JAPLDR010000138.1 GCA_026391655.1 Bacteroidia bacterium | reverse complement strand
CTCGGGTCGGAACTTTGCCGCCAGCTTCCTTCAGATTCCACCTCGCAATGGACACCCTTGCTCTTGGCTAATGGTTGGCTATACTACATACCCCCATAACGGACTTGCACCGTCAAGTTATTCGCCATGCACGGCGCACAATAGAAACCCGCTTCGGCATTGCCGGAGCGGGTTTTTCTGTGATTATCTTTATCGGTCAGGCCTCATTGAGCTATAACTCGAATAAATATAGTAGAGAAAAAAGTGTTTTTCTCTACTATATAAAAACTTAATCCTTAACACAACGTACAGAGAATCCGTAATTCATTGAGAAGTTTGCTCTGTTTAAATTAACCCGATCAAAGAACATATATCTGTTCCAAACTTCTGAGAAGCCGGTGCGTACTGTTGAACTCCACCAATAGCCATAATTTTCGCTGACAGCTGAGAACGTTCCTGCCGGAACACGATAACCTACAGGAGCAGCAGTAAAGCCACTGCTGTTATTTGTTGTCTGATTGTTTCCTACATAACCTGCAGTGCCGGAGGTTGTCCATCCTGAAGTAGATGCCAGCGCTTTAGCAATACCATTGCTGGTTCCGGCAAATAGATATCCGTTATTTGTCAGATAATCGTCTAATGTTTGCCATTCAGTATCAGTAGGGATATGCCAGCCCGTTGGTGCTACATTACGGGCATCGGACAATGCATAATAATTGTAGAGTTTTCCAAAATAAGTACAATTGTTGGTTGCGTTATTGAAATTACAATAAGCACCGGTACTCAGCGTACTCCAGGCAGTACCGTCAGTAACATTTGAAATGGCCTCACCGTTCCGGTATTTTGCGGTTCTCAGGTTTTCTGCCATCCAGGTTTGGGTGCCAATGGTTATCGTCTTATAGACATTGCCATCAACGTCGGTTACAGTTCCGTATGTCAGACCTGAATTTGTAACGACAGTACAGTTTGTAGTAGCAAATGAAATTTCATTTCCATAAGCTGTTCCGATGCTATTTGTTGCATAAGCTTTTGCATAATACGTGGTTCCGGTTGTTAATCCCGTAATTGTGCTCGTGAAACTGCCAGTACCTGAGGCATCAGTAGTTTTTGAATTCGCTGTAGTTGGGCCTGAAGATGTGCTCCAGCAGACACCACGAGCAGTTACTGTTGCTCCACCATCGCTCGTGATATTACCACCACTTGTTGCTGTCGAGGAGGTAATTGCTGATACTGCAGTCGTTGTCAAAGCAGGTATAACGGCAGTAGTTATAAGTGTTATCTCATTCCCATAACCCGTTCCGATACTATTGGTGGCATAAGCCCTAACGTAATAAGTTGTACCCGGGGTTAACCCTGTAATGGAACCTGTAATATATGAGCCAGTTAATGAACCATCAGTGGTTTTAGTGCTTAATGCCGTTGTCGGATTTGTTGCGGTGCCCCAGCAAACACCACATACAGTCACTGCAGCTCCGCCATTGCTCTGAATATTACCGCCGCTTGTTGCTGTCGATGAGGTGATTGCTGATGCTGCAATGGTTGACAAAACAGGTATAACAGCTGTTGCAGATGCAGTGATCTCATTTCCATAAGCAGTTCCTATACTGTTAGTTGCGTAAGCTCTGATATAATAGGTTACACCCGGTGTTAATCCTGTAATCGTACTTGTAAAACTTCCGGTACCTGTGGCATCTGATGTTTTTGAGCCTGTGATAGTCGGATTAGATGTTGTGCCCCAGCAAACGCCGCGGACGGTTACTGCTGATCCTCCGTCACTGGAAATATTACCACCACTTGTTGCTGTCGAGGAAGTGATTGCTGATGCGGTGGTAGTTGTCAAAACGGGTAGAACAGCAGTGGTCGAAGCAGTGACCTCGTTTCCATATGCCGTTCCTATACTGTTAGTTGCGTAAGCTCTGATATAATAAGTTGTTCCTGGAGTTAATCCCGTAATCGCACTCGTAAAACTGCCTGAGCCAGTAGCATCTGAAGTTTTTGAGCCTGCTGTTGTAGGATTCGTGGCGGTGCCCCAGCAAACGCCGCGTGCTGTGATCCTCCGTCACTGGAAATATTACCACCACTTGTTGCTGTCGAGGAAGTGATTGCTGATGCTGCAGTGGTTGTCAAAACAGGTAAAACAGCAGTTGTGGCTGCGGTTACCTCGTTTCCATAAGCTGTCCCGATACTATTGGTTGCGTAAGCTCTGATGTAATAAGTCACACCCGGTGTTAATCCCGTTATCGCACTCGTAAAACTTCCTGAGCCTGAAGCATCTGAAGTTTTTGAACCTGCAGTTGTAGGATTTGTTGTAGTGCCCCAGCAAACACCTCGTACCGTTACAGCTGACCCTCCGTCACTTGTGATATTACCACCACTTGTTGCTGTCGTTGAGGTGATCGCCGATGCTGCAGTAGTTGTCAAAACTGGCGCTAATGCCAGGGTTGTCAAGGTTGACTGGCTGCTGTAAGCTGTTCCAACTGAATTTGTGGCGTACGCCTTAAGATAATAGGTTGCACCTGGCGTTAATCCTGTGAGAGAACTGCTAAAACTGCCTGTGCCTGTTGAGTTGGATGTTTTACTGTCTGTGGTCGTCGGGTTTTGGCTGGCACTCCAGCAAACTCCACGTGACGTTACCGGTGCACCACCGTCTGAAGTTATCTCTCCGCCGCTGGTGGCAGTGGTAGCTGTGATATTGGTAACCGCAGCAATTGTAACAGAGCCGTTTTAAGGGCTTCTTTTTTGCAATAAAAAAATAAGGGAAGCATGAACACGGCAAGAACAACCGGGCGGATCGCAGGATTAATCTTCATAGCAACTTTGGTTAAGGTGAATATCTAATTGAAACAGGATTATTATAGGTTAGCAGTTGTAAATAGTCTGGTAAATTAATAGGATCATAGAATTAGTACTTTCGCAAAGCTAAGAAAATATTTGTTGTCAATACAGGTGTCGAAAAATTATAATTGTCTTTGCTTCATTACTGCAAGGTTACCCGAAAATTAATTTGCCTAAGCTACATTACTGCAATCTTACCTGAGAATTTGTTTTCCATAGATACATTAAGAAATCTCAAACAAACGATTGAAATAATTGCAATTGGATGCACCTAAAAGTAATTTTTTTTGTAAATTAGCATTGTGAAGAAGAGGCAAGAAACAGGACTTGATTTCAATATCAAATATTTTTAACACCAGTAACAATATGGGACTAATAAAAGAACCTCTTGATATTGATTTTGAAGTTGACCCAAGACCATTGACAAAAGAGGAAAAATTTGCAATTAGCGAGTTTATAAAAGAAGACAAGGCAAAAAAAGCAATGTTAGAAAAGCGACCAACAAAAATACGGACTTCAAGTGGCACAAAAACAAAATTTTAACTCAATAGCCTTTTTTTTAAAAACAACATTTTATCGTATACCCTTCTCCTTTAATTTTCGAATGATACGAATATTATTATTATTGTTACTTTTTTTGAGTTGTAGTTGTTTTCATGAAAAAACCGCTTTAAGAAGAGGAATGCTTAATACTCCTAATTCCCGCGAAATACTAACTGGTGTTGATACTTTACCTCAAAACATACGAATAAAAGCTAACGAAATGCTAATAAAAATCATGGATAATGAAGGGCTTTATACTTTGATTGGGGAACTTAAACCAATTTCTGATATATATTTTGAATCTCCGTATTCAAATGATAAAGACCATCTTTTAATTATCAATAATATTCGTAGAGCATTAAGAGGAATAAGCAATGATAATCTTTCATTTGGATTGCAAATCCGTAATTATAAAGGTCAGTATTTTTTTGATTTATGGATACTTAGAAAAGAATTAGTTGAAAAAAAGATACTTGAATATAGGAGTTCTTTTTTTTCTAATGGCGTTCGATACGATATTTCTTTACATGATTTATTAATTAAACTTGAAGCAGGTGACTTTCCAAATAAACGTATGGTTTATGGGCTCTTATTTGGATATCCAAAATATGCTGTTGATTTTTTTTGCAATCCAGAAAGGTTTAACGAAATCGATAATGTGGGTAGTGGTATAGGTTTTGATAGTAAATTATTTAAAATTGATACTTATGATCCTAATGGAGGTTTTATTTATGCTATTCCAAAAAATCAGATACCAACCAAAGAAGATTCAGTAATATATAAAAAGGGTAAAATGATTTTGTCAGATTATAAATATCGCAGATCTTTGTATTCAAGTGCCGGAGGAGTAGTTGATGCAATAAAACTAATTAAGAATTGGTACAAAGATATTTATAATGAAAATATTCGTAATTGTAAGGGGAATAAAACGAAACGTACTAAACTCATGAATGAAGAAATCTTGTAAATCAATCAAATACCTTAGCTGGTGCGGAGTATTTTCATTACAATTGTAGATTGGTTAGATATTTTCACACATCACTATCCTCTTCTTTATGATGATGGGTTAGTTGCCAGTCGTTTGTACCGATAAAACAAAATTTATTGTCATCAGAAAACGAGCCCAATTAAGTATCTGAGTAGCAACTGGCTGATTTAAAGAATTAAAAATCTTAAACAGAAAAAATCAACTGACAGCAGTTTTTATTATTTTTGTAAAAATGAGTAGATATGAAGGCAGATACACAAATAAGACAGCAAATATTCCGGAAGATTCGTAGGATTCCCTCGGAAAAGCTAAATGATTTGAACGATTATTTGAGCAAATTAGAGCAAACGAGTGATAAATCTTCAAAAACCCTTTCGTTTGCAGGTAGTTGGAATAATATTGACGAATCTGCATTTGATGAACTTACAAAGAATCTGATTTCAAATCGGAATAGAAATACTCGCCGGTTCGATGAATAGAGCATTAATTGATACCGACATTCTTTCTTATTACTTTAAGGGAGACGCTATAGTAGTGGCGAATTTTCAAAAATATCTCGCTAAATATGAGGTCCTTGAGATTAGTTTGATCACATATTATGAGATAATGAGCGGACTGTTATATAAAAATGCACTTAAACAGCTTGAGATATTCAATGATTTTGTTTCTGAAAATATTGTCATTGCCGCGACTGAGGAATCTTGTAAAATTTCATCTGAGATTTATTCGAAATTGAGAAATAACGGTGAATTAATTGACGATATTGATTTATTGATTGCGGGAATTGCTATTGAAAATGAAATGACTTTGGTAACTAATAATACCAATCATTTTGGACGAATATCCGGTCTTAATCTGGAGAATTGGAAGATGCAATCGTTATAACAAAAGCGTTACAAAGGCAATACTATTAATGATTTGTAAAGATTAAGGGGTATTATTCCTTTTCTCCATAAGAGAGACAGCAGAGACGTTGCATGCAACGTCTCTACTGGTTTTAAACGGTAACTAACGTTCAAGCGGAACCGACCACGGAACTAATTTCGAAGGATAATAATCAATCTGAAGCGCCTTAAAACGATCGTCGTGCCGGCCAAGACGGGTTTTATATTCGTCCCAGTTGCGGGTGGATGAGGCGCTCCAACCTATCTCGGCATAACCGGGAAGTCGCGGAAAAACCATATATTCCAGTTCATCGATATTGGTTATTGTTTCTGACCATAAAGGCGCTTCGATTCCCAGAATATTTTCTTTATTGATGCCCGGAACGAGTGTTGCCGGATCCCAGTTGTAACCTTTATCCACTTCGATGTAACCAGCCCAGTGTAATCCGAGTTTCGTGGTCGCATCATATTGCATATCGAGGTAGGCATTGGCAGCAGGCGACATAATCACTTTTGCGCCTTGTTTTACCCCTTTTAAGGCATTGTCGGCTTTTGCCCAAAATTGAACAAAAGTGTTGGGTTTTAATGTCGAGAGGGCGATTTCGTCCCAGCCAATCACTTGCTTTCCGAGTCCGCTAACAATTTCTTGTACCCGGTTTACAAACGGGATATAATCTTCAATTTTTGTTGCATGCGATTCATCACCACCAATGTGAAGGAATGGGCCGGGTGTTAAGGCTGCAATTTCACTGAAGACATCAGTAATAAATTGATAAGTAATCTCTTTACCTGTACATAAGGTACTAAAACCCACTTTTATACCTGTATACAATTCGGTGGCTTTCTCATTGCAATTCAGTTCAGAATACGATGCAAGGGCTGCATTCGTGTGACCCGGCATATCGATTTCAGGAATAATCATGATGTACCTTTCAGCAGCATACTTCACGATTTCAGTGTATTGTTCCTGGGTATAGAAACCACCTTTGCCACCATCAACCTGCGTGCTGCCACCAATTTCGGTGAGCTTAGGCCATTTTTTGATTTCGATTCGCCATCCCTGATCATCTGCAAGATGAAGATGCATCACATTCATTTTGTAAGCAACCATGAGATCAATATAGCGTTTCACATCGTTTACCTGAAAAAAGTGACGTGCTACATCAAGCATAACTCCCCGGAAGGAATACTCAGGATAGTCGCGTATTGTTCCGGCAGGGATTTCCCACGGACCTTGTTGCTTCGATGCCATCTCAATTCTGGCAGGAAACAGTTGTCTGATGGTCTGGATACCATTAAAAAGACCCGCAGGTTTGTTTGCAATCAGGCTAACCACATCAGAGTTAATCGTTAATTGATAACCTTCATTGCCCAGCTGTTCATCGCCAGGTGAAAGAGAGAGATAAATATTCCCTGTAGACTTAGCTCCTGTCGATGATTTAACCAACATTCCAAATCCTGTTGCCGGATTTAATTTATCAACCAGATATTGCCCAATCTGCATTAGTTCAACTGATTTGTCTGGAACAATTATGGCACTTTTCTCTGTCAGTGTAAAAATACCCGTTGCCGGGATTACAGATACGGGTTTCGGAATAATGCCTGAGTCCGAAAGTTCTGTTGGTAACATTGCCATTGCAAACATTTGAAGGGTTATTAAACCAAACAATAGAATTGACCTTAACATGATTATTCGCTTTAAAGGTTTATATGTCATTAAATATATGATATCAATATTGCTGATAAAAGTATTTAATTATACCGTTATTTGCCTGGTGTACTCAAGATATTTACGGACAAATCGCAATTCGGAATAGCTTACACCATCTCCAAGTTCGGCTTTGGCAGGCCCCAAACCGAGGGTGGGATTTTGTAAAAACCAATCGGAAATCAGTGCTAGTTTTTCGGGATTAACTAATTTTTCGAGGCCAAGTTCTCCTTTTTCAATGTAATGAACAAGATGTTCCTCGATTGTTGATATCGCCATTCCCCGTTCTTTTGCAATATCAGTCGCTGATTTTCCACTTTTGAAAAGTTTGAGAGAAATTAATTTTGAATCGGTTTTCGGAATTTTAATTTCCACAACTGGTTCAATAACAGGAGTTTTATCAGGTATCTTCATCCTGGTCCGGTATTCCGTAATCATAGCCACAATTTCTTTGCCGAATTGATTGACTTTCTTTGCTCCGAAACCTTTCACTTTCCTGAGATCTGCTATCGATGCAGGCAATTGGTTGATCAATTCAATAAGTGCCTTATAGGGCAATATCATATAAGTATCAACATTCAGATCATCGGCCTTTTGATTACACCATGCTCTGAGCGCCTTATAAAGTTCGGGATGCGCCATAAAATTAACCATCGAAGATGCTGATGCCTTATTTTTCAGCTTTTTATCTGAAGGATCTATAGCAGCTTTCGCACGAATCTCCATATAAAGTTTTACAAAGAATCCATCCGTACAACCTTTCAGACAGGCATATTTCACATTCACATCTTCATTCAGCTTTCCGACAGCATCATTCACCGATTTTCTGACTGTCTTATTATCAATTTCAATATCAATGTCTTTTAACTTATTAATCACAATCGAATCCAGTTTATCCGAAAAATAATGACAGGCCTTTTTGGTCCTATCCTGCAAAAGAAGATTCTCTTCTATTTTATTATTGCCGGCAATCAATTGTTGCAACTGTCCTTTGAATTTTTCTGACACGTCAGACAAATCGCGTTTCACTTCAATGTTCATTAGTGCGAATATCTCTTTCAAAGCAGGGAGAATACTCTCATGGTGCTCATTCATCAGTTTCAAAATGAAATTCAAACGACGGGCCAAGGGTTGAAAATCGACAAGTTCATACAATAAACTTTGTTGAAACACCAGCTTCGACTTCTCCAGGAGTTCTTGTCCGGGAGGATTCTGTTCAATTTCGCGATTGAAAACCGAAACTTTGGCGTCACTCTTAATACACTGATTCGAGATTGGCGTGCTTAAAACCATCCCTTCCAGCGTCTTGCAGCGACTAAGTGCCACATATACCTGTCCGTGCGCAAAAGCAGCTTTGGCATCGATAATAGCTTTCTCAAAGGTCAAACCCTGACTTTTATGAATAGTGATTGCCCAGGCCAGCTTTAACGGAATCTGACTGAAAGTACCGAGAACCGATTCTTTAATCTCTTTGGTGTCGTCATCGATTGTGTATTTGGTATTCTGCCATTCCACGGGTCCAACGGCAATATCTTCCTCATCACCAGGACTCCTTACCCAGATAATATCTTCATCAATCTTTACAACCGTACCAATCTTACCATTGTAGAAAAGCTTTTCACGCGAAATATCGTTCTTCACAAACATCACCTGGGCACCTCGCTTAAGGTTTAACTCAAAATCATTAGGATACGAATTTTCAGGAAATTCGCCTGTTACCGTAGCGGTGAATTTTCGGACTTTAGCCGATAATTTTGTCAGTTTCAAATCGTTAATATCATGCGACTGGTAATTATGGGTAGTTAAAGTAATATAACCGTCGCCGTCATTGCTGGCGAAACCGGGTAAATATCTTTTATTCAGTTCATCAAGCGTTTGCTGATCGGCATTGTTATCGCGGATTTTATTCAGAAGTCTGATAAAAGCTTCGTCGCGCTGACGAAAAATATGTGTGAGTTCAATGCTGATATAATCTGTTTTTTTCAACGCTTTACTGCTGAAGAAAAATACGGTTTCGTAGTAAGGCTTCAACAAATTCCATTCATCGTCCTTAACCACGGGTGCCAACTGCTGCAGATCACCGATCATCAATAACTGCACTCCGCCAAAAGGCTGATTACGATTTTTATACCGGCGAAGTACATCATCAATGCCATCGAGCAGATCAGCTCTAACCATGCTTATTTCGTCAATAACCAATAAATCAAGACTTTTGAGAATTGCAATTTTCTCACGGTTAAACTTTTGAAAACCTTCTGCTGAAGCTCTGTTCTCGCTTTCCGAAGCCTTATTTCCAGTGATATCAACCGGCAAATAGGGTCCGAAAGGCATTTGAAAAAAAGAGTGAATAGTAACGCCTCCAGCATTAATGGCAGCCACTCCGGTTGGAGCAACAACAACCATTCTCTTGGGAGAATTTAGTTTAAGCTGGTGAAGAAAGGTTGTTTTTCCGGTTCCGGCTTTCCCGGTAAGGAAAATATGCTGACCTGTATATTGCACAAAATCAAAAGCCAGCTGCAATTGATCATTACTGATAAATTCTGTCATTCCCATGCCTTAAATTTCAGATAAAGTTACCAAAATTCCGGTTGAAAAAAAATCCGGTCCTCAAATACTGAGAACCGGATCCAACAAACAATTACTAATCTTAAAGTCTATCTTTTATTCAGAATATTCCTTTTATAATTGCTATTCCATATAAAATACTTCTTCCAATTCAACACTCACTGGGGAGTTGTCGGGATTTGACTTCATGATAGTTGACATCATTTTCCACCATTTTTGCACGATTTCTGTCTTACCAAGATCCTGGGAACCGCCTTCGCCACTCACTTTCTGAAAAGCAAAAAGATAGTTGGTTTCTTCGTCGAGGAAGATAGAGTATTCGCTCACGCCATTATCCTTCAATAACTTCTTCAACTCAGGCCATATTTCATCGTGTCTTTTTTTGTACTCTGCTTTCATACCTTCGTTGAGGTACATTTTAAATGCTAATCGTTTCATCGTTTAAATTTTAAATTCAACGTTACTATTACATGAGATTAGGTAAAATCAATGAGGCAATCAAAATCAACATTCCCACAACCAAAACAGAAATTGTTTTTGAGCCGGCACCTTTCCATTCGTTCAAAATAATTCCCCAAACATTGCTAAAGGTTACATTCAGCGACATCAGAATACTCCATGAAAAAGCCATCATTACGCTGCCTTCAGTCAAATAACTTTTTCCCATGCTTAATCCAAAAAATTGAGAGTACCAAAGCACACCAGCCAAAGCACAGAAGAACAGATTATTCCACAGTACATTACGGGGAACGCCAAAATAGTCACCCAGTGTTTTATTCTTAGCATTTTGAATTAAACAATAAATGGCATTGGTGAGAAATCCGCCAAATGTAACCAGCATAATCACAGGATTTAATGCAAATAAATTTGAGGAACCTAATTTAATCGCCATATCCTGAATGGGTTTTCCTGCTTCCAAACCAAAAGCAAAACATGCACTCATCACACCGGCAAGTAAAGCCACAAGCAACCCTTTTGACAGGGCAAAGTCCTTGATCGCCGCCTTCTTTTCCTCTTCAGTCATATTCTGAGCCCTTAATGCACCGGCGTAACCAATCACGGCGATACCTGCAATGGCAATACTTACACCGACTAAAAGCACCAAACCATCACCAGAAAATAAATCTTTTCCTTTGATGAGAGCAGGGATAAGCGTTCCCAAAG
>JAPLDR010000055.1 GCA_026391655.1 Bacteroidia bacterium | reverse complement strand
CTTACAGGTTGCTCCCCAGCAGAGCCTGTGTCCCCTTCCTCTTTACAAAACAAAGATAATACGCATTGAATGAAGTTCTTTTAAAAAATATTAAAAAAATAATACTCCGAAAATTTGGATTACAACATAGAAGGGGGATCGGAAGTTTGTAAAAGAGAGAAAATAATTTCAGATTTGTTCTCTGTCCTAAAAATTTCATCTCAATTCTGTCTACTATTTCAAATACAGCAACTTATATATTTTCACTTATCATCAGGGGGTAAAATATCCGATATTTTGCCCCATGCAGGGGGTAAATTATCCGATATTTTACCCCCTGCATAGATTTTGTAATCAAATATTCTTATATTTGTCGCATATAAAAATGCAATGATACGCAGGAAGCTATTCGAAGATTTACAGGCTCACCTCCTGAAAAAGGAATTTTCCATCATCACCGGAGCGCGGCAAACCGGAAAATCAACCTTGTTGAAACAGCTGGAGGTTTATTGCAAGGAAATGGAGATGCCTGTTGTTTTTCTGAATCTTGAGAATAAAACGATACTTGCCGAATTGAACGAAAATCCGTTGAATTTATTGAAATTCATGCCGGAACCAAATAAAAAGACGGTGGCACTGGTGGATGAAATACAATACCTGGATGATCCTTCCAATTTTCTGAAACTTTTGTATGATGAACATTCAGAACAAATCAAGGTGGTGGCAACAGGAAGCAGTGCCTTCTACATCGATAATCAGTTCAGGGATTCGCTGGCAGGCAGAAAGAAAATATTTCAATTGTACACTTGCTCTTTTGATGAATATCTTGAATTAAGCGGCAAATCAGGTCTCAAAGAAGAAAAAGACCATTTACTCAAAAACGGGGATTTCAAAAGTACGCTCACAGATTACCTTCGTGTTGAATGGGAATCGTATATGATTTACGGAGGATACCCTGCGATCGTTACTGAACCTGATAAGCAGGAAAAGATTAACCGTTTGAAAGAGATCAGGGACTCATTCGTTAAAAGGGACATTATGGAGTCGGGTGTAATTAACGAAACTGCCTTTTACAACCTTTTTAGGATTCTGGCCGGTCAGACAGGCTGTATTGTCAATATCAATGAGCTTTCATCTACCTTACGCATTAAAAATGAAACTATAGATAATTTTCTCACGATCATGCAGAAATGCTTTCACATCGCAATGATAAAACCATTTTTCCGGAACCTGAGAAAAGAACTGATCAAAATGCCCAAAGTATTTTTGCTTGACACAGGATTAAGAAACTGCCTGCTGAATAATTTTCAACCTTTGGCAGTTCGAACAGACAAAGGTGAATTATGGGAAAATACTGTTTTTAGAATTCTTGCCGATAAAATTGGGACGGATTCGATTCAATATTGGCGCACTAGCGGAGGAAATGAAGTTGATTTTGTACTTTCACACAAAATTGAATTAATGGCCATTGAGGTGAAATATGACAATAACCAGGTGAAAATGAACAAGTACAGGTTATTTACAGAAACTTATCCTGAAATTCCGCTGCAATTTTTCTGGTTGAATCCGTTTGATCAGGATTTTTTCCGAAGAATTTATTTAAAGATACAATAATGTGTACTTTCCGAAAAATTACACAATCGAAAATGCCACGAAGTCACCAAGGCACTAAGAACCACAAAGCATTGAATATCTGTAAAATATTCTTAGTGCAACTTTGAGACTTTGTGTCTTCGTGGCTAAAAAGAATTTTTGCCAGGAAACTCAATAATTAAAAATAACGACTAATGAAACTAAAATCTTTTTTGTGCGCTGCAATATTTGTTTTGACAGCAACTGTTATTCAGGCAAAACCTCAATTTGGCAGGGCATTACTTTTCAATGACAATTGGCGGTTTAACTTGTCGGATGAAAAAGAGGGAGCTCAACCGGGCTTCAATGATTCGAAATGGAGATTACTCAACCTCCCTCACGACTGGAGTGTCGAAGGTGTTTACAGTCTTGACAAAGCGAGTTGCACCGGTTATCTTCCGGGGGGAATTGCCTGGTATCGAAAAACCTTCACTGTGCCTGAATCTGAGAAAGGAAATAACGTTTTTATCTATTTTGAAGGCGTTTATAATCATAGTGAAGTCTTTGTTAACGGACAATCTGTAGGGGAGCGGCCAAACGGATATATATCATTTATGTACAATCTGACACCGTTTCTTAAATATGGTCATGAAAACCTGATTGCTGTACGCGTCGATCACTCTCTTGATGCCGATTCGCGATGGTATTCAGGATCTGGAATTTACCGGGATGTCTTTCTTGTTTATGCTTCTCCCGTACATATCGATTTATGGGGGGTATACTTCAAAACCAGTACGATAACCGATAAAAAAGCTGAGATCTCGGTAGAAACAACGGTAAATAACAGTCTTGCAGCAGCGGCGGATTTGAAAATCACACATGAAATCATTGAACCTCTGTCAGGGAAAGTCGTTGCAAAAGGTTCAAAAAACCTGAAGATTGGTGCCAAGCTCAAAGGGACCTCAAATCAAATGATAGCTGTTCCTTCACCAAAACGCTGGTCATTGGATCAACCTAATCTTTATACACTTAAAACAACAGTTACACTTGATAAAAAAATAATTGATCAGAATGAACAGCAAATGGGGATTCGGGAGCTGACATTCGATCCGAATAAAGGTCTGGCATTGAACGGCGTGTGGACAAAAGTTAAAGGAGTTTGTATGCATCATGATGCCGGTTGCTTAGGTTCGGCCGTTCCGCGCGAAGTCTGGAGGCGAAGACTGCTTACATTGAAGGAAATGGGATGTAATGGCATCAGAATGACGCATAACCCACAGGCTCCCGATGTTTATGAATTGTGTGATGAAATTGGTATACTGGTCATGGATGAGGCTTTCGATGAATGGGAATTTCCTAAAAAGAAATGGATAAAAGGCTGGAATATCGGTACACCCGGATTTCAGGGAGCTGCCTCCTATTTCAATGAGTGGAGCGACAGGGACCTTCATGATATGATTCTAAGAGATCGTAACCATGCCTCTGTTATCATGTGGAGCATTGGGAATGAGGTTGATTACCCCAATGATCCATATTCACATCCCGTACTTGATCATGCCAATATTAATCAGCCGGTTCAGGGAGGTTATTTGCCCAATAATCCCAAAGCCGAAAGATTAGGTGGTATTGCCAAACGATTGGTAGCGGTAGTCCATGGGGTCGACTCCTCCCGTCCCGTTACCGCCGGACTTGCCGGAGTCATCATGTCGAACGAAACAGATTATCCTGGTGCGCTTGACATCACGGGATATAACTATACTGAAAATCGTTACGCTCAGGATCATGCAAAATATCCTAAACGCGTAATATTTGGCAGCGAAAACGGTCATAGCATGGAGTCGTGGAAAGTGGTTAGAGATACAGAATATATTTTTGGGCAGTTTATCTGGACAGGTATTGATTACCTGGGTGAATCGGGTGCATGGCCTTCCAGGGGTTTTTATTCAGGATTCCTCGATTTTGGGGGATTCCTCAAACCAAGAGGTCATTTTCGTCAGGCTTTGTGGAGTCCAAAACCTGTAACCTATATTGGCACGTACCTTCAACCGGCAAGGAAGGATTTCTTATCGATGGATGCATGGCCCGTCTGGAACTATAAAGATGGTCAGATGATTCGCGTAGTTTGTTATACAAATACTCCAAAATCACAGCTGTTGTTAAACGGCAAACAGGTAGGTGAGATTAAAAATTACGATGACAATTCAGGTATAATATATTGGGATGTTCCTTACCAGGAAGGGAAACTGGAGGTTATCGGGTTAGACAATGATGAAAAAACAACCAGTAAATATGCCTTACAATCATCGGGCAGACCTTTTGCTTTAACCGCTCATTCGGATTTGTCATCGATCAGCAAAAATCGTGATCTTGCACAGGTAATTGTTCAGGTAGTTGATGAAAAAGGAATTCCTGTTATGCTATCCGAAGATGAAGTAACCTGCACGATTGACGGGCCTGCAACGCTTTTAGGTCTTGAATCGAGCAACAATACCGACATGGGCAATTACAACGATAATGTCCAGCGTGTATATCACGGACGACTGTTGGCCTATGTGCAGTCGACGGGTAAACCAGGAAAAGTAAATCTGACATTTACAGCGCCGTGGCTGAAAGAAGTAAAAGTGGTAATAACCGTTGTTGAAGATGATAAAAAATAAAACCATTGCAGCGATATTTTTTGTCTTTGGTTTTTTGGTTTTAACCAGTTTTCAGACAAAGTCAGAGAAAAATGATTTGATTCGTGCAAAAGCAACACTTCAACAAATTTTCAGCCTGTATAGTGCCGGTCATAATCATCTCCTGAATGAAACCTTTCCTTATAAGCAAGATAATAAGGCAACTTACCTTGCGGGAAGAGATACATTGAGCGGCCGTCGTGTGGCCTATCTCTGGCCAACTTCCGGGGTGTTTTCAGGGGTAAATGCCTTGCTTAAAACGACTGCCAACAAACAATACCGGCAAATGCTTGAAACGGATATTATGCCCGGACTTGAGCAATATTTCGATTCATTGCGTAAGCCGGCCTGTTACCAGTCCTATATCACTTCCGCCGGAAAAGCCGACCGGTTTTACGACGATAATGTATGGCTGGCGCTCGATTTCTACGAATCCTACCTATTAACAAACAAAGCAGAATACCTGAAAAAGTCCGTAAAAACATGGCAATTCGTACTCAGTGGCTGGGACGAGCAACTTGAGGGTGGCATTTACTGGTGCGAACAAAAAAAACATTCGAAGAATACCTGTTCCAACGCACCTGCCTCGGTGCTGGCGTTTAAACTTTTCGAAGCAACCAAAGACAGTGCATACTTTAACCGGGGACTCCGAATTTACAACTGGACAAAGGCTAACTTACAGGATAGTACTGATTACCTTTACTTCGACAACAAAAACCTTTCAGGAAAAATAAGCCATGCGAAGTATACCTACAACAGTGGACAAATGCTTCAGGCTGCTGCAATGATTTACAAGCTCACAGGCAATAAAGCTTATCTGGATGAGGCGCAGCATATTGCCAAATCCGCCATGAATCATTTTACGGAAGAATTTACTACCGCGGAAGGAAAGAGAATCAGGTTATTCAAAAATACCGGAAACTGGTTTAATGCGATCCTTTTCAGAGGTTATACCGAATTATACCATTTGGATGGAAATGCTCAGTATCTCAGTGTTTTCAGAGATAATATGGATCAGGTGTGGAATCATGTGCGCGATAAGAACGGTTTGTTCAGCAAAGACTGGAAAGGACAAAAAAACGACGAGTACAAATGGTTGCTCGATCAGGCCAGTTTAGTCGAAATATGGGGCACACTGGCTGATATAAAGATAAAATAGCAGCTAACAGGATTTACTATTTTCTGCTAAATTTACCCGGTCAAACATCCGATATCCCCATACAACTAAACCGATTTCGGAGTGTGAATTTATGAAATTTGTTCTATAACCAATTAACCGATAATTCTTATGAATGCAATGCCTTTTGTAATTGGCGCTTTTGCTGTTTTAGCATTGGCATACCGATTCTACTATAGTTTTATTGCAGCAAAGGTTTTAATGCTGAACGACAATGCAGTAGCTCCTTCAATCCGATTATTTGACAAGCACAATTACTACCCGATGCCAAAGTGGGTGGTTTTTGGGCATCATTTTGCGGCTATTGCAGGAGCGGGACCATTGGTTGGACCAGTACTCGCAGCTCAGTTCGGTTTTATGCCCGGTTTTATCTGGTTGCTTGTCGGCTCCGTAATGGCCGGTGCGGTTCACGATATTGTTATACTCACCGCTTCAGTGCGACACGATGGGAAATCACTGGCAGAAATTGCCAGGATTGAAATCAGCACTTTTAGCGGAACAATCACCTCTGTTGCTGTTTTGATTATTCTGGTTATTGCGCTTGCAGGTTTGGGTGTAGTTGTCATAAATGCCCTTGCTGAAAGTTCATGGGGAACTTTTACGATTGCAGCAACCATACCGATTGCCATTTTCATGGGCTTGTGGATGTTTAAATTCCGTAAAGGAAAAACAGTTGAAGCCACAATTATAGGCGTAATTCTGCTATCGCTTGCAGTCATTTATGGAAAGTACATCCCTGGATCACACTTTGCTTCGTGGTTTACTTTCGATCGGAAGACACTCACCATTTTACTTGCCGGTTATGGGTTTTTTGCCTCGGTTTTGCCAGTTTGGTTACTGCTCTCACCCCGGGATTATCTGAGTTCAATCATGAAACTTAGTGTAATTTTCATGCTGGCAGTCGGAATTGTCGTTGTTTGCCCTGTTATTAAAATGCCTTCGTTTACCCCGTTCATTCATGGTGGCGGCCCTATTATCCCCGGGACATTGTTTCCGTACCTTTTCATCACCATTGCCTGTGGCGCCATCTCGGGATTTCACGCTTTGGTAAGTTCGGGTACTACACCTAAAATGATCATGAAAGAATCGCACATCAAACCGATTGCAGTTGGCTCAATGCTTGCTGAATCGATGGTGAGCATTCTTGCATTAATCGCAGCAACAAGTCTTTTCCCGCTTGATTATTTTCAAATTAATGTTTCACCTGAAAAGTTTACTCAAATTCTTCCGCAGTTGCAGGCACTGGGATTTACTCAGACAAATTTAATTCAGCTTTCATCCGAAGTCGGCGAAGTTATTGCTGGCAGACCCGGAGGAGCTGTTTCTCTGGCTGTTGGGATGGCCCAGGTGTTTTCCTCAATTCCGGGACTTGCCGGATTAATGTCGTATTGGTACCATTTTGCCATTATGTTCGAAGCGTTGTTTATATTGACAACCATTGATGCCGGTACGCGTATTGCCCGCTTTATCTTACAGGAATCGCTTGGAAAAATTTATGCACCATTTGCACGAACCAACTGGTTACCAGGAAATCTGATCACGAGTCTGCTGATTGTATTTGCCTGGGGATATTTCATTTATACTGGGAGTGTATCTACTATTTGGCCCATGTTTGGAGTTGCCAACCAGTTATTGGCAACACTTGCACTGGCAATCGGAACTTCATTTCTGATTAACAATGGGAAGCGAAAATACATCTGGATTACCGTGCCTCCCATGATCTTTGTTGGGATCACTACCATAACAGGGGGATTAATGAATATGATCAATATCTATATCCCTCAAATGGTTATAGAGAAAACACAGGTCCAGGGAACCATCAATACGGTATTAACGACACTTATTCTGATTTGTGTTTCACTAATTATCATCGAAGCAACAAGGAAATGGTTTAAAGGAAACAAGAAAGAAGTTGTGAGGGAGTGAGGGAAACAGAGAGATAGAGAGACTGGGAGAATTCAGATATTTTTAGGAGGAGCAGCCCTGAAGGGGCTTACTATGAATAACCCCGGGTGAGCGAACGAAGTGATCGTAACCCGGGGTTAACTATGTAACAATATAAAAGGTGCCATCTACCAAGGTAAATCGACATCATACTGCTATATGCACAGCAATATATTAGAATAGCTTATCGACAGCATATAAAAACACACTATTGTCCGGTTAAAATTGAAGAAGATTAAGCTGTCATAATGATGCTACATTTATTGGGGGAATTTCTATTGCCGAAATGGAAAGATTGTTCCCGATAAAAGAAATTCCTGTTTCGTCAATCTTTTCAACCGATAAGTGTGGTATTTTACAGAGTTCTAAATCGGAAAACTCTTCCCAAATGGAAAGGATTCTTTGTTCGGTGATTTCTTTGATGGTAAGCATTTGAAAAAGTAATTAATCTTTTTATTTTGCTCTTCTAATTCAAATGATTATTTATAACATCCATAAATTCAGGGCTAAGCCGATTAGTATTATCTATCTCAAAAATAACTTTGAATGATGTTATGAATATTGTGTCAGTACGACTAAGATATTTTTGCAAACTATACAACTCATTAAATAGATATTGATGTTTATCTTTCATCCATTTACATGTAAAATTGCATTTTCCATCACAAGAGATATCGTCAGTTTGATTAATAGAAACAACTATTGATTGACGACCAACGATTTGACAATTAATATTTTTACATGGTTTAGCATTCTTTAACGAAGTCATTTGTTTGGTATTCAAATAGATTTTGATGATTACATCCTCTTTGATTTTTAGTTTCTCTTTTACATTGACATTCTTTAATTTAATATTACTATCAAATTCAGTTTCAATTGTACATTTGTCAATTGCCATGTGTGATATCCAGTGATATTGGGAGTACTCGGGCATTTGCTTAATATTTTGCTTCAAGATATTAATGCTGACTCGGTCTTTTGACATATCCAATAGATCTGCTAACCTTAAAATGATCATTAAATACTTTTCACTGATTGTATCATTTTTTGCATTCGATTTTAAACCATATACATCTTTTGTGTCGAACCCATGCGCTTCCGAAATATCAGCCACAAGTTTTCTTGTTACTTGCTCTATAAATTTTAACTCAGATTGTGTTCTAATAAATTTTGCGCTATTTTTTTGATGGTTAACTCTAATATTTTCTTCAAAGTAATTATTGACAACCTGAAAAGAATTAACAATAAATTTTTTCATTGTTGTATTCGGAGCAGTATTGATATTATTGTCATCTTTTTTTAGATCATTTTTCCATTTCGAAAGAATTAGATCGGATTCAAGGTTATCTTCTTTATTAAAGTAATCAATATTTGGATACAATACCATAGAAACATCATGCAGATAACAGGACAAAAAGAGGATATAGTAGTCAAATTTTTTAACCGAAAGATAATCCACCGACTTAGTAATTTTTGTGCAATTTTTAACCAGCTCAACTGAATGCTCTTCATTATGAAGTGTGTAGAAATGAAGAAATTTTGATCCGTTCTTCCAAATTCCATTTACAAATTTGTGCGTCAAAATTAAATCATCTATTTGCTGAGGATCATTTATATACTTTTTGAAATAAGGCAGAACTTCAAATAATGTTAAATCTATTTTCTCTTCGTTATCTTTTATGTCCTCAAAAATTGCTTCTACAAAATTTCGAAATTTGTTTAAGTTGAAATTGTAATTCATTCTCAAATACATGAGAATTCTCAATTCATAATATAGAATTGGGCGATTATCAATCTTAATCAAATTACAACTATCATTTATTGGAATACTTAAAACATATGAAAGAAGCGAATTATAAAGTTTGCGTTTAAATTCAACAGAGTTTTTATAAATGAATTCGTAAAATCCGCATTGATATTTTTTTACAACGCGAGAAATTTTATTGTCTTCCGACTCTTCAGATGAGATAATAATCTCTTTTATTGTTTTGATTCTTTTTTGGAAATTTACTTTCAAGAAAGGCTCAAATGAATTTTTTGCATAACATTCCAGACTTTTATATTCTTGATTTTCCAGCTGTTGAAGCTTTATGTGTTGCTTTAATACTTTTGAAAAATAGTTGTTGGTAAATTTATTTTGCAGTTTATTTTCAAAATTTCTGACCTCTTTTATAAGCTCTTGTTGTTGCTTATTATCAACTATTAAAAAGTTTAAGAGCATTTGAGCGTCATATTGGAATATGTCATCTTCGAGCTTTTCTGAAAATTTCTCTTTATCAAATGGACTCAAACCATAATTATCATAAAATTCCTCCAGTTTACTATCATCTATTTCGTTGTCATCTCGATAATCCAAAATCTTTAATCGATATGTAAAAAACTTTTTATATCGTTTCAATAAAGTCTGTAGTTCTTTATTACCAATGCTTTGGGAATCATTAATTTTATTCTGAACAAATTCTAATATGGATTTTATTTTTCGTCTTAAAGTCATATCTTCCAAATCATCAAAAGATGCTCTTATCTCAAATGAAATTGAAGAGGCTGGTTTAGCCAAGTTAAATAGATAATCGCCAATTTCAATCTTAGTTATTTGGGTTTTGGAGTCATTGCCTGGTTCATGAATTTTTATTTGATATGATTTTGATATTAGCTCATTAAATTTTATTAACTCTTTTGGAAGCAAAACACTTTCATTATCAAAAGAAAACAGCTTACCGAATTTATCATTAAGTTCTGAAATGGCATTGCTAAAATCGTCAATCTTGGATGTGAATATTACAGAATCATCAACATAACAATAAGCATCTCCAGCAAATTTAGTAGCAGTTGCCTTTGTAATTTCAATCATACATAGATTTCCAAATAAATATGATTGCGGAAGACCTTGGGGTATACCAACGTTAAAAAATAAATCTTGCTTTTTGATTTCATCAAGAATTAATGGTTCAATCTCATAATAATAATCTACATCTTGCTGTGAATCAGTAAATATCACATTAAAAAAGAGAAGTTTCTTTAAAATCTTATCTAACCATATCTTGTCCTCCTCATTATATGAATCACAAATTTTCCCCCAAATAAAATTATAGATATATAAAGGATTTATAGAAGGAAAGAACTTTTGGAGATCCAGATTTATTTCATGTGTATATTTTTTTGTTACAAAGTATTCTCGGTTAGCTTCAATTATGTTTTTAGAATATTCTGAATATTTTTTGTTCCATGGTTCAAAAATGCGATCAACATTTGTACTTGGGATATTTCCATAAAAATTTGACGGTATAAGCTTACAAATATCTGACAGCTTTCTGGTGTCATCAGAATCGTCAAACATGATCAGATTTAACATGGAAACTATGCATATTTGCGTGATTAAATCCGCTGTATGCATTGGTCTATATTTTTCCTTTTTATTCTCTTCAAATTTTTTAGGCTTAAAAAAGACAGTTATATCAAAGAGTTCATCTGAATTCAATTTTTGATTGAGTGTTTTCTTACATTGGGCAATAATCTGTCTAATTTTAACACTATTATATTTGTCGGATAATTCATTATAAAGTTTGATGTCTGCATCGCTTAGTAATTCTTTTTCAAAAACATAAGACTCCAAGGAATATATTGCTTTGAAGATATTTTTTGGATCAAGTAATTGATCAAGTAGACTTTTTTTCATATTACAGTTTTTCAATGGTCATTTTAAAATCTTCCCAAAGAATATCAATATTTTTTTTGTCATTTAGATCAATGTGATAGACTTCATTTTTCTTAATAGAATCCTCAATCTTCCAGATAAATCGTATAATACAATCATCTTTAGTAACTTTATCAAATCTAAATCTTTCAGCATTTATGATTCTAAAATGTCCCACTGGAAAATCTTTGATATTATATTCAAAAAAATCATCAAACACAATTGATACATCTTTTTCTATTTCAAAATGCCTTTTTATTCTTGAAACAATTCTTTTAAATGTAGCAATCCTTTGTCTTATGTTTGTTAAGGCATCAAAGAAAATATCAATTGAATCAGTCAGATAGGTGCGATTATATTTGAAGTCAGGGTTTGAAGAAATGAATTCACAAAATAATTTTAGGCCATCTTTACTTAATATCTCATCAGAATCAGTAAGTAACAGCTTCTCATATACTTTGTTCAAATATTCATTATTATAAGGCTTGTTATTTTCCATTGTTAATGATATTTTTTTGTCGATTCTTACTTATTAGTTTTTATTTGAAAATCATAAAGATACAAAGTTCCAAGATTATATTGTCTGCTTTTTTAAACTTTTTGTCTATTTTATGCTCAATAACTTATTTTGGAGTGGATGGGTATTGCTGATTCTTATTTTAACCGAACTTTAGGTAATAAAATGGTTGGCATTGCCAGTATGTTTGAATACCTTTAGCATCGAAAATAAATGTAAAATTAAATTATAAAATCATGAGAAAATATTTTCTTGTTTTGGCCTTCATCGCTTTGGTAATGAATGCTCCGGCACAGTTTCCGCAGGCTCCTGCCACTCAAAAACAAATTTTAATCGAAACGGAAAATACCGCATTAGTGTTTTCGGTAGGAAAGAACCAAAAACTATATCAGGTTTATCTTGGCGAAAAACTTAAAAACATTGAAGATTACAAAGGATTACCCAATCAGCACGAAGCGTATATTCCTTCTGGAACCGACAATTTATTCGAGCCGGCCATTAAAATGCTGCATAACGATGGAAATCCATCACTTGAATTATTGTTCGCCGACGAGAAAGTAACACGCGACGGAAATCTCGTAACGACATCAATTTTACTCAAAGATCCCAAATACCCCGTTGAAGTGCATCTTAACTTTACGGCCTTTCAGAAGGAAAACATCATCAAAACCTGGACTGAAATCAAACATCAGGAAAAGAAGCCGGTGATTTTAAGCAATTTTGCTTCGGCCATGATACATTGGGATGCTGATAAATACTGGCTTACTCAATTTCACGGCGACTGGGCTAAGGAAATGCGCATGGAAGAAAGCCAGCTGACAAGCGGAATAAAAACCATCGACAGCAAACTGGGTACACGAGCCGATTTTTATCAGACACCAGTGTTCTTTCTTTCCAGGAACAATTTGGCTGATGAAAATTCAGGCGAAGTGATTGCCGGAACTTTAGGTTGGACAGGAAGCTTTCAGCTTTTGTTTGAGATTGATAACAGCAATTCGCTAAGGATGATTTCCGGAATAAATCCTTTTGCATCGGAATATCACCTGAATCCGAATGAGAGTTTTGTCACTCCTGAATTTCTGTTCACATTCAGCAATCAGGGCAAAGGTCAGGCAAGTCGGAATTTCCATAAATGGGCGCGCAATTATGGAGTGCTGGATGGAAACGGAAGCCGGTTAACCTTGCTGAACAACTGGGAAACAACTTATTTTGATTTTGATGAAAAAAAACTGACAGATTTAGTCGGAGATGCCAAAGAACTGGGGGTTGACGTGTTTCTGCTCGACGACGGTTGGTTTGGGAATAAATATCCACGGAGAAATGATGGCGCAGGATTGGGCGACTGGCAGGAAACTGCAACCAAATTACCTAACGGACTCGGATATCTCGTACAACAGGCAGAGGCCAAAGGGGTGAAATTTGGTATTTGGATAGAACCGGAGATGGTGAATCCGAAAAGTGAATTGTATGAAAAACATCCCGACTGGATTCTGAAGCTACCCAACCGTGATGAACACTATTACCGCAATCAGCTTGTGCTCGATTTAACGAATCCTGAAGTTCAGAATTTTGTGTATAACCTTGTGGATGGCATGCTAACCAAAAATCCTAAAATTGGTTTTATCAAATGGGATTGTAACCGGATGATGACCAATACCTATTCTGCTTACCAGAAAGACAATCAGTCGCATGTTCAGATTGAATATGTTCGCAGCTTTTATAAGGTGATGGAACGCTTGCGTGCCAAATATCCACATCTGCCTATAATGCTTTGTTCGGGCGGTGGTGGCCGTACCGATTACGGGGCGCTGAAATATTTCACCGAATTCTGGCCAAGTGACAATACGGATCCTTACGAACGCATCTTTATTCAATGGAGTTATTCCTACTTTTTTCCGAGCATTACTTTGTGCAATCACATCACTTCCATGGGCAAGCAATCGCTCAAATACAGAACCGACGTGGCCATGATGGGCAAAATGGGATATGACATTCGCGTAAAAGAGATGACTGAGGATGAGCTAAAATTCAGTAAGCAGGCTGTTCAGAATTACAACCGTCTGAAAGATCTGATCTGGAAGGGTGATTTATACAGGCTGATTTCGCCATACGAAGAAGAGCGTGCCGTGCTGATGTACGTCAATGAGGATAAGAGCAAATCGATACTTTTCTCCTATGCGCTTCATCCGCGGACATTTGGTCAGTTTAGTCCTGTGCGTTTAATGGGTTTGGATTCAAATAAAAATTACAAAATTGAGGAAATCAATAAAATGTCCAAAGGCTGGAGTAGATTTACAGCAGAAGGCAAAACCTTTTCGGGCGATTACCTCATGAAAATTGGTTTGCAATTGCCGAATAACAGTGATTTAACGAGTGCCGTAATTGAAATTACTGAGGCAAAGTAGGTAGGAGAGATATAACTTATGAATTATAAGTTTGAGACCTGCTCTGAAAAGTCAGAAAATAAGAAAGCCACCACATAGATGCCAAGCATCACTAAGATGGCTCTATAACGTTTCGTGTGGGTTCGAATTTATACTGAAACTAAAGTAAACTTTATATTAGAACCTTATTTTCAGTTAATTAACCTTAGTAGTAAGCAGATCCTCTGGGTTCAACCTCATTAATCTATCTGTAAATCAATAAGGTAATAAGGTTAATTCTTCTTCCACATTCCATTTCTACTAAGGTTACTCTGGCAAATAAGGTTTTAATTTTTTTTCATCGTTAAATTTAATTACCCACACGAAACGTCATAGAGCCACAAAGATCAGAATTAAAACGTATTAAAATTTGTGTCCGTCAGTTGACGGATGGTGTTTTGGTGTCTTTGTGGCGATCATAGCCTATTCATTTGGGATTCAAACATTTAAATCTTCAGCTTAATCTTTATTTTACCCAGAATTGCAGTAATCCCAATAATAATCATCGCATAAATAAAGGATTTAAGCAAGCCAACCACTCCGGTTTTCAGGAATAAAGGAAGCGTAAATGCATATATGGCTAAGCTATAATAAACATATGGGATCAGGTAACAAGTAAGGGTGCTTGTTCCGGCAGGTTTGATCAAGCCGAACCAATTGGCTTTACCTTTTAAATCAACTACAAAATAGATCAGCGCAAAAAATCCGAAGGCAATTCCATTGCATAGAAAAACCCATGTTGGTGTTGCCTGGATCTTCGAGATAATAAAAAAGTAACGCAAAATAAAACCTGCTATCACCAGCAAGACAGCGCTGCCAATGAAAACCAGTGGCAACTTTTGACGTCTTTCAAGGGAGGTCGCACGATCAATCAAGAGGCTGGCGGCAATTCCGGCAAAGGCAAATCCCTGGAATGCGCCACCACCCGGAATAGGAGTATGAAACCATTGGGCATGATCGGCAATATTCAGTATTGTAAACAGGAACCAGAAAAACAGCAGCATTGCCGGAGATTTTCGGGCGAACAGGTAAATCGGTGCTGAGATCAGGTAAGTCCAGCCAATAAGTCCCAGAATTCCCCACCATTGAGGAGTCATTTGTCCGGCGCCATCTCTCCCGCCCTTGAACAGATAAACCAGCAAAATCAAAAGTATCACACCAACCAGTTGCAACCCGGCGAAAAGAAATTTTTTCCAGTCTTCCGCTTTCGGGTACACATTCCAGATCAGAAAGAATCCGGCAACCATGATAATCTGAAATCCTCCGCGACTCAGACCCGAAGCTGCAACATTCAGATCAGAAATGTTAACCGTAAAAAATCCCATCACAAGCAGTGCAAGCGAACGAAGCAAAATGTGCTGCAAAATCTGAAAATGGCTTTCTCCTTTTGAAATCCGGTTACGCATCGCATACGGAATCGACATCCCCACGATAAACAGGAAGCAGGGAAATACAATGTCCGAAAATCCAAGGAAATCCTGATCCGCCCGGGCATGTTCGAGCCAGAGCGGTACGCCCGTTAACGACCACAAGTCGTTTACAAAAATCATCAGTAACATGGTAATTGCCCGAAATACATCGATTGAAAAAATTCGGTTTTGCTGGATCATTGTGGTTTGTTTATTATATTTTGTATCTGTAATGCCCCAGGATTTTAAATTCAAACAAACAGTCTGCAAGAACTTGTCCGCCACCAATGTTGTGAACAATTAAATATCTTATCCCGTTTTTGGATTTCTTATTAACTACAAGTCCAATATGAGTTATCCCTCCTCCCAGGTCCCAGCAAACAATATCACCTGGTAAATAATCGCCTGGTTTATTGGTAATTGGTTTTACGCTTCCGTGCCGGGTAAAGAAAACCATAAGGTTTGGAACTCTTCTGTGGTCAATGTTTTTGTCTGGTTGTGTCAGTCCCCAACTTTTCGGATACTTATAGAAGTAAGCTTTCATATCTTCATGAACTTCCTTTTGCAAGTCAATTCCGAGCTTTCTATATGCCCGGATAACTACATCCGTGCATACTCCTTTGTTACCCGGTATATCTCCATTTGGATAGTCAATAGTAAAATAACCTGGGTCATAAACAACATTTTGTTTCGTTAATTCCAGTGCAGAGTCAGAAAGTTTGTCATAAAAAGTGGTCTGACCAACCGCTAAATTGATCGTTAGTAAAAATACTAATATGCTTAATGGTTTTATTTTCACCGTATTAGCAATAATACTAAGTTTACAATTAATTACTCTGTTTCGCAATCTCTCCAAACATAGCTTTGAAACAATTGGATGCCGTATTACCGCCTTCTTTCCTGTCAGTTTTCCGGCCATAGAACTCATCCATAAACTGTCCGGCACCCGTCCAAACCGTTTGCATCATTCCCTGAAAATGTTCTTTCATCTCAGGAGTAACCGAAGCCCTGAACCGAAACATATCCTGCGTCTGCCGGACTGCATTTTCGGGCATACGCCAGGGGCAGGTCAAAACATTGAAACCTTTGGTCGCAAAATATACAGCAGTCTGGTCAGGACGTTCGTAGTGCCAGTCGCATATCATCACATCTTTGTTTATCAAATCAATAGCCCGATATGTATTGTTTTCACTCGCTTCCCACATCCCCATTCCGGTGGTTTTTCCATCAATAAGCCGGTCACCCCAGATCCAGAGTTGGCGTTTTTTCAGAGCCAGGTGGTCGCGGATCATGTTCACTTCGCCGGCAAACAAATCCGATTTGTCTTTGCCCGAGCAGCGCGGGCACTTATCATCTCCAATATAAAAAACCTCGTCCATTCCGGCATGAAATGCATCACTTTCGAATGCATCGCAAATCTCATCCACGAGGGCGAAAACGATCTTATGAACCCCGGGATGGAGCGGGCAATAACTTTTGCAATAAAGCCCTTCATCATTGGGCCATTTGTATTTTTCGGGCATTTTAACTTGTGGGGTTTCATCAAATTCCGGATAAACCCTCAGGAGGTTATTGAGTTTGGTAGCCCACGACTGATGCCCAAGCAGGTTAATCTGCGGAAAGATCCGAATCTTATTTTTGCGACACACGTCAACGAGCTTCTTCACTTCGGCTTTCGACAATGCCGACTCATCGCGCAATTCGGGATGACTTTCGAACTGATAATTGTAATCGACCCTAAGAATCAGGGTATTCACTTGCCGTGGTGCTAATTCTTCATCAATAAACTTAACAAAAGCATCAACATCTGCCGGTTGTGGTGCCGAAATGCAAAAACCCCTGATCGGTAAGGTATCCTGCGAAATGGCGGAATTTCCGATAAATAGTGAAAAGAAAAGGATTAAAGGAACAAACGGTTTAGTCATAATTTCCAGATTTTTGATGTTAAAGTTCAGTGTGTAAAGCTGGCGAAAATTCAGAAAAATCACAAAAATTATTATTTTTTTATACCCATTAAAATTTAATCTCATTTAAACGTTTTCCAATATTTTTATTTATAACTTTGTTCAATTTCAAACGGAAATCGAATATTTGAATCTTTAATTCGTTATTTTAAAAACAAACAAAATGACAAAAGAAACTACGACTGAAAAAAGAGAGGAATGGGAATGTTTTAAACATAACCTGGAACGCACTTTTACTGTTCACAAGAAAATTCTTTCACCTCCGTATTGGAACAACGATGATTTCGATGTATTTACTACATTGTACAATTTAGAATCAGATTTTGAAAATGTAACTTTTTGTAATTTCGAAAAATTGAAGAAAGAGCTAAACGCCAGAAGGTACGGTGAACAATCTGTTCATTTTACGGATGATTCAATATTAAATGCCTTAAAAAGGTTACATGAATATGGTAATATTGAATGTTGTCTGGACCTGAATGAAATCAATTTAAAGCTACAATTGATGAAATAGAATATGAGCTGCATTTGTTATTTTGGGGTGTAATTAGCGTTACACCTTTTTTAGCGTCAAATTGCATGTATTGATAACTGCTAATCAGAGCCAGACATGACAAACAGATTACCTTATATAGACAACCTACGAGTATTTTGCATTGCAATTGTTGTTTTGATTCACACTGCGGTAACCTACAGTTGCATAGGAGATTGGTATTACACAGAACCCCAGCCGCTTAATGTGGTCGAAAAACTATTCTTCTTTCTTTTTCAATCACATGCACAAGGCTTTAGTATGTCTCTTTTCTTCTTTATTGCCGGATATTTTATTCCAGCTTCGCTTGAACGGAAAGGGGTAAAAACCTTTATTCTCGACCGCTTGAAACGTCTCGGAATACCGGTATTGTTTTATATTTTTCTTATCCACCCATTGTGCGTTAAGTTGGTGCATCCACAGCTGAATGTGAATGAATATACATTGAACGGTTTTCACCATCTTGATTTTTTGGGTCGGACAGGACCACTCTGGTTTGCGTTTGCACTTCTTATTTTCTCAATTTTGTATGCATTGATGCATAAATACCTGCCTTCAAATAAAACAAACATTAGTGTATCTTATAAAAAAGTCGCTGCACTTATTGGCCTTATTACCTTATTCGCATTTGGCATACGTATTATTGCACCGATCGGGACGTCATTTTACAACCTTCAGTTTTGTTTTTTTGCTGCTTATATCGTGATGTTTTATTTAGGTACACGGGCATCCAAAAACAATATTCTGCAAAATATAACCTTTCAACAAGGGAAGAAATGGTTGTATATCTCTTTTGGTATCGGACTTCCGATATGGTTCATCACATTATACGTTGGAAAAGTTTTTGAAGGTAAATTGCTTATCGTCGGAGGAATGAATGCACCGTCGATTCTTTATGCCTTCTGGGAATCACTCTTCTGCGTAACCTTTATTATTGCCTTAATGGGTATTGCGAAAGCAAAATTTAATATCCAAAACAGAACGATGAAATTTCTTTCGGAAAATATTTTTGGTGTTTATGTATTTCATGCTCCCATATTAATTTACCTGTCAGTTTTAACTAACAGCATCCATCTTCATGCCCTTCCTAAATTCTTTATTATCGGATTTCTGGCTATGATTTCCTCCCTGCTCGTGTCGTGGCTGATCAGGCAAATTCCCATTGTTGGCAAGATTTTCAATTAATGGATAATTCCATGTTGTATCGTTAAACAAAGAAACCCCGAAGGTTTTTGAAACCATCGGGGTTTACCAGTTGAATGCTACTCTAAGTTTTAGGTTAATATCAAATCAAAATCCTTATTGCTTTGTATTCAGCGGATTTGCTGATTCCTGATAGAATTGCTTTTGTAAATCTTCAATTTTGTTCGACAATTTGACTTTTTTGATCAGCTCAACGAGTTGATCGGCTTCGGCATTAATAACGAGTTTACCCAATTCAACACTGCTTTTAGTAGCGTCTCCGGCATAATGGTTGGGATACTGTGCATACCACCATATTCCGGTATACTGGTTAGGTATTTCGGCTAATCTACCCTGATTTTTACCCGATTGACTTCCTGCCAATTCTGTTTTCACAAGGTCAGGACGAATATATCGCATCATCGAGGTTTCCATCTCATCGGCATGTCCGCCAGTCGTTGTCTGACGCAAAGCATTAATTTTTTTTGTGATGTCCTCACTTTCATTTGGTTGATAAAAGATCAAAGCGTAGTCTTTCTGACTGTGCAACTGTGACATACAGAAATACTTCAGAAAGTCATTATTCCCGCCATGACCATTTACAATAATGATCTTTTTAATCCCGTTTCGCGAAAGCTCATCGCAGGTTTCCTGCAATATTTTCCAGATTAGCTCAGGACTGTAGGCGATTGTTCCTGGCTGATGTCGTGCCTCGTTGATCTGACCCATATAATAGGTCGGAAATACTACACAATATTCTTTTTCGGCTGCTGTAGTGGCAACCTTCCGGCATTCGAAAATATCTGTCCCAAGCGGAAGATGAGGACCATGTTTCTCAAGAATTCCTATCGGGAGCAAACAGACACCAGAGGATTGTTTAACTGCTTTTATAAAGTCGGGAGCAGTTAATTCGTCATAACAATACGGAATTTTAGTTTCTGTATTTGTTTGGGCATACAGTTGGAATGTGCAGATTAATAATAAAATAGAAAATAAATTTTTCATGGTGGATGGGTTTATAAATTTTCAACTATTGAGAAACTTCCGAAAATTAACATTTTGAACTGAATTACAGATGCGTAACCGAATAAATCTTTTCCTTCCGATCTGTCTTGTGGAAAGACGTTAAAAGTATGAGGCTAATTCCTAAACTTCTCATATGTTGTAGAACATATCCGATCGATTCATGTTTTTGTTTATCTTCGTAGCGTTACCGCACACGGAAAGATTCATCTTAAAGATTAATTATAAAAAAAAATTAAAATTATCTAAAATGTCGAACAGAAGAGAGTTTATTCAGAAATCGGCGCTGGGTGCTGCCGGTTTGACCTTAGGTGGTATGGCAATGAGCGCTAAAAGCTATGGTAGAATCATTGGTGCAAACGATCGTGTTAAGGTTGGAATCCTTGGCTTTTCAAATCGTTTTGAATCGGCTTTGGGACCGGCATTTCAAAAATATGCAAAAGAGATGAATTTTGAATTTGCTGCAGTTTGCGATCTCTGGAGCAAACGACGCAATGACGGACTCAACTGGGTTAAGAAAAACAATGGAACTACACCTGTTGAAACAAGGAACACCGACGAGTTGTATGATCAAAAACTGGATGCAGTGATTCTATCAACGGCTGATTTTCAACATGCTGTGTTATGTGGCAAATCTGTTAAGGCCGGACTGAATGTTTATTGCGAAAAACCATTTGCCGAAACAATGGATGATGCAATTTTTGCAAAAAAAGCGGTGAATGATTCAGGCAAGGTTGTTCAGATCGGTTCACAGCGTCGTTCAGGACCTAATTATCAGGCTGCTCACAATTTCATTCAGGAAGGTAAATTTGGAAAAATCTGCGCGGTCGAAATGACGTGGAACGTGAATCAACCCGGTCGCTGGCGTCGTCCTGCCGAAGTTGCTTCAATTAAAGAATCGGATACCGATTGGACCAGGTTTTTACTGAACCGTCCGGTTGAAAAATGGGACCCACGCAAATATTTGGAATTCAGACTTTTCTGGCCATACTCCTCTGGGATTCCCGGTCAGTGGATGGCTCACCAGATCGATACGGTACATTGGTTTACACATTTGCCTCATCCTCGTTCGGTTGCGGCCAATGGCGGAGTTTACGTCTGGAAAGATGGTCGCCGGAATTTCGACACAATGACTGCTGTTTTTGATTACGGCCCACTGGATAACTCTGAAGAAGGCTTCCAGGTTATTTATTCTTCACGTCAAACCAACGAATCGGGTGGTACCAAAGAGTGGTATTTCTCCAATGGCGGAAAACTCGATCTCGATACGAATAAAGTAACATCTGAAGGTGGTTTGAAAGAGCGTTATGCAAAAGAGATGGGAATGAAAGCCAATTTGCTCCCCGATTTCGAACTCCCGCAGTTAAAAGTTGAAACAGACTCAAATACAGGTGCCGATCCTTTGACAAATGCCCATATGAAGAATTGGATGGACTGTGTTCGTGCCAATAATATAAAGACCAATGCACCTGTTGAAGCCGGTTACAGTCATTCTATTGCCAATATCATGACAACTGCCGCTCTTCGGACAGGACAAAAAGCCACGTTCGACGAGAAAACCCAGCAGGTAATGGCCGGTGGAAAGGTTTTCAAATATTGATTTTAAAATTTTGATATACAATGGCATATCGGTAAATTGATTTTGTGTAGAGACGTTGCATGCAACGTCTCTACCTGTTTAAATGCAACGTCTCTACCTGTTTAAATGCTACGTCTGTACCTATTTTTTAGATAGAAATCGAATTGGTATTGTATTAACATTTTGATTTTATAATATGATAAGGATGAAATTTTGTCTGATTTTTTTGTTTGTTTTCGCAACATCACTTGTTTCTTATTCTCAGCCCATTTTCATGAAATCCGAAAAGGAAGGTGTGTGGATAAAAGACGGTAATCAGAAGGTGTTTTTTTATCAGAAATTACCCAAATCGCTGGAAGGCAAATATTCAAGATCAAATTATCTGCATCCTATTTTCGGGATTGGTCGTTATCAATGGGAATTTCGGCAGGTGTGTTTACACGTTCTGTTGACGGTTCTCTTTTTGAGGCTGTGACCACTATCGACCCTTCGATTCAATACAATATGGAACGGGTCACCAAACCTGATGCCAATGTAGGTTTTGAATTTCAAAATACTCACTTTATTTTCAGCATTTCTTCCACACACTGTCAATGCGAAAATATGGGATATTGGTATCACTAAAGCCGAAATATAATCTTATCCATTATTAAGTAATGAAAACTATAAATATCGTATTCTAATTTATCAATCTGTTATCCAGCCACGCCCGATAGGCGGAGTGCAAATAATTGCATATACTACAGATTACTTAGATGCCCACAGATTTAAAAATTACTTTCTCTACTAATTCTGTGAAAATCTGAGTAATCTGTGGTGCAAGTTTTTTCTTGTGAAAGTAGCATACAGATTAATTCAGAAAAAATTTACTATTTGTGTAACGAAAATGAACTTTTGGCGTCTCTTTAATTGTAAAACTTTGTGCATGAAGCCAACCATTTTTTTGTTCAGTCTATTTTTTATCATCGTTTCGGATCAGCTGATTGCTCAAAATCAGACTAAGAGAGAGTATTACGCCGGAGAATACAGCAAAACTGACATTTCCATCGATGGTAAATTGGATGAACCTGCCTGGATGAAAGCCAACTGGCAGAATGATTTCATAATGTACGAACCGTACGAAGGGAAAGCTCCGACACAGAAAACGGAATTTGCCATCCTGCTTGACGAAAACTACATTTATATTGGGTTTAAGTCCTGGGATACGAATTCTGACAGCATTGTGCAAAGGCTCTCGCGCCGCGATGAAATTGATGGCGACTTTGTAGCTGTACAGTTTGATTCTTACTTTGATAAACGCACTGCTTTTTCGTTTATGGTAAATGCTGCCGGAATCAAAAATGACTTTTTTATCAGTAACGATGGCGAAAACGAAGATAATTCATGGGATCCGATCTGGCTGGTCAAAACAAGCCGCGATAAGTTGGGTTGGTACGCCGAGATGAAGATTCCGCTGACACAGCTACGCTTTGAAGGTAATAGTGAACAAACCTGGGGGTTACAGGTCGGCCGGTCGTTATTCAGAAAGCAGGAAACTACGCTTTGGCAACCTTCTTCCAAAAAAACTTCCGGATGGGTTTCTCAATACGGTGAACTTAAAGGCCTTAAAAATCTAAAGTCGAGAAAAGTAGCTGATTTAACTCCCTATGTTGTGGCCCGGACCGACCGGTTTGAAAAAGAGGCCGGTAATCCGTTCAAGCAGTCAGGCAAGAAGAGTCAATTGACTGGCGGAATTGACGGAAAGCTTGGAGTAATCAATAATCTGACGCTTGATTTTACGATTAATCCCGATTTTGGACAGGTGGAGGCTGACCCTTCTCAGGTAAATCTATCCTCATTTGAGACTTTCTTTCAGGAAAAACGACCTTTTTTTATTGAGGGAAAGAACATCCTGAGTTTTCCGCTCATGTTTGGAGACGGCGACTTAGCTGCTGAAAACCTGTTTTATTCGCGCCGGATTGGTCGCCGGCCTCATTATAGTCCTGATATTAACTCCAATGAATATATTGATGCGCCTGAATTCACGAGCATTCTGGGTGCGGCAAAAATTACAGGGAAAACAAAAGAAGGATGGTCGGTTGGATTGCTTGAAAGTCTTACAGGTGAAGAGTTTGCCCACATCAGCAATGGAAATCAACGCTCAGAAATGATTGAGCCATTTACAAATTATTCCATCGGACGTATCCAAAAGGACATCGATAAAGGAAATACAATGATCGGAGGTATGTTTACTTCGGTAAACCGGAATCTTGCTGAAGACCAGCTCAATTATCTGCATAAATCGGCATATTCGGGAGGTTTTGATTTTATCCATAAATGGCACAATAAAGACTGGGAATTCGATTTTAGTACTTACTTTAGTCGGGTACAAGGTAGTACAGAAGCAATTAGCAATACACAAAAATCCTGGATTCACGCGTTTCAGCGTTCCGACGCTACTCACCTGACATTCGATTCAACCCGTACGAGTTTGTCAGGCCAGGGGGGTAAGATTTTGCTTGCCAAATATGGAGGTAAACTAAAATTTTTGGCTGCCACTGCCTGGAAATCACCCGGACTTGAGTTGAATGACGTGGGTTATATGCGTCAGGCCGATGATATCCTGGAAGTTATTTGGGTGGGTTATCGCATTTTTGAGCCTTTCTCCATCTTCCGAAATCTGAATATGAATTTTAATCAATGGACAGAGTGGAATTTCGCCGGTGAATCAACTGGTCCCGGAGGAAATTTTAATGCGAATATGCAATTCAAAAACTATTGGAATTTTAATTTGGGTGCCAATGTAAATGGCCAGGCTCTTTCGACAACTGAATTGAGGGGAGGACCAGCACTAAAAATACCGGGAGGCAAGAATATTTGGCTATCTGTTAGCTCGAACGATCAAAAGAAACTGACTGCTCAGATGGATTTTTCGTTATCCGGAGGCGATATTAAGAATTCAAAACGAAGTATCAATTATGGTATAGCATTTGGTTATCGTCCATCCAAAAGCCTGAAAATTACTTTATCGCCGAATTTTAGCAATAATGAAGACGAACTTCAGTATGTGACGCAACAGGAATATAAAAACCAAACGGACTATGTTTTTGCCCGGATTCATCAGAAGACGCTAAGTGCCTCATTGCGTATAAATTACAATATTACACCGGATCTGAGTATTCAGTACTGGGGACAACCATTTCTTTCGAGCGGAAAATACACCGGGTTCAAGAAAATTACCAACGGACGTGCGGATTATTATACCGATCGGTTTCGGATTTTTCCCGCAAATGAGATCCTGTACAATCTGTCTTCCGGGCAATACCAGATTAACGATCAGTCAGGAAACGAACTTTATAACTTCGATCAGCCCGATTTTAATGTGAAAGAGTTTTTATCGAATATGGTCGTCCGATGGGAATATAAGCCTGGATCGACCCTATATCTGGTTTGGTCGCAAACCCGGAAACAATCTGTTCAAAACGGAAACTTCAATTTGGCCGACGACATGAAAGATTTATTTGACAATAAGCCCTACAATGTTTTTCTGTTGAAAGCGTCATTCCGGCTGGGACGATGAAGAACAGAAAGGATAAAGATCGTGATGCCAAACCCCGAAGGTTTCTGAAACCTTCGGGGTTTAGTGTGAGCCCTAAAAAACTTTAATATCCATTTCACCGGCAGTTAATCCGTCAGTAATTGCCTTGATTTTTACAATTCCTGGTTTCCTTCCGGCTTTCAGCAAAATTGTTGAAATACCAGCTTCGGCATTACGCGGATTGTCGCCAATCAATAGGGCATCGCCTTCAACCGTGAACGTTACTGAACGTTTGTCGCCCGGAATAACTGTTCCATCAGCATCGGTCACCGAAGCATATACAAAAACTACATCGTTTTTACCGGGTCGCAAATCTTTCCCGCTTATATCAACCGACAAGGTGATTTTTGCCGGTGTTCCCGGTGTTTTACGTTCGGTTTTTATGACTTCTTTCCCGGCAAGATAACCTTTGGCTTCGAGCTTTCCGGCTACATATTCACGAATAGTAAACGAGAATGGCGGGTGCAGCAAATTGGTTGAATTCCGATCCTGGTCGGGTTTCTGACGCGCAATTACTGTCCCGTTTAGCGACAATTCAACTTCGTCACAATTGCTGTAAACCTTCACATCTTTGAATGACGGGTCATTCCAGTAATTCGAAATAAAAAGCATGGGTTCTGCTTTTGAAGCCTGACTCTGGTAAAAGTAATAAGCAAACTTCGGGAGCCTGAAAATATCCATTATTCCTGAAGACTCGATATCAGGTGCATATCCACGTTTATAATCAAACATGAGCCAGTTGGCATCGCCGACAGCAGGACCATTCATATTATCGTTGTAAGATTCCTGATAGTTAAGTGCCTGCTGAGCCAATCGCTTCTGACCAAAACCACGTACCTGGCGCGAATTGCGTTCATCTTTTCGCAGATCGCCATAAGCTGTCTGGTTAAAACCGGCATTCTGCGCATAATATTCCCAGTCGCCATATTCAGCAATAATGATCGGTTTGTTTTTGGCGTATTTGTTCCAGTAGTAAGGTGGTTTGGAGTGTTGACGAGCCGGAATAAAAACATCGTAAACATCATCAATCCAACCGGCGGTGTAAATATCCGCTACTGGCAACTCTTCATGCACAGCCTTATGTGCCCGTTCCATGTATTGCTTTGACATTCCGGATTCATTCAGCGATGCTTCCCATAATATGATGGAAGGATGATTACGGTCACGGCGAACCATCTGGCGTGCGTCGCGAATGCTGTTGTTTTGAAACTCTTCATTCCCCACAAATTGCCATCCGGGAATGGCATCCATTACCAAAATTCCCAATTCATCGCAGGCTGCCAGATATGCTGGTGATTGCGGGTAATGTGAACAACGCACAAAATTAAAACCAGCCTGCTTGATTTTATAGGCATCACGATATTGGGCATTGTCGGAGAGAGCATTCCCGATATAAGGATATTCCTGATGACGGTTAGTGCCACGCAGTTTGAGCTTTTGTCCGTTCAGCACAAATCCGCCGGTCGCCGAAAATGAAAATGTGCGGATACCAATCACTTCCGACATTGAGTCAACCGGAAGTTTATTATTGAGAACCCTTACTTTCAATTTGTAAAGAGACGGACTTTCAGGTGACCATAATCGTGGATTTTCAACATTGAGTTGTTGCCTGAACTGAACAAATCCCGAAGCTGAAACAGTTTGTGGCGCAATATTTTCTGAGATAATGGTATTTCCATCAACGCCGGTTAAAATAATTTGCACGGATGCAGGTTTGGCCGATACGGATTCATTTTCCACATCAACCAGTATATTCATTTTAGCTGACTTTTCCGAAACATCGCTGTAAGTTACGAGCAAGCCTCCTCCGGCAACCCGATCGGCGGTAATCGGATCAGAAATATGCAGTTTGTTTTTTATTTCGATGGTTACGTTGCGGTATATTCCGCTGTAATAGTTAAAGTCGAGTGTTGCAAGTTGTTTGCCGGGGGGAACCAGTGGATTATTGCGGTTATCGAGTTCAACAAGTATGCAGTTTTGTTTCCCAAACTTAACTTTCCCATCCAGTTTTACCTGAAAGGGGAGGTATCCGCCTAAATGTGTTTGAATCAGTTCTCCGTTAAGGTACACTTTAGCCACCTGCATGGCTGCCTCGAACAGGAGTGAAACTGATTTAGCCTCGAACTGCTTCGGAACAGTAAAAAATTTCCGGTACAGTGCTGTTCCCTGCCATTGTTTATCAGGTGAATCAACCGCTTCAATATTTGCAGTATGCGGTAAACTTATCTTCTGCCAGACAGGTTGCTGCCCGCTTTTCTGGAACATTTCGGGAGAAACTGGGGCTGTGGGATCTTTGATGAATTCCCAGCCGTCGTTAAAATTCCCTGCCTGGGTTGAATAAAATATGGGTGCGGACTTAATACATGACGTAACCAGTAAACTCAGGACAATCAGGTTAAGTATTCTTCGAATGGTCATATCTTTGGCATTATTTGGTTGATAATCTTGATATTTGTTTGTTTTATAATGATAACGATGTGAAATAACCGATCTTTTGGAATGCTAATAAATATATCGCATATAATCTATTGATGAAAGTGTATTTCCCGCGAAATCGAAAAATGTACAATTCTCCATCGATGAACCGGTTCCCCATAAATCTTTCATCTGTGAACTGATCCAGTCGGGTTCCCAGTACATTACTCCCGTACCACCGGCACTGATCGTATTTTTAGTGAGATCGATCAGAAATTTAGATTGACCTTCTAAAGTAAACGGATATCCGGTCAGGGGAGCCTGGCTACCAAACTGGTTGTTATACGAATCGGAATACCCGGCAGTCCAGGGATAGCTTGTTTCAAGAATCATCACTTTTTTGTTATAGTTATTTTTCAGTTTGGTAATCAAAGCTGGTAAGTCACCAAATGCTATAGTGGTATGCCACAACGGATAATACGACATTCCAATGATATCGAAATCGCTTACTGCTCCTGAAGTAGTAATCTTACCGAACCACCAATCCACATTTTTGGGATCCGCAATATGCAGCGCAATTTTTGTTTTGATCGCAGATTGTGCAGAAACATCACGCACGGCTTTGATTCCGCTGTTGATGATCGTGCCCAGTTCCTGCCAGTGATTATTGCAGCCGTCAAGGTTTGGAAACCCGGTTTTTGTTCCGGTCATCATCATACCACAATTGGTTTCGTTGCCAATCTGAACCATTTCTGGCATCAGCCCTTTTGCATTCAATTTACTCAATACCGAATAAGTATAGTTGTAAATTGAATCTTTCAAAACCTGCAAACTTGTAATATTTTCCCATGCTAGGGGTGGCTTCTGAGTGCCAGGATCGGCCCAGGAATCGGAATAGTGAAAAGTGAGATTGACAGCCAATCCTAATGTTTTTGCCCGTTGAATGGTTTTTAAAACATCGGCAAATCCGCTGTATAAAGGCGTTTGATCACTTCCATAAACCGTCTTTACCCACTGTGGGTTGTGCCACAAACGAACGCGTACCATATTGGCGCCATGATCTTTCATGATCCGGAATGGATCGCGCACGAGCGACGAATCGCGGTAAACGCCGCCATGGTCTTCGATTTGGTTCACCAATGAAAGATCGACCCCCATTGCAAATTCGTCAGGAGTAAAAAAATGATATTTTGGTTTTGGATCAGGTTTTGGATCCTCCACGGCTGAAACGTTATTATTTTTACAGGAAAGGTTTAAAAACAGAAGTATGATAAGTAGAAGATATGTCTTCATTTAAATTCTTTTTTACAAAGGTAACGTTTATCGGTTTCTAAAATGGAATCAAAATTCCAGTATTGTTGTTCCGATATTTTTATGCTGCAACTATAATGAATAATTTAGACTGAAGGATCGTTTCATCCTATTATTGTGAGACGTATTCTAACCTGTTTCCACTTACATTGAAATCGAATTGATATTCAGTCACTAATTGGATTTTTTTCACCCTGGCAACCTGACCATCCTGTTTTGCCTGTTCATTATCAAAATAAACTCTTGGAATGATTGGCAACGGATAAATATCGAGTCGCAGGGGCTGATTCTCCAAACTGCTTTCCAGCCTGTTTAATGCGATGTTCCACTCTGTGCCATTGTTGAAATCATCGGCAATCAGACGGTGATTAAAATAAAGTCTGGCTTTATCTCCGCTATAAATGACCTTTAGAATCAGGTTATTAAGATTGGCGAGATAATTTTCAGGCAAGCTAAAGGTGTACGAAATGTGATCTTTCAGCGGAGTATTTAATATCTCCGGTGCATTCAATATTTCAGCCTGTTTATAGCCTTTCTCTTTGGTCAGGTATGATGGAAAGGTATAATCATCTTTTACCATCCACGACTGATCGCTTACAAACTCAAGTTTATCAGCATTGAAATATTCAACCACGAGTTTTGCAGCGAAAGCTTTTTGTCCTGCTTCAAACGGAAAATCAAGCATCAATTTGTTTTCACCTTTTTGGACATATCCGGTTACATCAATGATATTCAACGATTCAGGTGCCAGATTCTGATTCACCCAAACATTATTCATCTGCACACGACATACCGATTGAACCGAAAGAATGAGTTCAGCCTTTTTGATCTTCGAAGGGTTTCCAAGACTAAATTCCTTTACAAAAAACCTATGTCTGAGCGTATTGGAATTATCGATCTTTTCGACAGCACCTGTCCTCAGCCATTGTGCTTCATCCAAAGGTTTTGACTCTTTTAACTCAATTTCAATTTTCTTCTCAGGAACAGAAAAGGTTGAAGCAGTGAAAACAGCCTCAGACTTTTGTTCTTCATTGAGCCTGTTTATTTTGATACTATTGGACTTGCTGAAAACATGAAGCTTTTCACCATTCAGATATATATTGGCTTCGGAAACAAAAAAGGATTTTTTATCCCCTTTTTTGAATAGCCATACCTGCTTTGCTTCCTGTTTTGAAAGAACTACAATTTTTTGTTCTGTATTGTCCTTATTCTGAAGGTTGATGATGCAGTTCATACCGGGTTTGATATCGCTAACAATATATCGGCCATTTGTTTGCGCAATCGTTCCGGTTGAGGATGTTATTTTGTTTATGGTTGAGGCATCAAAGCAAAATTCCGGGTTGATAGCTGCATCCTGAATGAAAATCCATTTATCAGCGATGTTGCAAAGAGGTTGTGCTGTGGCGTATTTCAAAAGCGTGCTACCCATCCTGAAATTCATTGGCCAAACAAACATTGCACTGTCCTTGACAGTTATTGGTCTTGATGGGAAAGTCAATGTTTCATTTTTCAGTTTAATGTCGAACTGCACATTTTTCTTTTCGCCTGAAGCGTTATGCCTGCAATAATTAGTACCAAACAGGAAGGCTGAGTTATTATCTGTTCTGACAACGTATTGCAAATCTTCTTTCTTTTGAGGAAATACCGGTTCCATAGGTGCAAGCAGATTCCCAAATTCATTCAGAAAATAATGTAGTTTTTTAACTTCATAATAGGAATCATTCAGCTCTCCCGATTCGCGGATGGCCGCCTGAAAATCGTATGAAATAATAGGATTGGTGTTCCAATAGCCGGTTTCATCTTTATTTTCTTCCATGGAAGTAAGTATTCCGTGCGGATTTGAACCACCGGCAAACATATAGTATCCAACCAGATTACTCCCTGAGCCGATCTTGCCCATGATCAAACCCAAACCATCGACACTACCAATTTTTAACCGGCGATGTTCGGTGTTTTCAATGCCAACACCCACCTCGCAGGTAAAATATGGATAAGCTGATAAATCAAGGTATTGCTCCCTGTTTTTCTGTACCGCATTTCCAATATTGTCGCTGTCGCGGAAAGGTGAGAATTGAAAATTTCCACAGTCGGCGCCCCTTTTTAAATTATCGGCCCAGGGTTCGTCGGGATAAGCACCAAATAAAGGGATGACTTCATAAGGAGGTACAGAACCGTTTTGCCATCCGGTTACGGTATACAGTGGTACATCGAGACCATACTTTAAGGCTGTTTTTTTCAACCACAAAATATGAGCTTCGCCAGCTTTGCCTTGGCGATATTCATTTTCGAGCTGAATACCGACAACCGGCCCGCCATCTTTATACATGAGTCCTTTAAGCTGAAGGGCTACCTGCTTGTACCATTCTTCAGCATATGCCTGATAAACAGGATCATTTGAACGGTCTTTCAGGTTGGTTTTTTGTAATATCCAGTCAGGCGTGCCGCCATTGCGAACCTCAGCATGACACCATGGACCGATTCGGGGATACACCCACAAATCATGTTTTGCGCATAATTTTACAAATGCCCGGAAATCTTTGTTGTCGTTCCAGTCAAACTGCCCTTCAATCTCTTCGTGATGGATCCATAAAACATAGGTGGCAATGATATTGATGCCGCTGGTCTTCATCTTTAAAATCACATCTTCCCATTGACTTTTAGGCACTCTGGTATAATGAACTTCTCCCATAACCGGAATAATTGGCTTTCCGCTTAAAGTCATATACCGGTTATTCACCAATAGCTCTTTGCCTGCTATACCTGGATTACCCATTTTGAGCAAACCGGCTTTGGTTTCTGTGTTTACTGCCGATGCATCCAAAGTATAGGTTTGTTGTGCCTGAATGGATAACCAACAGGTAATTAATGTAATGACGATTAGAAATTTCTTCATGACTAGTATTCTATTTATTTCTCTATAAGATATTTACGAGCAATTTTGTCATAGGTCTTTATCAGATCGTTTGATTTCCCGTCTCTGTCAAAAATTTGTTCCCAGGTACTTAAAGGTTCCCATATGCAGGTACCTTTTCCGCGACCGTTTGGCAAGTTAAAAACAATGTCGTTAACCTCTTCCTTTTTCTGAGAGTATTCTACCAGATTGATATCTTTTTTATACCGTGAAATCAGATCGAGCATATTATTTTTCAGGTCGGTTAGTGTTCCGTGCCATCTCGGGTAATAAGAAAGTCCGATAATATCAAATTTCACTCCCCTTGCGATCATATTATCAAGCCAGAAGACCGATTCATCATTCTGACCGCCCAAGGCAATATGAAGCATGATGATTATGGAAGGATCAACTTCATTAACACCTTCTGCGCCTGCCTTAATCAGTCGGGCCAACTGATCAGGATTGCCTATATGCCCATCGGGCCAAACCATTCCATGATTTATTTCATTACCTATCTGAACCATATCGGGTGAAGTTCCCTGGTTTTTCAGTGCAGATATAACTTCCTTCGTATAATCCTTCAAAGCAGAGGCAAGCTTTTCATTCTCCAAACCATCCCATGCTGATGGTTTGTTTTGCTGCTGGGGATCTGCCCAGTAATCACTGTAATGAAAATCAAGCAATAATTTCATACCTGCTTTTTTGATCCTTAAAGCCATTTGTTTGGTATGCTCCAGGTCACAAAATCCTTTTTGCGGCGAATAACCTTTTGCCGCAGCAGGATTATTGAAAATTCTTAATCTTATATAATTGAATCCATGATCTTTAAGTATTTCAATGGCATCCTTCTGAACCCCATTATCGGAGAATTTAATACCACGACTCTCAAGTTGTGGTAAAAAAGAGATATCGGCCCCAAGCATTTTACCAATGGTTTTTCCTGATGGTTTCAGTTGTTCTTTTTTAGGTGATAAAAGCTTAAACGGCATGATGGAATGGATTTCTGTTGACGCTGATTTTAGCCCTTCAGAACTTACTTCAACTTTTAATTTATCAGGGGTACTACCGGCAATCAGGCTAAAACTGCAACTCCCGTTTATCAACTGCGCCTCCCAGATTCCTTCCTGAATTTTCTTTATCACTGACTGTCGGTTTCCGCTGGTTTCATTAACGACAATACTCCCGTTACCCTTAACCAGGATTTTAAGCGGAGCCTCTGTGTTTGTTACATCATCTCCTGATTTATCAAGAACACGCACCACAATCGCAGACTTAGTATGCCCATCCGCAAAAATGGTTGTGGAGTAAGGCGTTATTACCAATTCTACGCCGGCATTCGGCTCAACATCGTTTAATTTTTGATTGGAAAAACAAATAGCAGGTAAGATTACGCCCATAAATGCAACAAAAAATTTCGTGTGTATTTTCATGACTTAATGATATTTAATCAATTAAATGTATCAGATATTATTGATGAGCTTCAGGATAAAACTTTACTTCAGAGTAATAGAAGTTAACTCAAACATTGGCAACTCCTCATTACCTTCTACGGGAACCAATAGTTGTATTCTTTCTATTTCTGAAATTGAAAAAGGTTTCTTCGTTTTTGCAGAATACCAGAAAGGAAGGAATCCGGGGTAGGGGCGTGGCAGAAGAAACATTTTCCCTTCAGTAAGATCTTTTAATTTAATGGTCTGAACATCCTGATCTGCAAAAAGTGAGGTCTTTATCGAATAGGCATTGCCATCTTTATTGATCATTGTAACTTCGATCTTAACAGGTTTGTCAGAAGCTTTGCCATGAATGAGAATTTGAGTGTATTTATCTGCATATCTGGAAATTCCCTGGGTAATATTTCCGATATAATTCTGTATCGCATAATTTACACCTGAAGTATTCGGTCTTCCCTGTCCGAAATCCGACCTGCCGGGAGCAAACCTGAGCATCGATTCACCCGTTACTCCGGAAAGTACCAGACTACCTCTCAATTTTGGATTTCCGGAAAAAGTTAAAGCCTGTCCGGAAGATTCAGCATTAAACAGTTGCACTTCACTTGCTGCCGGCAATACCCTGACAGAATATGAATCGGGATTAAAATACTCCCAGCTTGAAGTCGGTCCTTCAACTCCACCCGGATAAATGGTTGTTTTCCCTGTAGTTGATTCAGCTATAATGGTATAAGTCAGCAATCCCGATTTTACAATTGAATCGGGTATGGTGGCTTTGTATTTATATTCATCTACTTTATCCATATTGATCATCACAGGCCTGAAACGTCCAAAGCCTCTTTGACCGCCGCCGGAAGGTTGTAAAGTAAGCTTCTTAATTGGTGCAGCAGGAGATACTACTTTCACAGTAATTACTACGGGTTGTCCTTCCGAAACCTGTTCAGGAGCATTTTGCAAAAAATAGAAATTTTTATTTGTCTCCCTGGGAGCGAAGAACTCATTGGCAGTAATTACGCCAATTTTTGTTTTCTTAATCTCTTCTGTTACGGGTTTAGTTGAAAGAATATAAGCTCCGGGTGTGATGGTAAACCTGCCTTCCGTGGCAGTTGAGGTAAAATTATTCCCGTCATTTATTCCTGTAACAGTGAAATCTTTACCAAGATCAGGCAGATTCACACCCATTCCGGTTTTATTCCATTTAATAACAACATTTTCGATTTTAGGTGTTGCTCTCGAGAAAGGATCCCGAACCCATATTGCATCGGGCATTACTTCGAGTCTCCATACACGATCGCTGATTTTATCAAGAAAATAAGCGCCGTAACCTTTATAAGAAACAACTGGTGAAGTGCCATAACCTGCAATCGATTTGAGCGTTGAGAGGTTTGGTGGATTTGTTGAGGTGTTACTAGTATGGAAGAACAGTTCATTGGTCGCCAGTTCGGAGATATCGTCAGTATAGCTGATTTTTAAGCCTTTCATATCAAAGGGTTTTTTCTCATTTTCCCGGTCTCTTTTATACTGTGGATTTCTGAAAAGTTCACCCGCAATCTTAAATCCGATTGCTTTTTGAGGCGCATAAGCCAGGTTAAGAAAGTGAGTCTGATATTCTGTATTGCTTGCTGCCAGGGCTATTGGATCGTAGGCAAACATGGTAACCCATTGCATACCTGCTTCTTTAAATGAAAGGGCAATTGGAGGGTACATGTATGATCTTCCTATATCGGCAGCATCAAATTCATACACTAACCGGGCCTGATTTGCAAAATATTTTTCGTTTTTGAAGGGCATAAAGTATTCGTCGATTTGGGGAAGAAAATTGCCCTGTTGTTCGTGGCCGGCAACCAATCCAGTCGGATACCACTGGAATGTAACGCCATCGGTACCACCTTTAATAAAATCAGGAAGTAGATTTATACTTTGAGTGACATTATAGAAAACTGGTTTTGCACATCCCGTGGATTTAATAGCGGCAATCATTTTTTTGACAAATTCGGTGGTTTCTGCAGCTTTTGAATGTCCCGGCTCATTGCATACTTCGAAGCCAACAATCATTGGATCATTTTTGTAGGCTTTCCCTGTGTAAGGATTAACATGATTGACGAATTGTTTCAGGTATCGTTCCTGAGCCGCAATAGCTTCCGGTAAAATATAGACATTACCTTTGTTATATTTTCCCGAGAAGCCGGGAAGTTTTTCTTCCGGCTCAGGGTAACCATTTCCCCAGTAAGCAATCGGAGTCAAAAAGATATAGACACCTCTCTGTTGAAAACGATAGATCAGGTAATCCAAAAGTTTGAGATGTTCATTCTGCAAAAGGTTCCCAATGCTGTCACTTATTTCGCAATCCCATACATGGATGCGATAAGCATTGGTACCCAGTCTTGATAAATGGTAAGTATCAATATCTATGACTTTCTCCCTCTCTTCGCCCAGCTTGGCGATCTGTCTGTATGCGTGGGCAAAAGGTGTTGTGTAGTTAACTCCCCAGAAAAAAGCTTCCTTGTTATTATTTTTCCAGATCATTCTCCCGTTTTTATCAATTTTGACAGGATCGGTATTCTTTTGTGAATAAACTGCTGAGCTTAGTAATACAGCAGCAAGCATCAGAAAAGCGATTTTTAATTTACTTGTTTTCATAGCGTATTTTAAGTTGGAGTCTTCTTGTTGAACGTAATTTAATAAGGTTTTTACATGATCAGTTTCCGGTGTTCCTGAATTATTCAAGGATGATTCCTGGTCGAAATCTGGTGAAGATGCAAATATACTTTATTTGGAATTGGGATATATCATGCATAAGTTTTTATTGATTAATCATAAATGCTTTTTTCTTTTTGCCTTCAATTGTTAATTGGAAACACAAACATCTTTCTATCCTGATCCCGTAAAATTGATTTGAGACATACATCTATTAATGTAAATATATAAATGAACAACTTCTAACCATTAATTATTAAAACATGATTGAAAAGTATATAGAATTTTACATTTGGATAGCTTTTTTACACTTTGTAACCACAATTCAATAAAACAAGGATAGAAGTGCAGTTAAATTTTACATTGTGATAGCTTTTTTTACAATTTATGACCACAATTCAATAAAAAAATGGTTGAAGCTAAAAGAGACCAGAATGATTTAAGCAGGGTTATGAACTACTATTTACTGTACAATGAAACTTTTAGTGAACCTTATGAACAACGTTATCAACTGTTAATTTTTGTATAATTCCTATTCTCTTACTGCTAAAATATGGATAGGACTTGATTGGCAAATATACGATAAAAGTTGATAATCAGATTGATAGCCATCTTCAAATAAAACAGGTGTAAACTAACTTTACAATGAAAACTAAAAGCTGCAACCCCTCTTTCTATGCGTTGTCCAATAAAACAAGGTTTAAAACTTATCAACAATGTTATTAACCATTAATTTGAGAATGCTTACTATCTGCTCACCGGTAAAAATTGATGGAAACTAATAAATCTAAATATTTATGACAATAAAACAACGTACATCCTATCTATTATTCAACTAATATTTAGATTAAAACTAATAAATCTAAATATTTATGACAACTAAACAACACATTCCCGTTCAACCATGCAATAAAAACAAGAATAGGGGATTTGTTAATAAGTATCTGGTTGATGTTGATAATTAGCTTGCTATCCGCTTTCAAAATAAATAAATGTAAACTAATTTTACAACGTTTTTTAACCTGGTGATATGATTCCTAATCCGCCGCCCTATAAATTAAAGATTGAAATTGAATCATGAAAAAATTAATATTTGTTTTATTCATGATACTTTGTGTAAGTTGTGACGAAATTCTAGTACCAATTGAATCAGCAACGACAGAATCGCCTACAACTTATCAGATCTCAAATAATCTTAAATTATATCCACCTGTAGAGTTCATAGATGGTTCTTTATGGGAAGTTGTTGTTTATTATTATATCGGGAAAGACATTGTTAAAGTAGATAGTATCAGCCCGGTACTGACTGACAAAATATCTTCCAAAATAGAGATTCCATCAAAATACGAAAAAATAAAATTTTCATTTCAACTTGCACCTAAGAAGTCTCAATATTATTCAGGAGCTGCAAATTGTCGAAGATATTCAGAAAATTTTATTCTTTTAGACAAGGGGAAAAATGTCGTTATTGAAATACATGATTTATCCTCAATAAATTTAAGCTTATAACAACAAAACCGAAAAAGCATCTGTGTTAATTGGATGTTTAGGCTCCAAAGAAGTTTTCTCTCCGATAAAAAAGCCAGTTTTCTTGTCTTTCCTGGTGTGTTTATTTCTTCTTTGCATTCGCGTACGCTATTGCTACTGCCTGTTTCTGCGCCTTCTCCATTGACTCCGGGTGGCTCGTCCCTATTGCTCCCGTCTCCTTGTAATTGTGAAGTAACTCCTCTACGTTTGAGCTGATCACTTTCTTTGACTTCCCCTTTTTTAGTGGCATCTTTGTGTTGCTTTAATAATTACTGAACTCAATTTACAAATACAACCTGGATGAGGTAAATTTACCAATAAGAATTCATTTTAATACAGAGGATTTATTACTTTTGATTTTTACAAGTACAAATTACTTTTAATTCAAACTAATATGAAAAAACTAAGTCGGATTGGATTTTTAATGGTGTTTTATGCCATCTTTTTATCGTTTTCAGCGATATCACAGAATGTAATTACTGTTCATGTCGACCAACCGGGAGCGAAAATTGATAAGGCCGTATATGGCCATTTTGCCGAGCATCTCGGTCATTGTATTTATGGAGGAATCTATGTTGGGGATAAATCTGATATTCCAAATACGAATGGATTCCGGAATGATGTGGTTAAAGCATTGAAAGAAATGAAAGTTCCTTTGATCCGTTGGCCTGGGGGTTGTTTTGCTGAGTACGGTACGCGAAGCTGCTGAGTGGATTGAATATGTAACGGCGTCCAATGAGAGTCCGATGACTAAATTACGTAAGCAAAACGGTCGCGAAAAACCGTGGAATGTAAAATACTGGTCTGCCGGAAACGAAACCTGGGGATGTGGTGGTAATATGCGCCCCGAATACTATGCTGATCTTTACAGGCAATATGCTTCCTACATGCGTGCACCCGGTATGTACAAAATTGTCAGCGGAGCCAATTCTGATGATTACCATTGGACTGATGTTCTGATGCGGGAAGCAAGCCGGATGATGAATGGTATTTCTGTTCATTATTATACCGTTCCGCGCGATTGGAACAGGAAAGGTTCTGCTACTCAATTTACAGATTCCACATGGTTTGTGACGCTTCAGAAAACTCTGAAGATGGAGGAACTGGTTACCAAACATTCGGAGATTATGGATAAATATGACCCAAAGAAAAGGGTAGGACTTCTTGTTGACGAATGGGGTACCTGGTACGATGTTGAACCTGGGACGAATCCGGGGTTTCTTTACCAGCAGAACACGCTGCGCGATGCAGTGGTGGCTGGTATCAATCTGAATATCTTTAATAACCATGCTGACCGCGTAAGAATGAGTAACATCGCTCAGATGATTAATGTGCTACAGGCTGTTATTCTAACAAAAGACAACGAGATAGTTCTAACGCCTACCTATTATGTCTTTAAAATGTATAGTGTCCATCAGGATGCAAAGATGATCCCCATTGAATTAAAGTGTGGTAAATATACCTCCGGATTGAATTCAATTGATGCCATCAATGCTTCTGCTTCGGTAAAAGATGGTGTGGTGAGTATTACTCTTTGTAATTTGGATCCGGTTAACTCTCAGAATATCAGCTTCGATATTCAGGGTTTGAAGGTTGCAACCATATCAGGCCAGATCGTGACTTCGAATAAGATAAATGCCTATAATGATTTTGGTAAAAAAGAGGAGGTCTCTTTGACGGATTTTAAAAATGTGAAGCTGAATAAAGGAGTACTTGAGGCAACTATTCCGTCAAAATCGGTTGTGCTGATCCAATTAAAATAAGCAAGGTGGAAATACATTAATAAATATTTTTACTTGATTTAGAATTGGCAGCTGGCTTCTTGCGGCTGGCTACTGGCACGATCATAAGAAATTACTCCTTATTCAAAGAGGCGAATGTTTGTATTGTAAAGACAGTTGCCAGCTGGTAACGGCCAGCTGCTTTTCATTTCAATTTCCTTGAAAATCGTTATAGAACCAACATTGTAATTAACAAACAGTTCACTTGAAAAATGAAAAAAATACTTATTCTATTTGCCGGTATACTAATTGTCAATGTATTAATGGCGCAGAATCTTGAAAACGGTACCAACCGTTTCGATTCGGACTGGCGGTTTCACCCTGGAGGTGCATTAAGTGCTGAAAACCCCAAATACGACGACTCCAAATGGCGGGTTGTTGATCTTCCGCACGATTGGAGCATCGAAAACTTACCCGGTACCAACTCTCCGTTCAATCGCGATGCAATTAGCCAGGTGAACGGCGGTTTTACAACCGGTGGAATTGGTTGGTATCGTAAATCATTCATTCTGCCTGACGGACAAAGTGCAAAGAGGATAATTGTTCAATTCGATGGTATTTACATGAACCCGGAAATATGGATCAATGGTTCCTCTTTAGGGACCCATCCTTACGGATATACTTCGTTTTGGTATGATATCACGGAAAAGGTGAAGTTTGGAAAAACCAATGTTTTGGCTGTAAAGGTCAGAAACGAGGGCGAAAACAGCCGCTGGTACTCAGGTTCTGGTATTTACCGTCATGTATGGTTAAAAGTACTTGACCCTGTGCATGTGGCGCAATGGGGCATAAGTATTACCACTCCTGAAGTAAATGCAGGTTCAGCCAAAGTAAATATCAGGACAAAAGTGAACAATAAGTCTGATAACACATTAATTGTTAAGGTAGTTACCATCATATTAAATGCAAAAGGCGGGGAAACTAACAAAACCGAATTGGCACAAATGATTGAAAAGGGTGGTCTTTCTGAATATATTCAGGATGTCACCGTTACAAAGCCTGATCTTTGGTCGACCGAATCGCCAACAATATATACAGCAATCAGTGAGGTATATATAGCTGATCAGTTAGTTGACCGCACAGAAACAAGATTTGGTATCCGAACCATTCAATTCGATGTTGCATATGGGTTTAAATTGAACGGAAAAGTGATGAAATTGAAAGGCGGTTGCTTTCATCACGATCAGGGTCCGCTGGGCTCCAAATCGTACGACCGGGCAGAGGAACGTCGTGTTGAATTATTAAAAGCCAGTGGGTTTAATGCTATTCGAACTTCGCATAATCCTCCGGCACCAGCCTTTCTGGATGCCTGCGATCGTTTGGGCATGTTCGTCATTGATGAATCGTTCGATATGTGGTCGGATGGCAAAAATGTCAACGACTATCACCTCTGGTTCGACAAATGGTGGCAAAAAGATATCGAAAGCATGATCAACCGGGATATCAATCATCCTTCTGTTATTTTGTGGAGTATTGGCAACGAAATTCCAGGGATGAATAATCCCGAAGTTGTTAAAACTTCACAAGTGTTGGCCAATTTTATTCGAAAAAGTGATCCTTCACGACAGGTTACTGCAGCCGTAAATGGATTGAACCCGGATAAAGATCCATTTTTCAAAACGTTGGATATCGCTGGTTATAACTATGGTTCAGGTGGCGATCATAATAAAAACAACATATTTGATATTGACCATACGCGTGTTCCTTCACGAATCATGGTGCAAACAGAATCATATCCTTTAGATGCGTTTAATAGCTGGATGGATGTTACGGATCATCCGTGGCTGATTGGCGATTTTGTATGGACGGCTTTTGATTATATTGGCGAAGCGAGTATAGGATGGCGTGGATATTTCCAGGAACAGAATTTTTACCCGTGGAATCTTGCTTTTTGCGGGGATCTTGATATTTGTGGATGGAAACGTCCGCAGTCGTTCTACCGCGATGCACTTTGGATGACGAATCAACTCTCTCTTTTTGTCAAACCTCCTAAACCTTCTTTTGAGGAAAATCCTGACCGTCAATCGTGGAGCAAATGGCACTGGATCGACGCGGTTGCAGATTGGAACTGGAATGGATATGAAAATACGCCACTGGAAGTAAGTGTGTATTCTTCGTGTGATGAAGTTGAACTGTTTCTCAACAGTAAATCGCTTGGCCGAAAGAAAACCGATCGCTCCACCGAATTCAAAGCCATATGGAATGTCCCTTTTCAGGCCGGAGAACTTAAAGCAATCGGCTATACGGGTATAAAACAGGTAAATACGTCTATGCTAAGTACGGCAACTGAACCCTCACAAATTAAACTGACTGCTGACCGAATTGAAATCAGGGCCGACGGTCAGGATTTGAGTTATATCACTTTGGAAATTACTGACGAGAAAGGAATTAGAAACCCTAAAGCCGAAAATCTCTTGAAATTCGAAATTGAAGGACCCGGAAAGATTATAGCTGTTGGAAACGCAAATCCGGTCAGCACCGAAAGTTACCAGGCAACTGAACGAAAAGCCTGGCAAGGTCGCAGTCTGGTGGTCATAAAATCAGAACGGAACAAGGGAAAAATACTTGTAAAGGCTTCATCTGGCAATTTGAAAGCGGCAAGTATTGTGATAAATTCAAACTAGTCTTAACCCCTTTTTAAAGACAGTCTTATTCTTTGCCCATACGTTTTGAAGGAAAGCAACCTGCCTGTTAAATGTTTGGATGTAAAGTAAAAATTTACACTGAGTGAAAATATTTTTCATAAACCCAATATTTTACTGGTAAGTAAACCAATATTTACTATTTGTAATGATTTTATTTATGGGTGTCCCTTCATTGGATTTCAACTTCATACAATCCTGATCAATTAATAAGCGGACTTTAGATTCATTATGAAATTGTCTGGCACGATATATGATATAAGGGATTAATAATAAAATTGGAATTGAAACAAAATTACTATTTGCACCAATCAGGATATCAAAGTTGCTAATTATTAATTAGATATGGGGTCTGTAAAAAAATCGGGATGCATAACTCCGTTTGAATTTTTATCCTTAAGTTTGGGAAATCTAAAAGTTGCAGTTGTGACTTGATTTCAGCCAATGAAAATTTAGCTCTATGATTAAAGCAGACGCTATTTTTAAGATACACAAACCGACGAAGTTTTTCTTCGCTGGTGTATTGTTGTTTCTGCTGATTGGGGTTGATATTGTTAATGGTGCTAATCGTTATTCTGTTGCTACAGGTAACTGGAATGCAACATCTACCTGGTCTGCAACATCAGGAGGAGCAGCAGGAGCAAGTGTTCCTGTGGCTGGTGATGTTGTGACTATTGAAGGTGGTCATAATGTTACAGTAACAGCAAATGCAGCTTGTACAACATTGAATTTCACCACAACTACCGCGACTTCATTAACCATCAATTCGGGAATTACCCTGAATGTTTCAGGTGCCATAACCATTCCAAGATCAGGTTCTGGAGTCAACACACTTGCCGTTGACGGTGGTAATTTAAATGCTGCCAGCGTTGCGTTTACAAGCGGGGGCGGTGGTGTCAGGCACCTGATAACTATCTCTACCGGTACTGTTATAATTACGGGTAATGTTACTCAAACCGGTAGTACCGGAAGTGCTTCTATCACATTTACCGGTGCAGGGTTTTTAGAATTAGGTGGTACATTCCTGACTGCTGCAACAGGTACTTTGACACAAGGTACAGGAACAGTAGAATACAATGCAGCAGGTGCACAGACAGTTGGCGATTTTGATTATAATAATTTGACCCTCTCAGGTAGCGGTGCAAAGACTACAACAGGTGTTACTGTCAATGGCGTTCTTTCGTTGGAAGGCACTGCAACAGCTTCTGTTGCTCCAACTTATGGTACAGATGCTACTCTCCAGTACAATACTGCTTCTGCACGAACTGCCGGTGCTGAATGGATTTCCCCTTTTGCAGCAACCGGAGGTGTTATTATAGCCAATACGGGAGCAATCACTTTAAATTCAGCCGAAGTCTTTAATGCGTCAGTCCCATTGACGATTAACAGCGGCGCTACTTTAAACACTTCTGCAAGCAATTTTCAATTAACATTTGGTGGAGACTTTCAAAATAATGGAGGCACTCTGACAGCAAATGCTTCTCCTATTGTAATAGCCAATACAATGGTAACTCAGAGCATTGACGGGTTCACTACAACTGGTTTAGTGTCAATGACAAAAACTGCCGGAACAGCTACCTTTTCAGGTAATGTAAACGGCGCAGGATTAACAATCAATGGTACAGGCGGAACATTAAACCTTGGAGCCGGATTAACCCATACGTTTTCAGGTGCCTGGACAAGAACTAACGGCACACTGAATGGCGGATCAAGCCTTTTGAAAATTGGAGGAAGTGTGAGCGGAGCTGCAGGAACGTTTACCGCCGGAACAGGGACAGTTGAATGGAACGCTGCAGGTGTTCAAACATTAGCTGCAGTTACTTATAATAATCTGACATTATCAGGCTCCGGTGCAAAAACAACTACTGGCGTAACAGTCAATGGTGTTCTTTCCATGGAAGGCACTGCAACTGCCTCTTTTGCTCCGACTTATGGTACAGCCGCTACCCTACAGTACAACACTGCAACTGCACGAACTGCCGGTGCTGAATGGATTTCCCCTTTTGCAGCAACCGGAGGTGTTATTATAGCCAATACGGGAGCAATCACTTTAAATTCAGCCAAAGTCTTTAATGCGTCAGTCCCATTGACGATTAACAGCGGCGCTACTTTAAACACTTCTGCAAGCAATTATCAGTTGACTTTTGGTGGCGACTTTAACAATAATGGTGGTACTTTTACAGCAAATGCTTCCCCTATTGTGATCGCTAATACAATGGCAGCCCAGAGCATTGATGGGTTCACCACAACTGGTTTGGTATCGATGACAAAAACTGCCGGAACAGCTACTTTTTTAGGAAATGTAAATGGGGCTGGGCTTACGATCAACGGAACCGGCGGAACATTAAACCTTGGAGCGGCATTAACTCACACATTTTCAGGTACATGGACAAGAACCGCAGGTACATTGGACGGCGGCTCAAGCCTTTTAAAAATTGGGGGTAGCGTGAGCGGAGCTGCCGGAACATTTACTGCCGGAACCGGTACGGTTGAATGGAATGCTGCCGGAGCTCAGACAATAGCTGCAATAACCTATAATAATCTTACACTTTCAGGTAGTGGCACTAAAACTATGACCGGAGTTTCTGCTGTCAACGGTAATCTTACTTTAAGTGGTACTGCAACAGCAACAGCAGCAACTGCAATAACAATTGGAGGAAGCGTTATCCTTGGAAGCGGAACAGGTTTTACCGTAGGTACATTTACTCATAATGTTGGAGGTAACTGGACAAATAATGGAGGAACTTTTACCGCTGGTAGTAGCACGATAAATTTTAATGGTACAGCCCAGACCATTGGAGGTTCAAGCTCAACCACATTCAATAACCTTACATTTTCCAACTCGGGCACAAAGACTTTGGGCATCGCCACCAATGCGAACGGAAACCTGTCCGTTGTCAGTGGCATAACAGTTAACCTTGGAACATTTACCTCTTCGGCGAATACGATGACCCTTGGCGGTGCAGGTGTCATAAACGGATCATGGGGTAATACCAGTTCCTCTTCAACCTACAAAAACGACACCTATTTTGCAGCCACAACTGGTATTATTAATATTAGTAGCTCTTCATGTACTGCACCAACCATAACATTAGGTTCGAATCCGGCAGTGTGTCTTGGAACAACCACAGCCAATCTTACTTACAGTGCAACAACAGGTACACCAAATAAATACAGCATTGTCTTTAATGCTGCGGCATTAGCCGCAGGTTTTGTAAATGTAACAGATGCTAATTTAGGAGCATCTCCGATAGCTATTACTGTACCTGCAGCACCAACAGGAGGTTCGGGAACATTTAATGCGACATTAACAGTAAAGAATTCAACAACAGGTTGTGTAAGCAGCAATTCAGCAATTACAGTAACGGTTAATCCTGCTACAGCTATAACCAGTCAGTCAACAGCAACACAGACACAGTGTATAGCAGGGACTTTTACTGCAATTTCAGTAACTGCAACCGGAGTAGGTTTAACTTATCAGTGGTACAGCAATACCACATCAAGCAATTCCGGAGGAACATTATTAACGGGAGCCACCAGTGCCAGCTATACACCATCGGCTGCTGTTGCCGGAACACTTTATTATTATTGTATTGTTGGTAGTTCAACGTGCTCTCCTGTAACAAGCACAGTTTCAGGTGCATTTATAGTTAATCCTGCTACTGCCATATCCAGTCAGTCAACTGCTACTCAGACACAATGTATTAATGGAACTTTTACAGCAATTTCTGTAACAGCAACCGGTACAGGGACAATAACTTATCAGTGGTACAGCAACACCATATCAAGCAATTCAGGCGGAACATTATTAACAGGTGCAACCAGTGCCAGCTACACACCATCTGCTACTGTTGCCGGGACACTTTATTACTATTGCATTGTCCACAGCAATTGCGGGACAGATATAACCAGTGCTGTATCGGGTGCATTCATCGTCACCGGAGCTAATAATGTAACCGCTCAGTCTGCTGTTGCCGGAAATGCTGCAGCCGCAATTTCGTGGACAAACCCAGCAAGTTGTTCCGATGGAATAATGATCGTAGCCAAAGCCGGTTCATCGGTAAGCGGTACACCAAGTGGCGATGGTACGGCATATACTGCCAGTTTAACTTACGGATCGGGAACTGCGTTCACTGGTGGAGGCTATGTGGTTTATAAAGGCACTGCTTCGCCCCAGACTGTAACCAGCCTGATCAATGGAACGCAATACTTTTTCAAGTTTTTCACACGAATAGGTACTGTCTGGAGTTCCGGAGTTGAAACCAATGCAACCCCTGCAGATGTTTCCCAGACAACCGACTATTTCCGTACAAAGGCAACAGGCAACTGGAATGCAACTGCAACCTGGGAGAGTTCGCATGACGGCACTAACTGGTTTAATGCAACGTTAACCCCAACAAATGCTGCAAACACAATTACCATTCAAAATACACACGTTGTTACAGTTACTGCATCGGTATCGGTTGATCTGGTTACAGTGAATACTGGTGGGCAGGTAACCGTTAATACCGGTCAAACATTAACGATTGCCAATGGTGCAGGTACAGATATGACGGTTGATGGAACATTGGTTAACTCGGGTACTATTACGACCACAGGTGCATTGGCCTTCGGCAGTGGAGGCACTTATCAACATGCCCAGGATGGTGGCACAATCCCTGCTGCAACATGGAATGCTGCTTCAAATTGTAATATAACAGGAATTGCGGCAAGTACTGGTTTTACCGGAGGAGTGGGACAAACATTTGGAAATTTCACATGGAATTGTCCTTTGCAGACCACAAACTTTTATTTGGAATCCAATATTACCATTGCAGGTAATCTTACGGTTTCAGGAACGGGAACTGCTCCGGCCGATCCTAACACAAAAGCCCTTCGGATGTCGAATACCGCTAATGGTTTCACAATGGCTGTGACCGGTGATGTTGTCATCAACAATGATGCTGCTTTCAAAATGAACAATAGCACGGGTTCCTGCACGATGACTGTAGGTGGAAATTTTACAATAAGCGGTACCGGATATTTTACCATTGTTACAGGAGGGGCAAGTTCCACGTTGTCAGTCACAGGTAATGTGAGTATTACCGGAGGAACATTAGCCATGAATGAAAATGATAATGTATCAATTGGGACTCTGAATGTTGGCGGTAACTTTACTCTTTCAGGCGGTTTTATAAATACGACAACAAGTACCTGGCCGGGTGCCATCAATTTTATTGGCAACACTACGCATAACTATTCAAATACAGGCGGAACATACACAAATACAGTAAATTTCAGCGTTAACAGCCCTTCTATATTGGATGTTGGTACTTCAATTATTAATGGAAGCGATGGAACATTTACATTAAATTCAGGAGCCGGGATTATCACAGCTCATGCACAAGGGCTTTCAACAACAGCTGCTACAGGAAGTATTCAGCTTACCGGGACAAAAACATACAATGCCGGTGCCAATTACAATTATGACGGAGCATCAGCCCAGGTAACCGGAAACGGACTGACAGGTGCTAATAACCTTACCATAAATAACGCAGCAGGTGTTACTCTTACAAGTAGTACAGCTGTTAGCGGGACATTAAATTTAACGAGCGGTATATTAACTTCGGGTGCAAATACAGTAACATTGACCAATAATTCGACCAGTGCTGTCACTGGCGGATCGACTACGAGTTTTGTAAATGGTGCGTTAATCTGGCAATTGGCAACCGGTCAAACTTATCTTTATCCTGTTGGAAAAGGTACTACCTATTTACCGTTTGGCATAACAGGAATCACCGGGACAGCCCCAAGTCTGAGGGTTGAAGCTTTTACAGGAAACGCCGGGGGAACAGCAACAAATCCATTGGGATCGTTAAGTACAACTGAGTATTGGTTGGCCTCTGTAGTGTCGGGTACTTATACGAACGGATCCGTTTCATTAACACGTCAGACTGCACTTGCAGGATTGAATGCTATTGGAAGAAGTGCAACTATAAACGGGGCTTATTCCTCGCTAAATGGTACAGTGAGCGGTACGTCAGTTATAAATTCTGATAATACAGGTAATTCCCTGGGATATTTTGTGATGGCGACGAAGAGATCCATTACAATAAGTGCCATCTCCGGTTCGCCATTTTGTGCCGGGGCAGCTGTTTCTGTTGCATTTACCATCACGGGAACCTTTACCTCTGGAAACGTTTTTACCGCCCAGTTATCTGACGCAAGCGGTAGTTTTACAACACCTGTAAATATCGGGTCTTTAACACAAACCACTGCGGGAACTATTAGTGGCACTATTCCGGCAGGTACTGCAAGCGGATCGGGTTACAGAATTCGTGTAGTTAGCAGTACTCCTGTTATAACAGGAACAGACAACGGAAGTAATTTAACTGTCGATGCTACACCTGTATCGCCAACCTTAAGTTCTGCTTCACCGGTAAGTGGCAGTGTTATTTGTGCAGGCTACAATTCCGGTACAGCAACTTTTACCAGTGGTTCCGGCGGTGGCAGTGATGAATATCAGTATAGCATTAACGGTGGTACCAACTGGTCAACATATACCAATAGTGCAGCAATTACAACAACCGGAGGGACTACATCAGTACAGGTAAGAGCAAGAAGAAGCGGCGGACTATGTATTGCATCTGCTTATAATACCTATACAATCTGGACTTATGGTACAGCACCTGTTGCACCAACACTTGGCGTTGCTTCACCGGCAAACGGCAGTATTATCTGTGCAGGATTTAATACAGGAACAGTAACGGGAACAGGGGGTTCGGGCGGATCAACAGGAGCAGCCAATGAATACCAGTATAGCATTAACGGAGGAGGGACTTACAGCGCTTACACCAGCGGATCTGCGATCACTACTACTGGAGCAACCACGAGTGTGATTGTTCAGTCACGTCGAACGGGTGGTAGTTACGGCTGTTCCAACACGGCATGGAGTACGATAAGCACGTGGACAGTAGGTACAACACCTGTAGCACCAACCCTTGGCGTCGCTTCACCGGCCAACGGCAGTACCATCTGTGCAGGATTTAACACAGGAACTGTGACAGGAGCAGCAGGATCGGGCGGTCCGACAGGAGCAGCAGATGAATACCAGTATAGCATTAACGGAGGAAGTACTTACAGCGCTTACACCAACGGATCTGCGATCACCACTACAGGAGCAACCACGAGTGTAATTGTTCAGTCACGCCGAACAGGCGGTGGTGTCTGTGCAACTTCGGCATGGAGTACGATAAGCACCTGGACAATAGGTACAACACCTGCAGCACCAACGCTTAGCGCGGCATCACCGGCCAACGGCAGTATCATCTGTGCAGGTTTTAACACGGGAACAGTAACAGGATCAGCAGGATCGGGCGGTTCAACAGGAGCAGCAGATGAATACCAGTACAGCATTAACGGAGGAACTTCTTACAGCACTTATGTCAACGGAGCTGCGATCACCACCACGGGAGCAACCACGAGTGTGATTGTTCAGTCACACAGAACGGGCGGAAGTTATGGTTGTTCCAACTCGGCATGGAGTACGATAAGTACCTGGACAGTAGGATCAGCACCGGCAGCACCAACGCTTAGTGTTGCATCACCGGCAAACGGCAGTATCATCTGTGCAGGATTTAACACGGGAACTGTCACAGGAACAGGCGGTTCGGGCGGTTCAACAGGAGCAGCCAATGAATACCAGTATAGTATTAACGGAGGAGGGACTTACAGCGCTTACACAAGCGGATCTGCCATCACCACCACGGGAGCAACCACGAGTGTGATTGTCCAGTCACGCAGAACGGGCGGAAGCTACGGCTGTTCCAACACGGCATGGAGTACGATAAGCACGTGGACAGTAGGGTCAACACCTGTAGCACCAACACTTGGCGTTGCATCACCGGCCAGCGGCAGTACCATCTGTGCAGGATTTAACACAGGAACTGTAACAGGAGCAGCAGGATCTGGCGGTCCGACAGGAGCAGCGGATGAATACCAGTATAGCATTAACGGAGGAAGTACTTACAGCGCTTACACCAACGGAGCTGCGATCACCACTACGGGAGCAACAGGCAGTGTCATTGTTCAGTCACGCCGGACAGGCGGTGGTGTATGTGCAACTTCGGCATGGAGTACCATTTGTACCTGGACGGTAATCACAACACCGGCAGCACCGGTAGCTAATGCAGGTTCAGGCGCAGCGTGTACACAGATAACAGCCAATTGGACAGCATCAACCTATGCCACATCATATTTTTTGGATGTATCCACGGTTATTGGGTTTGGCAGTTATGTAACAGGCTATCAGAATTCTAATGTTGGAAATTTTACCACATTTGATGTTGTCGGGTTAACAGCAGGAACCACTTATTATTATAGGGTAAGAGCTTCTAATGATTGTGGCACTTCTGTCTCTTCAGGCACTATTACCTATGCCACAACCACTTTACCGGCCCAACCCAGCGTAATAACCGGCAGTACAACCCCGTGCCAGACTTCTTCCCAGGTATATAGTGTTACCAATGTTTCCGGAGTCACCTACACCTGGGCATTACCGGCAGGATGGACACAAAACGGTGGAGGCACAACGAATTCAATTACTGTAACCGTTGGCTCAGGTTCAGGAAATATACAGGTTACACCTTCAAATACCTGCGGTAACGGGACGGCACGTACTTTGGCAGTAGCGCCAACCACGGTACCTGCCCAACCCAGTGTAATAACGGGCAGTGCAACCCCATGCCAGGCATCTTCGCAGACTTACAGCGTTACCAATGTTACCGGAGTCACCTATACCTGGACCTTCCCCACAGGTTGGACACAAACGGGCGGAGGGACAACTAATTCAGTAACGGTAACTGTTGGTGCTGGTTCCGGATTTGTACAAGTTACACCATCAAATGCCTGTGGTAACGGAACAGCAACTACTTTGGCTGTAGCGCCAACAACGGTACCAGCCCAGCCAAGTGCAATAACCGGCAGTGCAACTCCATGCCGGCCTTCTTCGCAAACCTATAGCGTTACCAACGTTGCGGGAGTTACCTATACCTGGACATTCCCCACTGGATGGACAATAACCGCCGGAGGAACGACGAATTCAGTAACAGTAACTGTTGGTACGGGTTCCGGAAATATAGTGGTTACACCTTCGAATTCATGCGGTAACGGAAACACACGTACCCTGGCTGTCACACCAATACTGCTACCAGCTCAACCCAGCACAATAACCGGCAGTGCAACCCCATGCCAGACTACTTCTCAAATCTATAGTGTTACCTTAGTTTCCGGAGTGACCTATAACTGGACATTCCCCACAGGATGGACACAAACCGCCGGAGGAACAACAAATTCAGTAACAGTCACTGTTGGTGCAGGTACAGGAGATGTACAGGTTGCACCTTCGAATGGCGGATGTTACGGACCCGCACGTACACTGGCAGTAACGCCAACAACGGTACCTGCCCAACCAAGCACAATAACGGGCAATGCCACACCATGCACGGGTTCTTCGCAAACCTATAGTGTTACCAATGTTTCCGGAGTTACTTATACCTGGACATTCCCGTCAGGATGGACAATAACTGGCGGACAAACAACAAGTACAGTAACTGTAACTGTTGGCGCAAATACAGGAAATGTAACGGTTACACCTTCGAATTCATGTGGTAACGGAACGGTGCGAACACTTGCAGTTGTTCCAGCCGCCGGTATTCCTGCCCAGCCTGGTGCAATAACGGGTAGTGCAACCCCGTGCATTGCTTCTTCGCAAACCTATAGTGTTACCAATGTTTCCGGCGTAACCTATACCTGGGCATTCCCGTCAGGATGGACACAAACCGGAGGAGGCACAACGAATTCAGTAACAGTCACTGTTGGTGCAGGTTCAGGAAATGTACAGGTTACACCTTCAACCTCCTGCGGTAGCGGCACGGCACGAACACTGGCAGTAACGGTAGCCCTTATTCCTTCAGCACCAACAACAAGCGGAGCAATAATTTGTATTGGTTCAACTGCTACGTTATCTGCCTCCGGGGCAGTGGCGGGTGAAACATACAAATGGTATGATGCAGCCACTGCCGGGAATCTTTTAAAAACCAGCGCGAACAATGCAGATAATACCTATGTAACTCCGGTTATTGCTGTTACTACCAACTATTGGGTTTCCATTTTGGGTGTCGGAGGTTGTGAAAGTTTACGGACACAGGTAACAGCCACTTTCCCGTCAGCATCACCTGATAACTCAAATTTGGCAGGAACGGATTCGTGGATTGGTCATGTCTATGATGGTTTGAGCTTTACTACCTATTACGGGACTTATACTGAAACTGAAGCTTTTAATCAAAGTTTTGGTGGCGCTACAGTTTGTTTTCCTATAACTTCCAGTCTTGGAGCCCGAAGTATTTATACAGAAACTTTCTCGGTTCAGTACCGGATGAATTCAACGAAAAGGGGTTTATACATTGCCGATCTGGGTTCGGATGACGGCAGTCGCCTCACTGTGGATGGAACGCTGTTGTATAATAATTGGGTTGATCAGGCCTATACTTCCCGTCCCAGGATATTGATGAACCTCAATGGTGCGAGTACGTTGTTATATGATTATTACGAAAATGGAGGTGCAAACCAGGTAGTATTTCAGAACCTGACCCTTGTTATGTCCAATACACTCACGACTAATATATCACAGAGTATTTATGTCGGAGGCACCTGGTCAACCATCAGCGGGAATGTATTCGGGACGCTGCCCACAGGAATAACGCTAAGCGGAACGGGCTATCAATGGAGCTATAGTACAACTCCTTCAGGTACAAGAACCACTATTTCGGGAGCTACGGGAGCCACGTATACTCCAAGTGCATCGGTTGCTCCATTCAATACTCCGGGTACCTATTACATTTACAGAAACGCCATACTGAGTAGTACAAATAATGTATCACCCAATCCTTATGTTGCTACCAATGAGTCAAATGCTGCAGTTTTAACAATCAGCAGTGTACCTGCAATCACTACTTCCACAACCTCCTTAACCGGATTAAATTATCCTGTTGGCTTTGGTCCCTCTGCCGAGCAGTCGTTCACCGTGAGTGGTACTAATCTCTCGGCCAATCTGGTTGTCACACCAACAGCTAACTTTGAAATCTCAACGGGAACAGGTGGCGCGTTTGTTGCCAGTAACCCCATTACGCTGTTGGTGAATAGTGGAAATGTTGCCACAACAACTATTTACGTTCGTTTGAAAGCGGGATTGGCAATTGGTACGATTGCTCCGGAAAATATCGTTTGCTCATCGAACGGATTAACGCCGAAAAATGTAGCCTGTAGCGGAGCGGTAACAGCTATCCCTGTAATTACAGCTACTCCCAACTTAACCGGTTTTAGCTATCCATACACGGGAGGTCCATCAAGTCAGCAGACGTTTACGGTAAGTGGTACTAATCTAGTGGCGAATGTAACGGTTACACCTTCAGCAAGCTTTGAAATTTCGACAACTTCGGGTTCAGGATTTGTTTCAACTCCTATTACACTGACCCAGTCCGGAGGGACATTAAGCGCTACTACTATTTACGTTCGCATGAAAAGTGGGTTGGGCATTGGTGGCTATTCTGAAAATATTGTTTCGTCATCGACCAGTGCAACTCCTAAAAATGTTACCTGTGACGGAACAGTGATGGGTTCAAACACTATTCTCATTTCTACATCATCCCTGGCCGGATTTATTTATACTTTAGGGTCAGGTCCGTCAGCTCCGCAATCGTTCACCGTGAGTGGTACCTTGCTCACAAATAATATATTGATCACGCCTGCAACAAACTACGAAATTTCATTGTCTTCGGGTGGCACCTATCAATCAACAGCCCTTACGCTGACTCAGTCCGGTGGGACAGTTAATACAACCACGATTTACGTTCGTTTGAAATCCGGATTGGCAGTTGCTACCTATCCTCCCGTCAATATTCCTGTATCATCAACCGGAGCAATAACAAAAAGTGTTGGTTGCAGCGGAGCAGTAGTTAATACAGCCACCATTATGGTTTCAAAGACAACGCTTACCGGATTTGGTTATATGGCAACGACAGGGCCATCTTCTCCGCAATCGTTTACCGTGAGTGGTGCTTCCCTCTCGGCAAATGTAAGTGTCACACCTCCCACGAACTACGAAATTTGTTTGACTTCTGGTGGTACATATCAATCAGGCCCAATAACACTAACACAAACCGGAGGTGTATTAAATCCGACCACCATTTATGCCCGTCTGAAATCAGGATTGTCTGCCGGTAATTATACGGGTGTTAATATTGCTTTAGCATCAGGTGCTACAACACTAAATGTTGCATGCGTTGGTATCGTGTTTGTTTCGCCATTAATTACCGCAGGAGGCCCAGGAACAGCGTGTGCCGGCTCAACGGTGAACCTGACAAGCGTAGGAGAATCAACTATTTTGAACCGTTTCTGGCAAGGGCCGAACAGTTTTTACTCTACCCTTCAAAATCCGGTTTTAACAAATGTTACAACTGACATGACAGGAACTTATACTGTAACAGGTAATGTTGTTGTTGGCGGTAATTTGGTTACCAATGGTGATTTCGAAGCTGGAAATACAAGTTTTGGCAGCAGTTATGCTCTTGCTATACCTGGTACCAGCGGACTTTGGCCCGAGAGTACTTATGATGTACTTGTCGATCCTCATTCAGAGCATCCGAATTTTATTTCCTGCGGTGACCATACCACAGGTACCGGAAAACAAATGGTGGTCAACGGTTCTCCTGTGGCAGGAGCTGTAATATGGACCCAATCTGTGCCTGTAATTCCCGGGGCCAGCTACCAGTTTACTTATTGGGTACAAAGTGTTGTTGCACTGGCGCCTTCCCAATTGCAGTTATATATAAATGGAGTTGCCGTAGGACCGGTTTATACTGCAGATCTGGCTACCTGCTCCTGGAAACAGTTTACTTATAACGCAACTTCAGGAAGCAATACATCGTTAAACCTGGAATTGATTAATCAAAATACAATAGCGAACGGAAACGATTTTGCACTGGACGATATAGTATTTCAGCAAATACTTCCGGCTACTTCATCAGTTGATCTGATCGTTAATCCCAATGTTCCTGTCAGTGTAAGTCTGGTAGCATCTCCCAATCCGACCACTACGGGTACCAATGTTACTTTTACAGCAACTCCTGTAAATGGCGGACTTACTCCAAGTTATCAGTGGAAAGTGAACGGTACGAATGTAGCCAATGGTCCTTCACCCACCTATAACAGTTCTACTTTGTCTGACGGCGATATCGTCACTGTTGTGCTGACCTCATCGCTTACTTGTGTCACCGGCAATCCGGCTACTTCGAATACTGTGATCATGATGGTTTCTGTACGTGTAAACTATTGGTATGGGTTTAACAGCATAGACTGGGGCACAGCAAGTAACTGGACGGCAAGTTACATTCCGGCTGCCGGAGATGATGTCGAATTTGCCACAGTTGCGAATTACGGCTCAGCCGCTATACGCGATTTGCATCTGGATATCAATCGCACGATTGGCAGTCTTATTGATGCCACAATCAGAAGTACGGTTATACCTTCCAACAAAAAACTCACGGTGAACAGGAACTTGTATTTAGGCAGCAGTGCACATATTAATGCCTCGGCACAATACTCTACCATCGAGTTTGCAGGGACTTTGGCTCAGACAATTCCGGCGGCTACATTTACCAATGATGAGGTCTATGACATTCTGATAAACAATTCAAATAATGTAACGCTATATGGGACAATGCGTTTGCTTCATGAGATTACCGCTCCTGCCGGCCGGTTGGATGCCACCACTACAATGCCTACCGTAGTATATGCCGGTGATCCCTATGCAAAGCAAACCATCGAAATGAATCGTTATCTCAACAATAGTATGTATAATCTGGGTATCTATAATGTATTTGGTGTATGGCTTGCAACCACCGCTTCCATTTATGTCCCTCACGATTGTACAATTACGAGAGGGGTGCTTACTGTTCCTCCGGGTGCCACGCTTACCGTTGACAATTATACAAAATTCGATTATCGTGCTCCTTTCCCGGTATATTATCCACTTCAGATTGACTATTGGTCATGTTTAGTTCTTAAATCTGATTCAGTTTTGACAGGATCATTTGTTCATAGTGATTTGTTTAGCAGTGCAATCGGAAACGGGACGGCAAAGGTAGAGCGGTATATGTCTCATACGAATAACTGGCATCTTTATTCTTCACCGATTAAAGACGAGTCGGTTCATTATTTTTTACAATACAATCCTGAAATTCCTGATTTATTTAATCTTAACCCGGATGCTTTAGTTGCTGCAGGTATCCGCGATTATAATACCACTACCAATATCTGGAATCCATATTTTTATTATCCGACAACAAGTACAACTGTTGGTAGCATTGGGCTTGGTAAAGGTTTTAATATCCGAACGATTTATAATTACAATGAGCCTGGAGTAGGTGTAATACCTGGTACAGGCAGAGTCGATGCCACAGGGATTCCAAATCTTAATACGGTTAATGTTACTCTGACCAGAACAGGTATTGCACCCGACTGGGGATGGAACTGTATTGGAAATCCTTTTACCTGCGCACTCAATATTCGGGATGTCGCCAACGATGGCTTTTTAAATGCGACAAATATAAGTCAGCTTGATCCTAACTATATTGCTGTTTATCTTTGGGATACCAACAATATAACGACCAGCCATACTACACCTGAATATATTGTCATAAATAATGCAACCACGATCACAAGTGTGCAAACTGCTCAGGGATTCTTTGTCAAATCGAAAACTGGCGGAGGGGCTGTAACGTTTACCAAAGCTATGCAATTACCGAATGCAGCTCTGCCAGGGATCAGACATCATCAAGCTCAACGGAGATCAAATTCGTTACAAATACTACCAAAGGAATGGATCCTGGTTATGATGCAGGCCTGTATATAGCAAATCCGGACTTTTCAGTTTATTCTAAATTGGTGGAAGATAATGCAATAGATTATACCTTGCAATGTCTTCCCGATCAGGATTACGATCAGTACGTGATTCCACTGGGGATTGATTATAAAGCCGGAGGTCAGATTACATTTAAGGCCGAAACGGTCAACCTGCCTTCAGGATGTCAGGCAGTACTGGAGGACAGGTTAACCAAAATTTTTATCAGGCTTGATCTCAAAGGTGCAACCTATACGGCTACCCTGGATCAAAATACAAAAGGGACAGGCAGGTTCTTCCTTCATACATACGATGCGATCGGATCAACTCAACCAGCTAATAATGAGCTTAAAGTTCGTTCAATTGCAAAGACCATTTATATAAACGGAGAAGTGAGTTCTGATGCACGTTTCTACCTCTATTCCGTAAACGGCAAGCTATTGGCTAATTTGAATGCTAAAAATCAGCTCCAGAACCAGCTGGATGCTTCGGGATATGGCGGCCGGAGTATACTTACTTACCATCATTGACCGAAACCAGAAAAAAACAATCAAATTCGTACTGGAAGATTAAATCCTCCGGGGAAAATATTAGCTATCAATATTCACCTTCCTTACTCAAAAAAACTTAAAGAGTCTCTAAAGATATTTACTAAATGAAACTGACACTTACATTCTTTCTTGTCATTTTTTCACTTGTTGTTTACTGTCAAAATAAACCCATAGTCATACAAGTTGACCTGACCAAAGAAAAAGGCCCGATGAAACCAATCTGGGCGTGGTTTGGATACGATGAGCCAAATTACACCTATATGAAAGATGGGAAAAAACTGCTGTCGGAGATTGCGGCATTAAGTCCGGTACCTGTTTATGTGCGTGCTCATAATCTCATGAACACCGGTGATGGTATACCTGACCTTAAATGGGGCTCCACCAATATGTACACCGAAGATAAAGATGGGAATCCGGTTTACGACTGGACCATCATCGATAAAATTTTCGATACTTATATTGAGCGTAAAATGAGGCCTTTGGCAGAAATAGGTTTTATGCCGGAAGCGCTTTCTACCAACCCGAAACCTTATAAGCACGACTGGGCTCCCGGTAAACCATATAGCAAAATTGAAACCGGCTGGGCATATCCTCCAAAAGATTATAAAAGATGGGCGGAATTGATTTATCAATGGGTAAGACATAGTGTCGACCGATACGGAAAAAATGAAGTTGAAAAATGGTACTGGGAACTATGGAACGAAGCCGACGGAGCTTATTTAAAAGTACCTGATAGGGTTCTTGAGTATTGCAAAATGTACGATTATGCTTCAGATGCCGTAAAACGTGCCTTGCCAACAGCCCGAATAGGTGGTCCGCATACTACCGGCGGCGGTTCCCGTTTTGTCCGTACTTTTATTCAGCACTGTCTGCGTGATACCAATTTTGCAACAGGTAAAATAGGTTCACAATTTGATTTTGTGGCGTTTCATGCCAAAGGTTCACCAAAAGTAGTGAATGGTAAAGTGCGCATGGGTATGAGTTCTCAGTTGCGTAATATGAATGATAACTTTGCAGTGATTGCTTCCTTCCCTGAAATAAAAAATATTCCGGTCATTATAGGTGAATCCGACCCTGAAGGATGTGCTGCATGTGGCATGACAACCAATCCCGAAAATGCCTATCGAAACGGCACTATGTATTCGAGCTACTCGGCGGCATCCATTGCCCGGGAATATGATTTGGCTGATTTCTACGGTATTAATCTTATTGGTGCCGTGAACTGGTCGTTTGAATTCGAAAATCAGCCATGGTTTGCCGGGTTCCGCGATCTGGCTACCAATGGCGTGGACAAACCTGTTCTTAATGTATTTAGGATGTTGGGAATGATGACTGGCAGCAGGGTAGAGGTGAGCGGAGATCTTGCCTATGATTTCAGCGCTATTCGTGATTCAAGTGTCCGGGGTAAGAGAACCGACATTAATGCACTGGCGAGTAAGGATATAAGCTCCGTAACAGTATTGGTCTGGAACTATCATGACGACGATATAATAGATGCCGGGTCACCTGTTGAACTTAAAATCAAGGGTATACCATCTAAAAAGGCAGTGTTTACTCACTTTCGGATAGACAGTAACCACAGTAATTCCTATGAAGTCTGGAAAAAGATAGGTTCACCCCAAAACCCAACTCCCGACCAATTTACCATTCTTGAAAAGTCCGGTCAGTTGGAACTGCTTAATGCTCCTGAGAAAATAAATATCAGTAATGGCGAAGCATTTATAAGAATGCAGTTGCCGCGTCAGGCTGTTTCGTTGGTGAAACTGACCTATTAACGATGCGATATGGCCAAAATATGAATGACGGATAATAAAGCTACTTCCGTCTTCTGACTTCGGTCTTTTAACTTCCGTCTTCTCAATTATTCATTTATTTCCCGGATTACATTTGAATCCATCCCAAAAAGCGTTTATTTTGCATAAAAATTGAAAATATGGATCGTGCTTATCTCGAGATAATATTTTTGTGCGGATTTGTTTTGCAGATTATTCTTCGTTCGTATTACGTTCAGTATTATGTGACAGAAAAACACCAGCGTTATTTTAATAAAAAAGAACGTCTGTTTCTGTTGTTTATATTCGTTGGTTTTCAGCTACTTCCTATTCTTTATGTTTTTTCTACGTGGTTTTCATTCTTCGATTATAATCTTCCGAAATGGTTAGGTTTTCCTTCAACAATGCTCTATGGATTTGGGGTATGGCTTTTTTTCAGGGCTCACGCCGATTTAGGGAAGTATTGGTCACCAGGTTTGGAGATCAAAGAGAATCATCAGTTGATCACAACGGGTGTTTTCAAATGGGTACGACACCCGATGTATGCGGCTTTTGTTGCAATTGCTGTAGCTCAGGTATTTATGTTGCAAAACTGGATTGTTGGTCCTGCCTTTCTGGTCCTCGCGATCCCATTCTATCTTCACCGGGTTCAACGCGAAGAGCGGCAACTGATCAGTCATTTTGGTAACGAATACCGCGTTTATATGGAACAGACAAATGCGTTATTTCCTAAAAAGGAGCAAATCGATTTTCCGCTGATATTTAGCAAGTTAAAATTTTTCGCCAAAAATAATAAACGGACTTTCACCCTTCCATTTCATTATTTAATTACAGCTTTAAGATCGCGTTTGGCCAGTGCTCTTCGCAAAGGGAGCAAATAGGACTTTGATCCTTTTTTTATATCACATTTACCTTTGTAATGTATCAGATAAGTACATTGGGTAGCCTGAATCTTATCAAGATCGCATATTTCGATGAGTGATTCGATGACGTAATCAAACGTATGATAATCATCATTGTGCAACTCCAATGTGCAAACATGATCCTTGTCCAGATCTGTCGGTGATATCTGATCTTTTTGCTTCTCAATGCTCATACAATTCGATATTACTTTAAATTGTTTTGTTTTGCAGAAAGGCCTTTAACAACACTGGACACCGGAACGCGTACGCCATTTTTGTAAGCAGCTAAAAATGAGCCTTTTGCCCCTTCCATAATCAATTGATTTTTAAGCAATGAGGCGTCCTTATAATCGGTAAAATTTCCAATTGTGTAGAAAACGCATTTTTTTGCGTCGGTATAATTATCAATCTTTCTGAATTTCGACAATTTTTTATACAACGTTTTGAAAGCAGGTGTTTGTTTACCGTTCAGAAAAGATCCGATCTGAACTTTAAAAACGATATTTTTTTGATTTGATAATTGATTATCTGAGCTCATCGGCTGTTTTTCCGGTTCCTGAATTTCTGTAACAGGTATTGCTACTGCTACTTCTGTGGAAGCAACTTCAACTTTTTTCTTTTCATTGAGCATTCGATCGCCTCTGGATTTCTCCCTTTCAGCAATTACCTTAATAAAGGTTGCCATCGCATCGGCTCCGGCCTTTTCCCAATAGCCTGCCTCTTTTACCCTTGCCTGTTCGAAAAATTTCTCCCGGTCGCGCAGCAACTGATAAGATTGCTGTTCTGCATCGACGATTCTTTGTACCAGACCAATTCTAGTGGTTACATTGTGCGTTTCCTCATGCGCTTTTCTGAGAATATCGGTATTCTTTACAATCGAATCATTTTTACCTGTGGCGATCCATGCTTTTGTAAAAAGGATTTTTGCAGCTTCACTTCTGAAATCTGATATGCTATGATAAATCAATTGACTGTTTATCTGGAAGTTGAACCATTCTACCCGAAGAGAATCGGGAATAGGAAAATTTTTTTCATCCGGCTTTGCAGTCGGAACTTTGATTGTGTCAACAAAAATACTTTTCTCGTCTCCTTTATCAACTTTAAATGGGTTGATGTGTTTCATACACAAATCGAGGTATTTATCGTATTCAAGCTCCCGGCGTTCCTGGTTACTCCCTTTATACCGCTTATAGAAGTCGATGGCTTCTGACCAGTTTTCAAGGGCGTGAAAGTAATTGCCAAGATAAAAATTCGAGTTCGAAGGTGTTTTATCTACAACAGCGTTAAGCAAAGCCTCTTTTGCTGCGGTAGTATACTGATTATTTTTAATCAGGGAAATTCCGTAATAGTAATTATACATCGCATTGTCAGGCGATTTGTTGATAAGCCGGGTGAAAATTGGTAATGCTTTTTCGAAATTTTTATTTATAAAATATTCTATAGCAAGTGATTCATTGCCAGCTATTTCCTGAGATATTAATCGGTTTGGAAACAATAAATACAGACTTGAAACAACGATAAACCCTACGCTCTTACACGAAACTCTCATGACTTTTAATTCAGAAATTATAAAAAGCTAAAATTATACATTTTAGCGGATTTTTGTTGTTTTCCATAAATTTTCTCTGTTTTATGTTGTCTTTTGAGATCCCATATCCTTATTTTTTATTATATTTGTTCTATTGGTAATATTAAAATAATAAGATATGATACAATTAGTTGAAGGAATATCAGCTCCCTATTTTTCGGGGATTAATCAAAACGGAGAAACAATTTCTCTTGCAGGATTCAAAGGGAAGAAGTTAATTCTGTATTTTTACCCCAAGGATGATACGCCAGGTTGTACGGCAGAAGCCTGCAATCTTAATGATAATTACGAGTTTTGGTTATCAAAAGGATATGAAGTTGCAGGCATCAGTCCTGACGGTGAAGCATCGCATGCAAAATTTGTCAAAAAATACGGATTAAAGTTTAATCTGATTGCTGATACAGCAAAGGAGATTCTTCAGGCTTATGGAGTGTGGGGCGAAAAAGTGAATTACGGAAAAACCTATATGGGAGTGATCCGAACAACTTTTGTGATCAATGAACAAGGAGTTATTGAAAAGATTTTCAAAAAGGTTGATACGAAAGAACACACCAACCAGATTATTAATGATTTATTAATTAAATAATTACATATTACAACATGGCAAAGGACGATACGCAGAAGATCAACAGCGAAAAGCTGAAAGCCCTGCAGCTTACAATTGATAAGATTGAAAAAAGCTACGGGAAAGGCTCAATTATGAGAATGGGAGATAAACCTGTAGATGATGTACAGGCTATTCATTCCGGTTCTATAGGATTGGATTTGGCCATGGGAATTGGCGGGTATCCCAAAGGTCGTGTAATTGAGATATTTGGGCCCGAATCTTCAGGAAAAACGACGCTTGCAATACATGCAATTGCGGAAGCACAAAAGGTGGGAGGCATCGCTGCTTTTATAGATGCTGAGCACGCTTTCGATCCTACATATGCCCAAAAATTGGGTGTAGATATCGACGAACTTCTTATATCTCAACCTGATAACGGCGAGCAGGCACTCGAAATTGCTGATAGTCTGATTCGTTCAGGAGCTATCGACATCATCGTTATTGACTCTGTAGCGGCGTTAACCCCGAAAGCTGAAATTGAAGGGGAGATGGGCGATTCGAAAATGGGTCTTCAGGCACGATTGATGTCCCAGGCATTACGAAAACTTACTGGAAGTATCAGTAAAACAAAAACATGCGTAATTTTTATTAATCAGCTACGTGATAAAATCGGGGTAATGTTCGGAAATCCTGAAACTACAACAGGTGGTAATGCGCTTAAATTTTACGCCTCAGTTCGCCTGGATATCCGTAAGATTGGTCAATTGAAAGATGGCGAAGAGGTACAAGGTAGCCATACCCGTGTTAAGGTGGTCAAAAACAAAGTGGCGCCACCGTTTCGTAAGGCCGAATTTGACATCCTTTATGGTGAAGGAATCTCCAAAGTTGGTGAGATTGTTGACATGGGTGTTGAAATTAACCTGATTAAAAAGTCCGGATCGTGGTTTAGCTATGGCGAAACAAAGCTGGGTCAGGGTCGCGAAGGGGTAAAAGCACTTTTGAAAGATAACCCTGAATTAATGGAAGAGCTTGAATCTAAAATACTTGCAAGTTATTCTCCCACTTCCGAAAAATAAATAATTGTAAACTTGTTAAGAAATCTGAACCGGAAATTCCACGGTTCAGATTTTTTTTGGACTTTTGTGTGCAAGGTTGGATTATAAATTATCAAAGAATCCCTATGAAAATATTGAAATTTGGCGGAACTTCGGTTGGTTCGGTGGAAAATGTAAGGAGGATTGGCGAAATTGTTCTAAATCAACAAGACAAAATTATTGTCGTGGTTTCTGCATTGGGTGGAGTCACCGATCAGCTTCTTGCCGTAGCTCAGAAAGCTGCATCGGGCGAGAAAATCAACGGCGAACTAATAGCCATCCGAACACGTCACGAGGAGATGATCAGAGGATTATTTAATAATGAGAATGTTGTTCCAACAATTCAAGCCCTGCAACCGCTTTTTGACGAACTCGAAAAGATCGTTCAGGGAATTACGCTAATCGGAGAACTCACTCCCAAAACGATGGATAAGATTCTTGGTTTTGGTGAACGACTCTCTTCCATTTTGATTAGTCGTTATTTAGATGTTCAATTAATTGATAGCTTAGCAGTTATTCGGACCGATCGTAATTTTGGTAAAGCAAATGTTGATTTTGATGTTACCTATAAATTAATTTCGGAGGCTTGTTCTTCAATTGAACAATTAGCTGTTGCTCCGGGATTTATATCTTCTGCTTTTGATGGTTCAATGACCACTTTGGGACGTGGTGGTTCCGATTATACAGCGGCACTTTTTGCAGCTGCAGTTCATGCCGAAAGTCTCGAAATTTGGACTGATGTCGATGGTTTTATGACTGCCGATCCACGCGTAATTAGTAAAGCATACACAATTCCGATGCTTACTTATTCCGAAGCCATGGAGCTTTCGCATTTTGGGGCGAAGGTGATTTATCCTCCAACCATTCTTCCGGTTTATCAGAAAAGTATTCCTATTCACATCAAAAATACATTGAATCCCGATGGAGAAGGAACCTTGATATCTCAGGCAGAAGCTATTGTAAAAGATCATCCGATTAAAGGGATCTCCTCCATTTCGGGCATTACGCTTTTTACAATTCAGGGTTTGGGAATGGTAGGAGTCACAGGTATTTCGATGCGACTTTTCGGTGCGTTGGCTAAAAAGGAGATTAATGTAATTCTTATCTCCCAGGCTTCATCCGAAAACTCGATCAGTTTCGCGATAGACTCACATTTCACTGATGTTGCCCGTGAGGCTATATCGTTCGAATTTGAGCGTGAGATCGCAACGGGTCGTATCAGCAAACTGGCTTGTGAAAATGAGCTCTCAATCGTTGCAATAGTTGGTGAAAATATGAAGCATTCGGCCGGAATAGCCGGAAAGTTGTTTCATACGATAGGGAAAAACGGAATCAATGTTGTTGCCATTGCACAAGGTGCTTCTGAGCAAAATATCTCGTGGGTTGTAAAAAATTCTGATTTAAGGAAAACCCTGAATGTTGTCCACGAAGCATTTTTCCTCTCTCCCTTTGTTGAACTGAATATTTTCCTGGTGGGAATCGGCACGGTAGGTCGCGATTTAATAGGTCAGATCAGCAGACAACAGGACAAACTGAAAAAGGAGCATCGTCTGAAGCTAAAACTTGCCGGAGTTGCGAATTCCCGGAAAATGATTTTCGACCGTGAAGGATTGGACGTACCGGATCTAAAAAATGCGATGAATCAATCAGGGGGAAAATCAGATTTAAACCTGTTTTGTCAGACCATGGTTCAGATGAACATGTTTAATTCCGTGTTTGTCGATTGTACGGCTGATGCAAAAGTGGCTGATCATTACCTTTTTGTGCTCGAAAATTTTATATCCGTTGTTGCTGCGAATAAAGTTGCAGCATCCTCAGAATACAGTCGCTACCGCGCATTGAAAGAGATGGCAGCGAATCATGGTGTGAAATTTCTATTCGAGACCAATGTAGGTGCGGGACTTCCGCTGATCTCAACGATTAACGATTTAATGCGTTCGGGTGACCGGATTGTTCGTATTGAAGCAGTACTTTCCGGAACGCTGAACTATATTTTCAACACACTGAGTAAAGATGTGCCTTTTAGCAAGGCTGTTAAAATGGCGAAAGAGATCGGTTATTCAGAACCTGATCCCCGAATCGACCTTAGCGGGATTGACGTGATACGGAAACTCGTGATTCTTGCGCGCGAGTCAGGTTATAAAATTGAAAAAGAGGATGTTGTCAATAATTCATTTATTCCCGAAAAGTATTTCAATTCTTCGATGGATGAGTTTTGGAATACGATCAGCGAAATGGATGAAGTTTTTGAAAAACAACGTGTTGTTCTTGAATCCGGAATGCAGAAATTGCGTTTTGTCGCTGTGATGGACGAAGGTAAAGCTTCTGTTTCGCTTAAGATCGTTGATCCGGGCCACCCGTTTTATGACCTTGAGGGAAGTAACAACATTGTTTTATTAACGAGTGAACGATACAATGAATATCCAATGTTGATCAAAGGGTATGGCGCAGGGGCAGCTGTGACTGCTGCAGGAGTTTTTGCCGATCTGATCAAGGTTTCAAATATTTGATGGCAGCGGCGACCCTACGTGGTCGCCCAAATTGAAAAAACGATATTAATGAAATATATAATTATTCTTGGTGATGGAATGTCGGATCAGCCCGAGATTGAACATGGTGGGTTGACTCCTTTGATGGCGGCTCACATACCAAATATAGATAAGCTGGCAGAGATGGGTCGATCCGGATTATTACAAACAATTCCCGAAAAACTCCATCCCGGAAGCGAAGTTGCTAATCTTGCAGTTCTTGGCTATGATGTTGAAGCCGTTTTCGAAGGTCGTGGTGTGATTGAAGCTGCCAGCATGGGCATTCAGCTGGACGCGGGAGATATTGCATTACGTTGCAATCTTATTTGCATTTCAGACGAAAAGATAAAAAATCACAGCGCAGGACATATTTCTACAGCTGAAGCAATCGAGTTGATCAAATATCTTAATGAAGAACTTGGTAATGATAAGATTAAATTCTATCCCGGCGTTTCGTACCGCCATTTGCTCGTGATCAAAGGGGGGAATAAATCACTAAATTGTATCCCGCCTCACGATGTTCCGGGAACTTCTGTAATTGATGTCCTTCCTTCTGCAACGAATGAATCTGGTGAGGAGACGGCTCAATTGTTGATTGATCTGATCCAAAAATCTCATAAACTTTTGAAATGCCATCCTGTAAATATCCGGCGCAAGATGGAGGGGAAAGACAGGGCCAATTCAATCTGGCCGTGGTCACCCGGCTATAAACCCGCGATGAAAACGCTCAAAGAGATGTTTGGGATCGAAAGTGGCGCCGTGATTTCAGCAGTCGATCTGATTCAGGGTATTGGTGTATATGCCGGACTGGATGTGATAAAAGTGGAAGGTGCTACTGGTCTGTACGATACTAATTATGAGGGGAAAGCTCAGGCTGCTATTGAAGCCTTGAAAACGCACGATTTTGTTTATCTTCATTTAGAAGCAAGTGATGAGGCAGGACATGAAGGAGATTACGATTTAAAAGTTAAGACGATCGAATATCTCGATAGTCGGGTTGTCAAATATCTTGTTGCGGAAATTGCTAAAATGAATGAACCGGTAGCTATCGCTGTTCTTCCTGATCATCCGACTCCCTGGAAATTGAAAACACATACGCGTGATGCCGTTCCTTTTTTAATCTGGTATCCAGGTATTCAGCCCGATAAAGTTTGTCGCTATGACGAATTATCTGCAAAAAATGGCAGTTACGGTGTTCTGGAAAGTAATCAGTTTATGCTGAAACTATTGGGAAAAGACTAAGTTCCTTCAGCCTTTAGTCTAAAACCTAATTAGTCACAAATGTTAAGATCTAAAGTACAATGAAATATTACAGCACCAACCATAAAACTCCCGATGTAAGCCTCGAAACTACAGTTACCCAGGGATTAGCTGCCGATCGTGGATTATTTATGCCCGAAAGGATCGATCCGTTGCCGGAATCATTTTTTAGGGAAATCGGATCAATGTCTTTCCAGGAACTCTCATTCGAAGTAGCGAAGAAGTTTTTTGGCGATGATATTCCTGAGCAAACATTGAGAAAAATTGTTTTCGACACACTGAGTTTCGATACTCCATTGGTAAATGTGAAGGATAATATCTATTCACTTGAGCTTTTTCATGGTCCCACTTCAGCATTTAAAGATGTGGGGGCCAGGTTTATGGCGCGTCTTTTATCCCATTTCACAGGACAAGAGAAAAAGATGGTGCATGTGCTGGTGGCGACTTCGGGTGACACGGGAAGTGCGGTGGCCAACGGATTTTTGGGTGTGCCCGGAATTCAGGTACACGTCCTTTATCCCAAAGGAAAGGTGAGCGAAATACAGGAGAAACAGTTTACTACTTTAGGTCAGAATATTACGGCACTTGAGATTGACGGTACTTTCGACGATTGTCAGGCTTTGGTAAAGTCGGCGTTTATGGATGAAGCTCTCAAAAAGAAAATCACCATTACATCTGCCAACTCAATCAATGTTGCCAGGTTTCTTCCACAGGCATTCTATTATTTCAATGCCTGGGCAAAGCTGGAAGATAAATCCCGGAAAGTTGTCTTTTCGGTTCCAAGCGGTAACTTCGGAAACCTTACTGCCGGACTCTTTGCAAAAAGAATGGGATTGCCTGTCAGTAAATTCATTGCTGCCAATAATCGGAATGACATTGTTTTTAAATACCTGCAAACCGGAGTTTATGAGCCACGTCCCTCGGTTTCGACGATTGCAAATGCGATGGATGTTGGTGATCCAAGCAATTTTGCCCGAATCCTCGATCTGTATCACAATAGTCATCGGGCGATTACAAATGATATAGCAGGAACAACCTATTCGGATGATCAAATCAGGGAAACACTGTTATCTGTTTATAAAACCACTGGTTATCTTCTTGATCCTCATGGCGCTGTTGGTTACAGAGCGCTTGATGAGTTACTCAAAGAAGACGAGACCGGAATCTTTCTGGAAACAGCTCATCCTGCAAAATTCACCGAAACTGTTGAAGAGGTGATCGGGAAAGGGAATGTTCCGATGCCCGAAAAACTACAACTTTTTATGAAAGGGGCGAAGTTGAGTATTGAATTTCCTGCTGAATACGAATCATTCAGGGTGTATCTTGCCGGATTGGAATAACTTTTCTGTGGTTTTCATTGGATGTACTAAAAAGCAGTACCTTTGTTGAAATTAAAAATGTAAAATAATGCTTGAGCTATCCGTAAATAAATTCAGAGCAAACATTAAAGGCTTTGTAGATAAGGCGATTGAAGAACATCAGGCAATCCGGATTAACCGTCGTTCCGGAAAGGATTTTATTGTTATAAGCGCGGAAGACTGGGAACGCGAGCAGGAAACTTTGTACATACTTCGAAACAACTCCTTGATGAATCAGGTTGCCGAATCATCGGTCACCTATCAGCAAAATAGTGGTTATAAACCAACTCAGGAACAACTTGATGCGATCAATCGTATTTGAAGGGAACACATGGAACGTTTATGAAGATTTGAGACTTAGAGATAAGGTGCTTCATAAAAATCTCTGCAAAATTTTAAAAGAGATGCAAAGGGAAAATCCTGAAATTGGCATAGGAAAACCAGAGCAACTAAAATATGAATTAAAAGGTTTTTGGTCCCGGAAATTGTCCCAATATGATCGGTTGATTTATAGATTTGACGAAAACTCAATCCACATTTTTGCCATTGGAGGACATTATGAAGATTTTAAAATATAAATCCGCTTATTTTTGTAAGAAATAAAATTCTGACTATGAAAAATCTTTTAGTTTTTTTCCTCATCATTATCCTATTTTCTGCCTGTATGAAAAGTGAAAAACCTGCTCCCGCAAAAGAAAATTACACTCCTGTAACCCCAAAGTTGACTTCGGATATAATGACTCCAGAGGTTTTATGGTCGTTTGGCCGTGTTGGCGGCACGCAGGTTTCTCCTGATGGAAAATCGGTAATTTATGGAATTACCTATTTTAATATTGCCGGGAATAAATCGTTCCGCGATATCTATGTTGTTCCGGTTACTGGTGGCGAACCTAAAAAACTAACCGATACCCGCGAAAAAGAGAGTGAAGAACAATGGCGCCCCGACGGGAAAAAGATCGGTTATATCTCTTCGAAATCGGGTAGCGCCCAGTTATGGGAAATGAATCCCGACGGAACCGGAAATATTCAGGTCTCAAACATTGCAGATGGAATTTCCGGCTTTAAGTATTCGCCTGATTTAAAGAATATTGTATATATTAAGTCTGTTAAATTAGATAAAGACATCCACGATCTATTTTCTGATCTTCCATTAGCAAATGCCAGGCTCGAAACCGACCTGATGTATCGCCATTGGGATAGCTGGCATGATTATACTTATCAGCATGTGGTTATTGCAAAATACAACCAAGGCACTTTGTCGGGTGATAAGGACATTATGGAGGGCGAACATTTTGATTCTCCAATGAAACCTATGGGTGGCATCGAACAAATCAACTGGAGTCCTGATGGAAAAACGGTGGCTTATACCTGTAAAAAGAAAGTTGGTAAGGAATATGCAACTTCCACAAATTCAGATATATATCTTTATAATTTGGAATCTGGTGTAACCACGAATTTTACTGAAGCGATGATGGGGTACGATATTAATCCTGTTTTCTCTCCCGATGGACTAAAGATTGCCTGGGAGAGTATGGCACGAGATGGTTACGAGGCAGACAAAAACCGTCTTTTTGTCGCTGATCTGAAAACCGGCGAAAAAAAGGATTACTCGGCTGCATTTGACCAGAATGTTCAGGGACTAACCTGGACTGCTGATAGCAATTCAATCTATTTCATTTCCGATATCCACGCCACCGACGAAATCTTCAGGCTCGATCTGGCGGATGGAAAATTTTCGCGCATAACAGATGGAATTCATGACTATCAAAATGTATTTATTGCAGAAAATAAATTAGTTGCTACAAAAGTCTCGATGTCGCAACCTGCCGAGATTTACCGCGTCGATCCGTTAACCGGAAAAGACGAAGCAATCACAACGGCTACTAAAGGAATAATGGATCAGCTGACTTTCGGCAAAGTCGAAAGCCGGTGGATTACCACTACAGACAAGAAAAAAATGCAGGTTTGGGTGATTTATCCTCCCCATTTCGATGCTGCCAAAAAATATCCGGCATTGCTTTATTGTGAAGGTGGTCCTCAAAGTACTGTTAGTCAGTTTTGGTCGTTCCGCTGGAATTTCCAGATGATGGCTGCCAATGGTTACATTATTGTTGCTCCAAATCGTCGCGGACTGCCAGGCTTCGGTCAGGCATGGAACGAACAGATTTCGGGTGATTATGGTGGTCAGAATATGAAAGATTATTTATCGGCGATCGATACGCTTGCAAATGAGCCTTTTATCGATAAAAACCGTTTAGGTGCTGTTGGCGCAAGCTATGGCGGATACTCAGTTTACTATTTGGCGGGTCATCATGAAAAACGGTTTAAGGCATTTATTTCGCATTGCGGGATTTTCAACCTCGAAGCAATGTATTCAACTACTGAAGAATTGTGGTTTGTAAACTGGGATAATGGCGGAGCCTACTGGGATTTGAATAACAAGGTCGCCCAAAATACCTACAAAAATTTTTCTCCCCATAAATTTGTTCAGAATTGGGATACCCCGATTCTTGTAATTACCGGAGAGAAGGATTTGCGCATTCCGTACACTCAGGGAATGGGCGCGTTTAATTCTGCCAAATTAAAAGGTGTTCCAGCCGAGTTTTTGTTTTTTCCCGACGAGAGTCACTGGGTATTGCAGGCTCAGAACGGAATTCTTTGGCAACGCGTTTTCTTTCAGTGGCTTGATAAATGGTTGAAATAATGACAGTTCGTAGTTCCGGAATCCTTCTGCATCCAACTTCTCTTCCCGGGAAATATGGGATTGGTTCGCTTGGTGAGGAAGCACGTAAGTTTGTTGACTGGCTGTCGGAATCGGGACAGAAAATCTGGCAGATACTGCCGCTTGGTCCCACGGACTTCAGTTACTCGCCATATCAATGTTATTCGGCTTTTGCCGGAAATTCTGATTTGATTGATCTTGACGAACTGGTTGAAATGGATTTACTTCACCCAGAGCAGATGCTCCCGGCAAAAGCATTTCCATTGGAGAGTATAGACTATCATAGTGTTCGCAAATTTCGTGAAATCCATCTTCACAAAGCGTTTCTTCGTTTTCGGGAAATTGGTGGCTTTGGATGGGATAATTATCTACAGTTCTGGAGCGAAAATTCCTGGTGGCTCGAATCGTGGTCGCTTTTTTATGCATGCCGAAAAAATCTGAAAGGAAAAGACTGGAGCTATTGGGCCGAATCTTTGGTATCACGAACGGAAGAAGCCCTAAATCTTTACTACCGCACTTATCGGGAAGATGTAGAATTCCAGCGATTTTTGCAGTTTCTCTTTTTTAAGCAGTGGTTTTCACTGAAAAAATATGCTAATAATTCAGGAATTAAAATATTTGGAGATATTCCGCTATATGTGTCCTACGACAGCGTTGATGTCTGGACCAATCAGGATATTTTTTTACTTGACAAAAAAAGAAAACCGGTAAAAGTTGGGGGAGTGCCCCCCGATTATTTCAGTGAAACGGGTCAGCTTTGGGGAAATCCTTTATTTGACTGGGAAAAGCTAAAGCAGCGCGATTATGATTGGTGGATTGCCCGGCTGCACTTTAATCTTCAGATGTATGATTTGGTCAGAATTGATCATTTCAGGGGTTTGGAATCGTACTGGGCTATTCCGTATGGCGAGAAAACGGCAGTTAAGGGAGAATGGTTAGAAGCACATGGTGATGCAGTTCTTAAAATTTTGCAGAAACAGATTGACTATTTACCGATTATTGCCGAAGATTTGGGAACCATTACCAAAGAGATTCATCTGTTGCGCAAAAAATATGCTTTACCCGGTATGAAAGTTCTGCAATTTGCTTTTGCATCGGATGCTGAAAATGAACATTTGCCACATAATTACGAGCTTGATTTCGTGGCTTATACGGGAACTCATGATAATGATACTACAGTGAATTGGCTTAAAACGGTAAAAGGGGAGGAGCGGGATCATTTGCAGCGATATTTTGGGACCACAGAAATCGATCATTGGAAAATGATCAGAGCGATACTCGGTTCTGTGGTGCAAATGACTATTATTCCAATGCAGGATTTGCTAGGTCTCGGTTCGTCGGCCAGAATGAATACTCCGGGAACGATCGTTAACAACTGGAAATGGAAATTGGCCTCTTCGGAAATCTTAAAGGAGCATGGCGAAAAATTGAAAGAGTTGACCGCTTTATACGGACGCTAACACAGCTTCAATAAATTTTTCCGGTTGTTCGGCATGTAACCAGTGGCCGGCATCGGGAATATCGATGATCCGTGCTTCGGGATAAATGTCTCTGATTGCCGGAATATCCTGATCTGTAATATAATCAGAATTAAGTCCGCGGATAAAGGTGACCGGATAATTAAGGATTGGCCGGCGGTCGGCAAACCAGTCACAATTTACTTCGCTCATAATAGAATTGAGTGCATGCCTGAGTACCGGGACATTAAATTTCCATTCAAAATAGCCCTCTTTGTTCCGGTGAATATTTTTCAAAAAAAATTGCCGTAGCGCACTATCTTTCAATTTTTCAGACAAAAAATAATCTATTTCCTTCCGTGAAGTTACAGCTACCATATTAAGCTCTTCCATTAATCCAAGGATCACTTCGTGTTGTAAGACCGTTTTAAGATCATAATCATATCTCTTAGGGGAGATATCGGCAACAATCAGACCAGCAATCAACTCAGGATATTCAGCTGCAAACATCATCGCGAGTTTACCACCCATACTATGGCCAAGAATGGTCGCTTTTTTAAGGTGATGATCGTTGAAAAAATGAAAAAGATCGTCAACCATATCCTGGTAAGTGTGTGTAGAAGTATGTGGCGAATGCCCGTGATTGCGAAGATCGGGAATAAAAACAGTGAACTGCTCTTCAAGTTTTCTGGCAATCGAAATCCAGTTATCCGATGCACCATAGAGTCCATGAAGAATTACCAGTGCCGGACCATGCCCCGATTTTCTGAAATGTAAATTAATCGTCATTCAATTTGTTCCTCATTTTCCCATCTTTCCCTCTTTCCCATCTCCCCATCGCCCCTTTGCCCCTTTGCCAACTCGCTCCATCATCTATCTCAAGCACTCTTTATATTTGAGTATCGTCAGTTCGAGTCCCAGGTATAATGCGTCTGAAATCAGCGCATGACCGATTGAAACCTCGAGTAGATTAGGGATCGACTGGTTGAAGAATTTCAGATTCTCAAGGCTTAGGTCGTGCCCCGCATTTACACCGAGCTGATGATCAGCGGCAACTTTGGCTGCCTGAATAAAAGGTGCGACAGCCTGATCGGGATTGAAAGGAAATGCTGTGGCATAAGGCTCGGTATACAGCTCAATGCGATCAGCGCCGATGATTGCAGCTCCTTCAACCATTTTACTATCAGCTCCTACAAACAGCGAGACACGTATTCCATCTTTTTTCAATTTTGCAACCACTTCGGTCAAAAAATCCTTGTGAGCGATGGTGTCCCATCCTGCATTTGAAGTTATAGCATCGTGAGCATCAGGAACAAGTGTTACCTGATCGGGTTTTACCTCGAATACCAGATCGAGAAACGATTCTGAAGGATATCCTTCAATATTGAATTCGGTGGTAATAATTGGCCTTAACTCTCTTACATCCGAATAACGGATATGGCGTTCGTCGGGTCGGGGATGAACAGTAATCCCTTCCGCACCAAATTCTTCACAATTTATGGCTGCAAGCTTAACATTCGGCGTATTTCCCTGTCGGGTGTTTCGCAGTGTTGCTATTTTGTTTCTATTTACACTTAAACGTGTCATAGTGTTTGATTCACTGATTTGGTGTGCAATTTACAACTTTGATTCGAATTTGATAACAAATTAATGCAATAATCGTGATAGCAGAAAATTTGATTACAGAATCCATTCCAACCGTTACACTCGAAGAGATTGGTTCTAAAGTGTTGACACTAATGGAGATATTTCGTGTTTCGCATCTTCCGGTCGTGGTTGGAAAAGAGTATTTCGGGGTCGTGTCTGATAAAGATATTTACGATGCCGAAAACTTCGACGAGAAGATTGAAAAGTACATCAGTCCGAACCTTTTGCAACCTCATGTGCATGCCAACCAACATATTTTTGAAGTGGTGGGCGTTGCGCTGGGCTGTGGAGTCTCGATTGTTCCGGTGCTCAAAGAAGACCATTCTTACATGGGATCCATTTCGCGCACTGATCTTGCCTTTAAACTAACCGAACTGTTTTCATCCAATGAGCCAGGTGGAATTATAGTACTCGAACTTACTGAAATTAATTATTCTCTTTCTCAGATATCTCAGATCATCGAAGGAAATGATGCACGTATTCTGAGTCTTTATATTCATAAACCTTCCCCGTTTTCGAAAGAACTTGACGTTACAATAAAAGTAAATGTTGTTGAACTTTCGGGAATTATTCAGACTTTTGCGCGCTATGATTATCTGATCAAGGCCATATACATGGATCAGTCACAAATTAAAGGTCTATTTGATGATCGGTATGATCAATTTATGAGATATATAAACGTTTAAATACCAGTTAATTAAATGAGAATTGCTATTTTTGGCCGAAACATTAGTCCTGTTTTTCACGATAGCTTGAAACGTTTGTTCGGGATATTGCATCTACATCGTGTAGAGGTTACCGTATATCGGCCTTTTTTGGAATATATGCGGAGCGAAATAGACATCGATCCTAAAGAAGTAACCGACTTTTCGAATCACAGTGAATTACGAAATGTCGACTTTTTCTTCAGTATCGGAGGTGACGGGGCTTTCCTTGAAGCAATTTCCCTGGTCAGGGATTCAGGAATTCCGATGGTTGGGATCAACAGCGGACGACTTGGATTTTTAGCCGATGTGGCTCAACAGGAACTTGAAAGTGCTCTTGAACGCTTTTTCGCTAATAAATATTATCTGCAACCGCGTTCTTTGATCAGACTGGAAAACGATTTAGGGTTATTTTCAGATTTTCCTTATGCTTTAAACGAGTTTACAGTGCATAAACAGGAAACTTCGCAAATGATTACAGTGCATGTTGAGGTTGGGAAAGACTACCTGAATTCCTATTGGGCTGATGGTTTAATAGTTTCAACTCCCACCGGATCAACCGCTTATTCTTTGAGCGTTGGTGGTCCGATTATTACTCCGACAGCAGCGAATTTTATCATCGCACCCATTGCTCCGCATAATCTGGCAATTCGCCCCGTGGTAATTCCTGATAGTGAGGAGATAAAACTAAGGGTAGAAGGTCGTGGAGAGCGTTTTATGGCTTCATTGGATTCACGCTCAGATGCTTTTGGTTCTGATGTCGAGATGAGATTAAGTAAAGCCGGGTTTTCGGTCAATGTGTTACAATTTGATAATCTGTCATTTTATAGCACTCTCCGAAATAAACTGATGTGGGGGATCGACAAACGTAATTGAAATAATTTCCCGGTTTCAGTTAGATTCCTAATTTTTATCCGTTAAATTTTGTCCGAAAAAAAGGAAATTAGGGTTAATCTATTACTTTTGTAACCTTTAGTAAAAACATGATAGTTATCAGGATCGATATTTTGAATAAATTCACCGAATATTGTTGCAAATGAGAAAGTTGATAGTAGCCATAATACTCATCATGTCAAGTCATTGCGTCATGTCACAACAAACGACTGAGCTTGGTATTCAGGTTGCTGGTGCAACTTATTGGGGCGATATTGAAAATGCCGGTTTCTCCAAATCAATCACTCCTGTGTTTGGTATTCTGGGCCGCTGGAATTTCAACAAGCGTTTGGCAGCAAGGGGTCAGCTGTTTACCGGGAATCTGAAAGCCGAAGGTTTTTTTAGTGATGCAAATATTGGTCAATCGGGAATACGTGTTGTTCCTGAGGAGTATCAAAAAGATCCTCTTTTTGCTTATAATTTTAGCCGTTCGTTCCAAAGTGTTGAAGCATTGTTTGAATTTAATTTCCGGAACTATAAATTGGGAAGCACAAAGAAAGAGGCCTTTACACCATTTGTGGAGGTTGGCTTAGGAGGATTTTTTTCCAGAGCTTTGCGCTCAGGATCTTATATTCTTAATCCTTTTGAGACTACTATCGGAAGCGGGCTGTATGCGCCATATTTGGATGCAAACCTAAACAAGACGAATAATTTCGATGTATTAACAGTTACAATTCCGGTTGGCGCAGGTATAAAGTTTAATCTTTCAAAAAGATTGGGTGGAATTGTAGAGGTAATTGTGCGAAAGACCTTTTCAGATAATATTGACAATCTGGATGATCCGAAAAGATTTATTATCGATCCAACTAATCCTGCTGTTATCAATGGAACGTATCAATATCCTGATAAGGTTTCAAAAATGCAATTGAATAACAATGACTGGTATGCCACGTTTGCGGTTTCGTTATGTTACCAATTGTGGAGCAGCAAGGGGAATTGCGCAATTTATGATAAGATCAAAAAATAAGAAATGATCCTTGATGAACTGAAGAAGAATTATATCCCACGCCATGTAGCAGTAATTATGGATGGGAACGGTCGCTGGGCCGAGCTGCATGGAAATGACAGGATTTTCGGGCATACTCAGGGAGTTGATGCTGTGCGTTCAGTTGTTGAAGGAGCCGGAGAATCAGGAGTTGAATACCTTACGCTTTATGCCTTTTCAACTGAAAACTGGGATCGGCCTAAAGATGAGGTAAATGCCCTGATGTCGCTTCTGGTTCATGCAATTGTTCAGGAAACCGATAATCTTAACGAAAAGAACGTAAAGATGCTTGCTATTGGCAATCTTGCTTCGTTACCTCCCGATGTTCAGTTAAAGCTTTCTGAAGCAGTTCAAAGTACTTCATCAAATACCGGACTTAACCTGATTCTTGCTTTAAGTTATTCGGGTCGTTGGGAAATCCTCGAAGCGGTAAAGAAAATTGTTTGTAAAGCAAAGAACGGTGAAGTGAGTGAAAATCAGATCAACGAAAACATGTTTGCGAGTCATCTTTCGACGGTTGGAATTCCTGACCCCGAGTTATTGATCAGAACGAGTGGTGAATACCGGATCAGCAATTTCCTGCTTTGGCAGATTGCATATAGTGAATTTTATTTTACACCTATTTTATGGCCGGATTTTCGTAAGGAGAATTTGTTTGAAGCCATAGGCGATTTCCAGCGTAGAGAGAGAAGATTTGGAAAAACAAGTGAACAAATCAGAAGCTAAAAATGTACAAAAAACTGATAATTTTTTCCCTGGCAATATTTGGTAGTTTAAACCTATTTTCCCAGGTAGTTGCAGATAGTACGAATTTTTCAATCTATTACGATAGTGCGAAAAAGTATACCGTGGCGGGGATTGAAGTGAGCGGTATCCGATTTCTGGATACCGAAGTACTTAAAAATCTGTCAGGATTAACAATCGGTGACGAAATCACAATTCCGGGCGATCAGATCACTTCAGCATTAAAGAAATACTGGCGTCAGGGACTTTTTTCAGATGTCAGAATTTCTGCAACAAAAATAGTTGGAAGTAAAATCTGGCTCGACATTTACCTTCAGGAACGTCCCCGGCTTTCGCAGAAGAACTATAAGGGTATTTCGAAGAGTGAACGGGAGGATATCGAAAAGAAGGTCATGTTGCTTATAGGTGGCCAGGTTACTGACAACCTGATTAATACAGCACAACGTCAGATTCTTGGAATCTTTCAGGCTAAAGGTTTCTACAATACTGAAATAAATATTGTTCAGCGCGATGATACTGCCAAGGTGAATCAGGTGATACTCGACATCAACGTAAATAAGAAAACGAAAGTCAAGATTGGTAAAATCGAGTTCGTAGGTGTTAAATCGCTTAAAACGGCCGAACTGGAAAAAGCAATGAAGAAAACAAAGGCCAAAAAACTGAGGAACTTTTTCTCTTCCAAAAAATTTCTGGAAGATAAGTTCGAGGAGGACAAAATAAACCTGATTAAGAAGTATAACGAAAAAGGTTACCGCGATGCAATAATTGTAGCCGATTCTGTCACCAAAGATACTTTGAGGAATGCAGTTCACCTGAAATATTGGATTGATGAGGGAAGAAGATACTTTTTCAGGAATATCCGTTGGGTGGGAAATACAGTCTATACCGATGTTCAGCTAAACAGGGTTCTTGGGATTAAGAAGGGCGACATCTTTGACCAGAAATTGCTGGATAAAAGGCTTACCGAAGATGATGATGCTGTATCAAATTTGTACCTTAACTCAGGTTATCTTTTTTTCAACCTGAATCCGGTTGAGGTTAATGTGGAGAATGACTCCATTGACTTCGAAATGCGAATGGTTGAAGGTTCTCAGGCCACTATCAACGAGATTGGAATTAAAGGAAACACTAAAACCAACGAACATGTTGCCCGACGCGAACTTTACACGCGACCCGGCCAGTTGTTCAGTAAAGAGAATATTATCCGTTCGGTAAGAGAATTATCACAATTGGGTCACTTTAACCCCGAAACGATTAAACCGGATGTTGTTCCTCATCCGGAAGACGGGACAGTAGATATTAATTATGAACTCGAAGAGCGTGCCAATGACCAGATTGAGCTCTCCGGTGGTTGGGGTGCCGGTATGTTCGTCGGTACCGTAGGTTTAAAATTTTCAAACTTCTCCGTTCGGAATATTACCAATAAAAAAGCCTGGAAGCCACTTCCTACAGGCGACGGTCAGTCGCTCTCGCTTCGTGCGCAGACAAATGGTTCTTATTATCAGTCGTATAGCTTTTCTTTTACGGAGCCATGGTTGGGTGGAAAAAAACCAAATTCATTTACTTTCTCAATCTACTATTCAAAGCAAACAAGTGGAAATCAGGATTATAATTATTCCGGGAACTACGGATCCGGTTATGGGTCTGATTACGGATCAGGTTATGGATCAGGTTATGGAAGTGGTTATAACCAATATAACTATGAAATTACTGAGAAAATGGGAGTTATTGGTGGCGCCATTGGACTGGCTTATCGTTTAAAATGGCCCGATGACTTCTTCACAGTTTATCATGAAATGTCGTATCAGTTATATGTTCTCCAAAACTGGAAGTATTTTTTCTTTCAAAATGGTAAGTCAAACAATCTGAGCTTTAAAACGGTATTTGGCCGCAATTCTACGGATAATCCTTTATATACCAAAACTGGTTCCAACTTTTCATTTATGGTGCAGTTCACACCACCGTATTCACTCTTCTCAAAGAAAGACTATAGTAGTTCTACTTTAACTGCCGAAGAACGTTATAGTCTTATCGAGTTCCATAAGTGGGTGTTTAAAGGTGATGTTTTTACACCGCTTAGCTTAAACAGTAAACTTGTTTTGCGTACGAAATTCGAAACCGGGTTCCTCGGCTATTATAATAAAAACCTCCGTTCGCCTTTCGAATCTTTCCGGTTAGGGGGTGATGGAATGTCGGGTTATAGTATGTATGGCAGTGACATCGTTGGATTGAGAGGCTACGAAAATAACTCGGTTACTCCGGCAAACGGAGGTAATATATACGAGAAGATAACCATGGAATTAAGGTATCCGATAACTTTGAGTCAATCGGCCACAATATATGGTTTAGGTTTTCTCGAAGCCGGTAATTCGTGGTACGATTTTGCCGATTACAATCCATTTGCCATTAAGCGGTCTGCAGGTCTTGGAGTTCGTATCTTCCTGCCAATGTTCGGTTTAATGGGATTTGACTGGGGTTATGGGTTTGACGATGGATATACCAAAGGAACAGGAGGCAGTCAATTCCACTTTATCATGGGACAACAATTCTAAAATGAATGTTTGCTAACATTATTTAACATGTTGCATGGTCATCAAGGTTTGTTTGGTCTGATTTTTGCCAGAATATTTTAAAATTAACACTTTTGATTATGAAAAAATTAGTACTAATTCTGCTGTTTTTTACCGTTTCAGTCGGTCTTGGCTTTGCCCAAAAATATGCTTATGTTGATACTCAGTATATTCTCGGGAATATACCTTCTTATAAAGCGGCTCAGGAACAGCTTGATAAAGTTTCGCAGCAATACCAGAAGGAGCTTGAGACGCTTCATGCTGAGTTGGACAAAATGTATAAGGATTTTCAGGCAGAAGCAGTATTACTGTCTGACGATATGAAAAGGAAACGGGAAGATATGATCATTACCAAAGAAAAGGAATATAAGAAATTACAGCGGCAGTACTTTGGAGCTGAAGGAGATCTTTATCAAAAGCGTCAGGCCTTGATAAAACCGATTCAGGATGATGTATTTAAAGTAATTCAGGAGGTTGCAGAACAAGGAGCTTACTCAATTATTTTTGACAAAGCGGGGAGTCTTTCAATGATTTATACGAATTCTAAGTATGATTTGAGCGACCAGATCCTTCAGAAACTTGGATATAAGAATTAAAGATATATATTTGCGAACAAATTTTAAATCAAAAACCAACATGAGAAATTTTTTAAAAGCAATAGTATTTTGTTCCGTTCTTTTTACGGGAAGTTTATCTGCCCAGACTTTAAAATTCGGTCATATTGATTTTCAGGCGCTGCTTCAGGCAATGCCCGAAAGAGAAGTTGCCAGAGTTAACCTTGAAAAAGTTCAGACTACACTTGAAACTCAGCTCGCCGCAATGCAAAAAGAATATAGTGAAAAAGGCAAAGAGTATGTTGCTTTGGCTCAGGCAAAAGATGCCAACGAAGCATTGCTAAAAGCCAAACAGGACGAAGTTCAAAGTATTCAGGAAAGGATTCAAACTTTCCAGCAAACTGCACAGGAGAGCCTTCAGAAAGAAGAATCCAAGCAATTTCAACCCGTAATCGAAAAAGCACGTAAAGCGATCACTGAAGTTGCTAAAGAACAAGGCCTTCTATATGTTTTCGAAGTTAATGGCGTGTTATACCATTCTGAACAGTCTGTTGATTTGATATCATTGGTTAAAACCAAATTAGGGATTAAGTAGTTACTGCTGCAATCATATACAAAGGGTGCCGTTTACGGTGCCCTTTTTTGGTTTTATACTAAACGCATAAGATGAAAATCAAGTGAAAAAGCTACGTTTAATAAGTGAAAAATGAAAGAATTAAGAATGAAAGAATGAATGGATGGGTCGATGAAGCAAAATACTAATGAGCCCCTCATTATTTGGCATATGGCTTTAATAGAATAATTTATTTAAGCTAAATCTTTGTACTTTTGGTTCATAAAAACTATCGACAGGTGAAAGACAATTATCAGCCCATTGGCGTCTTCGATTCAGGATATGGCGGGTTAACCATATTGAAATCTATTATAGAGCAACTTCCTCAATACGATTATATTTACCTGGGCGACAATGCACGAACTCCATATGGTTCACGCTCATTTGATGTCGTTTATGAATATACACGGCAGGCGGTGATGAAGCTTTTTTCAATGGGATGTCAGCTGGTAATTCTGGCTTGTAATACAGCTTCGGCCAAAGCTTTACGAACGATTCAGCAAAACGATCTTCCGCTGTTTGACCCATCAAGACGAGTTTTAGGGGTAATACGTCCCAGTATTGAAAAGATTCCGCAGTATACTAAAACAGGGCACGTTGGAGTTTTAGGAACAACAGGAACTGTCCTTTCAAATTCATATCCTCTTGAAATTAACAAAATTGCGGGTGATCGCATCATTGTTACACAGGAGGCCTGTCCAATGTGGGTGCCGCTTGTCGAAAACGACGAAACCAGTAATCCTGCTGCTGACTATTTTGTGCGAAAAAACATCACTAACCTTTTTAATAAAGACCCGGAAATAGATACTGTGATATTGGGCTGTACCCATTATCCACTTCTTTTGCCTGCCATCATCAAATATCTTCCGGATGATGTGCTACTTATTGAACAAGGTCCTATCGTCGCTGAAAGTCTCGCTGATTATCTGGTTCGCCATCCTGAAATTAATCAAAAGTGCTCGAAAGCGGGTTCACGTCGGTTTTTAACAACTGAATCTGTTCAGAATTTTGAGCCGCGTGCGAGCATGTTTCTTGGTAGTCCGGTAAATGCTGAAAAAATACATCTTTAATCGTCCGGCGAGTTAGGATCAGCCATTGAAATACGCATGTTGGTCTCTCGAATACGCACTTTTAGTTCGATAACTAACCTGCCTTTACGATTTTCTCCATCGCTTCTTTATTTTCCTCCAGAACTTCAAGATATCTTATCTGTGCTTTAGTTCTAACCAGATTATGTCCTTGATATTCCGTTTTATAATAAAGGTCGCCATTCAGGTAATCAGTCATAAAACGCATGGCCTGTTCCCATGCCATATAGCGGCATGAAAATGCCAGATTGTCAATCTCCATTGGTGTTAGAAACGCTTTGGCTTCAGATAAATACCCTTGTGCAAACGCTTCGTAAATATCCTTGTTGAAAACTATTTTAGCGAGGTCTGGTTCGTCTTCGGGAGCTATATTTCCAAGTGTGCGGATTGCATCACCAAAATCGTACAGCGCCGAGCCGGGCATTACGGTATCAAGATCAATCACGCATAAAGTATTATTTTCGTGATCAAAGAGTATGTTATTGATTTTCGTGTCATTATGGGTAATCCTCAGCGGAAGTGTTTTATCGTCGAGCCATCGCTGCAGGGAAGTCATTTCGACTGCTCTGTCAGTTATTTTAGCGATTAATAGTTGATTGTCGCTTACCCTTCCTGCCACGTCTTTTAAAATTGATAATTGAAAATCGAACAATCTTGATATTCCGTTATGAAAATTGGGAATCGTTTCAATAAGTTTTTCGCCTGGCAGGTCAGCAAGTTGTTGTTGAAAATGGCCGAAGGCGCGTGCTGCACTGAAGGCTTGTTCTGGTTTTTGGATGCTCTCGACTACGCGACAGCCGGTAATATACAGAAACAAAGTCCAGAAATTTCCCTCGTTGTCATTCACAAACATTTGACCATCTTTAGCCGGAATGTAGGTCATCACTTTCCGGTTTACCTCTTTTTCACCTGTAGCAACTAACTTATTTCGGATATGACTGGTCGTGATCAGGATATTTTTCATCATTCCCGGAACATCTTTAAAAATCTTATGGTTTTTCCGTTGCAGCATATAATCAGGAGCATCTGCCGGTGCGGTTTTTACCAGATAAGTATCATTAATGTGACCATTTCCAAACGGGGCTAATCCCTTGATATTTAATATAACATCAAACTTATTGACGAGTTCTGAAAATTGGGAATTGTTCATTGTCAGGAGGTATTAAATGGAGTATTCAAAAAAGGAGGAAACCTTCGTCACCTCCTTTTTGGTATGGTAAGTTAATGGCTTATTTCCAAAGATTCTGAGGGTAAGCGCCCGATTCAATCAGGTCTTTAATCCTTTGTTGTACCATCGGTTTATCTTCCCTGTAAGTGACTCCAAACCATGGGGAATCGCATTGCAAAACCTTAGTCCGGATATTCCCTTTTACAATATTATCGTTGATTAAAAGTGGAATGTAATATTCTGATTTTAATTCGTTTCCATGCTGTTCAAGGAATTCTTTAAACCCTTCGTTCAGATATTTAAAGACATTTGGCTTAAGTCCCCAGAAATTCATCGAAACAGGAGTCTTCTCCTCAAGTTTGAACCGGTCATCATTTTCGTAAAAGAAAATACCATCATCATCCCGTTTGATTTTGGTGCGTTCGACGACAGTTGTCAGGTATCCATCTTTATCCATGTTGCAAATTCCACGCGAAACCGTCCCATGTTCCGAAAGCGTATTCGCTACATTGTAACCAACCATTGAATATTCGTTCTCGTCGGTTGACGAGGTGAGGAAATCTGCCATTACCTGATAGGCTTTATTACCGTAAAAATCATCGGCATTGATGACCGCCATCGGCTCATTCACTGCTGTCTCTGCCATTAACGTTGCATGGCTGGTTCCCCAAGGTTTCTCTCTTCCGGGATGAATAACCGATCCTTCAGGTATTCTATCGAGCGATTGGTATACGTATTCGACATCAATCTGGCCTTTTAGTTTGGGCTCAAATCTGGCTTTAAACGCATCCGCGAAATCAGTGCGGATCACAAAAACTACTTTGCCAAATCCTGCCTGGATGGCATCATATAGCGAATAATCGATAATTGCTTCACCATTTGGTCCAACTTCATCGAGTTGTTTAAGACCACCATAACGACTGCCCATGCCAGCCGCGAGTATCACTAATGTTGGTTTCATAAATTACTAAAGTTTAATAGCCGTGGAAATTTTTCCGGCACGCAAAAATATCTATTATTTGCTTCCAATCAAAAGAAAATTCTTTTCGTACCAACCCCATTTTCAAAGTATTTCAATTTATTTTCATGTATTTCAATGCAATTCAATTTTAATGTGGCTGACTATTCCGGTTCCTTGTACCACCCGGAGTATTTATGATAGTTATTCGCAATCCGGTTAATTTCTCCTTCAAGCAATTCGGGACTCAAATCTTTTATTTTTTTTGCCGGTGAACCTGCATAAACAGAACCCGATTCAATAACAGTCCCTTTTGTGACTATAGCACCTGCTGCGACAATTGAATTACTGTGGATTACGGCATCGTCGAGCACCACAGCATTCATCCCGATCAACACATTATCGTGAATGGTACAGCCATGAATAATCGCTCCGTGAGCGATTGAGACATTGTTCCCGATATTGGTCGGCGATTTCTCGAAAGTGGCATGTATTACTGCATTGTCCTGAATATTAACATTATTGCCAATTTTAATATAATGAACGTCGCCACGAAGCACAACTCCATACCAAATACTGCAATTATCTCCTATTGTAGTATCACCAATGATTACTGCGTTTTCAGCAAGAAAACAATTCTGACCGAATACAGGTGTTTTTCCGCGAAGTGATTTTATTAGAGCCATTCGTTTAAATTGTTTTAATTTGTACTCCAAAATTAGTAATATCGCGAATATTTTTTTATTTTATTATCATGATTGAAACAAAGGTCATAGAACTGGAGGAGGTTGTAATCCGGTTTTCGGGTGACTCCGGAGATGGTATGCAGTTGACAGGTGCACTTTTTTCTGATACCTCGGCATTGTTTGGAAATGATATTTCCACCTTTCCCGATTATCCTTCAGAGATCAGAGCGCCTCAGGGTACCGTTGCAGGGATATCAGGATTTCAGGTTCAATTTGGAACAGGCAAAATTACCACTCCCGGCGACTTTGCCCATGTGCTGGTGGCAATGAACCCTGCTGCAATCAAGGCAAATGCCGGTTTTGTTCGCCCTGGTGGTACAATTTTCTATGATAGTGATAGTTTCACCCAAAAGAATTTTGATAAGGCGAAACTAAAAACTGACGATCCTTTTATTGAATGCAATCTTGAGGATTTTATTAAGGTTGCGGTTCCAATTACGAGCCTTACAAAAGAAGCTTTAAAAGATCTTGACATTGACAATAAGAGTGTTCTAAGAAGCAAAAATATGTTTGCGCTTGGATTAATCTGCTGGGTTTTTAGTAAGCCACTCGATTATATCGAGAAATTCATTAACAAAAAATTTGCTAAAAGTGCAGTCGTTGTTGAGACAAATCTTAGGGTTTTACGTGCCGGTTGGAATTATGGATGGACACTTGAGCATCTGACTCCAAGGTATGTAGTTCATCCGGCTGAGATTGAAAAAGGAACTTACCGGAACATCAATGGAAACCTGGCTACAGCCTGGGGTTTGTTGGCCGCTGCACATAAAGCTAAGCTAGAGTTATTTATTGGTTCTTATCCTATTACTCCCGCAACTGAAATTTTGCAGGCACTTGCAGATAGAAAGGATCTTGGAGTAAAAAGCTTTCAGGCGGAGGATGAAATTGCAGGAATCTGTACAGCTATAGGTGCATCATTTGCCGGAAAACTTGCTGTTACCACCACTTCAGGACCCGGTTTTGCACTTAAATCCGAAGCTTTGGGTCTGAGTGTAATGGCCGAATTACCACTTGTTGTAGTAAATGTACAGCGTGGCGGACCTTCAACGGGACTGCCAACAAAAACCGAACAATCCGACCTGCTTCAGGCCTTATATGGTCGCAATGGTGAGAGTCCGGTTGTTGTAATTGCTGCATCAACTCCTTCAGATTGTTTTCATTTTGCCTATGTTTCTGCAAAAATAGCTCTCGAGCGAATGGTTCCGGTGGTTTTGTTAACTGACGGATTTTTGGGAAATGGTTCAGAACCTTGGAAAATACCGGCATTTAGTGAGTTACCATCGATTACACCTCGATTTGCTACTAATACGGCAAGTTATAAACCATATGGCCGGGATGAAAAAACATTGGCTCGCGAATGGGCAATTCCCGGAATGGCAGGTTTTCAGCACCGTATTGGGGGGCTTGAGAAAGATGCCAACGGTAATGTCAGCCATGATGCAGTTAATCATCAAAAAATGGTTGAAATCCGCGATGAGAAAGTAAATCGTGTGGTTGATATGATTCCCGGCCTTGATGCTTACGGTGACCAGCAAGGTGATTTGCTGGTTGTTGGCTGGGGAGGAACATTCGGTTATATGGAGAGTTCTGTTCGTGAATTGAGAACCAGGGGAGTGAAGATCGGGCTGGCTCATTTTAACTACATCAGGCCATTACCTGCCAATACCGCTGAGGTTTTCGCCCGGTACAAAAAGATTGTAGTCTGTGAATTGAATCTTGGTCAGTTTGCAAGTTATCTGCGTGATAAAGTCCCTGGCTTTGTCTATCACCAATACAATAAGATACAGGGACTTCCGTTCACAATTCAGGAATTAGTTGACAATTTTGAAAAGCTTTTGGAGGAATAAAGATGACTGAAATTATAGAATATACATTAAAAGATTTTAAAAGTGAAAATGAAGTACGTTGGTGTCCGGGTTGCGGAGATCACGCTGTACTGAATTCTGTCCAGAAAGCAATGGCCACACTGGGTATTAAACAAGAGGATTTTGTAGTTGTTTCAGGGATAGGCTGTTCTTCGAGATTTCCTTACTATATGAGCACATATGGTTTTCATACCATTCATGGTCGTGCTGCGGCAGTGGCTTCAGGCGTGAAATGTGCCAACCCAAAACTTTGTGTGTGGGAGATAACCGGCGATGGTGATGCATTGGCCATTGGCGGGAATCATTTCATCCATGTCATCCGCAGGAATATCAACATCAATCTGATTTTATTTAATAATAAAATTTACGGACTTACTAAAGGTCAGTATTCACCCACATCCGATCGGGGGGCCGTTACAAAAACTTCTCCGCAGGGAACTATTGAGAACCCTTTTATTCCGGGACAGTTGGTGCTTGGAGCCGGTGGAACCTTTTTTGCAAGAGCTGTTGATAATAACATCAAACATTCACAGGAAGTATTCGAAGCGGCAGCACAGCACGAAGGTACATCGGTTGTGGAGGTTTTGCAGAATTGTGTCATCTTCAACGATGGTATTCATGCTGAAATTTCAGATCCAAAGTTTCGTGAGGAACGCCAGATCTTTTTGAAACATGGTGAACCGATGATTTTTGGAATTTTGAAAGACAAGGGTCTTGTCTTTGAAAAAGGATTACTGAAAGTGGTCACAATCGGAGAAAATGGTATTACTCGTGAGGATATTCTTGTTCATGATGTTACCGAGCCAAACGGTTACCTTCATCAGCAACTGATCGGGATGAAATTGCCCGATTTTCCTGTGGCAATGGGAGTTATTCGTGCAGTAGAAGTGTTGGTCTATGATCAGATGATGGAGAAGCAGATTGCAGAAGTAAAATGTAAGGCAAAGATCAAGTCAATCGATGATCTTCTCAGCAGCGGCAATACATGGGTAGTTGAATAACGGGTTTGAGCGTTTACAAAAAATACAATCTCCATTTGATGATTTCTAAAGGGGAAGCATTATTTTTACAAAGATAAATCTGACATCTATCAGGCCTATCTCACTAAATTTCATCAAGTAGTCCTGATGTTATCAGGTATATATACGAGTTAACCAAAATGCATAAAACCATCAACTATGTTTAAAACTACAGTCTTTACAATTTGGCCAGATAATCTTGATTTTTTTGAAAAGATCAAAAGATTATCTGAATCAATCAAAAGTGAATTCAAATTAAAGACAGCTACTTATGGGGATCGTGAGTGGGACAATAAATTTAGCTTATGGATCGACCAAAACGAACATTATGTTTGTGACAGTGAAAATGAATTTTTAGAAATTTTAAATAAACGTAAAAAATTCCAAAGTTTTAGGTGGCATTTATGTCTTAAACCAAGAGGATTGTTTAAATCTGATTTCATATGTGGAATTGGTATTGATTTTGATAATAGAAAATTTGAAGTAAGTTCCCATTCGGACAACCTTTCTTTTGTAGACAGAGCCATTCAAATTGTCAAAGAAGAATTTGTTTTATCAAAACCAGAATTTATCGATAACGATGGGTATAGAAGGAAAATGCTGAGCCCTAAAATATTTATATCTAGACATTTCGATGAATATACATATAGATTATATTACAGATTTGAGAGTTTTCTTCAACTTTTAGGTTTTGATGTAAAACAAGGTGAAGAATATACTTCAAGTAGTATTCCAGATAAGGTTAAGCATAGAATTGACGAACAGGAAATCTTAATGGTTCTCGTAACAGGACAGAGAAACCATGAGTGGTTAACTGCAGAAATTGGATATGCTATGGGTAAAGACAAACATATTTTACTTCTGATTGAAGAAAACACTGACTTTAATAAAACAATCCTTGGCAAGGATCTTGAATATATTCTAATGGATCGAAATAACATTGATAATGCATTTTGTTCCATATTAAGGGAGTTTAAATCAATAGGCATTAAGGGTCTTTATAATTAATTGTACTTTGGCTAACAGGGGTGCTTGGAGTTAGCCGCGATACCCTCCTTTGCAACGATGGGTTAGTTGTCAGTCGTTTATAACGATTAACCAAGTAATAAGCATATTGCGTTTTTAAACCATTAATTAGCAGACAGACGACTTTGCTTCAACAAAAGGAAAGGCTTTAAAAAACGAAACCCGATTGTGTGACTTTCGTCAGTGACAACCGGGACTACGATGCAAATATACAAATAAAAACATAAAATCGTTATATTTGAGAAATTTTTTTTGATGACATATAACGACTTTGAAATAGCATTATCAAAACCAAGAATTGGACGATTCCTTTTGGCTGCCAATGGCGACCAAGACAAGGCATTACGTTTGTACAAACAGAACATTCAACTATCACAAGCACTTTTCGGACTTTTAAGTATTTTTGAGGTAACACTACGTAATCAAATTGACCAACATTACAGAAAACACTTTAACGACAACGAATGGCTTAGAAATAATTGCGGACAAGGTGGAATTTTCAGCCATCCTATGTTTTCTAAATATGGCTTTGAGAGTAGAACAAAAATCCTAACGACATTTGCTCAACTCGGCAAACGTTATAACCATGACCGACTTGTGGCTGAGCTTAGTTTTGGATTTTGGACATATATGTTTGCACCTATTCAGTTTGTAGTAGGTGGACAAGGACTACATAAAATTTACGTAAGCCGACCCAAAGCGACGACTCAAAAACTAATTTTCAACGAACTTGACGAAATAAGAAGTATGAGAAACAGAATTGCTCATCACGAGCCTTTATGTTTTGACAGGCATCACAAAATTTTTACCGACTATACCAAAGCGACTTATGAGTATATCATTAAACAAACAGTCTGGCTTGGTTACGAACCAAACAAACTATACTTAGGACTTGATGAGACACTAAAAATCATTACGATCATCGAGAATGAAAGATAGCACTAACAACCGTTTGTTGCAACTTGAAAGATCAATCTATGGAAAAATTCGAAGACATCACAATATCTGATATTTATAAAAGAAGGAAAACCGACAGAGACATTTTTCAGGAGCTGATGCCCAATAAAGTGAAAGAAGTTTTGCTCTTTGCTACATTATACGACTCGTATGCCATCGAAAGAGAAGGACAGTTTTCGGATAAAATATTTGGAGAATACCTGCAATTAAATTTGTATGCTGCGCCCCGGTTTACCAGTGTCAATACTCAGGAAGATGTAGCCAAAATCCTTAATACGCGGCATTTCGATCTGGTCATCATCATGGCTGGTGTTGACAAGGAGTTGCCGTTGAAAATTGTAGATGAGATCAACATTGCCAAGCCACGCATCCCCATATTATTACTCGTCAATAATAACAGCGACGTGCGGTTTTTTAAAATTGCCGCTACAAAGATACCGGCTATTGACCGTGTATTTGTTTGGAATGGTAATTCCATTGTTTTTCTGGCAATGATCAAATACATCGAGGATAAGAAAAATGTATCAAAAGATACAAGGCTTGGCGGAGTGAGGGTTATCTTACTGGTTGAAGATTCTATAAAATATTATTCGCGTTATTTACCACTGCTGTTTGCCAGTGTGATGACTCAGACGCAGGCATTGGTATCTGACGAGTCTACGGATGAACTTCATAAAATATTCAAATATAGGGCACGTCCTAAAGTATTGTTAGTTAGTACTTATGAAGATGCTTTGCAGGTGATTCACGAATATAAGGATTATCTTCTTTGCGTAATCTCTGATGTCAAATTTGCGCGAAACGGAGTTAATGATGAGGATGCAGGTGTTGAACTGCTTAAATTTGTGAAACAAAACCTCCGTTATCCGATTCCATTATTATTGCAGTCGCACGAATTATCAAACTCCGTTAGGGCAGATGAAATTCAGGCAGGATTCATCAATAAAAATTCAGATACGCTTTCGCATGATATTAATGAATTTATTAATAGCAACTTAGGGTTTGGTGATTTTATCTTCCGAAATGGTGACGGAGTCCAGATTGGTATTGCCCGAAATCTTCACGAATTTGAAGATCTCGTAAGACAAGTACCTGTTGAGTCGTTGGTTTTTCACGGAAAGTCAAACGACTTTTCGACATGGCTTGTTGCTCGCGGTGAAATAAATATGGCCGAAAGGCTGATACCATATAAAACAGAACAATTTGATGATCCTGCTAAGATCCGGGATATGTGCCTGAGCATTTTTGCCGATGTGCATGAGAAGAGAAACCGCGGAAGGATTATTAATTTCGATCCTTTACTGGTAAATGGTAACCGCTATATTGTGAGAATGGGTCTTGGATCGCTTGGAGGAAAAGGGAGAGGTCTCGCATTTATGAGCAATATGATGGAAAACATGGACATGAAAGCTTTAATTCCGGGCATTAATATCCGTATGCCAGCCACAGCTATCATAGGAGCCATAGAGTTTGATAAATTTCTCGAAAGTAATAATTTGTATGATGTTGCGTATCATCAGACCGATTTCAAAAAAGTGAATGAGGCATTTCTTAACGCGACACTAAGCCAGCCACTAAAGGAAAGGTTAATGCAATATGTGCGCCAGGTGAACCAGCCTTTGGCCGTAAGATCTTCGGGACTCTTCGAAGATTCACTGCTTCGGCCTTTTTCCGGTGTCTATTCAACCTTCCTGATTCCAAATAGCCATCCTGATGAGAATGTGCGTTTTGATCAGCTAAGAACGGCAGTTAAACTGGTTTATGCTTCGGTGTTCAGTGATGATGCAAGGGCCTATTTCAGTGCTATAAATTATAAAATTGAAGAGGAAAAAATGGCGGTTATCCTTCAACCTGTTGTAGGTCATGAGCATAATCAGAAATTTTATGCCGATATCAGCGGAGTCGCTCAGTCGTTTAATTACTATCCCTATTCCTATATGGAGCCTGATGATGGCTTTGCTGTGATTGCAGTGGGTTTGGGACAAGCAGTTGTAGGAGGCGAAAAAGCTTACAGATTTTGTCCAAAATATCCGGCATTGAATAACAATTCTATTCAGGATCAGATACGCGATTCCCAACGTGAATTTTACGCGATTGATATGACTCAGAGTAGTTTCGACCTTACTATGGAAGGCGAATTGGCTGCCATTCGGAAGTATAAAATATCGGAAGCAGAGAAGGATGGTATTCTTGAGCACTGTGCGTCGACATATAGTATTGAAAATGATTATATTACACCAGGTATCGGAACCCGTGGTCCACGGGTAATTAACTTTGCTAATATTCTTGAATATCAACATGTTCCGCTTGCTGATACTTTGTTGTTGCTGATGAAACTTTTCAAACAGGCAATGGGCTCTCCCGTCGAAATGGAATATGCACTCGATCTGAACAGTGGAGAGAACGGATGGCCAACTTTTTATCTGCTTCAACTAAAACCTTTGATCCGACGCGAGGAGGACATTGAAATAGAACTGGGTTCACTCGATAGTTCGAAGCTTTTGTTGTTGTCGAATAAAGGTATGGGAAATGGCAGACTATCAGGTATTTCAGATGTAGTCTATGTAGATGTAAAAAGTTTTGACCGGACAAAAACCAGAGAAATTGCCAACGAGATTGCTGAAGTAAATGAAAAATTTAATACCAGTAATCGTCAATACGTACTGATTGGGCCGGGTCGCTGGGGATCAAGAGACGAATATACGGGGATTCCTGTCAATTGGGCTCAAATAAATAATGCTAAGGTAATTGTTGAGATAGGATTACCAAATTATCCGCTCGATGCTTCGCTTGGTTCCCATTTTTTCCACAATGTGACTTCAATGAATGTGGGATATTTTTCGATTCCCGATATTAATAGTACCGATTTTGTTAAACTTGATCTTTTAGAGAAACAAGAGTTAATATGGGAAGGGAAATATGTCAGGCATGTCAGGTTTAAAAATGAACTTGAGATATTAATGGATGGTCGGAAACGAACGGCACTAATCAGGGTTGACGAATTTTAAAAATATATCGATGAGAACAATTAAAATTATTTCGGGAATATTAATTCTCCTCCTGGCTACCTATTTTCTGGGTCCTAAAATGCCAACTCCGGTTTTAAATGCTGAATTACCTGTTATTGAAGGAGATATTGGGGAATTCGTCACACATTTAGAGTCTGTTGAAAAAGTTCGTCCAGGTAATGAAGCTAAAATTATTTGGGCCAATGATTCAGTTCACTCACAAACAGAATATGTTCTCCTATACTTGCATGGCTTTTATGCCAGTCATATGGAGGGATTCCCGGCAAACGAAGATTTTCCGAAACGATATGGATGCAATGCTTATCTGGCCCGGCTTGCTTCACATGGTCTGGTTACAGAAAATCCATTGATAGATATGACACCTTACCGTCTTTACGAGTCAGCAAAACTGGCTTTGGTAATTGCACAACAGCTGGGCAAGAAGGTAATTATCATGGGAACTTCAACTGGAGGAACTTTGGCCCTTAAACTTGCTTCTGATTTTCCGAAAATGGTTCACGGGCTTATCCTCTATTCACCCAATGTCAAGCTTAAAAATAAGGCATTTGTTTTATTATCCAAACCCTGGGGCTTGCAGATTGCAAGGATGACAGTCGGAGGAAAATTCAGAGTTTCGACGGATGACCCATCTAGCGAGTCCTGGAAATACTGGTATTTCAGTTTCAGGGCTGAAGGACTTGTATTCCTTCAGCAGTTAGTCGATGTAACCATGAAAAATGAAGTTTTCGAAAAAGTCAAGTGTCCACTGTTTGTAGGGTATTATTACAAGGATGAGCAACATCAGGATGAGTCAGTTGATGTGAAATCCGAATTAAAAATGTTCCGTCAGGTGGGAACTCCCGTTACAAAGAAAATTGCACAAGCTTTTCCTGAGGCTGGATCACATGTTATAGCGTGCAATCTAACTTCAAAAAGTGTTGGTGAAGTGGAAACGGCTACCTATGGATTTGCGGAATCAATTTTAAAAATGCTTCCGAAGTAATCGGAGTTAATTCATTTTTCTTAGCTCTATATTCAGCTCATCAATTGCAGCAAGACACTGCAATTCAAATTTACTGACATACTGAGCGTAAGTTTCTACATCGGTTCTGGCGATAGTAGCAAGCTGGAGCGTTTTCATATCGTGCCCAAGGTCATCCATTCCCATAATCATTACCGAGGATTTAGCTTTATGAGCCTCACTACCAAGTTCGGCATATTGCCCCTCTGCAAGGAATTTTTTTAGATTTTCGATGAATTCAGGAACCTGTTCAATAAAGAGAATAATTAATTCGCGAACCGATTCGGTATCGCCCTCCGTAATGGTTCGCAGATAATCCAAATTTGTAAAAGCCATGTTCTTTTAAAATTTTAAGGCAATCTATAATTCACTGCGGCCAAAAATAGTATTTATTATTCAAATTGAATATGATTTTACAGCTTTTAGTCCCTTTGAAATATTTAATTTTGCAATATTAAAAAATATTAAACAACAATCAGATGACAAGAACTCCGTTTTATGAGATTCACAAACGTTGCAACGCTAAAATTGTAGAATTTGCAGGATTTGAGATGCCGGTTGAATACACCGGAATAAAAGATGAACACATGACCGTCCGTAATGGTGCCGGCGTTTTTGATGTGTCGCATATGGGTGAAATTTGGGTGAAAGGTCCCAGTGCCTTAAAGTTTATTCAAAAGGTGACCACCAACGATGCATCAGTTTTACAACCTGGGCAGGCACAGTATTCGTGTTTCCCGAATGGAAAAGGTGGAATTGTTGACGACTTACTTGTATACTACTTTGAACCACAGAAGTATATGCTAGTTGTGAATGCTTCTAATATTGAAAAAGACTGGAATTGGCTTGTATCACAAAACGATTTGGGCGCAGAATTGGAAAATGCTTCCGATAAAATTAGTCAATTGGCTGTTCAAGGCCCCAAAGCGACACAGATTCTGCAAAAATTGACCGATACAGATCTCTCATCCATCAAATATTACACATTTAAGATGGGACGTTTTGCCGGGATTGATAACGTAATTATCTCTGCTACAGGATATACTGGTGCCGGCGGATTTGAACTCTATTTTTATAACGAATATGCACAACCAATTTGGGATGCAATTTTTGCAGCTGGAAGTGAAGAGGGGATTAAACCTATCGGACTTGGTGCCCGCGATACCCTGAGGCTCGAAATGGGTTATTGTCTTTACGGGAATGATATTGATGATACTACTTCACCAATTGAGGCCGGCCTGGGCTGGATAACGAAATTTACCCCGACGAAGGAGTTTATTGATAAAAAGCTTTTTCTTCGGCAAAAAAACGAAGGTGTAACCCGCCGGTTAAAGGGATTTGAAATGATCGACAGGGGAATTCCGCGTCATGGATACGAGATCGTCGATTCTGAAGGGGCCGTGATTGGTTTTGTAACTTCCGGAACACAATCACCGGTACTTGAGAAAGGAATAGGAATGGGTTATATTAATGATGAGTTTAGTTCAACAGGCTCCGAAATTTATATTTTTGTACGAAACAAACGGCTTAAGGCAAGGATTGTTAAGATGCCGTTTATTCAATCCTGATCTCCATGTTAAGTATTCTTTAAATACTTCTTATTTTTCATTGATTTTTGTCATGTTTGTGACAAAAGTCTTAATTTTGTAAATGGATAGCCGAAATCGCTATTTTTCTGTTTCCTAGCTATAATAAACACAATTATAACAAGTTATAAATTTTTTTTTCACCTTTAATCTCCTTCAAATGAAAAAGCACAATTTTTATGCAGGTCCATCCATTCTTCCTGAGTTTACGATTCAGAAAACTGCTGAAGCAGTAATTAATTTTGCAGGCACCTCGCTTTCTGTAATGGAAATTTCGCACCGGAGTAAAGAGTTCATTGTAGTTATGGATCAGGCTATTTCGCTTGTAAAAGAGTTGCTCGAAGTACCCGAAGGTTACGAAGTACTTTTTTTGCAAGGTGGTGCAAGTACCCAGTTTTACATGGTTCCCTTTAACTTGCTGAAAACAAAAGCAGGATATTACGATACGGGAGTGTGGGCATCAAAAGCGCTTAAAGAGGCTAAGTTTTTTGGCGAGCTGATCACCGTAGCATCTTCGAAAGATAAAAACTACAATTACATTCCAAAAAATGTAAGTATCCCTTCAGATATTGATTATCTTCATATTACTACAAATAATACCATATTTGGAACTCAAATCTACAAAGATGTTGATGCTCCTGTGAAGCTGGTCGCAGATATGTCTTCCGATATTTTTAGCCGCCCGATCGATATTTCGAAATACGACCTTATCTATGCCGGAGCGCAGAAAAACCTGGCTCCTGCTGGTGTAACACTGGTTATTGTGCGCAAAGATGCACTTGGTAAATCCGGCAGGCCTATTCCTACGATGATCAATTACATGACACATATTCGCCTCCATGTATTGCTGTTTTTGCGGCGCTTCAGACATTACTATGGTTGAAGGAGAATGGCGGTATCAAAGCGATGGAATTGAAGAACCTTACCAAGGCAAAATTGCTTTACGATGAAATCGACCGTAATAAAATGTTCACTTGTCCGGTTCCCGATCCCGAAGATCGTTCCCGAATGAATGTTGTATTTGTGATGGCGGCTGGTTATGAAGAACTTGAAAAAGCATTCCTGGCCAAAGCAAAAGAACTCAATATCCTCGGAATCGAAGGTCATCGTAGTGTTGGAGGATTCAGGGCTTCTATTTACAATGCAATGCCAATCGAAAGTGTGGCAGTGTTGGTTGCTGCGATGAAGGAATTTGAAGTTCAAAACTAAATTATGGCAGTTTTAAAACCTTTTAAAGGACTCAGACCTCCTGTTGAGCTGGCAGCAAAAGTTGCTTCCCGGCCTTACGATGTGCTTAATTCGGAAGAAGCCCGGGTTGAGGCAAAAGGAAATCCTTATACTTTATTGCATATCATCAAGCCGGAGATCGATTTTCCGTCCGGAACAGATGAACACACTGAACCTGTTTATCAGAAAGCGATTGAAAATTTCAATGTTTGGCGTAAAAACGGGTGGCTTGTAAAGGATGCAAAGGATTCACTCTATATTTATGCGCAGACAATGCTGGGGAGAACCCAGTATGGTATTGTGGGTTGTGCTTCAGTTGATGATTACCTGGATGGTGTAATTCGTAAACATGAATTAACACGAAACGACAAAGAAGAGGATCGCATGAAACATGTCCGGATTACCAATGCCAATATGGAGCCCGTGTTTTTTGCCTATCCTGCTGTAAAAGAGCTCGATGATATTGTTGCGAAAATTGTTTCAACGCAGTTGCCTGTTTACGATTTCGTAGCGGAAGATGGTTTTGGACACCATTTCTGGCTCGTTGATGAAGAACAAACCATTAAAAGAATTGTAGCGCTTTTCACGAAAATTCCGGTTACCTATGTTGCTGACGGTCATCACCGTACAGCAGCAGCAGCTTTAGTTGGAAAAGAAAAACGCGCGAAAAATCCGAATCACACAGGTGACGAGGAGTATAACTATTTTCTTGCGGTTCATTTCCCCGATAATCAATTGAAAATTATCGATTACAATCGTACGGTCAAAGATCTTAATGGTCTTTCGCCGGTTGAATTGGTTGAAAAGATTCATGAAGATTTTGAAGTTCAAAAATTAGGTACCGGAACATACAAGCCAAATCAACTGCACAATTTCGGTATGTATCTTGAAGGAGAGTGGTATAAACTGATCACTAAACCGGGTCGTTATAACGATAATGATCCGATCGGCATACTTGATGTTACGATTCTTTCAAATCTTATTCTTGATAAAATATTGGGAATTAAGGATCTTCGAACCGATAAGCGGGTCGATTTTATTGGTGGCATCCGCGGTTTGGGAGAATTAAAGACAAGAGTTGATAGTGGTGACATGAAAGTGGCATTCGCGCTTTATCCCGTTTCAATGAAACAACTGATCGATATAGCAGATTCAGGAAATATCATGCCTCCAAAAACAACCTGGTTTGAGCCCAAACTTCGGTCGGGGCTGGTGGTGCATGAACTTGAATAACAACAAATAATAAAGGCGACTAAATTTGGTCGCCTTTATAGTTATTTCACCTTATTCTTTATCCAGTCAACAATATCATTATAACGATATTCTCCTTTTGC
>JAPLDR010000102.1:13847-37492 GCA_026391655.1 Bacteroidia bacterium | reverse complement strand
TTCATAAACTCCAAAACAATCTTTTCCGTTTATTCAATCAAATTAATATACCCCAATTATTCCCCTAATAATCCCCTGAAAACCAATTAAACTTCCCGTATAACGTTCCCTAAAATCGTGGTGCAAATGTAAACGCTTTTATTAAACTTTAATACCTCTAAATGAAAAAAAAACAATGAAAAATTAATGCTGCATAATTATCTGTTTATTTATACGTTACAAATGAAAATGAAAGTAGCAAGGTATAAATAACTCGGTTGCCAGTTCAGAATAATGTTGAATAAACGTCGTATAAAAACCAGAGGAAGTATACAAGAGGGGAAAAGAAACTGAGTCAACTCCACTATTTCGATGTGAAAATCAGAAAAATGGTTTTCAAATCAATAATAAGACGTTTTATTTATCAAAAATGCTATTTTTACACCTTATAATAAACCCAAATCAAAGTGCCCGATCGCATTGTAATAATTCCTACGTACAACGAAAAAGAGAATGTCTCAAGAATAATCCGGACGGTACTTTCTCTCGAAGGAGATTTCAGCATCCTAATAATAGATGACAATTCGCCTGATGGAACCGCATTGATAGTTAAGGAATTATCAGTGAAATATGAGAGTCGACTGTTTTTAATTGAACGATCAGGCAAATTAGGTCTGGGAACTGCTTATATCGCAGGATTTAAATGGGCATTGAAACACCAATTCGAATACATCTTCGAAATGGATGCCGATTTTTCGCACGACCCTAACGATCTTTTGCGGCTCTATGATACCTGCCATAACCAGAGGGTCGATCTTGCTATAGGATCACGTTATATATCTGGTATTAACGTTATAAATTGGCCACTCAAACGGGTTCTGATGTCCTATTCTGCTTCAGTGTTTGTACGCAAAGTCACCGGAATGCCGATAATGGATACCACTGCCGGATTCAAATGTTACCGACGCACCGTTCTCGAAACCATTGAAATAGAAAAGATCAGAATGAAAGGGTATGGATTTCAGATTGAAATGAAATTTAAAACATGGAAATATGGGTTCAAAATAAAAGAAATTCCGATCATCTTTACCGACAGAAAAGAGGGAACCTCAAAGATGAGTGGAGGAATTTTCGGCGAAGCTTTCAAAGGTGTTATTAAAATGAGAATACTGAGTTATTTTAAAACATATAAAAAAAATCCACCCGGAAACCTGATAATGAACAAAAATAACTCATAGAACAACCTGATTTACTTTTAACAACAAAAATCCAGGTAAAATCCGATTGATTCAATATTTTTATATAATTTCACTTTTAAAAGAACGACCTCCACATTTAACTATTAATGCTAAACAATTATTAATTAATCATGAAAGACATCGTCATCAAAGATGCCAGAGTTGTAAATGAAGGTAAAATTCTGAGAGACACCAGTATCCTGATCCGTAACGGTATTATTGAGAAAATATTCAGAGATGAAGTCCCAGCCAATATCCTGACTCAAGCCGATGTTATTGATGCATCAGGAAAATTTCTTCTTCCTGGGATCATTGACGACCAGGTTCACTTCCGGGAACCCGGACTCACCCACAAAGGGGATATCCAAACAGAATCAAGAGCAGCCATAGCCGGAGGAATTACTTCATTTATGGAGATGCCCAATACAATACCACAGGCAGTTACGCAAGAATTGCTGGAACAAAAATTCCAACGCGCATCTGAAGTGTCACTCGCCAATTACTCCTTCTATATTGGTGCAACTAATGATAATCTGGAAGAGTTGTTAAAAACTGATCCTTCGAAAGTGTGCGGAGTGAAAGTATTCATGGGATCCTCCACGGGAAATATGTTGGTCGACAATCCCGAAACGCTTTCTGCGTTATTTTCCAAATCGAAGATGCTGATTGCAACACATTGTGAGGATGAACAAATCATTCAGGCAAATATCGCAATGGCACGCGAAAAATACGGAGAAGAAGTTCCAATGAGCGAACATTCAAAAATCAGGGATACTAATGCTTGCTTTAAATCAACCTCAAAAGCTGTTGAGCTGGCTAAAAAATTTGGGACAAGATTACATGTTTTGCACCTTTCGACAGCAGGAGAAATTGCTTTATTTGAAGCAGGCCCTGTCAAAAACAAAAAAATCACGAATGAAGTTTGTGTTCACCATTTGTGGTTTTCAGAATCTGATTACGAAAAATATGGCTCACATATCAAATGGAATCCGTCAATCAAATCAGCAAATGATCGTCAGGCATTAATTAAAGGGGTTAATGAGAATCGTATTGATGTGATTGCCACCGATCATGCACCACATACGCTCGAAGAAAAAGATCAAACCTATTTTAAATCTCCATCCGGTGGACCACTTGTGCAGCATTCGCTTGTAGCTATGCTCGAGATGAGCCGTAACGGTAAAATATCGGTGGAAAAAGTTGTCGAAAAAATGTGTCATGCTCCGGCCGATTTATTTGGAATCGAAAAACGGGGATATATCCGTAAAGGTTATAGAGCAGATCTTGTTATTGTTGATGCTGCGCGGTGGACTGTTTCGAAAGAGAATATCCTCTCAAAATGCGGATGGTCTCCTTTTGAAGGCGAATCGTTTTATTATTTTTTGAATCAAACATTTGTAAATGGAAACCTCGTTTATGAAAACAATAATCCAAATTCTAAAGGAACTTTTTATGAGGAGATTAAGGGGGAAAGACTTACTTTTAACCGGAATCATTCTTAGACTTTGCCTTCTATCAGGGATCTTCTGTGTTGCTGTATCTTGTAACAATCCAGGGAAGGAAAGATTACCATCGGGAGAATCATTTGGGAACATTATTTACGAGACCAATATCATTAACCGCGATTCCACTGACAAATGGGCAAGTGAATGCTTATCAAACTTTGACCGTAAAACACTAATCAACAAGGTGTTTAATGATTTATACAACAGGAAAATAACTCCGTATGACTATTTTACAGGGGAAAAGATTTCTCCCGAAAAGATCAGGAAGATGGAAACTGAGGGAGAGTTTTCGCGTGAAAATATCAGCAAGATCCGGTTCGAGGAGAAGTGGATTTGGGATAGTGAAAAGGTTGAAATGCAAAAACAACTGATCTCAATGACCATCTCCTACGAAGTTTTTGATAATGAGGGAAAGTCGAGAGGTCAAAAACCAATTTTTAAGTTGAAATTCAAGCAAGAGTGAACCGCAGCTATTTCATTAATAATCTTGCATTTGTCCTCGTTTTTTGAGCAACAAAAACAGTTCTGTCCTGTGTCATCTTTTGAATAACATCTTCATTGTAATACCTGATTGTCAGTAGCTCAAGACCTTCGTTATAAAGTACGACGAATCTTTTCTTCAAATCAGTAATCAATTTATCAAATCCTCTCTCAGGTTGGTCGATTGCCACCGAAAAATTCATTGCCGATTGTTGAACAAGATTCACTTTCATTCGATACTGAGCAAATAGCTTATAGATATCACTGATGCTTTCCTCTGCCATGAAGGAAAAATCAATGGGAGAAATCGTGATCAATACCTGATCCTCTTTTGTAATTATAACTGGTACATAGTTCATCACATGATCGATACTGCAAATCACTGAACCCTGTTCTGCAGGCTTTATAAAAGAACGGACATAAAGCGGTATGTTCTTCTCAACCAATGGCTTCATCGTCTTTGGGTGAATTACTTTGGCCCCATAGTAGGTCATCTCAACCGCTTCGCGATACGAAAGCATATCCAGCTTTTGAGTTGTTTCAAATTTATTGGGATCGGCGTTCATAATTCCGGGAACATCTTTCCATATTGTAACACTCTCTGCATTAAGAATATTGGCGATAATAGCTGCGGTGTAGTCGGAGCCTTCGCGTCCTAAAGTCGTAGTTTGATCAGTCACAGTGGCCCCAATAAATCCCTGCGTCAGATAGATCCTGTTTTCTGCAAAGTTGAATTGCGATTGAATCAAGCCGGAAGACAACGCCCAGTCAATATTTCCCTCTCTCCATATTGCATCGGTTCTTAATCCCCGACGGATATCCATCCATTTATTATTGATACCTTCATAGTTGAGGTAAGCGCTTGTAATTTTAGTGGAAAGTAGCTCGCCAAATGAAACGATCTGGTCGTATTCAAAATCATAATCAAGTGATGGAGAATGCCTCAACCGCTTTTCCAATGACTTAAAATCTGAGGTGATCTCATGACTTATTGCATTGGAAAGATCGCCAAAAAGCTTTTCTATGATGGTAAAATGATATTGCTTTAAAGCACTAATATTCTGAGTTATACCTTCAGCATTCCCGTTAAAGTAATTCTTTGTCAGCGATTCAAGCGCATTGGTCGTTTTTCCCATTGCAGAAACCACAATGACCAGATCATCAGGAAAACTCTTTACAATTGATGCCAGATTTCTTACACTTTCGGCATCTTTCACAGAGGCTCCTCCAAATTTGAATATCTTCATTTACAATAGTTTATAAAATGTCATTAAATCAGGTTTAAAAAGTTAAATTTATTAAAACATCATTGATAAATACAGTAGATGGCTAATAAAAATCAGGATATTCAATCAATACCAAATATTAAATGATTCTGAAAGAATTACTGAACATATCAAAATACAGTTTATACCCTTTTCGAAAAACCCAAAAATATATTTTGTATCTTTGTTGACATTAAAAGGGCAACATCAAAACGCAAATAACTATATTACAATTGATTATATGGCATTAATTAATGAAAACTACCTGAAATTAAAAGCAGGATATTTATTCCCGGAAATTGGTCGAAGAGTGAGAGAATTTGCAGCTTCAAACCCCGGTAAGGATATTATCAGAATGGGGATCGGCGATGTTACACAACCACTATCTCCTGCTATTCTTAAAGCTTTTCACGAAGGGGTCGAAGAGATGGGAAATAAAAGCACCTTCAAAGGCTATGGCCCGGAGCAAGGTTATGATTTTCTTCGCCAGGCAATTGCCACCAATGATTACAACGTGCGCGGAGTACAAATCTCAGCCGACGAGATCTTTGTGTCTGACGGATCGAAATGTGACACGGGGAATATTCAGGAAATATTTGGCGATGACAATATTATAGCCATTTGTGATCCGGTTTATCCAGTTTACGCTGACACTACTGTGATGTCGGGAAAAACAGGTGTTTGCATGTCAAATGGTTATTTCGATAAAATTGTATATATGCCTTGTAACGAGTCAAATGGCTTTATTCCTGAGCTACCTGTAACGAGGCCGGATCTGATCTTTCTTTGCTTTCCTAACAATCCTACGGGAACTGTTGCTACCAAAGAAGTACTGAAACAATGGGTTGAATACGCGATTGCGAACAAAAGTATTATATTATATGATGCTGCTTATGAGGCATATATAACAGATATTACTATCCCACATTCGATTTTTGAAATTGAGGGAGCCAAAAACGTTGCCATTGAATTCAGGAGTTTTTCAAAAACAGCAGGCTTCACCGGTACACGTTGTGCCTTCACTGTGATTTCCAATGAATTAGTTGCTTACGACAGCAAAGGAAATCCGGTTCCTGTAAAACCGCTCTGGATGCGCAGGCACACCACAAAATTCAACGGGGTATCTTACCCGGTACAAAAGGCTGCGGCAGCTGTTTATTCGGAACAGGGGAAAAAAGAGGTGAAAGAGCTTATTACCTATTATCTTGAAAACGCCGGAATAATACGGGAAAGCCTTTCAGCTTCAGGCTATAAAATTTTTGGCGGTGTAAACGCTCCATATGTTTGGGCAAAAACTAAAAACAATCTTACATCATGGGAATTTTTCGATAAACTGCTATACGAAGCCAACGTGGTGGGTACTCCCGGATCGGGATTTGGCCCTTCAGGGGAAGGTTATTTCCGTTTTTCGGCTTTTGCTGATCGGGAAAATGTAATAAAAGCGATGGTTAGAATCAAAAAATTGTCGTTCAAATCAACCAATTCTGAAAAATTTACATCTTTATAATATCGAGAAGACCGGATTGAATTTAAATCATCCCAAAATCATTCCCGCAAATTAATATTAAATCAAAGGCACATCTGATGTCCATAAAACATTTTAGAATCGCTGTATTAGTTCTGCTTTTAACGACCGGATTCCAGATCAGGGCACATTGCCAGTTGTATTTTCCCGAAGACATGGTTAATGTTAAAGGACAAGTAATTGATGAAATGACCAAAGAGGGAGTCGGATATGCCCAGGTTCTCAATATGCGGATTCGGGGTGGTACAATGACTGATGCCAATGGAAATTTCTCAATTCAGGCCGATCCTTCTGATACACTTACCTTTAAATCGCTTAACTATAAAAGCAAAAGAGTTCCAGTTAGTGAAATTTATAATTCTAAAATCGGTACTGCCAAAATTATGTTATCGCCGGTAAGAATTTTGCTTAATCAGATTGAGGTTGAAAGTACTGGACCAAAGGTCAATATGAGTGGGATTCCTGTCGGAAAGTCAGTTTCTACACCCGTTGAATTGCGGAGCGATTATTTTGCATCAAGACCAACAGCCCTGACGGCAATCTTCAAACCTTTATCTTTTATATCCTATCATCTAAGCAAGAGTGAAAAAGAAAAACGGGCCACCCTGACTGCTATCCATTCAGAACGTGACTGGCAAATCCTCTCGCTGGTCTACAATAAGGATGTTATTCATAGGATTTCTGGTTTATCCGGCAACGCATTAGAGGATTTCATGCTTTATTGTAATGCCTTTAATGGATTACCTGTTAATGCCAACAGCTACGATGTTGAAAAGCGTATTAAAGAGTTGATGATTGAATTCGTTGAAAAATATCCTAAAGGTAAATAACGATAACCATGAAACTTCCTGTTTTTGAAGATATCATTGATGCTCATAAACTTATAAAGGAGTTTATTCACAGGACGCCCATATTAACGAGTTCAGCCATCAACAGGATTATTGGATCCGAAATCTTTTTCAAATGCGAAAATCTTCAGAAAACCGGCGCATTTAAATTCCGTGGTGCCTGCAATGCCGTCTTTTCACTGACAAATGAACAAGCTTCGCGCGGAGTTGGGACTCATTCTTCAGGAAATCATGCTGCCGCGCTGGCGTTGGCAGCGCGCATAAGGGGGATTCAGGCTCATATCGTGATGCCGTCAAATTCTCCCGAAATAAAGAAAAAAGCGGTTGCCGGATATGGTGGCATTATAACCTATTGTGAACCAACTCTACAATCCAGGGAAACAACTTTGCGTGAAATAGCTGAGAAGACGGGCATAGAGATTGTCCATCCCTACAATAATTGCAAAGTGATTGCAGGTCAGGGAACAGCAGCCAAAGAGCTTTTGGAGGAGATACCAATCCTTGATCTTATATTGTGCCCTGTAGGCGGAGGAGGATTACTTTCAGGAACAGCATTGTCAGTAAAAGCAATTTCTCCTTTAAGCAGAGTAATTGCTGCAGAACCGTCTGGCGCCGATGATGCATATCGGTCTTTTAAGGCAGGATATATCATTCCTTCTGTGAAACCGAAAACGATAGCAGATGGACTACTCACCTCTTTGGGAGAAATTAACTTTGCTGTTATCAGCCAAAAAGTTGATGATATTCTTACAGTATCAGAAGAATCGATTATTGAAGCGATGCGTCTGGTATGGGAAAGGATGAAGCTTGTAATCGAACCGTCTTCAGCTGTTCCATTAGCTGCGCTTCTTGAAAAAAAGGAAGCATTCAGAAATCTGCGAATCGGAATAATTCTATCGGGTGGAAACATCGATCTTGGGAATCTTCCTTTCTGAGATAACTGAATGCTTTTCTTTCAATTAATTAAAACAACAATATACAACTATTTACAATCAATTACTGAATTAAGGTGACGTCGCCAATCTTAGTAACCAGGTCACCATTAGCAAATTTACACCTAATCTTCCATACGTAAACGTCTTGAGGACAAAGCTTTCCGTTGTAATAACCGTCCCAGCCACGCTCAACTTCATTGGATTGGAAAAACAGATTGCCCCAACGGTTAAAAATCTGAAATTGGTATTCAAGGACATCACCAGTGGCTAAATTCGGGTGGAAGATATGGTTTCGCGGATCGCCTGTAATATAGTTGCCACCTGATGAACCCTCCTTCGCCGGGATAAAAGCATTTGCTAACTTCATTTCGTCACTGTAAATTTCAACTCCCTTTAACAGAACAAATCTGTCAGAACAATTGTCAGTAGTAGTTACCTTTAGAGAAACATCATAAACTCCGGATTTCGTATATTGGTGCTGCGGTTCAAAATCGGTTGACGTATTGCCGTCCCCAAAATCCCAAAGCAAATTATCAGCATTCTCAGAGAGGTTTACAAATGAGACACTATTGCCGGGGATTCGAACCCGGTTAACGGAAGCCTGGAAAAAAGCACTTGCTTGTTTATGAACAGTAATCACTTTTTCAGCAACCGACTTTTCTCCTATACCATTGTAAACTTCCAGACGAACTGTGTAAACGCCACCGGAAAAGTAGGTGATTTTAGGTTCAAAATCTGTCGAATGATTTCCATTGCCAAAATCCCACGAATACCTAAATCCATTAACAGAATTATTTTTGAATTTCACACTAAATGGAGCACATCCCACTGTATCGCAACTGAATGTTGTAGCTGGTGATCCTTCATTAATCGTAACTCCAATTTTTTTCGTTGAAGCACATATTCCACCTTTTGAAGTTAATGAGATTGTGTAATACCCGGCTTTTGCATATTCATGTTCAGAAACATCTCCGCTTTTCAATATGGTCTGATCGCCAAATTGCCATTCATAATTCCATGGTCCGAATTTTGTCAGGTTTGTTAAAGTCACCTTTCGTGCGGGCAGTGTCTGTATTATAGGATCAACGCTGAAGTCCGATTGTGGTGTAGAAAATACCTTTACGACCGACTTAAATGTATCAACACATCCAATCTCATTTCTGGCAGATAAACTAACATTATAAAGTTCATCCTTACCATTCGGAGCAATAAAAGTATATTCAGGATTTGTTAAGCTAACAGAAGCACTTCCGTCGCCAAAATCCCACAGATAAGTTTTTGCCTCACTTGACGAGTTGTTGGTGAACTTAACGACCAATGGAGAACATCCAACAATGACCGAAGTAGTAAATTCTGCCTTAGGTTGGGCAAAGACTGTAATTTTATTGTTTACTGTATCTCTGCATCCGTTTAATGATTCGCCAATCAACCTAACAACATAGGTTGTCTCTTTCGCATCAACTGCATTGAATTTCAAAAGAGGATTAATCTCTGTACTTAAGACACTTCCAGTTTCAGTTTGCCAGCTATAAGATTTTGAACCTGAATAGGCATTTTGGAATTTCATTTCGTAGGGACTACAACCTTTTTGAACAACCGGATAACCAACCGAATAAGCTGGTTCCACTGTGATGTTTTTTTCATTGGATACCGTACATCCTGATGCGCTGCTACTGGTCAGTTTGACTACGAATGTTTTGGCCAACGCTAATCCATTAATAAAAGTGTGGGTTACCTCTTCGGCAGGATTGGTAGTCGTGAATTTTGTTCCATCATTGAAATCCCAGGTATAACTATCAGCTCCGGAAGACGTTGTGTTTTTAAAAGTTGTTATCAGCGGATTGCATCCTGAAGCTTCAGATACAGTAAAAGTTGGAGTTGTATTGACATTTACAACTAAGGTCGAAGGACTAGGGGCCATACATTCGCCATTGGAGTAATTAACACCAATAGAATGAGTACCACTGTTTTCCCAAACTACTGTTGCAGAACTGGATGTAGATTTTCCCCCCAACATAATTTGTCCGCCCACAATGCTCCAGTTATAGTTTACCTTTCCCGGTTGGGTTGAATATAGAATACTACCCGAGTTTGCACAGACATTCTGAGGTCCGGAAATAATCGGCGATGGAATAGGTAAAACTGCAATTTCACTAATTAGCGGAGAACTTGCAGAACATCCATTAGTACTTGTGTAATTAACAGTTAGTATATGTGCGCCAGGTTCATTCCATAAAACAGTTACAGAATTCGATTTGCTGCTTGACTCTGAAACCATAGTAGCCTCACCAGCAATCCACAAATAATCCGACATCCCCGCTTCCGTCGTAAAAGTTACAGGTGATCCGGCACATACCACTGAGGGGCTTGCAAGAGTTATTGTTGGTAAAGGATTAACCTTAACGTTATACACTGCTACAGAATTTCCGGTACAACCGTTTATATTACTGTAACTTATACCAACCGTTTGGTTTCCTACTATATTCCAGTCCACAGTTATTGAATTTGTTCCTGCCCCACTTGTAATCACTCCTCCCGAGGTAATAATCCAATTATAGTCAGTCATCCCCGGCTCTGTCGTATAGGTAACCCCTTTAGATTTTACACAACTAATATTCAATCCTGTAATGGTAGGACTAAGATTCCTGACTTTTACCTCAGCAAAGATTGGGGAACCAGAACATGTACTATTTGAAGATAAAATTGTATAGCGAATTGTGCCAACACTTGATGCGGTGTTAATAAGTTGCTGGGCTATCGTTGAACCGCTCCCGCTTCCGGCACCCGTGACCGTTCCCGAAATTATCTCTGATGTCCATTTGTAAGTTATGGTTCCATTTGATGGAGAGAGCTTTATACTTGTAAGAGAACCAGAGCAGATTTCCTGCATTTCCGGAGCAACCGTAACAACCGGGGCAGGATTAACCTTTACCGGAATCCTGACTTCATCGGGAGATGAACATCCTGAAATATTTGAATAACTTACACTTACATTTTGGTCACCAAATGTTTTCCATACCACTAAAATTCTATTGGTTCCTTCTCCAGCGGAAATAGTTCCGCCAGCTGATACTTTCCACAAATAGTTATTCATTCCCGATTCAGTTGAATATTCGACAGCATCTGATCCCTGACAAGTTGTTGTAGCGCCTTTGATAGTTGGAATCTGTAATTGATTTACAGAAACTTTTAAAACGACCGGAATAACAGAAGGACAAAGGGCTGCCCCATCGTAATTTACTTTTACAAACTGATCACCGAAACCATTCCAATTTACTGTAATTTCATTAGTGGCAGCGCCTAATATGATGATTCCGCCTGCGGATATTTCCCATTTATAATTCGTCATTCCAGATTCAGTCCTGTAGGTTACATTTTTTGTTCCGGCACACAAACTAATCGCTCCGGTAATCGTCGGTAAGGACCTTGAATTCACATTGACATCAATAACGGCCGGCACAGCAGCCTGGCATCCGGGTTGTGTATAATTTATGCTAACAGATTGTTTGCCAGGCTTATTCCATAATATTTCTGCTACATTAGATGTGGCATCTCCTCCGGAAATCAATTTTCCATCTGAAGATATCTTCCAATCGTAATTTTTCATTCCGGGTAATGCGGTATAAATGATTCCGGCTGCTTGTTCGCAAACGGTTTCAGGACCAATTAGGGAAACGGTCTGTGAAGCGTTTACTGCGACATGAAGAGTTGAAGGGACTTTGGCAGTACATCCATTATCGTTTATATAATTCAACGAAATAAACAGATTATCTGATTCACTCCAGGTAACAGATACAGTATTTGAAGTTGAGGTTCCGCCTGCTGTAACAACTCCACCAGGAGAAACAGTCCATTGATAGTTCTTCATTCCGGCAGATGTAGTATAAACAATGTCCTTCGAACCAATACAAACTGCTACAGGTCCATCAATTACAGGAATTGGTAATGGATTAACGGTAACTTTAACAGAATTACTTTTGGCACAACCCGTTGAAATAATTGTTTCGGTAAGAATATATTCAGTCGTCACTGTTGGACTTACTGTTGGAGCCGATAAAGTTGAAACAAATCCTGCGGGTACTGAAAGCCAACTGTAAGAACTTCCCTCTTTTTCAGGTCCTCCTATCTGAACAGGTTCGCCGCTGCAAACCGCAACTGGATTACCCGCATTAGCTTCGGGTAATGGATTGACCTTTATATTTAAAACTGCAGGAGCGGGCGCGGAACATACTGATTGAATATAATTAAGATTAATTATTTGATTCACAGATGTTTTCCAATCCACTGTTATTGAATTTGATGTTGTAGTTCCTCCTGAAGTGATAACACCTCCCGCAGATACTGACCAAATATAATTCTTCATTCCGGCAGCAGTGGTATAAACATTACCTGTTGAATTGGCACATACAACTTCAGGACCGCTGATTACTGGTTTCGGATAATCATTTACCTGAAACGTTACGGGCAATGCAGTAGAGACTCCGCATTCATTGGTTGCTGAAAGCATAATCTGATAGCTGCCGGCATTTTTATAGATTACCTGACCCGGATTAAGTTTCGTCGATGCAGAGGACTCTCCTCCTGCAAACTGCCAGTTATAAGCACTTACCACTTCTCCAAAACAATTATTTGCTAATGCAGATGGCGTTATCGTTTGTTCGACACAAATGTCATTTACCGGATTAATCTTGACTGTTGGAATTTGTTTTACTGTTATAGTTTTAGCAACCTTGGTCTCGCCACAACCATTCGAAACTTTTAGATTAATTTGATAGGAACCTGAGTTGTCGAATATAAAAACAGGATTCGCTGAATGTAAATCGGATCCACTATCAAAATGCCATGAACTTGTATTCGGAAGACAATCTGTTGATCCTGCATAATTATCAACAGTCCATGTGTTCTGCAGATTACCGCATGGATCAGTTTTAGTTGAATTATTAGTAGCTAAAACTGCGGTCGCCTTACAAACAACACTTGAACTAATTGTAAATAAGGCTATTGGCTGTGGACTAACGCAAATAGGAAGTGGCGTAGTAGTCGTACCTAATTGACATTGTGGATTGCTGGATGTCAGAGTTATATAATACTTTCCTGGTTCTGTATATTGATGATTTGGGTTTTTCTCTGAAGATGTTTTACCGTCTCCAAAGTCCCACAAATAATTATCAGTACTGGAACTGCAATTGTAACCTGACCCTGATTCTGTCTGATTACTAAAGGAAATCGGAGCGTTTAGGCAACTATTCTCTTTAGTTGATGTCGAAAATTTGGCAATCGGTGCTTTGTAAACAATGATTTTATCAATTGATCCTTCAGTGGAAGTACAACTATTTATTGCCTTAACCTTTAACACAAACTGACCATTTATCGCTGGTGGCTCGCACGAACTTTTAATATAGGTATGCTCGATCCGGTTATTGGCAATAACTTGCCCGAGTGTTTTAGTCTCTTTTAGCGTACCATCACCGTAATCAATTTCATAGGAAGTCCCGGGAGCATTATCTCCGGCACCTGCGATAATAAAACTTAGGGTTAACGGACTGCATCCGATAGTACTTCCACCAATATTACTGATACCGAATGCAGGATTGCTCTGATTTGAAACGGAATAGGTTTTATTCTTTGTAACTCCATTAATATCGGAGACAGTAAAAACCAAATTGAACATCCCAAGAGTTTTATAGATATGCGTTGCAGAAGAAAAACTGGCCGGAAAAATTTCATCGGATGATCCATCACCCCAATTGATCTTATAAGAAATAATCTTTAACTTGTCCTCTGAGATATTGTTGACCGTTAACTTGTAATCGGGTTTGTCTTTTGTTGGTAAAAGGTCACAATTGCCGAAGGGTGTAATTTTATCAGCATCTTCGAGGAGTGGATTGATTTGCCCAATTGCCTGAAAAGAAAACATACAGGTAAAAATGACACAAACTAAAGTGAATCTTGCGCTGACTGAAAATGCACCGATACAAGCCTTGGTTTTCATTTTTTGTTTTTTGCTTCTTAATAGTAAATCAAACTGACAATCTGCAGAACATTTTTTACATCGTAAAAGTATTGCCAATGCCAGTAGAGGCTTGTAGGATAAATGCTATATGTTTGTAAGGAAAAGACTTGATTTCTTGTAGGAAAATCCTTACACAGAGAAGCACCAAACAAGTGAGGGAGTCACTCTGTTTGTAATTGAGCTTTGGAGGATGCAACTTAAGCCCGAAGCGTATAATTTTTGATTTTAGGAATAAAAAATCAACGACTTATGCAAGTATAAAGACTGCAGGAAGGGAGAACGAATATATGTCTTTAGTCAAAAGTCTAAATAACCTGAGTCATTACAAAAATCCATTTTAATCCTTGAGAAAGTACCTTTCCACTAAAAAACCCTGAGTTTACGGGGTTGATCATTATTAAATTTAAGTCCGGTTCGTTTTGCAAAGCAGTCGAAGTATTTGGCACCACAACCAAAAATTTCGCCTATTTCGAACATTAAAGAGATCTCATGAGCCCCTGATCCATAAGCAGCTAATGAAGAAAGCTGCATATCGTAACTATATGATAGCCGGAAAGATCCTCGTTCAACGCCAATCATTAAAACGATGGCATCGCTATCCAGAAACTTACCTTCAATAATTTGATTATTAAAAACAGGAAATCCCCGGTACCAGACTCCGAATTCAAGAATTCGACTGTACCAATAGGCACCAATATCAAGCTGTTTAAAATTATTTTGATATTCAAAACGATAACATAACGAAGCGGTTCGCGACTCTTCAACTCTTCGCGAACGGTCTCTCCAGAAATTAAGACCACCAAAATTGACAATTTTTACAGGTAAAAAAGCTCGTTCACCAAGAAACGAATAGCTTGGACGCAGAAGGTGATCTACAGTGAGGCCAATCCACAATTTTGGGGAGAATAAAAACAGGGAAGAGGCAAGATCAACATAGTTTGCTCTCGTATCGGAGAGATATTCAGTATTTCCGGTACTTGTACCATCAGGAAAAATCAGTTTGCTTCGGTCAATACTTTTTTGTCCTAATGTAAATTGCATTCCCGGCACAAATTGCCAGTAATCACCAAGCTGTACCCGATACGAGTATTGTAATCCCAAATAGGTAGTATTCAGACTTGCAGTTCCTGCCTTATCGGTGACAAACACTAGTCCCACTCCGCTCCGGTACGTATTCAGATACATATCGGCAGCAAATGCGTAAGTTTGATATGTTTTAGAGATCCCAGGCCATTGATTCCGATAATTGACTACAAATCGCGTACCGCCGGAAGAACCAGCTAAAGAAGGACTTAACAAATTTGGCGCCGAATAAAATTGCGAAAAATGAGGATCCTGCGAATACAGCGTACCCACAGAAAAAAGGAACAAACCTAAAATGATACAGAGAATTCTGCTTCCCATAACAAATTTACTATCTGAGCATATTATTGTTACCAAAACTTTAAATAGCTGACAAATCGCAAAATTGTACGTTTAAAATGACAGGTATCAACTTTGAAACACGTCAAATCGACTATTAAATCACAGTATTAACAGATAACAGTGAAATTATTGAATTGTTTAAAGTAAAATAATGTTAAGAAACCTTTTTTGTTTTTTTTCGGTTAAATGACAAATCGCTTGGTGCTCCAATTTTTTTCAAGTAAGTTTGAAAAAAAAGCGAAGTTGGAAATTAACAAAACGATACTTGGAATTGATCCCGGATCAAATATCATGGGTTACGGAGTACTTAAAATTACGAAAAACAAGGCTCAGATTGTCGCGCTTGGTGTTATAAAAACTTCTGGTTTTACGGGGCATTACCAAAAGCTCAGCCATATTTTTGATCGGACGCTTTATCTGGTTGACGAATACAAACCGGACGAAACAGCGCTTGAGGCTCCTTTTTTCGGTAAAAATGTTCAATCGATGTTAAAACTTGGCCGGGCTCAGGGAGTAGCAATGGCGGCATCCTTATACAGAGGTATTCCGATCTTTGAATATGCTCCACTACGAATCAAACAAGCAATAACAGGTAACGGTTCCGCTACCAAAGAACAGGTTGCATATTTTCTAAAGCAAATGTTTAATCTTGAAATAACACCCAACGATCTTGATGCAACAGATGGTCTGGCTACAGCGGTTTGTCACTTTCTTCAGTTGAAAAATCCTGTCGGCGATGGTTCATGTAAAAATTGGGAAGCGTTTATCCGCAATAATCCAAATAGAGTGAAATAGCCTGAATTCAAATATATTAGCTATCTGATCTTTATATAAATTCATTAGCTATTTTAGCCGAGATTTCGGTAAACTCACCGACAGTAAGTTTTAATTTGGATTTTGAGAAATTAATATCACTTTCGCTGTTCAAAGGCACAAGATGAATGTGAGCGTGAGGAACTTCGAGGCCGAGAACAGCTACACCCACTTTTTTGCAGGGAATCGCCTTTTTCAGTGCTTTCGCAATACGCTTCGAAAAAAGCATTAATCCTATAAACTTTTGGTCGTCAAGATCAAACAAATAGTCTGTCTCAACTTTCGGAATTACTAACACATGACCGGCTGCAATCGGGAAGATATCTAAAAAGGCCAGATAACTCTCGTCTTCAGCCACTTTATAGCACGGGATTTCGCCATTTACGATTTTTGTAAAAATACTTGCCATAATGCTCAATAATTAAACCAATTACATTCCAAGTTCAATATTAATAATTTCGAAAGGGATTACCCCGGAAGGAACTTTAATCTCGACAGCATCTCCTATTTTTTTACCCATAAGTCCTTGGGCAATAGGTGTATTTACACTTATTTTCCCCAGCTTCAAATCCGCTTCATGTTCTGAAACAATTGTGTATGCCATTGTAGAATTATTCTTTGTATTTTTAATCGTAACCTTGTTCATGATCTGAACTACATCTGTTTCAATCTTCGATTGGTCGATAATTCGGGCACTGGCCAACTGAGCCTGTACCATAGAAATTTTAGCCTCGAGCATTCCCTGGGCATCTTTGGCAGCATCATACTCTGCATTTTCCGAAATATCGCCTTTCTCTATAGCTTCCCCTATATTTTTAGAAATAGCCGGCCTTTGGACATTGACCATTTGATCAAGATCTGCTTTAAGTTTTCTTAATCCTTCGGCAGAGATATAAGTAATTTTGCCCATTTGGTGATTTTTTTGCTGATAATACATAAAAAATAAGAAGAACTCCGGCATGCCGGAACTCTTCCCGATCTGATTAAATACAAATTTAAAAATATTCTTCAAGAAAAATGCAACTATGCGCTTGAAAAATATTCGCAATGCCAATTTAACTATACTTTCTATTAAAAATCTCGGAAAAGACAGCTGCTTTTTTCTTTTTGTTTTGAGAGATCGTCTGAATAATTGAAGCCAAAACAACCATTATGAGGAATAAATAATCTCCGACAGACGCATATTGAAATATTACAGAATTGATATTCATTTTACCTAAATTAGCAATCGATAAAAGTAAATAAAATGTTTAAGTTAAAACGGATTATAATCGCAAAAATTACGATATCTGCTCTGTTAATTCTCTTCGCAGTTAATTGCGCCAAGGATCAAAACTCATTTTTGCCTTATGTAAGAATAAACTTGCATATCTCGTTAATAAACTATAACCACTTAAAGATTCCCGGAAATTCAATCTTATTTAAAAATGAAGGAGTAAAAGGGGTTATAGTAGTGTGCGTTAATCCCGATTTGAGCCAATATATGGCTTATGATGCTTGTTGTCCATACGAGAAAGATTATTCAGGATTTGTTGAAATTCAACCGGTCAAAAATCTCACTTCTCCTCCGGGGACGGTTTTCAGCAGCGATTTCTTCGGCATTTGCAATAAATGTGGATCGGAGTTTAATTTGATGGGGAGTGGCCAGCCAGTTAAAGGACCTGCAACCCATTATCTTCAAAGTTATAGTACTAGCACCGGATTCGAAAGCCTCATGGTTACAAACTAAAAGCGGTAAGAAAATGCCCGGTTAACGCATTTCTTACCGCTTTTATATTTCTTTAAGGAGGTACTTTAATATCGGTAATGATCGGGCTTGTAGGGACCATTTGGTGATATACCAAGATAATCAGCCTGTTCAGGTGTCAGAACAGTAAGTTTAACCCCAAGTTGCTCGAGATGAAGTCTTGCGACCTCTTCGTCGAGATGTTTTGGTAAACGATAAACTCCGATTTCGTATTGCTTTTTCCATAACTCAAGCTGAGCCAAAGTTTGGTTCGTAAAAGAGTTACTCATTACAAACGACGGATGACCAGTAGCACATCCCAAATTTACAAGGCGTCCTTCGGCAAGAAGGAAGATTGCATGACCATCGGGATAAAGGTATTTGTCAACCTGAGGCTTAATATTGATTTTCGTTATTCCAGTCCATTTTTCAAACAAACAATAGCCTGATCCTTCATGGAAGCCATGTGCTCTCCGGTAATAATATCAAGATTTCCTGTTGTTGTGACAAAAATATTGCCTTCAGATACTGCATCATCCATGGTCTTCACTTCGAAACCCTCCATTGCTGCCTGTAATGCACAAATAGGATCAATTTCAGTTATGATTACTCTTGCGCCATAAGTTCTCATAGAGTGGGCACATCCTTTTCCAACATCGCCATATCCGGCAATTACTGCTACTTTACCGGCAATCATGACATCTGTTGCCCTTTTGATTCCGTCAGCCAGCGACTCCCGACAACCATAGAGGTTATCAAATTTAGATTTCGTAACAGAATCGTTCACATTAAATGCAGGGAATAGTAATTTCCCTTGCTCAACCATTTGATAAAGCCGGTGAACTCCGGTTGTAGTTTCTTCAGATACTCCCTTGATTTCCTTTGCCTGACGATGCCAACGTTTTACATCAGCGGCAAGAACTTGCTTTAATACTTTATTCAATTCAATTTCATCTTCTGCACTTACTGGCGCATCAAGGATTCCGGAATTATTTTCAGCTTCAAATCCGCGATGGATCATCATGGTAGCATCACCACCATCATCAACAATCAACATCGGTCCGTTGCCATTTCCAAAATCAAGTGCCCTTTCGGTACACCACCAATACTCGGCCAATGTCTCCCCTTTCCATGCAAATACCGGAACACCTGCTTGTGCAATTGCGGCCGCTGCATGATCCTGGGTTGAAAAAATATTACAACTGCACCACCTCACTTCTGCTCCCAACTCTACTAAAGTTTCAATCAATACAGCAGTTTGAATGGTCATGTGCAACGAACCCATTATCCGGGCTCCTTTTAATGGTTTAAGCTCCCCGTGTTTTTTACGAAGCGACATCAAACCAGGCATCTCTTTCTCTGCAATTTCAATCTCTTTCCTGCCAAATGCGGCCAGCGAGATATCTTTAACTTTAAAATTTTCTTTTTGAGAAATCATCATTGTTTTATTAAATTGTTATATATAAGTTATTTAGAACTAAAACTATTACAAATCCTTATTTAAAAGGATATTTAATGCAGAAATTCTGTCTTTAATAAGCTGCTTTTGCAACTCAACAATACCAGCAAATTTTTGTTCATCCCGAATCTTTTCCACAAAAAAGAGGGTAATTTCCGAATTATAAATATCAGCATCAAAATCGAAAATATGCACTTCAATGCTCTTATGATCAGCATTATAATTGACAGTAGGACGAATACCTACATTCAGCATTCCCTTATACATCATTCCTCCTGTTTCAACCATTACAGCATAAACACCATCACCCGGGACAAGTTTATGGCGATCAAAAGTCTCAATATTCGCAGTCGGAAACCCAAGTTTACGCCCCAATTGTTTTCCCTCAATTACTCTTCCTGACACAGAATAGCGATAACCAAGAAAATGGTTGGCTTTTGAAATATCTCCCGCTTCGAGCGCAAAACGTATTTTAGTAGAACTAACAACCTTGTTTTCCACAAGCAACTGCGAAAGTTGCTCCACATTAAAATTCAGTGCTTTGGAAAGCAATTCGAGAGATCTGAAATCTCCTTTACGACCTTGTCCGAACCTATGATCGTAACCAACCACAAGGCTGGAGATGTTCATCATTCCGACAAGTATATCAGTAACAAATTCACTATAAGACAACCTGGAAAAATCAATTGTGAATGGATAAATCACGAGATGATCAATTCCGATTTTCTCGATCAAATTGATTTTTTCACTTATCGTAGATAACAATCTGAGCGAATCTTCATGTGGAGCAATTACAATTCGGGGATGCGGTTCAAAAGTAAAAACCACCGAATCTCCGCCAGAAAGAGCAGTAATCCGTTTCAGTTCAGAAATGACTTCACGATGCCCTAAATGAACCCCATCAAAAGTTCCGATTGTAACTACCGGATTTACAGCCTCGAAATTATCTAAATCATAATGAATTTGCACGCGACTAAATTTTCAGGCTGTAAAAATAGTCAAAAAAAATTGCAGAAAGCCTCTCCATCAGATAATGGTCAATTAAAGCGAAGCAAAACTTATTCATTTGATTGGTTTTACCAAGGAATTTATACTTTTGTTTCCATTGAATTGTGTATTCGAAATGAATGCCGATTCATTGTAACAAACGTTAAATTATTTATAAACACTTAAATTTTAGACTAATATCAAATTATCAATGAAAAAAGCATTTTACTTTTTGATTGTTTTGTTCGTTATGTTCGCCTGCGGGGAAAAGGCAAATTTCACCATTTCAGGACAATTAATTGGTGGGGCAGGAAAAACAATCTACTTTAATAAAATAATAATTAGCGACCCGATACGTTTCGATTCGGTCAAACTTGATAAGGAGGGAAAATTCAAGTTCGAAGGCAAAACCTCATCTCCAGCATTTTATCAATTAAAACTCTCAAAAAACAGCTTTGTTACTTTGCTGGTCGATTCGGCAGAAAATGCTTTCATTAAAGGATCTTATAAAAATTTCACCCGCGACTACAAAGTTTCCGGATCGATAGGATCGGAGATATTGCTCGATCTTGACAATCGGTTCTTTAAAGTAAGATCACAAATCGATTCCTTACACAAGCTCTGTGATTCTCATAAAAATGATCCTGTTTATAGTTCAAAAATTGAAGAATGGGATGCCTACCGTAATGTTGTAAAAACTGATCATTCCAATTATGTCACTGCCTTTGTCAAACGAAATCCATTTTCATTATCTTCGGTTTACGCGCTCTATCAAAAATGGAACGAAAACGACTTCGTAATCAATGACTTACAAACAATGAAAACGGCAGCATCGGCTCTTTTTTCGGTATATCCGAAAAATGAGCAAGTTATCGCACTATACAATAACACTCTTCAATTTGTTAAAGAGGAAAATAGTAAAAAAATGGCTGCTACCTTAAAGGAAAATGCTGTAAATACCCCCAATATTGTTCTACCAGACGCTGATGGTCGTGAACGAAATTTATGGTCCCTGCATGGCAAATATGTTTTACTCCATTTTTGGTCGGCTAAAGATCGCGCCTCTCGAATCGTCAATCCAGTACTTTCAGAAGTCTACAATAAATTTAAAAGCCGCGGATTCGAAATATTTATGGTAAGCATTGATAATGACAGAGTTGCATGGATGGACGCCATTGCAGATGATAATTTGAGCTGCATTAATGTTGGCGACATGAAAGGGAGTATTCAGGCTACAAACAACTATAATATTCGGGAGTTACCTTTTAATTACCTTTTAGACAAAGATGGTAATATTATTGGAAGAAATCTGAAAGGACCTGCATTGAATAAAGCATTAAGTAATATTTTTAAGTAGTTCATTAACAACGCATTCTAATCCTACAGCAATAAATGAATCGCTGGGGAATTCGTTACTTTTGTTAAAAATAGTACACAAATTATTCAGAATCTTGAAAAATTGCTTTTTAGGTTTATCTTTGCCGATACTTTAAAACGATTATCATTAAGTTTATAATTAGATTTGAACCAGTCGAAAAAAATATATTTTGCTTCTGATGTTCATCTTGGAGCTCCTGCACTAAAGCACAATCACGAAAGAGAATTGCTATTTGTGAACTGGTTACACCAAATCAAACAGGATGCTGCAATGATATTTCTCCTTGGGGATATTTTCGATTTCTGGTTTGAATATCGTAAAGTTGCACCACAAGGGTTTGTTCGTGTACTTGGTGCTATTGCCGGGATTTGCGATAGTGGAATTCCGGTACACTTTTTCACCGGAAACCATGATATTTGGGTATTCGATTACCTGCCTCGCGAAACAGGTATGATTATCCATCATGAACCCTTTGAAACAGAACTTTTTGGAAAAAAATTCTTTCTGGCGCATGGGGACGATTTGGGGAAAACAGACAAAAAATATCAATTGATGTCAAGATTTTTTCACAATAAATTTGCCCAGTGGGCTTTCGCCAAAATCCACCCCGATTTATCCTTCCGTCTCGCACATTACTGGTCGAAAAACAACAGATTAATTAAAGGTGTTGCAGGGGTAGGTTTTTTAGGTGAGGAAAGTGAGCATCAGATTATTTTTGCCCGTAAATTATTAAAAGTAAAACATTTTGATTATTTCATTTTTGGCCACAGACACATCGATCTTGATTTTCAGTTAGCCGAAAATAGCAAAGTGATTATCCTTGGCGATTGGTTTAAAGAATGTACCTACGGAGTTTATGACGGAAAAACATTTTTGCTGGAAAAAATTATTAATGAAACGCTTACGAAAAGTAAATAATTGATATGAATAAAAAAATTTATACTGTTATTGTTGGCACGGGATCCTATATTCCGGGCAGAATTATTTCAAATGATTTTTTTCTGGAAGCCGAATTTTATGATCCGGCAACCAGTAAAAAATTTGAAACCCCAAATTCGGAAATCATCCGTAAATTTTATGAAATTACAAATATCGAAGAGCGAAGATATGCTGAAGATGATCAGGTAACAAGCGATCTTGCAACCTTTGCTGCGCGAGATGCCATCGAAACTTCAGGAATTGACCCGGAAACTTTTGAGTTTATTATTTTTGCACACAATTTCGGAGATATGGTTCATGGAATTCTTCAAACCGATCTCACACCTTCATTGGCCAACCGTGTAAAAACGAAACTTGGAATTAAGAATCCTGCAGTTTTAACAAACGACGTTACTTCGGGTTGCCCGGGATGGACAACAGCAATGATCATTGCTGATGCCTATATTAAAAGCGGCACATATAGGTGCGGAATGGTGATTGGAGCCGATGTTCTGTCAAGGGTAGCAGATCCATATGACCGCGATCGGATGATTTTTTCGGATGGAGCTGGTGCAGTGATTGTTGAAGCAGTTGAAAGCGATGTACCGGTAGGGATTTTATCACATGCCAGCCGTTCTGATTTTGATCATGATATGCTCAACATGGCCTTTTCGCTAAATCCAGCTATCTCAAAAGATCACCACTATCTTAGGATGCTTGGCGCGAAGGTTTATGCATATGCATTAGGTACAGTTCCCGGAGTGGTTAAAGATAGTCTGGATAAGGCGGGGCTTCATCTCGATGATGTTCATAAGGTTTTAATTCACCAGGCCAACGAAAAAATGGATGAAGCTATTCTGAGTCGGGTGTTCCGTCTTTATGGAAAGCGCGAATATGATAAGAATATAATGCCAATGACCATACAACGATTTGGAAACTCATCGACAGCAACCGTTCCTACCCTTCTTGATCTGATTCTTAAGGACAAAATGGAAGATCATCAAATTTCAAAAGGCGATATAATCATTCTCACTTCAGTTGGTGCCGGGATGAACATTAATTCAATCGTTTATAAGGTGCCGGAATAAAATCCCCATTTAAAAAAAGGTCGTTTTGCCAACGCAAAACGACCTTTTTTTATGACCGCAAGT
>JAPLDR010000102.1:0-13829 GCA_026391655.1 Bacteroidia bacterium | reverse complement strand
TGAAATTTAACTTGCCTGTAACCTGATTGTACTCAATTTATCGATCTTTTCAGAAGCAAATTCAGGAGTGATTACTACTTCAGTATTAGACCCCGAAGGCATTTCAAACATCACATCCATGATTACTGTTTCGCAAATAGCCCGCAGACCACGCGCACCAAGTTTAAATTCAATTGCTTTATCTACAATAAGATAAAGTGTTTCTTCGAGAAATGAGATTTTAATCCCATCCATTTTAAACAATTTTTGATATTGCTTTATAATCGAGTTCTTTGGCTCGGTAAGAATCCGCCTTAGCGCTTCTCTTTCAAGGGGAACCAGATAAGTAAGTACTGGTAAACGTCCCACGATCTCCGGAATAAGCCCGAATGAACGAAGATCTTGCGGAGAGACATACTGAAGTAAATTATTACGGTCAACAACGCCACTATCAAGACTGGCTCTATAACCTACTACCTTTGTATTCAATCGCTGGCCTATCTTTCGGTCGATTCCTTCGAAGGCTCCTCCACAAATGAATAAGATATTCTTTGTATCTACAGGAATCATTTTCTGTTCGGGATGTTTACGTCCACCCTGCGGAGGGACATTGACAATTGAACCTTCCAGAAGCTTGAGTAATCCTTGTTGAACACCTTCACCGGAAACATCTCGTGTAATAGATGGGTTATCACCTTTTCGGGCAATTTTATCAATCTCGTCGATAAAAACAATACCACGCTCAGCAGCCGCAACGTTATAATCAGCAACCTGAAGCAGACGTGTCAGCAAACTTTCAATATCTTCGCCAACATATCCGGCTTCCGTTAATACCGTAGCATCAACAATCGTGAATGGTACATGCAACATTTTCGCTATAGTTTTAGCCAATAATGTTTTACCTGTTCCTGTCGGACCTACAAGAATGATATTTGATTTTTCAATCTCAGTCCCCTCGTCGTCAGAGTGTTGATTTAACCGCTTATAGTGGTTATAAACAGCTACTGATAAAACTTTTTTTGCATCGTCCTGACCAATCACATATTGATCAAGAAAAGCCTTAATTTCTTTAGGCTTCTTTAACTCAACTCCTGAAAGATCGAAATTCTTATTTTTCTTAAATTCCTCATCGATTATGGCATGAGCCTGCTCGATACAGTTTTCACATATGTGACCTTCCATACCGGCAATCAGGATCTGAACATCCTTCTTTTCCCTGCCACAAAACGAACATTTATCCATTTTTTTCATTATACAAAATAAGAGTTTCTGATCGGGAACAAAAGTCCCCAGCTACTTTTTCACACGGATCAGGATATCGTCAATCATTCCGTAATCCTTAGCTTCCTGCGATGTCATCCAGTAATCGCGATCCGAATCCTGTTCGACCTTTTCGATCGTCTGCCCCGAATGATTTGCAATAATCTGATATAATTCAGTTTTCAATTTTGCAATTTCTTTTGCAACAATCTGTATATCTGAGGCCTGACCCTGAGCACCCCCCATTGGCTGGTGAATCATGATCCGTGAATGGTTCAACGCTGATCGCTTTCCCTTGGTCCCGGCTGTCATCAACACAGCCGCCATTGAAGCAGCCATCCCGGTACAGATTGTTGCCACATCACAATTGATGTATTGCATCGTGTCGTAAATTCCCAATCCTGCATGAACCGACCCACCTGGTGAATTAAAATAAATCTGTATATCTTTCCCCGGATCAGACGATTCAAGAAATAGTAATTGAGCCTGAATAATATTGGCTACATAATCGTCAATTGGTATACCCAAAAAAATGATGCGATCCATCATCAAACGTGAGAAGACATCCATCTGAGCAATATTTAACTGCCGTTCTTCGATAATTGTCGGGGAGATATAAGCATTTGCATAGACTGATTCATATTTGTGCAGACTCAGGCTGCTTATGCCTAAATGCTTCGTAGCATATTTGCGGAATTCATCATTATTAGTGTTCATAATATAATCCTTTTAAAATGAATAACTTTGCAAGAACAATTCGGTTACCTTAGGTTTTCAAATTCCTGATAAACGAATTGTCCCACAAAGTTATAAAAATACTGCGATTACTATGATCAGGGTTTATTTTTCAAACAAATCGTCAAATTCTTTTTGGGTAACCAGCTTAAAATCAAGACCTGATTTTTCTTTAATTAGCTCAAGAACTTTATCTTCAATCTTTTTCTCAGCCAACTTCTGTTTCTGCTCCTTATTCTGCAGTATGGTGTTGGCATAGTTATTAAGATATTCTTCAGGCACATTTGACATACCATACTGGAGAAACTGCATCTGAGCCATTTCGCGTGCCATCGCAGCAATATCCGATTCTTCAACTCTTATCTCATTCTCTTTAACCAGTTTACTTTTAATCAACGTCCATTCGAGATCTTTGCGGAAACTTTCAAATTCTTCCTCAATTTGCTCTCTGGTAACTTTTTCATTGGTTTCCACAAGCCATCTTTTCAGAAAAGCCTCGGGCAATTTCAAAGCCACAGCAGTAGTTAAAACCTCCTTGGCATCTACCAGGAACTTGTAATTACTTGAATATAAATGATTTGATTTTATCTCTGAATGAATTTTCTCACGCATGTCGTCAATGGTTTTAACCTCTGTGTCGTCACCATAAACCTTTTTGATTAAAGTTTCATTAATTTCAGCAGGTATAAATGTATTAATCGTACTGATCGTAAAATTAAACTCACAATCAACAGAATCAATCGCGTCATCCTTCACTTTCAATAAATGAGTCACCTCGTGATCGTTTGTCAATGCCACTCTGGGATTAAATTTCAGCACATCACCAACTTTGGTCCCAATGAAAAGCGCTTTAACTGCTTCGTCTTTAATCAACTGAACAGCTACCTGAACATTTTGCGAAGTAATACCACCTTCCTTTACAATTCCTTCTGCATCAAGTTGGGCAAAGTCTCCAAGAACGGTCTCTTTTTCGCCAACTACATCAGCAGCTATATTCTCTCCAAAACGTTTGGCATATCCGTCGATTTGGTTGTCAATTAATTGGTTATCTACAGTGATCTCATAATAAGGCAACTTCCCGATTTTCTCAAATTCAAGTTTAATTTCAGGACTTAATCCAAGATCAAACACAAATTCAAAATCAGCATCACTGTCGAAATTAATGATTGCCTTCTCGGTTTCAGATGGAAGCGGTTCGCCCAGAATATTAAGGTTCTCGTCAGCAATATATTTGGTGAGTTCACGACTAAGCAATTTGTTTACTTCCTCCGCCAATGCAGACTTTCCATACATTTTTTTGATCAGTCCGGCCGGAACCATCCCTTTGCGGAATCCAGGCATATTAGCCTTTTTGCGGTAATCTTTCAATGTTTCATTAACCGTTGCTTCATAGTCTTGCTTTTCAATCACAATTCTGACAACGACATTCAAATCATCAACACTTGTCTTCGAAATTTTCATAATATTCTCCTTTATGATCCTAAACATCCCCAGGTAAAACGAAGGTCTCACCTGGTTTTTAATTTAAAAAACCGCCCTATTTCCATTAAGGGAAAAAGACGGTTTAATGGTTTTCTGTGCGGATAAAGGGACTCGAACCCCCACGCCTCTCGGCACCAGATCCTAAGTCTGGCGCGGCTACCAATTACGCCATATCCGCATTTTTGAGCGCTGCAAATATAGCTATTTTTTTAAATTTGGTATCCCGCGGAAAAATTAATCAGGAATTAATCAGAGGAGGTATCATTTGGAGTCTCGGGCTTCTGAACTACGGGTCGGCGCAATTCGAAATTCTGCCCCAGGTACAACCTGCGAACCTCATCATTAGCAGCAAGTTCTTCTGCTGTCCCACTATTCAGAAACCGCCCATCATATAATAAATATGAACGGTCGGTGATTGAAAGTGTTTCGTGAACGTTGTGGTCTGTAATTAAAATTCCTATATTTTTATCCTTTAAACGAAACACAATTTGTTGAATATCCTCCACAGCTATCGGATCAACACCCGCAAACGGTTCATCGAGAAGAATGAATGCAGGATTGATGGCCAGACAGCGTGCAATCTCGGTACGCCTACGTTCACCTCCCGACAATTGAATTCCATTGCTTTTTCGCACACGCTGAAGACCAAATTCGTCAAGCAATGATTCAAGTTTTTCGTGTTGATACTCCTTCGAGAATTTTGACATCTCCAAAATTGAACGAATATTATCTTCAACACTCATTTGCCTGAATACCGAGGCTTCCTGGGCAAGATAGCCGATACCCAACTGAGCTCTTTTATACACAGGGAAAGAGGTGATGTCGGTGTCGTCAAGAAATATCTGACCGCCGTTTGCCTTTATCAGCCCGACTATCATGTAAAAAGTTGTGGTTTTACCGGCTCCGTTTGGGCCTAATAAACCTACGATTTCGCCCTGATTTAATTCGAGCGAAACACCTTTTACAACTGTTCTGCTCCGGTATTTTTTGACTAAATTTTCGGCTCTTAGTTTCATTTCGTAAAAAAATATTTATTACTTATTAAGCTTCAAGAAGTTCCTCGTAAGTTTTCTTTTTTTCGATTTGTTTCGAAAGGAAAACACCCAATTCATAAAGAAGGATCAAAGGACCAGATACTATTAACATACTAAAGACATCAGGTGGTGTAATGATCGCAGCCAGTAAAAGCAATAGCACGTAAGCATGCTTTCGGTAAGTAATTAAAAATCCCGAGCTGATTAATCCGACTTTACTCAGAAAATAAATGATAATCGGAAGCTCAAAAACAATTCCACTTCCAAGAATTACTGTAGTCACGGTGCTAATGAATGAGTTCAGGTTGATTAGATTCGGTACTTCAGCACTTACGCGATAAGAACCAAAAAAATGGGTTGACAGTGGAACAATCAAATAATAACCGAAGAAAACACCCGACATAAATAACAATGAGCTATAAAAGACCGCTCCGGTTGCATGTTTACGTTCTTTTTCGTACAAAGCGGGTTTGATGAACCGCCAGAACTCCCAGAAAATATATGGAATAGCAATAATAATCCCACCAACCATAGCAATGCTTAAATTGGTGGTAAACTGACCCGCCATATCGTAATTGATAATATTAAATGGTTGTGTATTAATGGCCAGATCGGGAGAATTAAACCTATGGGCTACCCAGGCAAATGCCCTGTTTGTAAAAAATCCAGGCTTCGTTGGTGCCCTAAGTATTTGATCAACAATATATTCTGCTTTTATAAAACAAATAATGGCCCCTAACACAACTGCTGCTGATGCCCGAACAAGGTGCCAGCGCAACTCCTCAAGATGCTCGAGAAAAGACATCTCTTCGTTGTTTTTCTCCGACTTTATATTTTTTTTCACACTTCCTGTAAGTATTCCCTTTATGGACATTTATCGATATTTAAAGATTATAAAGAAAAGAGATCTAAATAAAGAATTCATTTGTAAATAATCTGCTTTTTAAAGGCCAAATGAAATAGCCATGATAGAAAAGATATTTTCATATCAATAGATGATTTCCCAATCATGGCTATTTCAGCGGCAAATATACGATTCTTTGACCCATTTATTTCAGGAAAAAACTCACCTTAAACCACCCAATGTTAAATTTTCGTGTTATCGAATTAAGTTCTTGTAGGGTGCAATATATTTGATAACTTAGTCGTAGCAAAACAAATCGGTTGGAATCTACTTTGACGAACAATTATGAGGGATAGAAATTCACTTAATACCCAGCTTCAACGGTACTTTGGCTTTGATCGGTTCAAGGGACAACAGGAAGAGGTAATTAACAGTATATTAGAAGGGAATGACACTTTTGTGTTAATGCCAACAGGTGGCGGCAAATCGCTTTGCTACCAGCTACCGGCTCTGATGCAGGAGGGTACAGCAATTGTTATCTCTCCTCTTATTGCTTTGATGAAGAATCAGGTTGATGCCATAAGAAGTTTTAGTACTGAAGACGGAGTTGCCCATTTTCTCAATTCTTCGCTCACAAAAACAGCAATACAAAAGGTAAAAGAGGATATTTCAAGAGGACATACCAAACTTCTCTATGTTGCGCCCGAATCGCTGACAAAAATGGAAAACATCGAATTTCTGAAAGGGATTAAAATATCCTTCTATGCGATCGACGAAGCTCATTGTATATCGGAGTGGGGACATGATTTTCGCCCGGAGTACAGAAGAATCCGACCAATCGTCAATGAAATAGGACAGGCTCCAATCATGGCACTTACTGCGACAGCGACTCCCAAGGTTCAACACGATATCCAGAAAAACCTCGGAATGCAGAATGCAAATGTATTTAAATCATCGTTTAACAGACCAAACCTCTACTACGAAATACGTCCAAAGACCAAAGCTAAAGATCAAATAATCAGAATGATAAAAAGCAATCCCGGTAAATCAGGGATTATTTACTGTCTTAGTCGTAAAAAGGTTGAAGAGATTGCTGAATTGCTTCAGGTAAATGGAATAAAAGCGCTTGCTTACCATGCAGGCATGGATTCTGCAACTCGTTCTGCCAATCAGGATAAATTTTTAATGGAGGAATCGGATGTTATTGTTGCAACAATTGCATTTGGCATGGGAATCGACAAGCCAGACGTCCGTTTCGTTATCCATTACGACATTCCGAAGTCGCTTGAGGGTTACTATCAGGAAACAGGTCGGGCAGGACGGGATGGAGGCGAAGGGAAATGTATCACCTTCTATAGTTATAAAGACATACAGAAGCTCGAAAAATTTATGCAGGGAAAACCTGTAGCTGAACAGGAAATCGGGCAACAACTTTTATTGGATACTGTGGCATTTGCTGAATCATCACTTTGTCGCCGGACAATACTTCTTCACTATTTTGGCGAAAAATACGAAACTGAAAATTGTGGTTTCTGCGATAATTGTTTGAATCCCAAAGAGCAAATCGAAGGCAAAGAGCTTGTAATAACCGCTTTAAAATCAGTAATAGAAGTTAAGGAGCAATGCAAGGCTGAACATCTTGTCAATATTTTGATGGGTGTTGAAAACGCTACCGTCAAATCATTTTCACACAATACCCTTGATATTTTCGGAGAAGGAGATGAATATGACGATAAAATATGGAATGCAGTATTCAGACAGAGTATTATTGCGGGGTTTCTTCATAAAGACATCGAAAACTACGGGGTTTTGAAACTCACTGATGCAGGTAAAGAGTTTTTAGCCCACCCTCGTTCTTTCATGATAGTTAAAAACCACGACTACGATTCGGAAGAGGAAGGCGAGGAAGTTCCGCAGGGAGGTGCTGCAGCAGGTGATCCTGAGCTTTTTGCTATTTTAAAAGATCTTCGTAAGAAAGTTGCAACCAAACTGAACCTGCCTCCATTCGTTATTTTTCAGGATCCTTCACTTTCTGATATGTCGATACAATACCCTACAACTGTTGAAGAACTTCAGGGAATAATAGGTGTTGGCCAGGGAAAAGCCCAGCGATATGGGAAGATATTTGTAGAATTGATCAGGAAATATGTCGAAGAGAAAGGGATAGAACGGGCTCAGGATATGGTTGTTCGTTCCGTTGCCAACAAATCAAAAAACAAAGTCTATATTATTCAGAATATCGACCGTAAATTGGCCCTCAATGAAATCGCAGATTCCAAAGGTATGAGTCTCGACGAATTACTCACTGAACTTGAGGCAATTGTCAATTCAGGAACAAAAATCAACATCGATTATTACATTGAAGATGTAATGGATGAGGATCAGATTGAAGATATTTTCAGGTATTTCAGAGAAGATGCCGAATCGGACTCTATGGAAGAAGCTATTGCCGAATTTGGTGATGACTATGAAGTTGAAGAGATCAGAATGGTGAGAATTAAGTTCCTTGCCGAGATGGGGAATTAGGTTTTAGGACGACATCACCGGGAACCATACATTCGCAATTGACAGGTCCAATTAGGGCTGGCGGACCGGGCAAACCCCTTTAACGTGCGGTTGGACAATTATCCTTCGTTAGAAATAGATAAAGGAAGTTTTATATAAAAAGTGGTTCCGTTTTCACGCGTAGATTGAAACCATATTTCACCTTTCAGGTTTTCGATAATTCGCCTGGTGATAGCAAGACCTAATCCCATACCACTGGATTTTGTAGTAAAGCTTGGCTCGAATAATTTATCCTGCAATTCCGCAGAAATACCAGCGCCATTGTCGGTAACCGATATATACGCCCAATTCTCATCTTTATACAATTCTACGGTCAAAACACCTTTCATGTCCCTTGGGATAGCTTGTATACCATTATTAATCAAATTAATAATGGCTCTTCTAAACTGATCTTTGTCGGCTATTACCATGACTGATCCTTCAACCGATGGAATAAATGAAACCGAAACATCAACCATGTTTTCGAAAAGTAGTACAACCTCCCTGAGTTTCTCCTCCAAATCAATCAATTCATCACGAATCCCTGGCATCCTGGCGAAATCGGAAAATGAGGAGGCAATCAGCGACAATGCATCAATCTGTTCAACCAATGTCCGGCTCACCCTGTTAAAATAATCATCAAAGTTTTCAGCATCCTTTTCTTTTATCCGTTGCAAATATTGGATACTTAATTTCATTGGTGTGAGGGGGTTGTTTATTTCATGAGCAACCTGACGAGCCATTTCCTGCCATGCCGATTCACGCTCCGAACGGGCCAGCAGTTCAGCGCTTTCGGCCAACTCATCAACTTTTTTGTTATATTCTTTGGCAAGCCGTCCAATCTCATCCTCTCCCGAATACTCAATCTTTGCATTCGTCTTCCCCAATTGTATTCCTTTCAGGTTGTTTTCAATTTGCAATAATGGCGCCGTTAATTTGTGACTAATCAACATGGCAACAATCAAACTAAACATTATCAGTAAGATATACAAATTTGAAAACGCAACAATAAAACCCGAAACCTGTTTCTTAAAATCATCCTGCCTCGTAAAATAAGGTAGATTAAGGTACCCTATCAAAAGGTTATTTTGGTTATAAACAGGCGAATAGGCTGAGAAGAAATTCATTTTCCCAAGGTTTTCATTATGAAGAAACATTGTTCGATGCTCAACCATGATCGACTTAAAAGCAACCGGATTGATTCGGCGTGACAATAATCCGCGATCATATATTTCACTTCGTGAAGTTGCAAACAGTCTCCCTTTAAGATCGTAAAGGTTGATATCTGCCATGATAATATCAGACAGGATAATAAGTTGTTCGTTCAGAAAATCGCGTATCGGAGCATTTAGTTCAGTCTCCTGGCCAATTCTCATACTCAATTCAGAGGAAACTGACTTCAATTTCTCATTCAGGTTATCCTGTTGCGAAGTAAGAAGTTTATTGGAATTGTAAAGCATTAATCCCAATCCAATAATAGTTAAAATACCAAATAATGAAAGTATTAGTGTAAGCTGAATTTTTTCTCTGAAATCGAGTTTTTTGCTGTGTATCCTGAAATTCTTCTCGTTAAAAATCAGGACTATTGCTCCTATCAGATAAAACAACAAAAACAAAAATGGGAATGTACTAATTCGTTCATAAAAGGGCATTTCAGGATAACTCGCTATCACATAATTATTTCCGTTTCGATTGTAGGCACAATGACGGTAGCCGTTTTTTGAAAAATGTGTATATTCTTCTTTCATTAAAATATCGGCAGGCAAATTCATACTATACTCATAATCACCACCCCTATCGACAAGCTCACCATCGAAATATTTTGCATAACTAAAATCACCATCCTGGCTTTCTCTCGAAGCATGCTCGTCCAGCAATAGTTCAGGATATCCTTTACCTTCGGGTATCGCCTTCGAATTAAGATCAATAAAAACTTTAAGCGGAATATTTACCGAATTTATAAAATCAAGCTGCCCAAGATAGGATATCCGTCCATTGAGGCGATCCATAAAATAAAAATTACTGCCTGACACAAGCATTCCCTTAGTTTTCCTCAAATCATTGAAGAACGTCAGGCAAGGGTAATACCGGCTTTCGTCCTTAATAAATACACTATCATCAGGACTACAAACAGTTATTTGCATATTGTAATTTCGCCAGAAGCCGGTAAAATAGTTATTCAGAAAATATGACTCGAGTGATTTGTAAGGAGGTAACAGATGGTATTTAATAATTGTATCCTGTCGGAGTTTGTTGTCAAGTTCAGAAAGGAATATCTCAGCTCCGGGGTCTCTCTCCGAACTAAGCTTTACTGCCATCAGATCCAAAACCTTGTTCTTTTTTCCTATAATCAACTCCTGAGCATACAAATTTACATAGCTTGCACCCGCAATCGACATGATTAAAAGGAATGTATATTTATATTCCCTGATTTTTGCAATCTCAAACCGGGCAATAATCAAAACCACCAATACATAATAAATAAATGGAGTCCAATCTATATTATAACAAAGTATCGAAACTGTAATTCCGGCTATCGCACCGGCGACAAATAGTGCCAAAATAAATTTATAGAATCCAAGTTCCTTCAAGTAATCAGATCGTAAGCGCAATACGACAATGATAAAACCAGTAATATGAAGCGATATGCCAAAAAAAGCATACAGGTTAATTGCTGAAAATTTCAGATCGCTGAAAAATTCCAGTGAAATACTTGAATTTAATAACAGAATCTTCAACAATGCAACAGAAAAAGAGAAGAAGAACGCGACAAATAAAAAAGAGAAGCTCATCCAAAATCGCTTTCTCTTATGCTCCTTTTCAAATTCATTTAGTGTAAAGAACGTCTGTGCGCCATGAAACATTAGTATTGAAAGGAGAATAAATTCCCCTAAAGAGGCCAGCCAACTACTAAAGGAAAAATCAAGCGGGGAAAATAAATTTGTTTGATACAATGACTCCGGAAATTCCAATCCATTAAATATCAAATATATAAATATAGGAATACTCAACGTAATGATTAGTTTAAGACTTGGCAGAAGTCGTTTATTCCGTTTAAGCCAAACATTAAGATGAGCTAAAGCCATAAGGATAAAGGCAAAATAGAGCAACGCAGAGAGGTCAGACCTGTTGGCGGAACGATTACCATCATTATTTATCGTTACAGAGAAGAGGTGAGCGCCGTCAGGTTTATTAATATTAAAGGCTTCAGGTTGTGGCGACGATTTTACCAGATTATCATCGGGTAGTTTAAAATCCTTATTAAAAAAGCTTTTAATGAAACGATTATGATAAGGAAATTCACGCTTGATCAGTAGAAAACCCCTGATGATGTGTTCTCCACTTCTACGCGAAATATGATAATACCAACCGGTAGGCAAGTGAATTAACCCTTCTGATTTTTTAAAATTCACATCATCGGCAGGGAATGCAATTAATGAAGACGACCAAAATAACATTGAATTTTCATTTGAAACAGTCACGAACAACTCTTCTGCATCGTGATTAAAGAGACGGAGCAGTGACCAATCGGTTAGTATCCCGGGATTTGCAGTTACCTGGAAAGCAACTGTATCAACAATAGCTTTAAGTCGCTTTTCTTTCTTTTCAAAAATATTATAAATCCGCCCTGATTCCTGTTCCCTGTTCCTTTCTTTAAAAAGCACCAACTCGCAGAGCAGTAAAACCAATAATATTGGAATGGCAATCAGTAAATAAATATTTCTACCTGCGAATCTTTTCATAACCATTACTCATGATGATATGGTTCGTTTTTGATAATTGTCATAGCACGGTAAATCTGCTCCACAAAAATAATACGCACCATCTGGTGTGAGAAAGTCATTTTTGACAAAGATATTTTGAAATCAGACCGTTGATAAACTGTATTTGAGAACCCATAAGGACCGCCAATTACAAAAACAATCTGACGTATTCCGGAAATCATTTTCTTTTCAATCCATTTCGAAAATTCGATGGATGAAAACTCTGTTCCGCGTTCGTCAAGCAAGATCAGGAAATCACCCGATGAGACTTGGTTAAGAATGAGTTGTCCCTCCTTCTCTTTCTGAAGTTCCTCTGTTAGAGAATTTCGGTTTTTAATATCCGGAATTACCTTCATTTCGAAAGACATATAAAAAGAAAGACGTTTTACATAGTCGTCTAAACCCTCTTTCATGTACTTTTTGTCAGTGTTCCCGATTGTAAGTAAAAGTATTTTCACAGATACAATATTAAGATAGATAAAAATGGCATCCAATTATTTCGGGACAATTTTTTTATCAGTGCCGTTTTTAATAATATTGCATCGAAAATCAAAAAACCGGGATAATTCAGGAACAATTAAAAACTGTATCTTTATGACTCTCTTAGATTCCCTTGCAAGGGTAACTTTAACAGTTTTTCTGAATTTGCATGGTTCTTGTGGAAGAATTCAAAAATAATATCATTGTGATGAAAAAGAAATCGGTATTTGTTTTGCTTTTTGTGATTTTGCTTTTCGTGAATCCGTTGATCTCTTTCGGTCAAATCTCCGAGCAAATTATTTCGGGACTAAAAGCTGGTGATGCTAAAACAGTAGCTTCCCATTTCAATGAGAATATCGAGTTAGTTGTAATCGATAAGGAATTAGTTTGCTCTCAGGCACAAGGCGAACAAATTCTTAAAGATTTTTTTGCGCGTAATAAACCTATAGATTTCAAGATTACTCACCAGGGAGGTGACGATTCTTCGTATGCGATTGGCAAAATGCAAACCGGAAATGGTAATTTCAGGATCTACCTTACCCTTAAATCCAAGGGAGGTAAATCTCAAATTGTTCAACTTAGGATTGACAAAGATTAGTTTTAACTGGTAATTTGCCCTTTAATGTCTATATGGAAAGTATTAAAACAAAAGATTTTTAATCGTGCCGAGGCTTTAGGTCAAAAGGCAAGATTAATAAAACTTCCTTTTTTTGACGGAGAACCGCTCTATGATGTTGCAGCATTTTTTTGGAAAGGAATTGTTGATGGCGCAATCACAACAAGAGCTTCAGCAATTGCATTCAATTTCATTTTGGCAATATTTCCTGCAATCATTTTCGTTTTCACTTTGATTCCCTACATTCCGATCGACAATTTTCAGCAACAATTGTTGAATTTACTTCAAAGCATTCTCCCTCAGGCTGCGTTTACTGCTATACAGGGAACGATTGAGGATATTGTAACGCAACCACGCGGAGGATTGCTTTCATTTGGATTTCTGGCTGCGTTTATCTTCGCCACAAACGGAATTGTTTCTGTTATCGCAGCATTTAATGGAACAATTCATGCCATTGAAACGCGATCGTGGATTAACCAGCGACTGGTTGCACTTATTCTTGCCATTATTTTGACCCTATTAACAACTATAAGTGTTGCCCTAATCACAGTAAGTCAATCGGTGATGAATTTTTTGGTTGAAAATGGTTTTTTACAAATTGATTTAACCTACTACCTTCTACTCGGGGGTAAATGGCTGGTTATATGTGCATTATTCTTTTTCGGCTATGCATTTCTTTTTTATCTGGCTCCTGCCCGAAAAACTAAATTCCGGTTTATTTCAGCCGGAGGAACTCTGGCAACAATCCTGTCAATCATCACAACAATCGGATTCTCCTATTACATTAATAATTTCGGGAAATACAACACCTTATATGGTTCAATCGGAACGCTGGTTGTTGTAATGCTTGTCTTCTATTTTAATTCTTTGATCCTCTTGATAGGCTTTGAATTGAATGTAAGTATATGGCATTCACGCCAAACTAATTCAGATACAGTGTTTGATTAAGGCCGTTTATTCGGGACAGAGGTAATTATCGAATTGCCAGGCTTGATTTTCTCCCGTACCAAACCAATTATAACAATAAACACAAGAACTGAGGGCTTGACTTGTTCTGTTTACGAACAAGTCAAGCCCTCAGTTAATACAAC
>JAPLDR010000086.1:50479-57798 GCA_026391655.1 Bacteroidia bacterium | reverse complement strand
AAGCTGCAAAAGTTGCTATTGAATCTGCAAAAACAGCTGGTGCTGACCGTTATGTTGCAGACTCATTTAATGCTGCTTCCGAAGCCTTAAAATCCGCTGAAGCTGCTGTTGCTGAGCAGGATTCAAAATTTGCTTTGTTCAGAAACTATGATGCAGCAAAAACAACTCTTGCATCTGTAGGTACTCTTGCAACAAAAGCTGTTGACGAAACAACTGCAAAGAAAGCTGCTTTAAAAGCTGAAGTTACTCAGGCAGTTACTGATCTTACTGCTCTTATCGTTGCAGACAAGGAATTGTTAGCTAAAGCGCCTAAGGGCAAAGAAGGCAAAGCTGCTCTTGAAGCAATTGGTCAAGAAATCGCTGTTGTTGAAACTGTTAACACTGAAGTTACTGCCGGCGTTGCAAACAACGAAGACATCTTAACTCTTTCTGACAAAATCAAACCAGCAGTTGAAAAAGCAAAAGCTATCAACACTGAATTGACAGACGTTATCGCAAAAGCAAAAGGTGGAAAGAAAGCTAAGAAGTAATTCTTTGCAAACCTAAAGACTTTGACCCCCGGAAGATATTTCCGGGGGTTCTTTTTGAAATTTATTTTGGAAATTCCCGTATAATTGTTCCGTAAAAAATCAGATTTTTCAGTTCCTTTGCCGTCGGCTTTAGGAATTTTGATTTTTGGAACTTTATTCTTTTGTGAATGAAACTTGGTTGGGAAAAGAGGTTGTTTGTTATTGGCGGAGTTTTACTGTCAATTGTAGTAATTGTATATGTGGTGCTTATTTTAATGATGGATAAACCACCGATAGCAGAATTCAAATCATGTCAGGTGATTCTTAGTAAGGCTAAAAGAGTCAATGCAGATGTATATTCTCCTGAATATTATAAAGTTGCTGAAAAAAAGTACCAGGCGGCACTTATTGAATGGAAGATTCAAAATGAAAAAGTTTTCTTCACAAGAGACTTTTCGAAGACCAAGGAATTGATACTTACTGCCCTTTTAAAGGCTCAGGAAGCCAATTCTTCATCAGGTGCAAATAAGAATTCACTAAAAATGAAATACCTTAACGAGGTCGAGTTGCTCAAGCGTAAGCTGGACAATTACCACGATGTATTCATTCATTTGCCGCTAAAAGTAAATGTAAGAAAGAATTATGAATTTGGCAAACTCTCTTTGGAGCAAGGATTGAATGCTTTTGGAAAAGGCGATATCATGCTTGCAACTAAAAGACTTAATGAAGGTAAGGCGAGAATCAGCGTTGCAGATAAAGAGGTTAATGCACTATTAAAGGAGTACTTCATTGATTTTGCGAAGTGGCAGAATTCGTTTGCAGCTACAATTCGTCTGTCTGCCCAGAACAAAAACTATGCTTTTATCGTTGACAAGATAAAACATAAAGGTTACCTCTATTACAATGGAAAATTGAGCAAAGAATATGATGTCGAGTTTGGAAGGAACTGGATTGGCGATAAACATTATTCAGGCGACAAAGCAACACCTGAGGGAATGTATAGAATAATGAAGAAGAAGGCTGATTCCGGATATCACAAAGCACTGTTAATCAATTACCCTAACGATGAGGATTTTGCTGCTTTTAACAGTAAGAAAAGACAAGGTTTGATATCAAAAAACAGCAAAATCGGTGGATTAATTGAAATACATGGCAATGGTGGCAGAGGTAGTGATTGGACTTCCGGATGTGTTGCGCTTTCAGATAGGGATATCGACGAACTTTTTAGCCGAATGTCGGTTGGAACTCCGGTTACAATTGTTGGGTCAATGATGTCACTTGCAGAACTACTCAACTAAATATCAATGATATGGAAATCGAAGAAAAAAATGAACGACCTTTTCTAAACGTCATCAAATGGACTATTCCGGTATTGCTATTCTGTCTTCTTGTGCTAATGATACTTTTCACTCCTTCGTTTCAGAATATTGCATTTAAAGTTAAATCATTGTTTTCCGGTTCGCTGGCTTCTGAAACAACCTCTCTGGTTGGAATTGAAAAACTTGAACTCAGGTCTCAACGAAATATTAATTCGATTGAAATGAAACTCGAAAAACTAAAACCTGTGAAGCCTTATATTGTAGTGAATACTACTGAAAACAGATTTTCATTGCGAAATGCCAATGGAGATACTATCAGAACCGGTGCTTGTTCAACTGGCAAAAACGAATTACTGATTGCAGGGAATAAAAAAATTGTATTTAAAACGCCAAAGGGAATGTTTGCAGTTCAAAATAAACAAGAGGATCGTCCCTGGATTAAACCTGACTGGGCATTTATCGAAGACGGATTACCTATACCTTCTGCAAGATCAGCTTCACGGATAGATTACAGTATGCTTGGCGACTATGCACTTTCAATCGGAGATGGATATATGCTTCATGGAACCCTTTATCAGCGCTTTCTTGGACTTCCAGTCACACATGGTTGTGTTCGTCTTGGAGATAAAGATCTCGAAGTTATTTATCATACATTGAGTAAAGGATCGAAAGTATTTATTTATTAAAGACTTAAAAATGAAAAATAAATTATCCTTCTGGGTCATTACCAGTGTTTTAAGCATTTTCGTTATTTATGCTCTGATAAATACCGTTCTAATACCTGCATTGTCAAAAAATCCATTACCCAAAGCAACAGTTCAGATTAAGGATGAAAAGGGAAAAACCGGAAAGGTTGAAAATATTAATCCAAAGGATGATACAATTCCGGATTCACTGGTTTCACACAACAGTAAAGATGCCAAAATGAAGCTCTTTGAATTAAGAAAAAGGGAAGTTTTACTTCATTCGCGGCTTACCCTTGCCAATGAAGATTCGATGTACCTGGTTCTTGATCTTATTAACAACATTGCAATTTTGGAAATGAAGGGCGTTTCGTTGCACGAATGCCGCATTATAGATTCAAATATCAGCAATTCGATTAAAATGTATCAAACCGAGACTTTATTGAATTGGATGGCTGAACCATTCACTGTTAAACATGTTGAAGCGACAATCCCTAAAATTGTGTTTATCGAAAAGATTGCACCCAAAGATACTATTGAAGCAAACAAAGTACAAGTTGAACCAGCGATGCCTAAACTCGGCGATGTCTATATTGTTATGGATTTTGACCGAAATTTAAGGTTGGTTATTTCGCAGACCGAAAAACCAGATGCTGAAGGTAAAAAGCTTATCTCTGATTTGCGCTGGAAATATCAGAGAATTGAAATCAAGAGAACATTACAGTCATTTATCAAGTTCAATCGTGAACCTGCTATGCCTCAGATTGATATTGTTCTTCCTAAATCGGATGCCACAATTCTTTACAAGGCGCTTCCTCTAAATCCCAAAATGATATTACGAATGTAAAAGTCATTATTGAAGGTATAATAGAAAAAGTGCGGTTTACCGCACTTTTTCTATTATAATCCGAACAGTTGGAGTGAAGTTATTCCACCGTAACCGATTTCGCCAGATTTCTTGGCTGATCAACATCACATCCACGCATCACAGCAATATAATAAGAAAAGAGTTGCAATGGAATGATTGCCAGCAGAGGAGTAACTGCCGGATGTGATTTCGGGATTTCGAGCAAATCGTTAACCATCCCCTTCAAACCGTCGTCACCTTCTGAAACTACTGCAATAATATTGCCTTTACGAGCCTTGACTTCCTGAATATTGCTCACAATTTTCTCATAATAATGGTCTTTTGCAGCTACAACCACAACGGGAAGGTTATCGTCAACCAATGCGATAGGCCCATGCTTCATCTCTCCGGCAGCATATCCTTCGGCATGGATGTAGGAAATCTCTTTTAGTTTAAGAGCTCCTTCCAATGCTACCGGGAAAAGAAATCCACGACCAAGATACAATGCATTCGAGGCATCTTTATATTTAGCTGCAACTCCTTTTATGTGAGGATGTTTTACTAAAATTGATTTTACTTTATCAGGAATTTCGATCAGTTCATGTATCAGATCCTTATAAACTTCAGGAGATATTTTTCCTTTTTCTTTGGCCAGTTTGAGTGCCAAAAGGGTCAAAACTGTCACCTGAGCAGTAAATGCCTTCGTAGAAGCAACCCCGATTTCAACTCCTGCATGCGTATACACTCCACCATCTGTTTCACGGGCGATACTCGAACCGACTACATTACAAATTCCCAGAATAGTTGCTCCATTTTCTTTTGCCATTCGCAATGCAGCTAAAGTATCAGCTGTTTCACCACTTTGGCTGATTGCAATTACCACATCATCACTTGTCAGGATTGGATTCCGGTATCTGAATTCCGAAGCATACTCAACCTCTACAGGTATACGGGCATACTCTTCGATCAGGTATTCACCAACCAATGCAGCATGCCACGAAGTACCACAACCTATAATAATAATCCGGTGGGCTTTCAGCAATTTAGGGAAGATGTCCAACAAACCTCCCAATTTAATCTCCAAATGATCGGGGGAAATACGACCGCGAAAAGTATCTTCAATTGTTTTAGGTTGTTCAAATATCTCTTTTAACATAAAGTGATCAAAATCACCCTTTTCTAAATCTCCGATGGTCATATCGACTTTGGTAATTTTAAATGCAACCGGTGTATTTTCTACCGTTTTCAGTGTCAGGCTATCTTTAGTGATTATCGCAACATCGTGATCGTTTAAATAGATGACGCTATTGGTGTAATTAATAATGGGAGTTGCATCCGAAGCTATAAAATACTCTCCGTGGCCAATGCCGATAACTAAAGGACTTCCTTTGCGGGCCACGATTATCTGGTTTTTTTCATTTTTACAAATCACTGCAATTCCGTAAGCTCCTACTACTTTTGAAAGTGCGAGACGTACGGCAATTTCAGCATTCACTTCTTCTCCTTTTTGGTAAAAATATTCAATCAGATTAACTAAAACCTCGGTATCAGTATCCGACTGAAATTTTATTCCGTTTTTCTTCAGATCGGCTTTTAATTCTGCATAGTTTTCGATAATTCCATTATGAACCAACACAAAATTACCATTCATCGAGGTATGTGGATGTGCGTTCCGGTCATTTGGCTCCCCATGTGTTGCCCAACGTGTGTGTCCAATTCCTATAGTTCCGGAGATATCCTTGTCTGCAACATGTCGTTCAAGATCAGAGACTCTTCCTTTGCATTTATATACATTGAGTGAATGGTCATAAATTGCAATACCCGCTGAATCATAGCCACGGTATTCGAGTCGCTGAAGACCTTGAATTAATATGGGATATACATTTTTATCCCCGATATATCCTACTATTCCACACATATTCTTTAGTTTTTAATTGTTTCCAATAGTAACAGTTTTTCCATTTTTGCAATAACTTCTTTTCCAAGCGCCTCTTTTTTGGCCATATGATCTCTGATTGAGCTAACTTCGGCATGTGTCTCAAATTCACCTCTGACATTGTCGAAATCGAGTTGTTGAACTGCTCTGTCACCGTCGACACCGAAACCGGTTTGTTTGATCAAAGAAAACTCTTTCCTTGCATCATCGTAGAGTAACTGATCAATTTCGAGTACTGCTTTCATCCATTTCTTTGTGATAACAATAACATCTTTTGGGGTGAAATCCTTTACCGAAGTTCCGTAAAACTCTTCAATTACATCAGCTGCCCACGACCATTCATAAGTATAATAGTTTTCGTGTATCGACCTGATTGAGGCATTAATTTCCTCAAGGGAATGGACTCCACCGTTTTCAATGGCATCAAGTAAGTGATTGATTGCATCTGATGGACATATCATCCCTGTAAGATCAAGCCAGCGGCAACCACTTCCAAGTGGCGTGTCTTTACGCAATGCATCATGGATATCTTCAATACTGTTTGACTGTTTTCGTTGTATTCTGGTTATCATTGAGTTGCCAAGAAATTTCCAGATGGCTTTTTCGTAAAGTGAAATGCCTCTGATGAGTGCACTGTTTTTTATTATCATACCATGATAGGTATAAAAAGGTGCCGTTTCGCCTGAGGCATTCATCAGTTCAAGTAATATTACCCTTCCTTTGATCATTTTCTGAATCGTATACGGACTAAGTAAATTGAAGTTGATTAGATCGAGAAGATTGGGATCTTTTCGACGATCGCGTTTGGGCCATTTCTGTGAGTCGCGAATTGTGCCGATACTTTGCAGATTGATTCCGGGTACGAGTCGACTTTCGTCTTTATCTTCTATCAGATAGGAGAAGGGAAAGTCGGTTGTATCAGAATGTCGGTAATGACGCCCCATTACGAGCGAAAATGCACCAATTCTGGATGGCCATAGAAGATAAGAATCGCTCGTTGTTTTTGCGCCACGCTCTACAATACCCTGATGGATAGGTCCCAGCTTATAAAGATGATTGCTTTGGTTCGATCCGCTGCCTGCATTCATGAAGGAGAAAAGCCCTGAAATCAGTAGCGTTGATTTATGATGTGAAACGGTATAAGGTCCTGCAAAAACTGAGCAGGCCTCTCCGTGCAAGCCCTGGCAGTTGGCAAAAAAGACTGACTCAACAGCGGAATAGTGCTTATCAAGTATGCACCCTTGTCCGACAAAACAATTTGAAATAAGCGTTGAATCGGTAATTCGCGTACCAGAGCAGACAATGAAGTTTTCGAGAATTACCCCTTGACCGATTTCGACCGGATCAGCTGCAGAACTATTGATGCTACCGTTCACAAGTTTCGAAACCCCTTCGAGTAAGGCGTAGGGACCAATTTTGACATTACGCATAATGCCGCAATTGATAATTTTCACACCCGTACTTACTTCACCGACAGTGTCTGAGATATAGTCGACATAATTGGCTACGAGTTTCTCGATAACCTCAATAGCTTTAGTACGGTGTCTATACAATGCCAGAATGTAGGCAACATGAGCTGAAAGGTGATCGTAAATGGGGATTTCGCGACGACCTAATTCATTGATTACTTTGATCCGGATTCCGTTACCAAAGGAGCTTTTGTTTTCAACCGCAAGCTGATTAAGATTGTGTATTACGACTTTTTCACCTATCTTATAATTGGAAATATAGCTTTGTACGCTGCTAATCAGTGCGTTATTTTCAATTGTGCAATTATGGATATGTGCATTGATGATTCCGGTTTTCATGCGTACCCCTCCAAAAAGGGTAATCTCTTCATCGAAACGTCCAAGCCGGTTAAATCCTGAAAATTTGGAGTTTCTAATATTATCGGGCAAGAAGTCTCCAACAACATCTATCAGATTCCAGTCTTCGCAGTAACAACCCTGCATGATTAATTGACCAATCTCTTCATTTGTTAGTTTCCGGTATTTAAGCTGTCCCATAGAGTGAATTTTTTAGTTT
>JAPLDR010000086.1:31301-50439 GCA_026391655.1 Bacteroidia bacterium | reverse complement strand
AGTGAATTTTTTAGTTTTCTACGTAAAGGAAGCTTAAAAGTATTCAATAAACGATAAAAAAAAACAATATCAACCTAACAATATTTTGCAATACATTAATAAAATATTTAAAATACAGTATTATAGATTTATATAACCTAACAAATTATAACACTATTTTATAAATACCCTTACTTCTATATTTCCTGAAGAAATTCAAAAAGATTGTTTAATCGGCTTAGTCCAAGTTTTTTTCGTAGTCTGATTCTACCGATTTCAGTGCTTTCGGGTGTGATATTGACCAGTCCGGCAATATCTTTGGTTGATAAACCGAGATTTATGTAAGCACAAAGTCGTTGATCTTTTGGCGTTAAACCTGGGTATTTGTCTTTAAGTCGCGTAAAAAAACCCTGATGAACTTTTTCAAAATGAAATTTAAAATCTTCCCAGTTAAATACTTGTCTACGTTGATGTTCATCAATTTTCAGCAGCATATCTGTCACTTTTTTTTGAATTGGAGCAGGGAGCGTATTCCGGATAACTGAAAGATTTTTACGAAGATAGAGCACCATTTCGTTTTTTTGGGCGATCTGAATCAACGAGGTGACCAATTCCCTGTCTTTGCCTGCTATTTCGTCTTTGTATTTTTGTTTGGTTTTCATTTCCCAAACCTGTTTATCAGACATTTCCCTGATTTGTCCGAGGGCAGATTTTAGTCGTGTAATATCACGAATCGATCCACGCTGACCAAGATAGCTTCCCATTCTGTCAAAAACGCCTTTACTGTTCAGCTCACACCAACGCAACTGCTTTGTTCGGGTGAGAAGTCTGAATTCGATTGACTGGCCAATCTGCATAAAACTGATTGAGTCGCGTAAAAATTGTCGGATCTGGCTCTCATCATCAGGATAAATGATTTTAAAGAACAGATTTGGATCATTAAAAAATTCATTAACTGTGTAACCAGTTAAGTCATTGCAGGATGGCGAAAGCCATTTAAAATCACCTTTCGGATATATCCAGAATTCCCAGTCCTGTGCATAATCGGAGATAAGCTGATATTTTTCTTTCTCCTCACTGATTGCTTTATTTTCTGTCTCCAGAAAAAAATATTTTTCACGCAGTACCGATAGCTGCTTCTCGAGCTCTTGTATCCGATCTTCGGAGGTAGGGGTGGTGTTGTTATTCATAGCTGCGATTTACTTATCTTGTTTCCTAACATCAAAAATATAAAAATCTCTTCAATAAAAAGTTAGGAGAAAAAATGGCATATCTTCATTTGGATTGAAAATAAAAAAAAGGGAATGCAACAGCACTCCCTTTCGAAATTTTCGTACCTGAATTATACAATTTCAGGTACAATATATGGAGCGCGGTAATTACGGCTTAGCATCCTGTCAGCTTCAGGATCATTTACAAATGACTCAGCTTCAGGATTAAAGGTCAATACCCTGCCCGTACGATAAGCGATATTTCCAAGATGAGCAAGCGCTGATGAGAGATGTGCACTTTCAACCGGGGCGTTCAGCAGCGAAGCATCGTGTGCTCTCACTGCGTCAACAAAATTTTTAAAGTGATCGCCACCCTCTTTGCGTTTCTGCCCGGGAGTTTTGTCATTTCCGAGATATGTTTCATAAGTATCGTAACCTTTAATCACCATATATCCTTTGTCGCCATAGAATATATTTCCGACTGAGGATCCATCCTCAGCATTGGTATACCATGGACGTACTTCAAACTGGATGATCTTTTTCTCATCCGGATAATTATAAACGGATGATAAAAGCTCAGGAGTTTCTTTACAATCATTCCAAAGAAATTTTCCGCCCATTGCAGTTATTTTTGTCGGTAAACCTACATTTAATCCCCACATACAGAGATCAGTTTCGTGAATTCCCTGGTTACCAACGTCTCCATTACCATAATCCCAGTGCCAGTGCCAATTATAGTGAACGATATTTTTGGTAAAAGGACGTTTTGGGGCAGGGCCGGTCCAGAGATCATAATCCAAACCAGCAGGAACCGGCTCAAACGGTTTATTGCCAATATCAGGCCTTGATCTGAAAACCAGACCCCGAGCCATGTAAACTTTTCCGATGTATCCATCGCGCAATAGCTGGATTGCTTCGCGTATCGCTACTGAACTACGCAACTGAACTCCGTGCTGAACAATGCGGTCGTATTTATGAACAGCTTCAACCATTTTTCTTCCTTCCCATATGTTGTGAGATCCAGGCTTTTCGACATAAACATCCTTACCTGCCTGACATGCCCAGATTGTAGCGAGTGTATGCCAATGATTCGGGGTTGCAACTGTGACAACGTGAATGTCTTTATTATCAAATGCTTTACGCATATCCTGGACAATATTCACCTTTTGTCCGTACTTTTTTTCAAACTCTTTTGCACGTTCACCTGAAACGTTGAGGTCGGGATCAACAAAAGTGGTGATTTGTACATTCTTTTGTGCCATTAATCCTTCAATATGATTCTTTCCCCGGCCGTTTAATCCAAGAACCGCAGCATTTATCCTGTCGTTGGCTCCAAAAGCATGAGCAGGAATAATATTCGGAATAGTCAGTAGGGCAGATGCTGCCGCTGTTTTTTTAATAAAACTCCTGCGTGACTCCTTATTTTTTTCTTCCATAATTAAATAGTTAAGATTTATCAAAAAATGATTTTCTTTAGTTACAACTTGTTACAATTTCATTTTGGCTAATGTGGTGCAAAATAGAAAATATTCCTTAAAATTATCAGATATTGATCAATAAAATTTATTGATTAGTTTTGTATCTGAATGTACTTTTAAAATATATTTAACACAATGAAAAAAATAACTTTTGCTCTGCTAGTGGTTTTCGCTTTAGCTTCTTGTACCCAGAAAAGTACCAAACCTGCGATTCAGCCTGAAGCTTTTAATAAAATGGTTGATGGAAAGCAAGTTAAACTTTTAACACTAAAAAATAAAAGCGGATTGGAAATGACAGTTACCAATTATGGCGGACGCGTGGTGTCGTTGATGGTTCCTGATAAAAACGGAAAAATGGAAGATGTTGTATTGGGTTACGAAAGCATTGATGGTTACCTTAATGCGAACGAAACTTTTTTTGGCGCTGCCATTGGCCGTTATGGAAACCGTATAGCAAAAGGTTTGTTTACTTTAGATAGCCTCCAATACAAACTTGCCATAAATAATGCCCCCAATAGTTTACATGGCGGTCCTGGTGGATTCTTTAAAAAAGTCTGGGATGCAGTTCCAAAAGGGGAAAATGAAGTTGAACTTTCTTTGGTATCACCCGATATGGAGGAGGGTTATCCAGGCGAATTAAAGGTGACAATGAATTACAGGTTGACTGATGACAATGAGTTTGCGATAACCTATCGCGCTGAAACCAGTAAACCAACTGTCATTAACCTTACAAACCACTCTTATTTTAATTTGCACGGAGCTGGAAATGGTGATATACTTGATCATGTCTTATACATCGATGCTGATAAATATACTCCTGTAGATTCTACTCTTATTCCGACCGGAAAAATTGATTCTGTCAAAAATACTCCTCTCGATTTCACAACTCCTGTGGCTATTGGAGCACGTATCAACGACAAGAATCAACAATTGGCATTTGGATTTGGTTACGACCATAATTTTGTGTTGAATAAGAAGGATAGCAAAGCGGTTTCATTGGCTGCGTCGGTTTACGAACCACAAAGCGGGCGATTTATGGAGGTTTTCACAAATGAACCCGGAATTCAGTTCTATTGCGGTAATTTTCTGAAAGGTAAAGAGGTGGGAAAACAGAATAAGCAGTATAATTACAGATCTGCACTTTGTCTTGAAACTCAGCACTTTCCCGATTCACCCAATCAACCTGCATTTCCGACTGTTGTTTTAAGACCGGGCGAAGTTTATTATTCAACTTGTATCTATAAGTTTTCAGTAAAATAGTTTCTTTGTTGGAAACTGCTCTTCTTTATGTAGCTCCAATTCTTTTGTACAGCTGTAAAAATTTGTATTATAGATTATTACAGCAGTGTTTTTATGCTCAACTTATATTGATATGTTTTCGAATAAGGCAAAGCGACCTTTCCTTTTCATAGGTCGGTTTATTAAAGAACGGAGTCTTCCTTTTTTTCGTGAGAATAGCAAATTGCTTGCTCAGGCCATTTTTACGATCTTTTCAATTGGCCTTGGTATTTGGTTTATCAATCATGAGCATACTGAGTTGGCTGATGTAAAGCGTGTATTGTTTGCCGCCGATTGGAAGTTTGTTTGTGCAGGGATTCTTTTGACTATTGTGTATATTTTATTGCAAGGAATGATGTATGTCGCATCATTTGCCTCCATCCGACACCGAATCTCACTGGTTACTGCCGTAGTATTATTTCTTAAGCGTAATCTGATCAGTATTTTCTTACCAGCAGGAGGAATTTCTTCCCTGGCTTTTTTTACGGGCGAGATTGAAAAAAAGGGAATTACAAAATCACAGATCCATTTTGCCTCATCAGTTTACGGATTCGTAGGTATTCTATCAGTGATAGTTGTAGCTGTGCCGATCTTTATTTACTCCTTAATTGTTGGCGGATTGGGATCGGGAGAGTGGATCGCATTCTTTTCGATGTTGGTGCTAATTGTCGTTATATATTTGATATACAGATCAATTGTTAAAAAGGGGGTATTTTACAGGTGGCTAGTTAAAACCTTTTCATTTTTCGAAGTTTTTTCAATTGATATCCGGAATAACAGGATCAGTAAAAAGCAGTTCTTTATTACGTTATTTTATTCCATTTTGATCGAGTTTGCCGGTATTGCCCATCTCTATGTTGCTATGTTGGCTCTTCAGTACACTCCTTCCTTATTTGCGGCATTTTTGGGTTATGTAATTTCAGTTATCTTTTTGATTGTGTCGCCTTTTTTACGAGGCCTTGGTGCAATTGAAGTATCAATGACTTTAATTCTTGTCCGTTTGGGCTACTCAGATATTGAAGCGTTAGCAATAACCCTACTATACAGGTTCTTCGAATTCTGGCTTCCATTGATTGCTGGCATATTTAGTTTTTTATTGAAAATCAATAAGTTGTTGATGAGGATTATTCCAGCATTATTGCTATTGTCGTTGGGAATCATTAATATCATTTCGGTACTTACTCCTGCAATTTCAGAACGTGTTCACTGGCTGAAGGATTTTCTGCCAATGGACGCAATTATTGTATCTAATTATTTTGTGTTGGTTTTAGGGCTGTTTTTATTGGTTACTGCCTCTTTTATGCTCAAAGGATTGAAAATGGCCTGGTGGTTCGCGTTTTTCCTGACTGTCGTATCAATGTTTGGTAATCTTGCCAAAGCTGTCGATTATGAAGAGGCAATCGCTGCTTTTTTGGTGATCGTAGTTTTGCTTTTTACAAAGAAGGATTACTATGTGAAAAACAACCCACGATTACGTTCTGTTGGAATACAAACTGCAATTCTGAGCATGCTGGCAGTAATGGTTTATAGTGTTATTGGATTCTATTACCTTGATAAAAAGCATTTTGATATTGATTTTGGCTTTATTCAATCAATCCAATATGCATTTGAAAACTACTTTCTTATTGGCAGCAGCGATTTAATCCCGGTAGATAATTTTGCGCGTAAGTTTATTCTTTCGATCAACATAAGCGGGTTTTTAACTTTTGGCTTTTTAATTTATACCCTGATACGTCCTTATTTTTTTAAGATTTTCCCAACCCCACTCGAGCTTGAACGACCACTGAAATTGGTCAGTGAATATGGAAAATCGGCTCTTGATTATTTTAAAACTTACCAGGATAAAATGATTTTTGAGCCGGAAGAATTAAATGCCTTTATTTCGTATCGGCCAGCCGGGAATTTCGCCGTGGTTCTCGAAAATCCGGTTGCTCAGGACTGTGAGCAAATGAAACAATGTATTGTTCAGTTTGACCGATTTTGCTTTGAAATCGGGTTAAAGAGTATCTATTATCGGGTTTCGGAGAGTGATCTCGATTATTATAAAAGTTTGAAAAAGAAGTCGATGTTTTTGGGGCAGGAGGGATTGGTCGATCTGAAATCATTTTCGCTTGAAGGAGGTTCAAAAAAATCGATCCGTAATGCACTGTCAAAGGTGAAAGAGCGGGGCTATAAATCTAACATTCACACTCCACCGATTAAGGATGGATTACTTCAGAAGATTAAAGCAGTATCTGACGAGTGGCTGGAGGAAACTGGCAGAAGCGAGATTATTTTCTCGCAGGGAATGTTTGTATGGGATGATTTGAAACAGCAAACACTCATTACTGTTGAAAATTCAGAAGAAAAGATCGTTGCATTTTTGAATATCATTCCTGACTTTGTTCCCGGAGAAGGGACATACGATTTGGTTCGCAAAACAACAGATGCTCCAAACGGTGTGATGGATTTTCTTATTGTAGAATTATTTTTCTATCTGAAATCAGAGGGTTATTCATTTGCAAATATGGGCTTTGCACCTATGTCTGGCATTGATGATCCACATACTTTCAAAGAGAAGTCGATGAAGTTTGCTTATGAAAAGATCAGAGGTTTCTCCCAATATAAAGGATTACGCGAATACAAGGAGAAGTTTGTAACTGTGTGGATTAATAAATACCTGATCTACGATCACGATTACGATCTTTTGCAAATACCGGGTGCATTGATAAAGGTGATCAGACCGTAATAAACCGGCAATCCGAAAGAAAATCCATTTATTGGTGGTTCTATTTCATTCTTTATTTTAGAATTATTTGATTACTTTATCTTCATGGGAACATTGACAATAGAGATACCGGATAATCTTCAAATGACTGTTAAAAGGCTACTGACTTCCGACTATTTCTTTCTGAAGACCCCGGTCAGCGATTTTGCTTTTTTCGAAAGCTGATTCAGACCTTCCTCAATCAGACTTTTGTCAAAATCATCGGTAAACATCAGTTCCGGATTTTCCTCATTCTCATTCGGGTAAATCAGTATAAAATCGAAGTTCTCGAAATTTCTGGCCATTTGTCGCGGAATACCTTCCTGATTGAGTTTATACGAAACGCCTCCGTTACGGGGAAGAGCGATAATCACTAAATCGGTTGGCTGGATAAAGGCTGAAATTTTCAGAAAATCATTCCAGTCGGTAAATTCAATATGTTTTGTGGAAATGGCGATATTATTAATCTGCATATATTCATTCACATGTCTGAAAGTTTGTGGAGTGGATAGAAAATCACATGAAACCTTTAGTGAATCGGCAAGTCGGAATACCCGGCTCAGCCAAAGATTAAAACCATATTCGCGGTCAGCATACCTGGGGCAAACGACTACAATTTTCTTGCGTTGACTAAGGTGTGGCGAAATACTGCAAACCCAGACCGCCTGATTAGTATTGTCCACTATATACTTGATGATATTCCCGAAAAGGAGGTCCGTAAACTGGTGTTTCAATGCAAATCCAATAATTATTTCGGTGGCAAATATCTCTGTTGCAACCCGCTTTATCCCGCTTGGCACGTTTGGGCTGATCGTGGTGATGATTTCCACGTCCTGATCAACAGCTGCTGCATGGATAATTGCTTTTTCGAGCGTCTGCTTTGCTACAATCAACTTCTGTCGAGCCTCCTGATCATCAGCCACAACGGACAAACTTACAATCGGAAAGTGGTTTTTGGGATTTTTTATAGCCATTGCGAGATCAAGCAGCCGCTCCATATTGTTTGGATTGTATATCGGAACAAGAATTTTTTGATCCCAGATAGTTGGAACTACGGGAGCAATAAGCTTATCCATAATTAAAACCTGTTTGGCCGAATGTTCCGTAACAAAGGAAGCTACAAGACAAGTGACCAGAATCAACACAACGGTTCCATTCAAAATATTCTCATTAACAATTCCAAGTCGGAATCCAACCATGATTACAGCGATGGTTGCGGCGGCGTGTGAACTGCTCAATCCGAAAATAAGATTTCTATAGGCTTTTGAATAGCTGAATATTGCAGATGTAATCCATGCAGCAACGTATTTTCCAATTAAGGCTACTATGGTTAAAGTTGCGGCAATAATCAGGGCATAAGGACCTTTAGTGATCACTTCGAGATTAATCAGCATACCGACACTGATCAGAAAGAATGGTATAAATAATGAATTGCCAACAAACTCTAATCTGTTCATTAATGATGATGTGTGTGGAATGAGCCTGTTTAATGCAATTCCGGCAGCAAAAGCCCCTATTATGGGTTCAAGACCAGCTATTTCTGAAAGAAAAGCTGCAAGGAAAACCATGGCAAGGACAAAAATAAAATGGGAGTTTTTCTCACCTTCAAAGTTTCTAAAAAACCAGGTTGCCAGTTTCGGAATCAGAAATAAAACAATTGTGAGAAATAAAATAACTGATATTGAAAATTTTATCCAGAAGTCGACAGTGATCTCTCCACTTACCATACCTGAGATAACAGCAAGAATGATCAATACGGCCGTATCTGTTAGCATAGTTCCTCCAACTGTAATTCCCACTGCCTCATTCCTCGAAATGCCCAGGCGGCTTACAATGGGGTAGGTTACTAAAGTGTGAGTGGCAAACATACTTGAAACCAAAAAACTCGTTTCGAAGCTAAACTCAAGAAGAAACCGACAGACCGGATATCCGATGGCTAACGGTACTATAAAGGTAAAGAATCCGAATACAAGGCTTTTGTGCTTGTAATTGGCAAAACCTTTCAGATCAAGTTCGAGCCCGGCAAGAAACATGATATACAAAAGCCCAATAGTCGAGAAGAGATCAATCGCTGAATTTTTGGCTATCAGATTTAATCCGTGTGGGCCAATAATCACCCCTGCCAATATCAATCCGATAATTCCGGGGATTTTAATTCTTCGGAACAGCAGAGGAGCCAAAAGAATTATAAATAAAATCAATGCGAAGACGAGCACAGAACTCTGAAATGGAGTCTGAAAGATAGACTGGAACTTTTCAATAACTTTATCCATCTATAATTCAATTACACATATTCTTTAAACCCTTCAATTGGGTCATCAAAATTATCTTTCAAATTATTGTTCTCCAGCTTGTTTCAGAATTTAGTTCTTTTAAAATATCAAGTCGGGATAATTTAAGCAATGAGATTATTGGAGTTGTATTTGATACTACTTTATGCATTTGAGATATCTTCTCTTAAGTCATCAGAATCATATTGTCCTAATGGTGAAACTTTGTATTTTGAAAGTAAATCAAGAAAATCTAATCGTGATAATCCTAATACTTTCGCAGCTGTACCAGAAGAAACCTTTCCTAACTCAAAAAGTTTCACTAATGAACTTGTTTTCATCTCATTCTCAAAGTCTTTACCTCTTAATCTTAATGAGTTAGCTAAGGATTCGGGATATTCTATGTTTATTATGCCTTTCATATCTTAATGTTTTTAACAAAAATACTGAAATTTAGAATTGTATCTTGTTATTTTGGTGTCTTTTTTGTGTTTGCTATCGTTGTAAGCTCTTGAAAAACTTCGAACAATACAAATTTTCTGTTACAAAAGAGCTTTCACATTCATTTCGTAAATCTTCGTTTGAATTTTTTCAATCTACATATTTATTGGATTACGAGTTTAAAAAGCTTATTTTTAACGGTGGTGTGAGAGGCGCACCTCGTCAGTTAACTACTGGCGAGGCCGTCTACTCGATTGTGCGTTCGTGCAATTCTATCTATAAATTTTAAGTGCTCTAATTTTGCTTTCATAATGTTAGAATAATGGTCTTACTCCACGCCCCCATTGTCGTGGTTGTTTATGTTCTATGCCTAAAACCTTCTCGTCTTGATTAAGAAAATAATCTTGGTTGAAAGAGTAAATTTCAATTCGATCATCCTTAATTACATGTAGATGATTTTCATAATTAAGTGAGCGTGGATATACTCTCCACCTAGTAATTGGACCTTGAATAGTTACAGATTGTCCGTTGCTTAACATTACCACTAAAGCATTTTCACATTCTACAATCGTTCCGAAATATGCAGTCCCACCATCAATGACTTTGCCTTTCCATGAATGTAAGTTTACGCTTTGAATAGGAGTGAAGAGTTTTTCTCCCTCGTCTTCTTTTGGTTTGTTGTTGAACTTTATAATTTCAAAACCGAAGTCAGTTGCTCGATATATTTTATCTTCCACCCCCCAACTCAAATATTTTTCATTTCTACCAATCTTGAATATTTTATTTTCGTTGATGATTTCTTTGTATTCTCTTTTGTAGCTTGATTTGAAAGAAAAATTTGTCTACCAAAGAACTATTATAAATACTCCAAAAGGTATAATTAGCAAAGGACGAATGACCCTTACTAATTTGATTTGGTTCATTTCTATCCCAAATATCATCATCAGAATTTGACAGGTTGAGTTCAAATAAACCTTCATTTCCTCCTGACAAAGCAAGTTGTGGATATTTATTTGCCTTAATTGATAAAAGGTTACAGTCCCAAAGTTTTGTCGGTCTTGAACTAATAGGATATTTTTTATTGTCTCTATGTGCAGATGTTGAGAACAAACCTTGTTCTGTTATATAGTATAGTTTATTGCTATAAATTTCTGTGTCAGTTGGCAAAATATTTTGAGGTGTATCTTGCTCACCAAACAAAAATTTATCAGCTTGTTTGTTTGTCAATTGAAAAGTTTGTTTAGCAACAGAAGTAAATTTTTTTAAAAGAATTGATTTGAACTCTTTATCAATGAATAAGTCTACTAAATCGGTTTTGTAGAGATAGTTACCATCTAAAAAGCAAAACTTCAAAGCAATCATGTCATTTTCTTTCTTCGGTAATGAGTTAATAAGTTCATGCCAATTATAAACTTTTACTCTACCGTCAAAAGTCCATAAATAAAGCCTGCCACGATAAATTTGGCAGTCAATATAATCACCTAATATTGTAAGTTTTACAGGTTGCATTCTTTTCCTTTTCTAATTTTTATCATGTGATGTTTTTCTATAAAGCCTCTTGTTTTCCAATCTTGTAAAGTTACCATTCCTGGACGGTCTTGATTATTTTTTACAAAATCAGCAGGGTATCCATGCCAAAGGTCTTTTCCATCACTATCAACAAATTTTGCAAGTTTAAGTGAAATGTTATTTGAACTTAATCCAAGAACAAGTAAGCTATTCCCATTTTGAATAACGCCCCAAGCGGTTGATACTTCAACCCATCTTAGTGTTTGAGAAGTAATAAAACATTCTACTTCTTCATCAACTGTAATTATCCATCTTGATTTACCAGCTTGTCTCCTACGATGAGCTGGATTAACCAAATATCTTTGTGTTATTCTCGGTGTAAGGACTAAAGCTATGTTTGTTTGATATGGCACTTTCTTTATCTAATTTATTGTTTGTCTGTTAATATTCTCACTGTCTTTAAAGCATGACGCTCAACGTTCCGCCTACACGCAGGGCGGGAGTTTCCCGATGAACTTCCTACGAAGTGCTGCTTTTCAAATTACTAATTTTCTGTCAACAAAGCAACCAAACCCAACTTGCCGGCTAGCTTGCTGATATGCACAGGGTATTCTTTTTAATATTTTAAACTTTCTAAAACTTTCATTATGCAATTTATCAAGTACTAAGTTCTTGACGAATCACAAATAGGCTAATTTAATGGTTCTAATGAGTCTGCGGGTTATTAATAATGTCCATTAAACTTGTAATATTTTCATTAAACATTTGTAAATATTCACCTGAAATAACAATTCGATCCCTAACGATTTCTAATTTCGATCCTTTCTTTTCTACTATTCTTCTTACTTCTTGAGGATCTATAAGCAAACTGATTCGACCATTTGCATGTAAAAAGCAATTTCTGATCTCTTCTGCTTCCATAAGGGTTTGCCAATACTTTGATGATAAATCTACACCCAACAGCTTTACAATATTTTTAAAACGGCCAATACTACCTTTTTTATTTTTATCAATTTCAACATCCGGTGCATATGCTTTCCAATCAATATACAGCCATTCTTCGAGATATGAATACATCATTAAAAAAGTATTTACATGAAGGTTTCGATCATAATCATATAGGTCATTTTCACGCAGTTTGCTTGCCCATGCCAAAAGCTGATTTTTAAGGTCCGGTTCCATATTTGTAATTGTTTCTGATACGTCTCTAAATTATCATATTAATCTTGTCAAAGGCGCACTTTACCTTGTGCCCAACGTCCGTACATACACCACAACGGCGAATATTTCTCCATTAACTGTGATTGCGCAAGTTATACAATTTCTTCCAAAACAAAAGATGGGCAACTTGTTTATTAATTCATTTAAGTTGCTCATCTTTTCTGCTTTCAGATTAAATTAAGCGGCTGAAGGTGCTATTGGCGTTTCCTTACTCACATCTTTACCTGCTTTCCGGCGGGTAGTGCGGGCTTTGAATTATGCTGTCGTTTTTGCCCTCCGAAAAAATAGAGCTATCAGTTGCAAAAAAGGGCCATTCCGGTTGAATATTTTCATTCAACTAAGCAGTTTCTCCCAAAATTTAATTACTGAGTCTAACGTAGGTAAGAAATCAATTCGTTGACCATCTTTACATGTAAAAACAACTTTCGATTTTAAGTTTTTGAGTTTGGAAGCCTCAGCCCATTCTTCTTCTATCATTTGTACTTCTTCATTCTTATCAAAGGAGATCTTCTCAATAGCTCCAGTTGAGGAAATGGATGAGTGCACTGCTTTTTTTGGATCATTTGATTCATAAAGATGTTTATATACATTGGAAATGCTTCGAATATCTCGGAAACAACCGCTAGTATTCTTCGATAAATGTTCCACAAAATCACCAATTGTATTGAATGAATTAACTTTTGAAGGGTTATGGTTCTTGTTATACGTAAAATAATGGTCAGCCAAATGCGACGCTGAGACTGCAGCATTGAAAGCTCGTCTGACACAGCCAGTATGTTGCTGGCAATCCTCATAATTTCCAATAACAAATGACTCGAAAAAATCTTCTGGTGTCATTCCCATATGCGTTTGGTTCTTAAATCGTTTGTAAATAAATGTTTGAATTTTCAACTCGTTTTCAAATACTCTAACGGGTTCGTTTTCTGATGACAATGAATTTTGTTTTATCGTTACAAACAATTGGCATCTAAGTAGTCATGGTTGTGGATCACCAAAATGAATAGTAATTTCATCAAGAAATTTTGTTAATTCTTCACACTTGATAGTAATATATCCCGGCCCGTTACTAACACTAATCCAATCGTTATGTCTGTCATCTCGGGGGTAATTATTGAAAAGAGGGAGTATGGTAAGGTATTTCATATTGGCATCAAGATTAGGAAAGACCTTCCCCGGAAATGGATAATAGAATTCATTATAATTTTCATCCCAAATTTTAGTCAAGTGTACTGTGATATACAAAAGCCTTTGCCGTTTGTCACTTTTTTTATCCCAAAACCCGAATTCTAACCCTTTATTATGATAAAAAACCTCTGGACCTGAATTGACGTTCCATCTATTACTTTTTGCTACTGCACTCGGACGACCAAGCATATTTGTTAGTTGGTCAATTGTTAGGTTACATAAAATTGAATCGTTTAGAGTTAATTTATACAGGTCGATTGTCTGTCCTATAACCGTGGATGCTAAAAAGAGCATCAAAACGAAAATAATTGTTTTCATGTTTGTGAGTTTAAAATTGTTCGCTCTAAAATGATACAAAGCCTACATGTTATTTGGTAAACCGTAGCCATCATAACTAACCCTATTGTACCATTTGTCCGTTGCTCTTAGTTTCTTTTTATCGGTCACTTCGGCAAAACCCATCGAATGCCTACAAAAGCAGGATATCGACCGATATTTCGGCTAATATTTTTAATACTTTCCACGTCTTGCCCAAACAACTTTTCCAACTGCTCTTTTCGATGTTTTGTTAGAGGATAATTCTGTTTACGCCAGTCTTCAACAAAAAACGGATTGCGGCCCACGTCAATAATCTCTACTTCTTTCGTCATAAGTTTTTACTTATTAATTAAATCAATTGATTAAAACGTTTTACTTTATTCCTAAGATTTTAAGGAATTCTTCATAAGTTTTATTTTCTTCATTTTTTTCAGGAATTTGTGTACTGAACTTTCTGTAATATCCCATAAACTTGTCTGCTTTATCACTTTTATTTTGAGAAAAGGTTTGCAAACTACCATTTGGTTTAATAGCTAAATCTGTCAAGCCCATATAAACACTAAATAAGTCGTTTAGCGTTTCAAAACATTTCTCGAATTCCAATGATGGATTTCGTAAATCTTTCATTTTAGTTGAAACAATTATCCGGTTTAGTTCAATATTTTTAACTTTTTTCTTTATTTCCTCGTCAGCAAATAAATTTGCCAAAGATGTGTTAAAATCAGAAATAAATTGTTCTTTTGGTGTGAATGTATATTTCATTGTTTCTATTTCAATTTTTTTATAAATAGTATTATACCAAACATTTGCAGCTAAATTACATATTTCTTCAGCATCATTTGCTCCATTGAGTAATGCAACTGAAATTAGATTTAAATTGTCTATATATGAATTTCTTACTTTTGTCGCTTTTTGAGCATTTTGGAATGCTATATAAGCAAATGTACATGCAAAAATAAATGCAAAAATAAATATTCCAAAAATAATCTTTCGAATTTTGTGAGAGTTGTGTGGGCTTAAATTAATAGAGGTAATTTCAACTTGTTGTGGTTCATGTGTTGAAGATGCTTCTTTAACAATTGGATAACCACAATTTGGACAACTCACAGCATTCTCGCTGATTTGTTTCGAGCATTCAGGACAAGTTATTAAGGCCATAATTTATTGTCAGTCTTTTAAATTGGTGGTAACATGTGTGTAAACGCTGCAGTGGCGTGTATTTCTGCATTAACTGTGCTTGCGCAAGTTATACAATTTCTTCCAAAACAAAAGATGAGCAACTTGTTAGTTTATCTTTTAAGTTGCCCATCTTTTCTGCTTTCAGATTAAATTAAGCGGCTGAAGGTGTTATCGGCATTTCCTTACTCACATCTTTACCTGCATTGCGGCGCGTGGTACAGGCATTATGCTATGCTGTCGTTTTTGCCCGTCTTGAAGTCCGTGATTTTGTTGATCGCTTTTCCAATATTGCTCTTTTGGCCTTGTCTTCTTTTATGAACTCGCTAATAGCAAGTTGTTCCTCTTTTGTCAATAGTCTTGGGTCAACTTCAAAATCAAAATCAAGAGGTTCTTTTATTAGTCCCATATTATCGGTATTAAAAATATTTATTTATCAATTTTAAAGCTACCGGTGTGTTTATGACCATTAATTGTCCGCCAAACAGGACCGCACCCAAACTTTCGATGTAATGATCAATCAGTTTGGTTTTTGCTGTATATGAAACGTAGCCTTCACAACCACGTTGAAATGAAAGTTTACAGGCAAAGGCGACCAAATTTCCTGGCACTCCTATATATGTTTTATGCTTTCCGATGTTGAAAGGCGCACTTTCAATCAGGTGCATATAAACATGGTCTGGCTTAACTTCTAAACTTACAATGCCTTGAATAATGTTTGGATTATTCGTGATTGTCAACTTAAAAATATCGCGTTCGGGCTTCTTAATTTCGCTGTTCCAATTAAATCGCCAACCATTTTTACCATTGACATTTTTTAACTCGGAAGTGGTCAACAAAGAAATGTCTGTCGGAAAACTGTCGCCCGATTGAACATTTTCAATAGAGTTAGTAAGCTTGTCAATGATGAAATCAAGTCCTTTATCCTGTCGCTTTTTCACAATGCTAATTTACAAAAAAAATGTCTTGCAATTGCATACAATTGCAAGACATTTCAATCTTTTGATTGAGATCGATACTCCTTAAAAGTTTCACGAGGCAGCCGGTGCTATCGGCGCTTCTTTACTCACATCTTTTCCTGAATTACAACGGGGGCGATTGGTCAAATCAACTTTAAAACATGCATTGATAATCATGTCCTTAATGATGGACTAAACTCCATCCTTACAATATGATTCAAGCCGACCGCTCTTTTTTAAAATACTTATCAACTATATTGTGTTGATTACTGGTTTGCGAATTCAATCTTTCCACTTTTGTTTTTCATTATATTTGTGCCAAATCGTTTTAAAATGGTCCCAGGTTATTCAGAAGAATCGATTCGAACGCTTGATTGGAAGGAACATATTCGCAAGCGGCCAGGAATGTACATTGGCAAGTTGGGTGACGGCTCTGCGGCCGATGATGGTATCTATGTTTTACTAAAAGAGGTACTTGACAATTCTATTGACGAATTTATGATGGGTAACGGACGTAAAATTGACGTTACGGTATCGGATGAACTTGTTACAGTGCGCGACTATGGTCGGGGTATACCGCTGGGAAAACTTATGGATGTGGCATCGAGGATGAATACAGGTGCGAAGTACGACTCGAAAGTATTTAAAAAATCGGTAGGTTTGAATGGCGTGGGAATCAAGGCGGTAAATGCCCTCTCTATGAATTTTTCGATCAAGTCGGTACGCGATGGTCGTCTGAAAAGAATTGATTTTTCAAAAGGCGAGTTAGTAAAGGAGTATGCAGAGATTTCAACTGAAGAGATTAACGGCACCGGTGTTGCTTTTACGCCCGATAGCGAAATTTTCAGGAACTTCCATTACATTGAGGAGTTTGTAGTTCCCTTACTAAAAAACTATACTTTTCTGAATGCAGGGTTAATTATCTTTTTCAATGGTGAGAAGTACCTTTCGAAGAATGGTCTTTATGATCTTTTAGAGGAAAACCTCGATCAGGATCCTGTCTATCCGATCATCCATCTGAAAGGGGAGGATATTGAGTTTGCACTTACCCACAGCAACCAGTACGGCGAAGATTATTACACTTTCGTCAATGGGCAGTTTACGCCGCAGGGAGGTACTCACCTTGCTGCTTTTCGCGAGGCACTTGTTAAAACTATCCGCGATTATTACCACAAGGAATTTGATGCTTCAGATATCCGTGCATCGATTGTTTCTGCCTTGAGCATCAAGGTTGAAGAGCCGATATTCGAATCCCAAACCAAAACAAAGCTCGGATCAAAGGATATGGGTCCCGAAGGTCCTTCAGTGCGAAACTTTATTATGAATTTTGTCCAAAAAGAATTGGGTAATTTTCTGCATAAAAATTCCCAGACTGCAGATATTCTTCTGAAAAGGATACAGGAATCGGAGCGCGAACGGAAAGCTATTTCCGGAATTCAGAAATTGGCCAAACAAAGAGCCAAGAAAGTCAATCTTCACAATAAAAAATTACGCGATTGCCGGATTCACTACAACAGCAACCACGAATTGAAAGATAACAGTTCGATTTTTATAACCGAAGGCGATTCGGCGAGCGGTTCAATCACGAAATCACGTGATGTTACAACGCAGGCAGTATTCAGTTTACGCGGTAAACCATTGAATAGTTATGGATTAACGAAGAAGATTGTGTACGAGAATGAAGAGTTTAATCTTCTTCAGGCTGCTTTGAACATCGAAGAGGGAATTGATGAACTCCGCTATAATAAAGTGATAATCTCCACTGATGCCGATGTTGACGGGATGCATATTCGTCTGTTGCTGATCACTTTCTTTTTACAGTTCTTTCCCGAATTGATTAAGAAAGGGCACCTTTATATATTGCAAACACCCCTTTTCAGGGTTCGTAATAAAAAGAAAACCATTTATTGTTATTCGGAGCAGGAGCGCGATCAGGCTGTAAAAATCATTGGTGCAAATACGGAAATTACCCGTTTTAAAGGTTTGGGAGAGATCTCGCCCGACGAATTTAAAAACTTTATCGGAGAAGATATCCGTCTCGATTCAGTGATTCTGAATAAGAATGAACCTGTATCAGAAATGCTTGAGTTTTACATGGGAAAGAACACACCCGATCGTCAGGATTTTATTATCGGGAACCTTCATATCGAAAAGGATGAACTGTAATTCAATTGTAAAAAATGTCTAACGAAGAAGATAGCGAGCTGTTACCGTTGCCGGAAGAGGAAGAGGCAAAAGAGGGCAAAAAAGAGCTGCATCATATCGTTTACTTGAGGTCGATGTACCAGAGCTGGTTCCTCGATTATGCTTCTTATGTTATTCTGGAGAGAGCTGTTCCTTATGTCAACGATGGACTTAAACCTGTTCAGCGTCGGATTCTTCATGCTATGAAACAGATGGATGATGGGCGTTACACCAAAGTTGCCAATATTATCGGGCAGACAATGATGTATCATCCGCATGGCGATGCATCCATTGGTGACGCATTGGTTCAGCTCGGACAGAAGGAATTGCTAATTGATGCACAGGGAAACTGGGGGAATATATTAACAGGCGATGGAGCTGCTGCCCCTCGTTATATTGAGGCGCGACTTTCGAAATTTGCGCTGGAGGTTCTTTTCAATCCAAAAACGACGAAATGGCAACTCTCATACGACAGCCGAAACAGAGAGCCGGTTACCTTACCTGTGAAGTTTCCGCTTCTGCTGGCACAGGGAGTAGAAGGAATAGCTGTGGGACTTGCTTCCAAAATCCTTCCTCATAATTTTATCGAATTGCTTGATGCCTGTATCGCCTATTTGAATAATGAGGATTTTGAGCTTTTCCCCGACTTCCCTACAGGTGGTTATATCGATGTATTGAAATACAACGATGGTTTGCGGGGCGGAGCCGTAAAGATAAGGGCTAAAATCGAAAAACAGGACAATAAAACTCTGGTGATTACGGAGATACCTTTTGGAAGAACGACATCATCATTGATTGAATCTATTATTAAAGCCAATGATAAAGGTAAGATCAAGGTTAAGAAGATAGATGATGCGGCAAATGTCGAGATATTGATTCATTTGATACCGGGGATCAGTTCGGATAAAACCATTGACGCACTTTATGCTTTCACTGATTGCGAAGTGTCGGTTTCGCCAAATGCCTGCATTGTCGAAGACGATAAACCCAAATTTATCAATGTCACCGAAATTCTAAAAAAATCGGTTGATAAAACCGTTGAATTGCTGAAGCTTGAGCTTGAAATTCGAATGGGAGAATTGGAAGAGCAATGGCATTTTGCTTCGTTGGAGCAGATTTTTATTGACGAGCGGATCTACAAGGACAAAGCTTTCGAAGATTCAAATAATATGGATCAGGCTGT
>JAPLDR010000086.1:0-31275 GCA_026391655.1 Bacteroidia bacterium | reverse complement strand
GAAGCCTAAGTTCAGACGGGAGATCACCCGTGAAGATATCCTTAAACTGATGGAGATCAGAATGGGACGCATTTTGAAGTTCAACACCGATAAGGCAAACGAAATCATCCAAGGAATTGAGGAAAGTATTGCCGAGGTTCTTGCAAATATTCAAAAATTAATTCCTTATACCATAGCGTGGTACGAACATCTGAAAGCAAAGTATTCCAAAGGACGTGAGCGAAAGACCGAAATCAGAAGCTTCGAAAATATTGAAGCTGCCAAAGTAATTGTGGCCAATGAAAAATTATATATCGATCGTGAAGAGGGATTTATTGGAACCGGTTTGAAAAAGGCCGAGTACTTATGCGACTGTTCTGATATTGATGATGTTATCGTTTTTCGACGCGATGGAAGTTATTTTGTGGCCAAGGTAAGCGAAAAAGCATTTATCGGTAAAAATGTGCTCCATGTGGCCATTTTCGAGAAAAACGATAACCGAACGATTTATAACCTGGTTTACCGCGACGGTAAGGCTGGCGCAACTTACATGAAACGTTTCAGCGTTACTGGTGTCACGCGTGACAAGGAGTATAATATGACCATGGGAACCGATGGTTCGCGAATCCTCTATTTTAGCGCGAATCCTAATGGTGAGGCAGAAGTTTTACGGATCACGTTTAAACCCAAACCAAAACTTAAAAAACTGGTCGATGAAATAGATATTGCCCAACTGGCCATTAAAGGACGGCAATCGATGGGTAATCTGGTGACAAAGAACGAAGTACATAAAGTTACCCTGAAGGAAAAAGGACTCTCAACGCTTGGCGGACGGAAAATCTGGTTCGATGAAGATGTTCTCCGTTTGAATGCCGATGGTCGTGGCAAATTCCTTGGCGAATTCACTGGTGATGAAAAAATATTGGTGGTGGATAAAGATGGAGGTTATCAGGTCTATTCTTACGATCTTGAGAACCATTTCGAAAAAAATCTGCTCTCGATTGAAAAATTCCACCCCGGAAAAGTTGCATCTGTAGTCTACTTTGACGCAGAGCAGGGTTTCTACTATGTGAAACGGTTCCAGATCGAAGTAAACGGTGGTAAGCCCTGCCGGTTTATTGGTGATGATCCTAATAATAAATTGGTTAGTGTAACATGGGTGACCTATCCTCGACTTGAAATTGAGTTTGGAGGCGAGAAAAACAGCCGTGAAAACGAAATCGTTGAGGTGGCAGAGTTTATTGGCGTAAAATCTTACAAGGCAAAAGGTAAGCGATTATCAAGTTTTGAAGTGAAGGATATTCACGAACTTGAACCTGTAATCAAGGATGAGGATATTAAACCTGAAGAGATACTTCCACCGATTATTGATGATATTCCTTTCGAAATCATCCGTTCAACGGGTGGTGATAACGATCCAAGTCAGATGAAATTAAACTTTGAGTAATGAGAATTTATCTCATTGGATATATGGGTTGCGGAAAATCCACAATCGGACGTAAGATTGCTGATTTATTGAAAATTAGTTTTGTTGATCTCGATAAATACATCGAAGAGCGCTATTTTAAGTCTGTTCCGGCTATTTTTGCTGAAGAAGGAGAGAAGGGCTTCCGTGAAAAAGAGCGGAGTTCATTGTTTGAAGTATCTCAATTTGAGGATGTCGTAGTTGGTACTGGCGGAGGAGCTCCCTGCTTTTTCGATAATATGCAGGTGATGAACAACAACGGAATTACCGTTTATATTGCCCCCGATACAGATATTCTTGCCACACGGCTCCTAAAGTCGAAAACTGAAAGACCACTTATCGTTGGTAAATCACGTGAAGAATTAATAGCGTTTATTAATGATGCTTTGTTGAAGCGCGCCCCATTTTACGAAAAATCGAAGATCATTATTCGTGGAGAGAATAACCTTGATCCTCAGCATTTGATCGATATGATTTGTCAGTTTGAATCGAAGGATTAAACTATTTTAGTGAATTTCTGACGATCTTATTTATTCAACGTACGAAGCTGTTCTCTGATATATTTTCCTGCTTCAGTGAGGTGTTCATCTTTCCAACCGCCCTTGTCCGATGCACCAGGCATCAACAGAGCTGTAGTTTCTTCCTTATCGGTTACATTCCAATTTGCCCAGCTTAGCCGGTTTTTTTCCATCCAGTCCATCCAAAGGGCCGTTTTTTCGCGGTTAAACTCCCCATTGCCATTCGATTCGCCGACACCCCATTCAGTCACAAAAAGGGCAATTCCTTGTTTCATTGCTAACTCTGCCTTTGCCCGAAGCTTCGCCTGATGATTGGGGTCGGAGGCGTAGAAATGGAACGAATAAACCAGGTTATTAAACCCTTTAATCGGGTCTGAAGCAGCAATATCCACCTCCTGATCCCATCTTGGACTTCCGACAACAATTACGTTTTTTGAATCATACTGACGGATCGTTTTAATTACTTCCACCGAATATGTTTTTATTACATCCCAGCTTTGCTCGGCCGGTTCGTTAAATATCTCATAGATTACATTTGGTATTCCCGAGTATTTTTTTGCCATGATGGCGAAGAACGCCTTTGACTCCTTCAAATGCTGGTCAGCATTATGATCGTGCCAGTCAATCAGAACGTAGATTCCATTTTTGATTGATTGATCGATCACAGTGGTCATTAGTTTCATCTGTTCATCAGGGTTTTGCAGGTATCCACCATCCGGCTGAACACCCATTGAAGCCCGAAGCAGCGAAATTTTAAAATCTTTGGTCAACCAGTTAATAACTTCCGGATTATAATATTTTTTACCACCCCAAAGGCTCCATGACAGCGATATCCCACGTAGTTGAGGTGGAATTCCATATTTATTGACCATCTGGTTTCCTTCAATCCGAAGAGCGCCATGCAATTCTACGGGACGAGGCTGTTGAGCTATAGACTGCAGGCAGGTAATGAGAAAAGCGGCTGTTATAAACATTGATGTTTTCATTTGATAATAATTTGAGTATAATTTTCAGAATTAAATATGTTTGAAAAATAATCATTTACAACTGGATAATCAACTTTTATTGAGATTTAATGTGAATTTTTCAAATCGGATCACAAAGATTTCGAAATATGATACCGTGTTAAACTTCAGTTCTGTTCCATCGCCTGAAAAGGAGGCGCAGCAATACGCGGTCAGCAAACAGGATAAAATTCAGAACAAATACAATAAAAACTACCTGGAATGCATTTCCGGTGATAAAAGTAAGAAAACGCATAACTATGTCTTTGTCGATAAAATAGTAGGTAATAGAACCTATTGAAAGCAAAAGAATCAGAATTGCAGTGAGGTAAAGATATTCACGCAAGTCGGTTTTCCATTGTTCGCGGCGGGTAACCAACAAAGTAAGTTTCCTGGTAAAATTAGCGGACAGATGAAAATCAGGTTCGGTTTTGAACGATTTTTCTATAATATGATCGAGTTCTTCATTCTTCATTATTGATCTCCTTCACTGTTTTTAAACTGTTTTCATCAACTACAAATTTAAGTTTTTCCTTTAAAAGTGCTTTCGCCCTGAACAGGTAATTTTTGACTGTTCCCTCGGGCATTCCTGTAATTTGTTCTATTTCCTGATACGAAAACTCTTCAAGGTGATACAAGGTAAGTACGGTACGATACTGAACAGGCAATAATTCAATCTGTTCCCGAATATAACGATACTCCGCCTTCTCGTAATCGTCTGATTTAAAGTCTGTGAGTTTTTCAAATGCTGCCAGGTCATCCGAATTTACCTCACCACCTTTTTTAAACTTACGTAGGTAATTAATACTTGTGTTGTATGCGATAGTGGCAATCCAGGTTGATAATTTACATTCGTTCCGGTACTTTCCTAGGTTTTGATACACCTTCAGAAATACATCCTGGCAAACATCCTCCAACTCTTCGTGTCGCTGAATTAACCGCCCCGAAATATGAACCACCAGTTTCTGGTAACGATTTACCAAAAACGTAAAGGCATTCATATTTCCGTTTAAAATCTGGTTGATTAATTCAGAGTCATTCATACTTAAAGTTTGACAACGATCTGCAATTAAATGTTGCACAAAGTACCGACAATTTTTATTGGAAAAAAACCAAGTATCACTGCAACATTTCGCAAACCACTGTTGTCACATCTTACAAACACTTAAAACTGAAAATTATGAATGAAGTATTAGTTGCAGCAGTAATCTTTTATGCGATTTTCCAGGTGCTGAAAAATTTTACCGATTTTTTACTAAAACGTATGATTATCAAGAAAGGGCATATTGATAGTGCAGGAATTTTAGAGCAGAAGGTATCTTCTGTAAGTTCTGAAAATCAGGAAGCCAATAAATACCCTTCGTTGAAATGGGGTTTGGTTGCTTTCTTTGGCGGACTTGGATTTATTTTTATTGACCAGTTAGGACCAGGTTCAAGTGATATGGGCACCTATGAAAATTTCATGGACCGCAGTATGTTGCCATTTGGGATCGAACTAGTTTCCATATCGTTGGGCTTTATTATTTATTTTCTGATTGTCAATTTCAGCAAAAAAAAGTAGCCGGAAGTAAGAACTTTTTGCTATTTTAATTTTTCGGAGTGGAATCAATCTTCAGATTTTCTGTTTCTCTGTAAATAGAGGTTAGAAGCAAAAATGTAGGGCCATCCTTTTTACTTGCCCAAAAGGATGGCCTAACTTTTTTTTACGATATTCAGTTATTTGCAGTTCAACCGACTGCCAAATCATTCAATACATTTAAAATCAGAATATCATTAAATGGATTTGGTTTGGATATCTATTCGGATATTTGAATTTCATATTTTACCTGTCATATTTCGCAAGTCAATTGCATTGAACAATCTTGCTTCGATTTGTGTTGATACTAAAGATTTATCTGCATTTATAAATTTTTTTGGCTATGAGCACTGCCATTAAACGTAAACCCATCCGCTTTTATAGTGACCCTAAAAGAGTAATTCTTAGATTCTTTTTTCCAGGCCCCGAATCCCGCGTTCTATCAATCATTCAAAAGGTTATTGAAATGCCTGAGGAACCTGCACGTTTAAGTCTGAACCGTACATTGCGCGATTTTTCAACGAGGCATCGCAATATTTCACGTATTTTTCAAAAACACTTCGACCGTACCTGTGGAATTCTGGATGGCAGAGCCGGTGATTTGATTAGTCTTTCATCGGGCAAAAAATTGCTTATTGGTGCTTATTTTTCATCGGAGTACTCCATTGAATCTGCGGCATTCTTCAATCCATCAATGGTGGAAGATCCTGATCAGACGGGTCTTCAGGAAGGTCAGAAACGTGTAATCATCAGTTTTAGAGCAACAGGTGAAGGGCATGTATCGTCTATTGCTTTTAGGGGTGGCATCCTCGATGCCAACAATAACCTCGAACTAATGCCGACAGGTCGATTGATTGATGAAGCGGAAACAATTAATAATTCGATCTATAACAAAGATATTTTCTTTCAGAAGTTCAGCGAAGTTTATGGTATTTGCGAATTGCCTGGTGAAGATGGCGTGATTGGTCGTCTTGCAAAAAAATTAAAACCCGAATTCGATTACACTGAGCTTTATAGCGCAATTGACGAAACAAAAAGAGAGTTACAACCAGACGAACCGCGGCTCGAAATGCTGAAATTAGTAAGTTGGCTTGGTGATTCTCACTACAAAATTTCATTTTCTCTCGACACGGGTATTTCCGACCGCGTTATATTTCCGATCTCCTCTTCCGAAAGTAACGGCATTGAGGATGCACGATTTGTAAAATTCACCGACACTGATGGTCGTGAGCGTTATTATGCTACTTACACTGCATACAATGGCGTAAGCATCATGCCAATGCTGATCGAAACATTTGATTTTTATCATTTCGAGATAAAACCCATTCATGGTGAAAATGCCCAGAATAAAGGAATGGCTTTGTTCCCAAGGAAAATCAAAGGTAAATACGCTATGCTGTCTCGTCTTGATGGCGTTAACAACTATATCATGTTTTCTGACTCTATTAATCTCTGGCACGAAGCAGTACAACTTCAATCACCTAAATTTCCCTGGGAGTTTATCCAGGTTGGTAATTGCGGATCACCTATCGAAACAGAATTCGGCTGGTTAGTAATTACGCATGGAGTAGGACCCGTGCGTAAATATGTACTTGGTGCTATTCTACTCGATCTGGATGACCCAACCAAGGTAATCGGTCAATTAAATGAACCCCTGCTGGTACCTAACGAAGAGGAACGTGAAGGTTATGTTCCAAATGTGGTATATTCCTGCGGTTCAATTATCAACAATGATGAACTGGTGATTCCATACGCCATGTCGGATACCGCTTCAACCTATGCAACCTTGTCGTTAAGAGAATTGCTTACCAATCTGCTCCCTACTGATATAAAGAAAGGACGCTTAAATTCTGATAAGAGTAAAGCACGAATTCTGGTTGTAGAGGACGAAGTGACCAATCAAAAACTAATCGGGAGTATACTAAAATCGGACGGCTATAGCGTAGATATCGCACCTGACGGTATAATTGCGCTGATGCAGATCGTTAAGGAGAAATTTGACCTGATTCTGTCTGATATTGCAATGCCGAATCTTGATGGCTATCAAATGCTTGAATATATGAAGAATAACAATATTAACATCCCTGTTATCTTCCTGTCAGGTCACACGGGGTCAGAATATGAGGCAAAAGGTTTAAGTATGGGCGCTTCCGAATACATCAAAAAACCTGTTGATCCAAAATTACTGCTTCTTCGGATCGATAAAGTATTAAAATTAAATCTCAATACTATCTGATATTCATACTCACCCTGATTCCTGCCGAACGAAACTTCCCATTCCCGAAACCGGCAACAGCTTCCACATTCAGCATCATCAACACATTACTTAGACCATAACCTGTTTCGGTATAATTCTTTATTTCGGGAGTGCTAAGATAGTTTACAAACAAATTCTCGGAGAATGACGAATTTCGAATGATCGGAAGTTGCTTTAGAATCAAACGTCGTGTTTGCCAGTTGAGATGAGCTTCCAGAAACGATTTTTGAGTGGAGAATTCGTAAAAAGGCAATAGTCTGAAACTATTTGCAGCCGAATTAAAGGCGTATGTGGTCGATTGGGTATTAAAATGTTGAAAGTCTTCAAAATATACTTTTGATGAATTCAAAAATGTCCCTGCATTTACCGAATACGTTAAATGGTCATCAATCCCAAACTTAATATTCTGACGCATCCCCAGCTTTATGAGGTCATAACGTGAATCGTTACCAAACAGGCCCGAAAAAGCACCTTTGTAACTTAACGTATAGGTTGGATATTTGCTCCCTGCGTACATCTTGGTATTGTTCCTGATCGAATACCGAAGATGTGGCGTGTATGATAAAACAACCTGACCGGCCAGCGTCTGGTGATTTTCGAGCTGCCATGCACTCATTGTATTATTCAACGGAACATTGGGTTGTATTTCCTTATTTTTATCATCGAAAAAGGTGAAAGTGGAATGATTGCTCAACGGGCTGTTTTCACTGTAATCAACAGTAAGATTTAAACTTAAACCGTTAACGAGGTCTCGACTTGTCGTAAGCTGCAGAAAATCGCGCCGGTAGAATCTTTTATAGTTTTCTTCAAGAAAAAGAGTATAAAAAGCATTGGTCATTGACGATAACCCCGATCCCCGGTTATAATCTACAGTAGTGGTTCCTGCTCCGACAGAGAACCAACTATTTTTCAGACTATTCAATCGCAGTTGATACGAAAGAGAAGCATCTAATTTCTTACTTGCAAAACCATAGGCAAAGAAGGGACTGATTCGCATGTAATGGCCGATACTGTCTGATTTGTAATAGCTAAAGGGCATATCCATTCTTACGCCATCAACAGAATTAAAAGTCAGTGATGTAGGATTGAGAAGACTTGGAATTGAAAACTGTTCATACTTTTTGATCGAGTCAACCGAATAATCGTAGGTTTTCCCTAAAAGCAGGTGTTTGATTTTGAATTTCCGCTTTGAATTGCGCAACGAATCCTTATATTCAGGTTTGACCGAAACGCGCAAAAACGAATCTTTTTTGATAAAACAACTCTTTTCTGTTTCAGTTAACGGGATGGGTCGCAGGCTTGTCCAGTAAGCCGAGTCGTTATTCACCTGTTTCTGACTTACCTTAAATGTTGATTTTATCTCAAGTGGCTCGGGCGGACTGCTGCGCCGGGTTTCACTCTCAATCATCCGGTTCAGTTTCAACGTTTCACGATTCGTTAATTCCTCCTTCTTGATCAGATCATCAATCTGTTTTTGTGCCTGTGTTTTTGTTTTGTTTGCAATGATTTGCTGTGCCGCATTGTTTTCGGCGACGACATTCTCCAACAATTGTTTCTCGTGTAACTGTTGACTATTCTGTTTATCGAGGAATGTATGGTCGAGCGAAGGATTCAGTGTAGTTTTATAATCGGTGATAGATGCCACATATTTAAATTTCATTTTAAGACCAAGTCCGGCAAAATCCATATCAAAATCGAGGCTTACAGGCATCCAGGTATTTTTATTTACCTCGGCATAAACCTGATGCACATTTACATTCGTCATCGGCATATGTAATTTCAGATCGGCCGAATGGATATTCCAGAACCCGTCGGCAATATAAATATAGCCCGAAAACACATCTTTGCCGTTGGATTTTGGAGTTACTTTAATCTTGTTGATGGTTCGACCCTGATCTTCAAAAGAGCCTTCAAGACTGAAATTATAGACTTTCAACGCGTTTTTTCCAACGGGCGAAACAACCCCGTATTTTTCGGCATCGTACAAATTATTGGTAATCATTCCCATTGGTGAAGTGTTGTTATCCTTGCCCGATGAGCGCATAGCCAGAACCTGCTGATTAATTTTATCGGGCAATTCGAAATCAATTTTACTGACCGTCTCCATCACAAAGGGTTCGTTCTCTTTCATACCACCCTTTTTCATCTGTTTTTCAAACAGAAACGGAATCTTTTCGAATATTCCCGAACCTTTCAGATACACTTTACACGAATATTTCGAAACCTGTTTCTGGTAATAAGGTGCCAGTGCAATGGCATGCCGCATGATGTAATAAGCATGATCTTCGCCCGAAGCGAGAATGGTGATTTCGGGCATTGTGTAAGTCTGGCTAATCAATTGAATGTCTATCTTCTGAAAAGCTTTGGCGATGGTCAGCTCCTGCGACTGGGTTTGGTATCCGAGATACTGAAACAAAACCTTATAGTTTCCCTCAGGTAGTTTTAGCTCGTAATTTCCATCGATATTCGAAGTTGTACCAGTTTTCAGTTGCGGAATATAAATATTGGCAAAAGCGATTGCTTCGCCCTGGACGTTAGTAATTCGTCCGCGAATACCCTGTGCCAAAACAATATTAAATGAAATGCAACAAAACAAAAGAGGAGTCAGGATTCGATAGATCATACTATTAAGGATTAAGAATCAGGAAGAGCAAAAATAAATGATTTTATCTGTTACAAACTAAGGATAATAGATTTTCTAATTGCTTGATGGGAAAAATTACGGGATAGTTGCTTCCGTTACATCACTTCTGCCTTCTGCCTGAACACTTCTGCCTTTTTCATCAACACTATCGCAAATATTTTACATGCAGTTACAAAATTCTTACGTGCAGTCGCATTTTTCATGAACACTTTTGCATTTTTCATCAATGCTATCGCGAATTTCATGAACACTTCTGCATTTTTCGTCAGCACTATTAAAAATATTTTACATGCGATTGCGATATTCATAAAATCTATTGTATTATTTCTAAAAAATATTCTAAATATTTTACATGCAGTTATAAAAATATTACAAGCTATTGCATTTTTCGTAAACTCATTTACCTTCTGCCTGAATCCTTCTGCCTTTTTTTTATATACAGTTGTATTCTGGCGGCACCCCTGTATTTTATGCAAAATTCCCTGTCGGAATCGGATATCTCCAACAGGGAATTTCGAAAAGTAAGGTTTTAAAATCGGAAGATAATTAATGAAAATAAACAGGATATTTTCAAATTTTCTCAGTTTAGGCGCGAAAAACACTATTTTTACAATATAAAACTGATAGTTATCAGGTTTGGTTACCTAAATTTGGAGGCTAGTCCTGATTTTATCAGGCGTATATACGATTAGCACACATTAATGTTCTTCCTCGCTCTGGTTAACCAACAAGAACAAATTTGTTTACCTTGACAATCTCAAATCATATTATAAATTTTCAATGTCAACCTTTTTAAAATATTTTCCCTTGAGATTACTGATTACCCTTTCTCTAATTCTCTGCTCCACTCTTTTGTCACAATCGCAACAACCGTCAGAGAGTGACATAAATCACAATATCAAAAAACAGCAGGAGTTCATACTGTACAATCCTGATTTTAATAAAATGAAATCTGACCGGGTAGCAAGGATTAGGACTCTTCAAGCAAAGGTTAGAGAAAAGGAAGCTGCTGGATATGTAATTACCTGCTCACGCCAAATTCTATGGGAAATTGGAGCTTCCATAACACAAACAGCTGATTTCAAGTTTATTGATAAAAGGTTTGAAGATCTGGACTCAATCCTTTTGCATCCTGATAGAGAGATACTTGGACAAAAACAGGATTCACTGGAAGGAAATTGGGGAAGATGTTTTAGTGAGTGGTTTTGTAAACTAAATGAGTTTGGTGATGAAATAGGAAAAGAAGAAAACAAAAACAGCCCTTTGAAATTTCAACCGCATTTTCTTGATCAGGTTAATTCTCCCGAAAAACTGACTAACTATCTGATGTCTGTATCGGTTTCCGATATTCCAAAAACCGGAAAGGATAACCTACTGGAATTCAACTTATCCATGTCAAACCTGATGCGTTTGATCTTAAGGGATAGGCCAGTTGGTTACAAATGGGATCCAAAACTTAAAGAAACATTAAGAGATCTGGTTTTTAATCGTTTTCGTAATTCCGAGACCGGATGGTGGGGCGAAAGCTACGTGCGCGATGGAAAAATACAATTTGTCGATGACCTTAGCGCAACTTTTCATATTGTGACATATCTCAAAGGGAATGTTCCTGATCTGCAAAAAGTAGTCTCGACAACTCTGGCTGTAAAAGATTTAAATTACCCCGTGGGCTGGCTTTGGAACGGGGAGTACTGGAACCACAATAATATGGATGTAGTTGCACTATTTAAGGCTGGCTGGCCTTTTGCAAGCGGGAATCAGAAAAGAGCTATCTCGTTTGAAATTCAGAAAATGCTTTCCTGGTGTCTTGGCCAGTCACTTCAACCCGACGGCTCCTTCAAACTACATATTGCTGATGGATCACTAGAGGAAAGTGTTTATTATGGTGTATCTTTTTTGGGCCGGATTGGTTTTTTTGATAAATCAGAACGATTCTGGACAAAAGAGAATTTCAAAGCTACCGAGTCAATCCGAAAGAAAATCATCGAATATATTTTAAAACACAAAGATACCGGGGGATCAGGTGGTAGTTATTATGAGAGCGCCTTGATTGATTATCTCAATTATAAACCGCCAGTTAAAATGGACAATAACTGATCTGCCCCAGGTTTGTGCAGATTTGCAATCTGCGCTAACAGATATGAGATTTGTAATCTCGTAAACAGGGTTTCCCCAGGATATCACTACTTTGCAATTGCTTGTCCAGGGAATCGGGGAGTAGTAAGCTTTGAGTCATTTTCTCTCTGTGCAACTCTGTTTCTCCTCCTGGTAACTCTGTGTAATTAAGTATATTTATTTGAACCAATTCATTACACAGAGAACCACAGAGTTTTATAACAGCCTCTTGAACCAGACCGTCGAACCTTTTTAACGAAAAGTTGATATTCAATTTATCAAATAATGTTTTGAAGAAAAGTTGAAATTTAAATCAGTCTTAAAATCATAACTTTGAAAAAAAAATCCAATATCACTAATATCATGTATACCATGCAAAATTTTTTAAAGTACACGTTATTGTTTATTTTGATGATAGTCGTCTCTTTTTCCGGATTTTGCCAGAAAGAAAAACTAAATAAAATGGTTGCCGGTTTTCCTGTAAACTACGAAGAGGACTCTGTTGGTACGTATACGTTACCGGAATTGTTAGTACTTCAAAATGGTAAACAGGTGAAAGATTCAGTTACCTGGATTAAAAAACGGAGGCCGGAAATTCTTCAACTGTTTGAAACGATTCAATTTGGGGAAATGCCTCCCAAACCCGCTGAAATGTCGTTTAATGTTTTCGACAAAGGAACATTAACCTTTGACGGTAAGGCAATTCGTAAGCAGGTAACCGTCTATTTTACGAAAGACACTTCGGCTTACAAAATGAACGTCCTGATTTATTTGCCCGCAAAAGCAACCAAACCGGCACCGCTTTTTCTGCTTATTAATTTTAGTGCCAATTCATCAGCTGCTGGTGATCCCGGGGTTATTTCGGGTGGAGTTTGGGGACGCGACGGTAAAAAAGTTCCGGCATCAACAACATCTCCTTTTGGTAAAATGCCCATCGAGAAATTTATTTCCGAGGGATTGGGTATTGCAACAATATATTATGGTGATATTGAGCCGGACTTCAAAGCCGGGCTTAAATATGGTATCAGGGGACATTACCTGCAACCCGGAACAACAAAACCTGCTCCGGATGAATGGGGCGCCATTTCGGCATGGGCCTGGGGACTTAGCCGTGCAATGGACTATTTCGAAACAGATCGGCAGATTGATTCAAAACGTGTTGTGATACAAGGCACATCGCGCCTGGGAAAAACCGTATTATAGACCGGTGCACACGACACGAGATTCAAAATGGTAATTGCCAGCTGCTCCGGCGAAAGTGGTGCAGCTCTGAGCAGGCGCAATTATGGTGAGAATCTCAAACACATGACAGATACTACACGTTACTTCTATCAGTTTGCAGCTAATTATCATGATTATGCCAAACAGGTAGACCGCTTGCCAATAGATGCACATATGCTTGTAGCCATGATGGCTCCAAGGCCTGTTCTTCTGCAGACAGGTGATACCGATTACTGGTCTGATCCGAAAGGGGAATTTTTAGCTGCTTCTGCGGCAGAATCGGTTTACAATTTATTTGGAAAAAAAGGACCTGGTACTGTTTATCCTGATGCAGGTGACAAAAGCCTTCTGCTAAATCCCTTGGGATACTATATGCATAAAGGCGGGCATGGAATGGTGCCAGACGATTGGGACATATACTTAGCGTTTATTCATAAGTATTTATAATAGATAGAGAAGTTATACAGTTTATCGAATATGAGTGACAAGCTTAAAAGATCAAACCCATTTTGCTCATGTGGATGTCCTGTTTTGCAGGTTTGGACAGATTTCAAAAATTTGGATAAAATTTAAGCATATGTAGCTGGATAATTATAACAACAGTTTGATAAATCTTTGTCAACAAAACAAAGTAAAATCGCTGTATGTTTTTGGATCTGTTTTAACCGATCATTTCAATGATAAAAGCGACATTGATTTAGTCGTTGACATTGATTCAAGTGATCCATATGAATATGCTGACAATTACTTCAATTTAAAATTTGCACTTCAGGATTTACTAAAAAGACCTATTGATTTATTGGAAAATAAGGCAATTAAAAATCCATTTATTCGTAATCGTATTGATAGCTCAAAATATCTGATTTATGCAAAATGACAAAACATATTATTCATGGATATGATAGTGTTTCAGATGATATAATTTGGTTGATTGTGAATAGGCATCTGCCAATTTTGGAACAACAAGTTAAAGAATTATTAAAGACTCAATAGTCTACGTAGAAATACTTCAGGTGGTATGATTATTTGCCGCCAATAATATTCTTCAACCAGATCTCAGCCAATTTTGGCCACGTTTCGCCTGCAATATTTCCGGTTCGTAAACCATAACCATGACCTCCCTTAGCCAGAAAGTGCAATTCGACCGGCAATTTTGCATCCCTGAGTGCAGTAGTCATCACTAATGCACCGTTGCTGTAATTATCGTCGGCAGTTGCAAAAATAAATATGGGTGGTGTGATTTGATTGATAGTTAATTCAGGCGTTAATGCCCGGTTGGTTCCCAGATCGAGATAGGCCGGATAAATCAACAGCGCAAAGTCGGGGCGGCACGATACTGAATCTGCCTTATCAACAGGAGAATAGGTCTTCTTAGCCGAAAGTGTGGCTGCCCTGGCCGACAAACTTCCGCCAGCAGAAAATCCAATCACACCTAATTTGTTAGGTTGCAAACCGTAGTTGGTGGCGTCATTTCTGATTATGCGAATGGCTCGTTGGATGTCCATTAAGGCTCCTTCCTGCTTTTTCGGAACGCGGTATTCCAGTACAAAAGCTGTAAATCCCTGATTTGTAAGCCAGGCTGCAATTTCAGTTCCCTCTTTATCGAATGATAAGATATTATAAGCTCCACCCGGACAGATAATTACACCGGCAGCGTTATTCTTGTCATTTGCGGGTTTGAAGACCAAAAACGCAGGATTGGTCACATCGGTCAACCGGATGACATTACCATCTTTGTTAGGGGTCTGAACCGGGTCGTGTTTACTATCCGTTTCACCGGGTACCTTATCGGGCCATAAATACACGGGTTCAGGATTTTGGCTGAAGCTGCAAAAGGACATTATCGCGAAAGCGACTAATACGAGTGATTTTTTCATTTTAATATAGATTTGGAGTAGAGACGGATGGCCATCCGTCTCTACAAATTGAAAATATTATGACGTCTTCCGGTACCTGAAAATTGCCATTCCAAACATTGAAACAGCGAATACCGAAAGTGCTGCAAATTCATTAAAAATATCAGTAAAATTAGAACCTTTTAAGATAATACTTCGCATAATTTTCACAAAATAATAAAGAGGATTTGCATAATCGAGTTTTTGAGCCCAGTCGGGCATACTTTCGACAGGTGTAAACAGTCCGCTCATGAGAATAAAAACAATCAGCATGAAAAAGGTCACAAATGTGGCCTGCTGCACAGTATCACTGATTGTGGAGATAAAAAGTCCCAGGGAGAGTACGAGCATAAGATAGATGCTAGCCATGCCAAACAGGAGGGGCATACTTCCCCTGATAGGAATATTAAAAGCTAATCGCGCAATCATCAGTCCGAAGGCAAGATCAAACAACCCGATTGCAAGAAACGGGAGGAGTTTTCCGGCAATAAACTGCCATTTTTGGATGGGTGTAACATTGATCTGTTCAATCGTTCCGAGTTCTTTTTCACGGACAAGGTTCATCCCACCGAGCAACATTCCGATTACCGTGATTAAAACCACAAGAATTCCCGGTGCCATATAATATTTAAAGTTGAGCTGTGGATTAAACCAATAAGTTGATTTGATCCCGATACTTTTCATCAGACCCGGTTCAGGCTTTCCTGTTTTGATTAATATCTTTTGGCTGTAATTTCCGATCACATTCGAAAGGTATCCGAGAGAAAGCTGAGCCGCCATACCATTAATTGCATCAACAAGTATTTGGACATCAGCTTTTTTACTCAACGTTAAATCTTTATCAAAATTTTGGGGAATGACCAGTGCAAGATCAATCTTATTCCGCATCAAAAGATCCTCTGCATCCTGCGTGCTGGCGAGGTTTTGCCGGACAATAAAGAAAGGATTTCCGGTAATCTCGGAGGTCAGTTTTCGAGAAGAAGCTGAATTGTCAAAATCAACAATGGCAAGATCAACCTGACGAAGCTCGTTGGTTGCAGCAAAAACAAGAATGAGCATCTGGACCAGCGGCATCACAAAAATTACGGGTAGCATCGACTTGTTGCGAAAAATCTGGGTAAACTCCTTTTGCAGAATATAATATAGTGTTCGCATGGTAAACTATTGAAGACGTATTTTAAATTTTCGGATACTAATAAAAATAAACAGCGCTGACATTACCATTAAAACCAGGGTGTTCGGCCATATTTCATTTAATCCGCCACCTTTGAGCATTACGGTCCGGTTAATCTCAATAAACCAGCGCGGAGGCATCAGATTAGCCACAATTTGCAGAGCGATTGGCATATTTTTAATCGGAAATATAAAACCGGAGAGCAAAATACTTGGCAACATAAGGACAAAACCTGATATTGCCATAGCTGTAAGCTGACTATCAACAAAGGTGGAGATCAAAATTCCAAGCGAAAGTGCAAGAAAAATATAAAGCAGGATCTCGGCCAGCAATAATGCAAAACTTCCGATCACCGGGACTTTGAATACCAGCATACCTAAAGCTAATACAACCAATGCACTGACTATTGAAAGTATCATATAGGGTACTACTTTTCCGAGGATAATCTGAATTGGTTTAAGTGGTGAAGCGAGCAGAATCTCCATCGTCCCCATCTCTTTTTCGCGGGCAATGGTAATCGCGGTCATCATAGCTGAGATAAGCATCAGGATTACAGCAATCAGGCCTGGTATGAAATTATAGGCATCGCGCATGTTTTCGTTGAAAAGCATTCGTACCTTGATATTTATACCCGGAGGAGTCTGATCTTTCATGAATTCAGCCTTGGTAAAGTTATTGACAATGGCAGTGGTATAATTCACGATTAATTGAGCTGCATTTGGTTCGGAGGCATCAGCAATTACCTGGATATTTGCTTTTCCCTCTTTCATTAGATTTTTGGCAAAATCGGGTTCAAAAACTACGATCTCCTTTACTTTTCCACTCCGGAAAAGACTTTCGTAATCGCTTTCAGATGTGGGAATTGCGGCTAACTGAAAGAATCCGGATGATAATAGTTTTTGACTCAGACGTTTGCTAAGATCATCTTTGGAATTGTCGACTATTGCGACTTTCACATTGCGAACCTCGTTGGTCATTACATAACCAAAAAGCATCAACTGTGCAATCGGAATTCCGAACAGAATGATCAGTGTTCGCGGATCGCGGAAAATATGGTAAAACTCTTTTCGGAGAAATGCAAGGAATCTGCTCATCGTGCGATTTTTAAAAATACTTCGTCCATATTTGCTGCATTGTATTGCTCTTTGAGCTTTAAAGGGGTGTCAAGCGCGACAATTTTCCCATCGGCCATGATCGAAGCCCGGTCGCAATATTCAGCTTCATCCATATAATGGGTCGTGACAAAAACGGTAATACCTTTTTCCACGGCTTCGTAAATCAGGTTCCAGAATTGCCTTCGCGTGATCGGATCGACTCCACCCGTAGGTTCGTCAAGAAAAACAATTTTAGGATTGTGAAGAATGGCGATCGAAAAGGCCAGTTTTTGTTTCCATCCAAGCGGCAGATCGCCAATCTTGCGGTTTTCGTAGGCGGTAAGGCCTAATCTTTCAAGCATTTCGGTGGTTCTCGCTTTGCGATCTGCGATCTTCATCCCGTAAACCCCGCCATACAAACGGATATTCTCAAACACAGTAAGATCTTCGTATAATGAGAACTTCTGGCTCATGTACCCGATGTTCTGCTTGATTTTTTCAGTTTGCCTGTAAACGTCAAATCCTGCTACTTTCATTTCGCCCGAAGTGGGAGAGGAGAGTCCGCATAAAATCCGGATAGCAGTTGTTTTCCCAGCTCCATTGGCACCAAGAAATCCAAAAATTTCCCCTTTGAATACCTCAAAACTGAGGTTGTCATTGGCCACGAAGCTTCCGAACTTCTTTACCATATTTTTAACGGTAATAACCGGCTCTCTCGTTTTCATTTGATAATAATTTGTTTTTTAGTTGACAAATGGAATTCGCATGAAGTTATTATCATTCCGATTGGTGATTTATCTTTCATGCTCATTTCATGGTTTGGAATTTCGGTTATTCATTAAAAGGATAAAAACGTCTTCAATTGTGGCTTCCGCCGGTTCAACAGAAATCTCATTTTCATCGTTTTTGGACAGAAACTGTGTGATTGAGCCAATATTATGCATCCCTTTAGGCGTGACAAGGTGTAAAACCTGTCCGAAACTGTTGACTGATACCAGGGAAGGGAGTTGTCCCAAATGTTTTGTCGTAGGATATATTTTCTTCGTCCGAACAACCCATAAATCTTCCGAAAAAGCTTTTGTCATGGCTTGAGGTGTGGCCACCGACATCAGATTTCCCTGCTGAATCAAAGCAATTCTGTCACACATCGAAGCTTCGTCCATATATGGGGTCGATACAAGAATAGTGATTTCCATCTCTTTAAGCCGTTTTAACATTTCCCAGAATTCCTTCCGCGAAACAGCATCCACGCCTGTTGTCGGTTCGTCAAGAATCAGGATTTCAGGTTTATGAATCAGGGCACACGAAAGAGCCAGCTTCTGTTTCATTCCTCCCGAAAGTTTGCCGGCTCTGCGGGTTTTGAACGGTTCGATTTGCTGGTAAATATCTTTAATCAGGTGGTAGTTTTCCTGAATAGTAGTACCGAAGACTGTTGCAAAAAATTTCAGATTTTCCTCGACTGTCAGATCGGGATAAAGCGAAAATCTTCCTGGCATATATCCCGTGATCAATCTAACTTTCTTATAATCTGTCACAACATCCAGCCCGTTCATGGTAGCAGAACCGCCATCAGGAAGAAGAAGTGACATCAGGATTCGCATCAGCGATGTTTTCCCTGCTCCGTCAGGTCCAATCAACCCAAAAAGTTCGCCTTTTTTAACTGAAAGAGAAACCTTCTCAAGTGCAACGACATCGCCGTACTGTTTATGAATATCTTTGACTTCAATCATGTTGGAGTCGTTGTTAAAATTTTATTTCGCCGGGCATACCCAGTTTTAGCGAACCGTCGTTGGGAACGCGAACTTTTGCTGCATAGACTAACTTTACACGTTCTTCGCGAGTCTGGATAATTTTGGGCGTGAATTCGGCCTCAGAAGAGATCCATTCTACGGTTCCGGTGATCTCTTTAATCCCTTCATTTCCGTCAATCATCACTTTGACCTGACTTCCGGTTTTGATTTGCGTCAATTGCGGACCACTCACGTAAACCCTCAGAATCAGGTTATCCATATTCGCCATTTTGTAAAGCGATTTTCCGGGTGTTGCAAGTTCACCCGTTTCGGCATATTTTTCAAGAATTATTCCGGAGATCGGGGATTTGATAACTGATGTTGTTATTCTATCGTTTAGTACAGCAATTTGAGCAACAACAGCTTCACCACTTTTTTCGATGGCGGAGATTTGTGCTGCGAAAGCTTGTTTCTGTTTTCCTGCTAAGGCAATTTGCCCATCAATATCATCCATTTGCTTCGGCGTTGCTGCACCATCAACAAGCATTTTTTTAATTCTGACCTGATCTTTTTGGATATTGGTAATTTGTTGGTCGGATACTGCAATCTGAGCATAAAGTCCTGCCTTTTGAGCTAATACCGATTCTTTTTGAGCAATCAACTGGCTACGCTGAAGCACAAGATTAACAGTGTCGGTGATGGCCATCACAGCGCCCTGATTCACCTTTTCCCCTTCGATAAAAGCTGTTAACACGATTTTTCCGCTATTTTCGGATGAAACTATCACCTCATCTGTTTCAAAATTTCCAAAGGCATCGGACTTGGTTTTATTATTCGTGCAAGCTCCCAGAATGATTATCAGCGATAAAAGTAAAAATGTTCTCATATCTTGGATGATTATAATTTATAAAGTAATTCGTGATTTTATATTTTAATAAACAGTTATAGTGTTCATATTTAATTGATTAATTTCCTTTGATGGTATGGTAATTCACCGAAGCTTGTATTAGCTGAACCTTGTGTGTTTCGAGATTTGCTTTGGCCTGAAGTGCAGCATTCAGATCACGAATATAATCAGCAGAAGTAATTGCCCCGTTTTCAAGTGCAACTGCCGATCGTTTACTAATCTGCTCTTTGATTGTAACTAATTGTTGGTCTGTGTTTATCAGATTTTTAAGTTTTTGGGAATTGTTATCTTCCTGGCTTAGCGACATTTTTACCGAACGACTGAAATTGTCAAGATTGATATCAACAATGTCCTTTTGTAATTTTATTGTTGATCTGTCGCGACTTATTTTGTGCCAGTCCCAGATATTCCACGATAATCCAGCTCCAACCATATACCAGTCGGCGAAATTGTTGTCCAGCATATTCAATCCGGGACGACCATACCCGGCTTGTCCAAATGCATAAACATATGGTTTTCGTGAATTCGCCAGAACTTCCTCATTTTTATCGAGTTTCGATTTCTGCAACGTAAACAGGGTGATCTCAGGACGTTTGAGATCATTATTTAGGTCGATATTTGAAAGTGTTGGTTTTGCGAAGATTGTCTGTTCTGTGATGTTTGTACCAGTCACAATTTCAAGCAGTGCAAAAGTGGTTTGGTGTGTCGATTTTAGTTCTGTCTCCTGTTGTTCTGTCAACAGTTTTTCAGCCCTGAGCTGATCAAGTTCGTTGGGTAGTGAAACCCCGTTATTCACAGCCGAACCGACAATTTTTATTCTTTCATCAAGCGTCTCTTTTTTCAAATCGATAATCCGTAAATTTTCCTGAATTATCAAAGCATTAAAATACAGAGTATTAACCGTTTCTTTGATTTTGTACAGCTCAGTTTCGTTTTGTTGTTTCGAAACTAAACGATCAGCCTCTTCCAGCTCTTCTCTCTTTTTGGCAACTCCTCCGTCAAATAGTTTTTGCCTGATATCTATATACGCTTTATACTGATCTTTTGAGAGCGGCTCCGGTCCGGCAAACCCTGGTATTTTTAGAGCAAGTTTGGTTACATCCGATTGCCACGATGCTCTTGCCGTAAGATCGAATTGGGGAAGATTCAAAACCTCAATGTTTTGCTGACGAAGTTCCGAAATCTGGTCTATTATTCCGGCCTGCCTCAGTAAAGGGTGATTCTGTCGTGCCATTGACTGACAGCTGTCAAGACTTAGCCCCTGACCATATGACCACGAAACCGTTAAGGCAAAAAATAAAATTAAAATTAGTCTTCTCATGCTTCTATAAATTTAAAAATCATATTTTTAACGATATCTTTTCGTTCGTTTAGAAACCGATCGTAAGCTACCTTATCATCATTGAAATAAACCATTTGCAACAAAGGGCGTGCGACAAACGGGAATACCAGCATTCCTAATAAACTAATAACAATATGCCGGGGATCAAGTTTTGACTGATTATTCAATTGAACTTTATTCAAAAATATTTCAAGTAACTTCTGAGGTTCAATTCCTGATTCAAACATCAGTGTTTTTAAAACTTTAGGATCTCGGTTGATTTCATTAATGATGAATTGCGGAACATAGGGATTGGACTGAATCAGATCGACGTAGTTGTCGATAAACACAATAAGCTTCTCTTTGGCGGAAACATCCGAAAAAAGGGTGTCCTTTACTTTAAGAAAGAATTTGGTAAAGATGTCCTTGAATACTGCTTTAAAAAGATTCTCTTTACTTCGGAAATAGTAGTGCAATAAAGCTTTGTTCATGCCGGCTTCATCGGCAATTTCCTGCATACGCGCTCCTTCCATTCCTTTTAAAATGAATATCCGTCGTGCTGCTTCATAAATTTTCTCTTCTGTTGAACTGTCCATGTTTTTTTATCCTTTTGGTTTAACCATCAGGTTAATCATATGACAAAGAAAAAACATTTTTTTGATTCAACCAAATTGTTTAACTAAAAAGATTAACTAAATGGTTAAATTTTCATTATAAGCAAAAGCCCCCGAAAAACTGATTGCTTTCCGGGGGCTTAATATTCTTTGATCAACCTTTAATTCAATGTCGATTGTTTATATTCTGGTTTTTTGTTGAATAAGTTGTCGAAAAACGATTTTATTGCGGATTTATCCTGTTGGTTATCAGGTTGTGGAACCGGAGTACTCTTTACTAAAAGAGCTTTCTTCTCGATATTTTTGTTGTCAGAATTTACCGAATCAACCTTCGGATTCCATAATGAGGTGATTTCCATAAACTTCTCATAGGCTTGTTTATGCTGACTGAGTAACCATTTGTAGATATTCTGATCGGAATATACTTTTTGGATACCATGTCCCTGACCTTTTAGTATCGAAAATTTTGGTTTTGATCCGATTTCCTGCAATGCATCGACCATCTGCACAGAACGTTTGAGATTTACTTTTTTATCTACCTCACCGTGGAATACCCAGGTTGGGATATCTTTTAAAGTCTCCACCATTCTTGTTTGTCCTCCGCCACAAAGTGGCATAATTGCGGCAAAGTAATCAGGATAACGGGATGCAATGTCCCAGGTGCCAAAACCACCAAGGCTCATTCCGGTAAGATAAACACGGGAAGGATCAATGTTGTACTTATCTTTTAACTCTTTGTAAAAGGATTCAAACCAGGCACCGGCTGTCCAGTTTTTATTTGACGGACATTGTGGGGAAATTACAATAGCATCAACGTTCATCCCTCTGTCGAGGTAAAATGGCGGACCGTATTTTTTTAATCTTTCAAGATTATTTCCTTTACACGAACTACCGTGAAGGTAAATTATTAATGGCCAAACTTTTGCGTTGCTTTTGTCGTATCCGTCGGGTAGGTAGGCGAGGTAAGGGTAAGTTTTTGATTTTTCCTTGATTAACGGAGAGTTGCCTACTGGTGTTTTTGCTGTGAGTGAGACCGCAAAACTTAATAGGGTAATCAGGGCGATTAATCTCATATCTTGTCCTATTAGTGAATAATGAACAAATGTACCATTTTTATCGGTAATAAAACCTTTTAGAGGTTTTTTAAAATATTTTAACACTTAATTCGAAAAATATTATAGCGTAAATATCTTACATAGTGCAGATTACAGCTATTTGAACAGAAATATCTTTTTATTAAGAATAACGGATGAATCTCTCATATTATCGCTTTAACTCGTCAAATTGTTCTGGCTCTCCATCTCTCTATCACTATTTCGCTCCCTCTTTTTTTAAGTAGTGAGGCCATAGCTTTTAAGCAGCTCCGACATTTCATCTCTGACCTCTTTAGCGCTTTGCCCGGCTTTAACCGCAAAATCCTGACCATTTGAAGCGTAAATAATTGCTCTTGATGAATTTACGAGTAGGCCACACTGTTTGTTCAATCCATATTTTGCAACTTCCTGCAAGCTTCCTCCCTGGGCTCCAACGCCCGGGACAAGCAGAAAGTGATGTGGAACAATTCTTCTGATGCCGGTTAGTTCTTCAGCTTTTGTGGCTCCTACAACAAACATCATATTTTCGGTGTTTCCCCAATTAAGCGACGTCCGAATTACTTTTTCGAAAAGCTTTTCACCTGTACTATTATTAGTAATATATTGAAAATCAAACGCTCCCTTGTTTGAGGTTAATGCAAGCAGCACAACCCGTTTCCCTTCGTATACCAGAAATGGTTTCACTGAGTCTTCGCCCATATAAGGAGCCACGGTGACAGCATCGAACTTCATCTTTTCGAAAAATGCCCTTGCATACATAGATGAAGTATTTCCGATATCTCCCCGTTTTGCATCGGCAATCAGAAAAATGTCGGGATAGTTTTCGCGAAGGTAATGAACAGTTTTTTCGAGACTGCGCCAACCTTCCAATCCTTCAGATTCGTAAAAAGCGAGGTTTGGTTTGTAGGCGACTGTATATGGAGCTGTTGCATCAATAATCTCTTTGTTAAACGCGAACATCGGATCGGTAGTGTCGAGTAAAAAACCGGGAATTTTTTTGATATCTGTGTCCAGACCGACACAAAGAAACGACCCTTTTTTCTTAATATTCTCGAATAATTGCTGATTGTTCATGTTTTCAATTTTATTCTGAAATTCTTCTATAATTAATTATGCTGGTAAAGACGCACGGCTGTGCGTCTTTACCGTTCGTGCCATTGATTTAAAGCTCAGTCTCTTTCAACCGCTCGGTATTCTCCTCGACCCTCAGCTTATTGATAATCTCCTCAATATCACCATCCATTATGGCGGTAAGGTTATAGACAGTGAGCCCGATTCGATGATCGGTCATTCGTCCCTGCGGATAATTGTAGGTACGGATTTTGGCCGAACGGTCGCCCGTCGAGACCATTGTTTTTCTCCTGGATGCAATATCGTCAATATATTTTTGGTATTCCATATTATATATCCTGGTCCGTAGCTCGCCCATCGCCTTAGCCAGATTTTTTATCTGCGATTTTTCATCCTGACAGGTGACGACAATCCCCGTGGGAATATGGGTCAATCTGATTGCTGAATATGTGGTATTTACACTCTGTCCGCCCGGACCGGAAGAACAATAGGTGTCTTTACGGATATCGGTTTCACGAAGATCAATATCAAATTCATCGGCTTCAGGTAATACCGCAACTGTGGATGCCGAGGTGTGAATACGCCCCTGCGTTTCGGTTTGCGGAACACGTTGTACGCGGTGAACGCCCGATTCGAACTTAAGAACACCATAAACATTTTCGCCCGTAACTTTGGCGACAATTTCTTTAAACCCACCTGAAGTTCCTTCAGTTGAGCTGGTTACTTCGAGCTTCCAGTTTTTGCGATCACAGAATTTTGAGTACATTCTGAAAAGATCTCCGGCAAAAATTGCAGCCTCATCGCCGCCTGTTCCGCCACGAATTTCAAGAATCGCATTTTTACTGTCTTCTGGATCAGCAGGGACGAGAAGAAATCTGATCTCATCTTCGTGCTCTTTGATCAGTTTTTCGCTGTTTTCCAGCTCTTCGCGAGCCATCTCGCGTAATTCTTCATCAGTCTCGTTTTCAAGTATTTCCTTGGCATCCGAGAAATTTTTCAACAGATTCTGGTACCTTTTAAAAGACTTTACGAGCGAATAGAGCTGTTTGTAATCCTGATTTAGCTTTACATACCGCTTCATATCTTTCATGATATTCGGATCGGATATCTGTTGGCTGACCTCGTCGAAGCGGATTTTGATCCCTTCGTATTTTTCTATTAGTGAATTATCTGACATACAATTTTTTGCTTACTGGTTAAGAAAATGAAAAATGAATCTGAAACGAACTTAAGCGGAGCTAATACTCAAAAGTGCCAAATTCGGAACGGATAGTTACCTTCTTGCCATTATAGGTTTCAACTCGTCCAATAATTCTGGTATCAATATTAAACGATCGGGCGATAGCCATTATTCCGTCGGCAGCTTCTTCATCGGCATAGATTTCGAATCGATGTCCCATATTGAAAACTTTGTACATTTCGTACCATGAAGTTCCGCTTTGCTCATGGATCAATTTGAAAAGCGGAGGAATCCCGAAAAGGTTATCTTTTATAACATGAACATTATCAATAAAGTGAAGCACTTTCGTTTGAGCTCCTCCAGAACAATGAATCATTCCCGAAATGGATGCTCTGAATTGTCCGAGTACTTTTTTTATGACCGGGGCATAAGTCCTGGTTGGTGAAAGAACCAGTTTTCCGGCATCCAGGTTAGTTCCTTCAACAAGATCGGTCAGTTTACATTTACCCGAAAAGACAAGTGTTTCAGGAACTGCCGGATCGTAACTTTCGGGGTATTTTTCGGCCAGGTATTTCGCAAATACATCGTGCCGTGCTGAGGTGAGGCCATTGCTTCCCATTCCTCCGTTGTACATTATTTCGTAAGATGCTTTCCCTGAGGATGATAATCCAATAATGCAATTCCCGGCTTTAATCCGATCGGCAGATATAACATCTGATCTTTTCATCCGGCAAGTGACTGTTGAGTCAACAATGATTGTGCGGACAAGATCACCGACATCAGCTGTCTCACCGCCAGTAGGCCAGATATTGATTCCCATAGCTCTCAGTTCGGTGCAAAGTTCTTCTGTTCCTGCAATGATAGCCGTAATCACTTCACCTGGTATATTGTTTTTATTTCTTCCGATGGTGGAGGAGAGGAGAATATTGTCAACAGCTCCAACGCACAGTAAATCATCAAGATTCATTACGATTGCATCCTGGGCAATCCCTTTCCAGACCGAAATATCGCCTGTTTCTTTCCAATAAAGGTATGCGAGAGAGGATTTAGTTCCTGCACCGTCGGCATGCATTATATTACAGTATTCAGGATCTCCGCCAAGAAAATCAGGCACGACCTTACAAAAAGCTTTCGGGAAAAGCCCTTTGTCAATGTTTTTAATGGCATTATGAACATCCTCTTTCGAAGCCGAAACACCTCTGAGGTCATATCTGTTGTCGGAATCCATATTGAAAATCAATGGTTTGCAATTATCATGAAACAATTCCGGTTGTCCGGTTCAGGTGGTGCAAAATTAATAACTTTTCCCGACTTAACCTTCAAGGTTTTTCGTTTCTTCGATGATTATTTGATGTTGAGTAGACGTTAATGCAGAATGAGGCTTTAAGATTTTGTTAATTATCATTAAAAAAATCTAAAAAAACGCAAAAATTATTGTTTATAGAATAAACTTGTTTATATTTGCATCTGATTTATAAACTTATTTTGCAAATTATGGAAAACGAAGAATTGACTCCATCAGAAAGTTTAGCTTTAATTACTAAAATAATATTGGAAGCTAAGACAAGATTCCGCGAAAATGGATTTTCGTTCATTTTTCTCGGATTATGCAGTTTTGTTGCCAGTTTTGGTCAGTTTTTACTTCTTAAACTAGGTTATTATCAAATAAATTATTTCCCTTACTTTATAATGCCCATAGCTGGGGCAATGACATATTTTTACTATAAAAAGAAAAGAAGTGTTGTTAAATCAAAAAATATTATTGGTACTTTACTTAGTGTGCTCGGCGCAATACTGGGCATTAATTTAATGGTTGCCGGTTTTTTATTTTGGAATAAATTTGGTATAGCTTTAATTCCCTTCATGTTAATACTATTTTCATTATGGCCTTTATTAACAGGGGTTCTAATCAAAAACAGACTTTTTATTGTTACAGGAATTGTAACAAATGTTATTGCCTATTGCTCTTTCTTTATTGGCAGAGAATACCATCCTTTAGTTTTATCTATTGTTTCCTTAATAGGGATTGTTTTACCTGGCATAATACTTAATTATTCACGTAAAGAAAGCCATGTATAAAGATTTAGACCCATTATTACATTCGCAATTGCGACTTACTATCATTTCGCTTTTAATGACAAGTGAGGAGGTTGATTTTAACCAGATTAAAGATACATCAAATGCCACATCCGGCAATATCAGCGTTCAGATTAAAAAATTACAGGATGCTGGCTATATTGAAGTAGTCAAATCTTTCAAGAATAACTATCAAAACACCTCTCTAAAAATGACAGACAAAGGTATTAAAGCCTTTGAAGATTATGTTAATAGTCTAAAACAGTATATTAAAACGAACAAATAATTTTTTACCATTTTAGTTTATATTATAAAGTAATTTAAATAATAAAACAATGAAAACAACTTTAATTTATTTAGCCTGCTCGATTTGCCTTGTGAATTCATTCAAAGGAAACATGCGTTATTCAGAAAAAGAAACAATTGCAATTAGGCAATCACAGGATGCTTCTTTTAAAAGCATTAATCAAAACGACACATTGTTGAATAACATTCAACAAAAAGTGCTGGATGCTTTTGTAAATGCCAAAATTATTCAATCAGATAAAGGCTTGGTTGTCCTTGAACAAGCTTTATTGAATCTAAACAAGGATAATAAAAATGACATTATAATTTACTGGTATTCTTACACTTGTTATTACCATTCAATTTTAAATATGATTGAAAAAGAAAATAAAAGTTCAATGAAAATACTCGATGAAGGAATAAAGCAATTAAATGATGTAAACCATAAAAATTCGGAACATCTTGCTTTACTGGCCTTAATGGAAAGTTTTTCAATCCAGTATGCTTCGGGAATAGAAGTACCATTAATTTCTAAACGGGTTAAGCAAAATGCCGAAAAAGCATTGCTTCTTTAAACCTCAGAGCATATTTTGTGTTAGGGTTAAATGATTTTTACACACCTGAACAATATGGCGGCGGCAAAAAAGCGGAAGGTTATTTATTAAAAGCTATCAAATTGAACGACCAATCTGTCTCAAACCCATATTTACCAGGTTGGGGTAAAAACACCGCTTATGAAATGTTAATCAGGTTGTACATTAACCACAAACTATTTGCTGAAGCAAAAAAATACTATCAGGAAGCAATTGCACTGTTTCCAGATGATTATATGATAAATAAACTGGCTAATGAATTAATAAACCATTAAAATGAATTTAATTAAACACAGTATTACCATTGTTTTACTGCATTGGGTGAATCTGGTTTATTCTCAAACAGTAACTATTATAGGACATATTTCTGATAAGCAGGGCAACAATCTTTTTGCTGTAAACGCATATTTACTCAAACAAAGTACAGTAGGTACCGTATCTGATATTAATGGCAACTTCATATTAAAAATTCCGAACCCGAAAATAATTAAAGATGAGTATTTAGGGGTTTCATTCATTGGCTATGAACCGCAAAAGATAGCTTTTGACAGCATAAATTATTCTCTACCTATTAACGTAATCATGACCGAAAACATGCAAGCCTTAAATGAAATAGTTGTTGAAGGGCGAAAATCCATATCCAGAGAATTCTCTATAAAGGAAATGGACAAGCTAAAAATTTATTTAAGCCCTTTAGCATCTGGAGACCCTTTAAAAGCTATTGCCATGTTGCCATCGTCAACAAATACAAGTGAAACAGCAAATCCAGAGCTTAGAGGGAGCAATGCAAATCGTACAAAAGTGTTTCTAAATGGCGTTCCTGTGAGCAATCCGGTAAGAAATTCGCAGATTAATGGAATTGGCTTTTTCAGCCTTTTTAATCCCGAATTAATAAAAAGTATGTTTGTATATCCTTCAAATCCGCCCCTTATTTATGGAAATACAAGTGCGGGAATGATAGATATTGAAACCGAAGATAAGTTGGACCGAAATAATTATCAAATTTCTGCTTCATTGGCAACAGCGGGAATATGTGTTTCTCAAAAAATTAACGAAAAAAGTTTTTTTCAGTTGTACGGTAACCTAATGTTTTCCAAAGGTTTTTTGTTTGTTAACCCAGACATCAACAAAAAATTAAAAAGTTTTAATTCTAACGATATAGGTTTGAATTATCATTGCGAAATCTCAGAAAACATGACATTAAATTTTTACAATTATTTTGTTTCTGAGTCATCCAATGTTTTGCTAAGCCTTTCCACATGGCAGGATAATTTCAAAGCTAAGACATTAAGGGATTTTAGCGTTATGAATATAAAATACCATAAATCAAAAAATTACATTTCGTTCAATGCTGGAACTAATTTTAGCAGTTCACGATTCTCCTTTGGTAATATCAATTCTGTTGGAAAACAACAGCAAACTTATCTCTCACTCAATTTCAAATATTTGTTTTCCGAGAAATTAAATATTCAAACAGGATTAAGTAATGAATATGGAAACTTCCGTTTTAATGATGAAGTACCAGTTTTTTATTATGCTATTTCGCCAGCTTCACCTTCATATCAAGCTGATACATTGCTGAAAAACAATTTATCCGAAGCCTATGTGTATTTTCGTTGGAAGCCTTTTAATAGAATTATTTGGGGAATGGGTCTGCGTAAAAATGTTAACCTTTTGCAAAAGAACAATCCTGATTATTTAAGCCTGCAAACTAACCTGAAGTATAATTTTATGAATAGCCATTCATTGCTACTTTCAGTCGGGAAATACAATAATTTAACAGAACCAAACTACTCACAGGAAGAATTTCGGTTACTCTCGGCCAATCAAATTGCCATTGAATATCTATTTGAAACAAAAAAAACGAATATTAATCTGGCTGCATATTATAAATCCGAAACTGGTGATACTATGGGTATTAGAAAATTAAAAGGATTTGAAATTTATATAGAACATTATATATCTCGTACTTTAAAGGCAAGTATTTCAAATACAATTTTAAATTCTGAAATTGGTTCACAAGGCAGAGTGTATAATGCCGATAATAATGTGGGTTACTTTTTAGTAACAACACTTAGCTATTTCAATCCCAGACTTTTCAATGTTTCTATTGCCTGGTCTAACCGTAAGGGGAAATTATATACTCCTGTAAGTTCTGTAATTTACAATCCAAATGTTGATTTTTACGAACCAATTTATAGCGACAATTTAAACTCTAAGAGATTTGGGAATTACAACACTATTAACCTATCGTCAAATAAAATGTATACAATCGGTAAAAGCAACCTTATCGTTTTTATATCTGTATTCAACTTGCTCGATACTAAAAATCCTAATAATATAATTTACAATAAAGATTATTCGGTTGGCGCATTTGATTTTTATCAGAAGAGGTCAGTATATTTCGGTTGTGTACTGTCTTTTAAATAATTCACTACGCTTGCTATGAAGCGTTTTAGCCTAGCAAGTAACTCATAGCTAAAAGCCAGCCGCTATCATTGACTCTTAACAAGAGAAAATAAAATTTCACGCTAAATATTTCGATATAGAAACCTATTTCTCAAACTTCTCTTTGTAATCGGAAGATAAAACCCTGAATTCAGTCCGTCGATTGATCTGGTGGCAAATTTCGCGTTGCTTTTCGTCCGAAAGTGATTCAATGAAGCTACAAGTGAGCTCTTTACCCTGTTTCAGGAATGGGTATTCCCTGGCCAGCTTTTTAGTGACTGTTTTTGGCGCGGTCTTTCCGTATCCTTTGGCAACTAATCTACCAGGTTGTATCCCATTGGCAATCAAATATGAAACTACGGACTGTGCCCTTTTCTGTGAAATTTCGGAATTGGTTGCATCATCACCGCGACAATCGGTATGCGCCATTAACTCGATCACCGTGGTCGGGTTAAGAACGAGCAACTCGGTCAGACTGTCGAGGGCTGTAACCGATTCGGGGAGCAGATCCCATTTGCCGAATTCGTAATATATATTGTTGACACTTATCGGAGAATCAGCCGGGGTCAGTTCCATCCTCACCTGAAACTTCTTACCCTCATCAATACCAACAGTAGAGGTCACGGTTTTTGCATTCAGAAAGCCTTTTCGATAGGCAGCAATAATATATTCAACCTCAGGTTTCAACTTAAAATTAAACTTACCGCTTTCAGCGGTCATTTTCAGCATGGTACCATCAGTTCCAATAAGTTTCACTGTGGCATCGTTGATTCTTGAACCATTTTCCTTGTTGAAAATATCGCCTTCGATCTCATATATTTTGGGTAGGAGCAGAAAACTGTAAATATCATCTTTACGACTCCCTTCACGGTTACTGCTAAACAAGCCCCGTTCTTCACCCTGGTAAAATGAGATAGCAAAATCATCGCCTGTGGAGTTGATCGGAGATTTCATATTTTCGACGATCCATTTTCCATCTTCCCCTTTTTGAGCTTTAAAAATATCAAGTCCGCC
>JAPLDR010000054.1 GCA_026391655.1 Bacteroidia bacterium | reverse complement strand
TTCCTTTTTAAGAGAAGAAAGAGTATGGCCTAAAACTAAATTTTATGCGTATTTCAACGAAAAATGCGAAGTTGATACTGAGCAGGAAAAACCATTAATTAACTTACTGGTTGATGTACTTGGGTATAAGATCTTAAAAAATCACTTTTCTCTTCTCAAAGACAATGATTTAGTCTTTTTTGATGATACGATTGACCGGGATTTATTTTTCAGAATATGCCACGAATCATTTATCACGCTGGAGAAAAACGATTTTCCAACCAAACCGGAAGATCTGATTACAAGTGTGAAAAGTAATTTAAATCAATTCCCAACCGATGATAGTTTAATTGATAAAGCATTAAATGTCATTAATGATTTTGAGGTGGTTATCAGGAATGATACAAAATTCTACCAGGTTGCATTTCACCGTTTAAGATCTGCAGGCGACATGGTCTACCGGATTCTTTTTGAAAATGAGAATTGGATGAAACTTTCAGACATTAATCATGAAATTAAGCATCGGTTGAGTTTGAAAAACAAAAAAGTAACTGATTGGAAAAATTTATACGCGGCAATAAAAAATGATAAGCATTTACTTCCTTTAGCTAAATCAGGTGTATGGACACTAACAGAATGGGGAGAAGAAAATCTGATTATATATGAGCTAATTACAAATACCTTACTCCATTTTAACAAGCCATTAATTAAAGAAGATATTTTTTCATACATACTCAAAACACGACCATTTATACGAACTCACTCTTTGAATTCGGCCATCTATAATTCGAGGTTTATGCAATTACGGGATAAAAAATTTATCCTTTCAGAATGGAAGGATTTGTATCAGAAAAAAACAGCTATAACCAGGAAGAGAAAGACTTATTAAATCGTTAAATATAGGTCTAAGAAATAACTTATAGCATATCTGTCGACGAATTGTTTAACAAGCCAATGACACTTTGCACCTGAATAATCAGATACTTTTATTATCTTGCACAATATTTTTAAGAATATGATTGACTCTGATAAAATAAATGAAGTTGTTAAGAAGATTGCAACCAGATTCAATCCGGATAAAATTATTCTGTTTGGCTCGTATGCAAATGGGACACCAAATGAGGATAGTGATCTGGACCTTCTGATTGTTCAAGATTCGGATCTTCCGATGCATAAAAGAGGACGTGATATTCGCTTATCCTTAATTGGAGCCATGATTCCAATTGATATTTTAATATATACAAAATCTGAGTTTGACCAGGAAAAAGATAAACGCTTTTCTTTTTTAAATTCTGCTATTAAAAATTCAAAATTATTGTATGAGCGAGCAGATTGAGGATATAAGCGAATGGATTGAAAAGGCAGATCATGATTTAGGTTCAGCAAAGGTTATATTTCTGCATCTTCCTGATTATTTTGATACAATTGCGTTTCATTGTCAGCAGGCTGCGGAGAAATATTTGAAAGCTGCTTTGATTTTTTATCGTATCGAATTCTCGCGTTCACATGATTTAGTATATTTACTGGAATTACTTTCAAAAAAGATTGAGGTAGATGATTCCAGATTTAAAAGGGCGTTTTCATTGAATAGTTTTGGTGTTCAGATACGATACCCCAATAAAATTGTGAAATTGACCAAGCAGGAACTGGAATTAGCCATTGAAATTTCTGAGGAATTCAGAAGTTTCGCAGTAAATATTATTGGAATTGAATAAGAAATAGCAACTGACTAATAATCAATTGCTATTTCTTATCTGAACCTGTCAGATCAATTCATAACATCCATAACTACCAGTTCATTAAGCCAATCCCAATTGTGAAGGGGAACATCTCCGGGCCGCGACCGTTCTTGAAAAAGGTTGAAAAATAATAGGTTCCGAACAGATTGATTCCTTTGTACCCGATACGTGTCGTTGCTCCATAACGGAAAGGATTGATATTGAAATCGTCACGACTTTTAGATTTGTTGCCGTCCATTTTAACTTTAGTATGTGACCCTACCTTCAGACCGCCGATCACACCGCCCGAAAAATAGAGCCGTTTGTTGTGACCATCAACAGGAATCTGAAATTCAAGCATAAAGGGTACTGTCAGATAAGTTGTGGAGAGTTTTGATTTTGAAAGTCCGGTCATATTCAACGAGACAGGCTTAACCAGGCCATTATCATTCTCAATCGTATATGCATTCGAAAAACGGTAATCGTTATAAGTTAGCCCGAGACCTGTCACCAATCCGATATTCCGCTTCTCTTTTTGCAAACCAATACTATACCTCAGGAAATTAACGCTTATCTCGAAAGATTTATTTTGATTCAAATCCATAAAATTGGGTATGAATCCTTTATAATTGACATTCGCAAACGAATTGATTCCCATCTCAACAGCAGCCCAGTGACCTTTAAAACGAGCACTATGACCAGTCCAGGATTTGTACTCATTATCATCAAGATTTTCAAATTTGATATCTGAACCGTGTCTCCCATCTGCAATAACCAATGCCTTGCGCCCGACCCTGACTTTCACAGTATCACCATGCCCGTCTTTAATGTCGATCGCGTTGTTACCGATTTTTACATCAGTGCGATCACCACCTTCGACAACGGTAACTACATTTTTCCCAAGCACTTTTACCCGGACAGTATCCTGGGCTTTTAAAACGGCAGCAGTGCAAACACAAATTATAATAAAAGCTAAAATTGACTTTTTCATTTCTTTAGATTTTGAATTTGTCAGTAGGACGAAGTACATCCCGAAAAGTTACAGCACAGGGATTAAAAATTGGTATATTTTATATAGCGCACAGATTATACCGGTATTAATTTCTAAATATTTCAATGTGTTTCTACTTCATTTGAGCTGCATTTCAGTCAATTACTAATAAAGGAAACTACTTCCACCTAAAAACTCTCTCAGTACCGATGTTGGTGGAATTTCTTCTTCGGGAATGGTTTCGAAATAGGAGATAAAAATTAATAAACGAACCGCTTCGGAGTATTCAGGCGTATTCTCCTTTACCTGTTTCAATAAGGGTGCTGCATGTTTTTTAATTACTGCGAGTTCGTAAATCAGCGCCGAATTAAACATGATATCGGCATTTTCCTGGTAAGGGAAAATATGCTTATCCTCGCCACGGCGTACACTTGGCCATCGTTGAATTGTTGTGAGGGCATCGTAACCGCGATATTTGCTGTCGCGTGTGATTCTTCGAAGCAGACGGTTATCGGTAGTAGGGATATAAGTGTGTTCATCAATCGAAATCTGCGTCAAAGCCGAAACAAAGATGCGAAACGTTTTTTCAGGATCTATTTTAGGTGTCAATCCAGGATTTAGTCCGTGTATTCCTTCTATAATCAATATATTATCCTTCTCCATTTTCATCGTCTTCCCGCTAAAGGTTCGCTCGCCCTGATGAAAATCGAACCGTGGGACTTCAACTTCCTCTCCGGCAGTCAGGCGTAAAAGAAAGTCATTAAAATAAGGGATATCAATTGCCTCCAGCGCTTCAAAATCGTAATTCCCCGCATCATCCTTCGGTGTTAAATCGCGACTGACAAAGAAATCGTCAATCGAAACCTCAATAGTGTGCAATCCATTTACGGCCAGCTGAATACCCAATCTTCGGCTAAATGTTGTTTTTCCTGAACTTGATGGACCGGCAATAAGCACAATATTCACTTTATCTTTTCGATCGGTGATGGCAGTAGAAATTTCGACAATCTTTTTCTCGTGCAATGCCTCTGAAATTTTAATCAGTTCGCTGTAGCGACCGGCCTTAGTCACAGCGTTTAGCCGCGGAATATCTTCAACTTCCAGAATATCAGCCCATTTTTTATGCTCTCTGAAAATTGCAAAAAGCTTATCCTGTTTTAAGGCAGGTTCAAGCACTTCGAGGTTGGTGGGGATCGGGAAACGGAGTAAAAAACCATCGTAATATTTTTCGACACCAAAATGTTGAACGAATCCAGTTGAAGTAAGCATATGTCCATAGAAAAAATTGACATGATCGCCCAGAAAAAATATCGGGGCATAAAGCCGTCCATAGTTACGATAAAGTTCGGCTTTTCGCAGCAGACCATTCTTTTCGAGTAATTCAATCGCCTTTTCTGCGAGAATCATTTTCCTGTCAATGTGCATATCCTGATTGATAATCGACCTCATCTCATCATTGATCGACCATACATCTTCCTCTGTAAAAACCCTTTCCAGCCCTTCAATCTCACAATAATAACCTTTTGAAATGGCGTGATCGATTTTAAGCTGTGCATCGGGCCAAAGATTCCGAACCGCAGCATACAGTATAAATGAAAGTGTACGAAGGTACATACGTTGTCCCTCGCGCCACGAATAATCAATAAACTGAACAGTGCGTGGCTTAACCATCTCATAATCCAAGGGTTTTGCACGATGGTTTACAAAGGCTCCCATAATAGGCTGTGTCGTTTTAACCGAGAGTAAATGAGCAATCTCTCCTAATGTTGTTCCAAGTGGAAATTCATAAGCTTTATCCGAATTTTCAAATCTAATTTCAATATTCTTTGCCATGCCATATAAATGATTAATCAAAAGAAACCACAAGATAGCTTTTTTTGAGTTCTATAGTGAAATGTATGAGCAAAAAAATGTTGGCTTATAAATGGTTTTATAATTGCATCTTGCTATTGACAACTGGCATCCGGCTCCAACTTCAACCAGTGTCTTAACTTCTTGCTTTAGCAGGATTGCAAGTTGCATGTTGCCAGCAGTCAAGAGCTCAATTATTTACTTTTCACAAGAATCATAATTATTCACCAGCTCTGCCTGTTCAACTTCCTGAAAAGCAAGGATGACCTTATAAACTCTCTCCCTGATTTCCTTTGGTGTCGGATTAAGCTCAGCAGCGGTAAAAACACCTGAATCGGGATTGATCCGTTCAAAAACCATGAGGTACAGATCAAAAATAATCTCAAGGCTTAACTGATATCGAGGTTCGACCAACGGTTTGATTTCCTGAATCATTTGATCGGTTTTTAGCCGATACTTGTCTGCCAGATGATAATATTCCCTGATTAGTTCCCTGAATCCATGAGGAATTTCGCCTCCGTTACTGATCGCCTTCAGTTGCTGACGATCCAAACCATATTTGATAATCAGATCGTCGGCAAAATAGTTCAGGTTATTGTGCTGATCCTTTTGAAAATCTCTGATAATATGAACGATATAACTAAATACTGCACAAGGTGTTGCAGCTCTTCTGACATCAAAAACCGGAACCTTATAAGCTGAGTTAACCGAGGTGATTCCGCAAAGATGAACAAAAACCGAAGCCGGGGCAATTGAGGCTCCGCTACAGTAATCAAGGAAAGTCTCCAACGTTGAAAACCCATCGTGATAAATATCATAAATCATTGACGTGGCAAAGGTTTCCATGGTCCATAGCGGAATCTTAAACCGGTTCAACGTCACTATCAGCTTCTTTTTCCAGGGATCAGCGTCATCGTTTTCGTGTACAGAATTGATCCATAGTTTAACCGCTGCCTCGAACAACTCCCTTTCGTCTTCAGCAATTCTCTGATTTTCCGATTTATAATTATCAATCATATCATCGATTGCGCGCATAAACTGATAGCATGTTTTAGCAGCTAAAAAACGATCTTCGTCCCAGAAATTGGCCGCAATAAGGATATTTGGATGATCGATAATCTTTTCGAAATCCAGTTTATTTAAAATGGTCAGATATGTTTCGAGCTTTCTGTTCATCGTAAGTTTTGTCAAAAATAAAAGATTCGAATGGATTTATCAGATTTTAACTGCTAAATTTTATTCTAAAATCAAAAATAATTCAGATCCAATCTTCCTGTTGTTTTTTTTATATTGCTATTTTTCAGATATTTAAAATAAATTGTTATTAAAATGAATTGTATTCCTTCAGAATTCGTTCAGAAGTTAGCTTTGCCGATAAAAGTACGAGCGGCACACCATTTCCGGGATGAGTGCTACCACCAACAAAATAGAGATTACGGTAACGATTATGTCGGTTGTGAGGTCTGAAATAACCCATCTGCATAATACTGTGTCCTATACTTCCGAATACTGATCCGCGAGCAACATTAAATATAGATTTCCAGGCCATCGGGGTGTAACAGATTTCAAATTTTATATGCTCCTCCAGATCGTTAAATCCTTCATCCCTGAGCCGTTTCAACACTTCCGACCGGGCCAGTTTTTTAAGTTCTTCCCAATCCTGCGGGTTTTTTTCGTCCACATGACCCACGGGAACAATTACGGATACCGAATCCTCGTTCGCCGGGGCAGCAGTTGGATCAGTCCGAACCGGTGAATGAATATAAAAACATGGATTTACGGATAACGAATGATGATTAAAAATAGCATCCAGACTCTTTCGGTACTCTTCGGACAGGAAAATACTGTGGTGCGCGAACTCAGGATAAGCCTTGCGGAGCCCCCAATGAAAAACAATGGCTGAGCAGGCATAAGTTTTGTTATCCAGCCTTGCCGATAGCCTCTTATCAGGCAATAAATTGCGATAAGCGTATGGAAGATCGGCATTTACTACGATAAGGTCACTTTTGCTCGAAGTTCCGTCGCTGCAGATAAGCTGTTTTGCACTATTTCTATCCGTTTCGATCTTCTCGACCACCTTGTTAAAAACGAATTTAACGCCAGACTCTTTCGCTACTGATTCGAGTTTGGCTGCTATACTGTGCATGCCACCAACAGGGAAGAGAGCACCTTCAATCAGTTCTGTAGCTGGCAACATTGAAAAAAGTGCCGGTGCTTTTAAAGGACTTTGCCCGACGTAAATGTTCTGAAAGGTAAATGCTTGCTGTAAATACATGTTTTTAAAGAACTTACGAATAAAAGTCTGTTGTTTTAGGTAAGTTTTTAACCGAATGAGCATCATTACATTTCCCGGTGTGGTAAATTCAAAAAGACTAAAGAAGTTACGTGACAGCAGATTTTTGTACGAGTCGCTAAAAAATTTATAGCCAGATTCAATATAAGCCTTATAGCGAATAAAACTGCCAGGCTCCATTGCTTCGAGCTGAGGTTTCATCACCGTGTCATCTTTCGAAAAAATCAATTGTTCACCATTCGCGAAGTACAGCTTATAGATGATGGAAAGATCCTTTAAATCAAAACATTCATCAAAATTTAGTCCTAACGAATCGAATACCGTTCGGTAGATGGAAGGCATCAAAAGAATGGTAGCTCCAATATCAAACCGGTGACCGTCGCGGGCAATCTGACTGCACCGTCCACCTGATTGAGAATTTTTCTCAAAAACTGTCACATCAAAACCATGCTGCGCCAAAGAAATGGCAGTGGCCATTCCTGCTATTCCGGCACCAACTATTACAACTGTCTTTTTTCTCATTTATACAACCAAAAAAATATCTGTCATCCAAAGATTTTCTGACAACAAGGAAAATAGTATTGGTCATCGGATGTCGTGAATAATTACACCTGAAATGAAGTTTTTGCCGGTATTTGGACAGTTTCAAAATTAATCAATTCTCAGACGAACTAGTCGCATCAAAGGAATTTTCTAAAAACAGGAGCTATAAAATGGAGTGGCCTAAATCTTTAAATCCGAATTAGGTTAAATTTGCAGCAAATCACTTAAATTAAGATGAAGAAACTGGTATTTGCAACAAATAACGATCATAAACTAAGGGAGTTGAGGCAGATTCTTCCTTCAGAATTCGATTTATTAAATCTAAATGACATCGGTTGCACCGACGAAATCCCTGAAACGGGAACAACACTTGAAGTCAATGCAGCACAAAAATCATTCTATATCTGGAATAAATACGGGATTAATTGCTTTGCTGACGACACAGGACTTGAAATCGAATCCCTTGGAAATGAGCCGGGCGTTTATTCCGCCCGTTATGCGGGAGAGGAAAGGAGCGCTGCTGCCAACATGATGAAGGTTTTGGAAAAAATGGAAGGCGAATCAAACCGGAATGCACGTTTCAGATGTGTTATTTCGCTGGTCATTGATGGTGAAGAAAAACAATTTGAAGGGATTGTCAATGGAAAAATTCTTACCAAAAAACACGGTGAGGCCGGTTTCGGATACGACCCTATCTTTATGCCCGACGGCTATAACCTTTCGTTTGCCGAAATGCCGGCAGATGATAAAAACCAGATTAGCCACAGGGGGCGGGCCGTAATGAAATTGGTTGATTATCTGAAAAATATACATTAAATATATCCCCTGAATCGGATAGTCTATCATTAACTAAATATAGAGTCATTGATGAAGGCGAAACTGCTAACAAAGTTTTTTTTGGTAATTGGAGTCTCCGTTTTCTGTGAGATTCCGGCAAATAACTGGCATTCGTATTTGTCATATTATCAAATAATTGCAGTTGCGCAGGGTGATCAAAAAATTTTCGCGGCTACCGAAGATGGTATTTTTTCCTACAATCGTTCTGACAATAGTTTCGAAACAAGGTCGCGCGTTGAAGGGTTATCCGATTCCGGGATTTCAGCCATTTGCTGGTCAATGTCAAAAGGCGCCTTAATCATTGGTTATTCGAACGGAAACCTCAACCTGCTTTTGGGAAATACAATACTTAACCTGCCTGACCTTAAACTCAAAACATCAATCCCTGATAAATCAATTAATAATATCTTTTGTGAAGGAGATTTTGCGTGGTTAAGCTGTGATTTTGGTATCGTAAAAATCAATTTGAAAAAATGGGAAGTGGCCGAAACATGGGTTATTGGGCCTGATGCTTCGGCAATTGCGGTTAAAGAGCTTGCGGTTGATGAACGCTATTTCTGGGCTGCAACCGAATCAGGAGTATTCAGGGCTGAAAAAACCAATCCGAATCTTCAGGATTATCATAACTGGATTCTTCAGGACCGGCTTCCGTTTCCGCAAAATCAGTTCAATTCAATCACTGTTTTCAACAACAAAGTTTACACCTGCGATAACGCTGGCAAAATCTATTTATTTGACGGAATAACCTGGCAATCTGTCTATCCTGAAATCGTCGGAATAAGAAAAACCAAGGCATTCCCGTCGGTTTTAGCGCTTGTATGCGACAAAAGTATTGAAGTAATTGGTGCAAACAGCCGAATTACAGTTTCGACCTATAGTAACCTTATTCAAACTACTTCAAAAATCGCCCCATTGGATGCAATGATTGACATTTCAGGTGATTTGTGGATTGGCGATCATATATTCGGACTGATCCGAAAAACGGGAGATGGTTCTTTTCAGTCAATTGTTCCTTCAAGTCCGGCCAATAATAATTCACGCTGGCTGACGACCTCCGGAAGCAATTTATACATTGCAACCGGGAACGATAATGCTGCATCAGCAGCAGTTCCGGCTGAAATTCACCGGTTGAAGGATCAAAATTGGATTTCTGTTAACGAGTATTCCGACAGCAAGTTGTCAGGTTTAAAAAATATTACGAGAGTAATTCCATCACCTTCAAACCCGGAACATTATTGGGCATCAAGCCGGGAAGACGGATTACTTGAATTTGAAGAACAAAAAACTTTGAAACAGTACAATTCAAGTAATTCGCCACTGGAATCTTCCAATGGGATATGTAAAACAGGCGGATTGAATTTTGATGCTAACGGAAATTTGTGGATAACCAACCCTTTGGGGAAAAATCAGTTACATGTTATAAAAGAGGATGGTACCTGGAAATCGTTTAGTTATCCGGGAATCGATAATCAATTTACTTCGGCTGGTGATGTGATAATTACAAAAACAGATACCAAATGGATAATAGTCAATCATTCAGATCTTTTTGCACTCCGAACCCAAAAAACATTAGACAACTCAGGCGATGATTTATTCAGGAAAACTTCAGTTCGAAGCCGGTTTTCGAATAATGAAACTACAATTTTAAAAGGGTTTAACCAGATTAATATTCTATCAGAAGACCATGACGGTTATCTTTGGGTGGGAACGGAGAACGGCATTGTACTTTACACTAATCCTGAATCTTTGTTCGGAGATAGCGAGTTTTACGGAGTTCAGCCTTCAGTTGATCTTGACGATGGATTATTCCACCCACTTCTTGAAAATGAAATAGTTAACTCCATTGCTGTTGATGGAGGCAATCGCAAATGGTTCGGAACAGTAAATTCAGGTGTTTTTCTCTTTTCTGCAGACGGATCGAAACTGATTCGCCATTTCAATACGGATAATTCACCACTGTTTTCGAACAATGTTAGCAGCATTGCAATTAACGGTCAGAATGGCGAGGTTTTCTTTGCTACCGAACGTGGTCTGATCTCGTGGATGGGTGATGCTACTCAGGGTAACAATTCGTTTCAGCGTCTTTATGCCTGGCCAAATCCGGTAAGAGAAACCTTTCATGGCAATATTACAATTGATGGCCTTACCAACGAATCGACTTTGAAAATAACCGATGTTGCCGGAAATTTGGTTTACAAAACCATCTCATACGGAGGGCGTGCTATCTGGGACGGAAAAAACCGAAATGGCGAACGGGTCAATACTGGAGTCTATTTGATTTTTTGCGCCGATAGTGAAGGAAACGAGTCGCGCGTTATAAAACTTCTTTTCATCCATTGAACCATGCAACAAAAAACCCGCGGAATAGTACTACGCAGCCTTAAATATGGTGATACGGCAATGATTACAACCATTTACACCGAGGCGTTTGGCAGGATGTCGTTTATTATGCAGGGGACTCACGGGAAAAAATCGTCGGTTAAAGGTAATCTGCTTAAACAACTATTCCTTCTGGAGATGGAAGTCGACTATAAACCGGGAAGAGAATTGCAAAGAGTGAAGGAGGTCAAAAATATATCGCCATTCGGATCAATACCTTTTGGGATAGTCAAATCATCACTGGCGCTCTTTTTGGCCGAACTTTTAGAAAAGGTTCTGCGTGAAGAGGAATCGCGACCCGATTTATTTGAATTTCTTTTTCAATCTATTCAGGTGCTTGATTTACTGGAGGATGGTGTGAACAACTATCATCTTCTATTTTTAATTCAGCTCACCCGGTTTCTTGGATTTGCTCCGGCAAACAACTTTACTTCGTCGAATCAGTTTTTCGATATGGTCGCCGGAAATTTTGTTTTATCGCCGCCCACTCACCCATGGTTTTTAAAAAATCGGGAAAGTGAGATACTCGCCCAATTAATTAAAATGAACTATCAAAATCTATCTGAATTCAAGCCAGATAAGGGATTACGGAACACCTGGCTTGATTTCATTCTCGAATATTACGGTCTCCACCTTGGAAATAAACTTAATTTAAAATCACTGGAAATATTAAGGGAAATGCTTCATTAACAGTAGCATATTAATTTTCAAATAATAATTAGGCAGGTTGATGATTCTGAATATTAAAATCTGAATTGTACGATAAAAAATATTGTTACTTTTGCAGATAGCAACTGATTAAATAAAATGGTTTCATCAAAAATCCCAACTTCGAAGAAAAATGCCTTTACGACGATTCTCGGAATGGCCGAAGAGGTTCATGCAATCGATTTAGCAATTCCCATGTCCAATCTTGTCTGTCCGGAAAAGTTAATTGATTTGGTGAGTAAAAATATGAGACTCGGCAATAATGATTATTCTCCTGCCGAAGGAGTAGAACAATTGAGAGAGCAAATTATCAATCTTGTAAACCAGCAGAACAACACTTTATTCAACCCGGAAACAGATATTACGATCACTGCCGGACCGGCACAGGCAATGACAACCGCCATCAGTACTTTCGTAAAAGAGGGTGACGAGGCGCTTATTTTCGAACCGATTCAGGAGTCGTATGCCCCTTTTATAGAATTGAATGGCGGTCGTCCTATTTTTGTCAACCTGAAAATGCCGGATTTCCGGATCGACTGGGAAGAGGTGAAAAAATTGGTTACTTCGAAGACCAAAATGATCATCATCAATAATCCGCAAAATCCTATTGGAAGGATTTTCAGTGAAGAAGATATCGTCCAGCTTAAAAGGTTGACAAACGGGACTAAACTGGTTATTCTGAGCAATGAAGTTTTTGATCATATTGTTTTTGACGACCTGAAATTCCATAGTCTCGCTTCTATTCCGGAACTTGCATCCAAAAGCTTAATCGTGTCAAGTTTTGGTCCGGTTTTCAATATCACCGGGTGGGGTATTGGATATATCTATGGTCCAGAAAAATTAATGTCTGAATTCAGAAAAATCCAGCAGTTTCAGGGATTTAGCGTAAATACTCCTGCGCAGTTTGCACTGGCTGAGTTTTTACAGGATGGCCCCGATTTCGAAGCTATTTGTGAAACGTACCATAGCAAACGCGATCTGTTTATTAAATTATTGGAAGGGAGCAATTTTGTACTGGTTCCAATCCAATCGACCTTTTATCAGATTTTAGATTTTAGTAAGATATCTGACGAATCGGATATTGAATTTGCGACAAGACTCATTCGTGAGTACGGTGTCGCTACTGTGCCATTCTCTGCTTTTCAACACGAAAAAACTAAAAATCAACTTATTAGAATATGCTTTGCCAAACCCGATGAAGTACTGAAGGCGGCTGCCAAAAAACTGAAAAGTGTACCAGTCGGAAATAATCATTAACAGTTAGCTTCCACTCCAAATGCCTTTTGGCCAGATTAGGAAAAAGATTACTTTTGCACTGCAAAATATTTCCGGCCTCATAGTTCAAGGGATAGAATGGAAGTTTCCTAAACTTTAGATTCGCGTTCGAGTCGCGGTGAGGCTACAAAGTGCCAGGGTTTGAAGCTCTGGCACTTTGATTTTCAGGGAGCCAGCCTCGAAATTACCCAACCAGCCCCTTTACGGCAAAATAAAATCCGGTCGTGAAGCCGGTTGGGACGACCTTGCCAAAATTCAATCCGTTGAGGTTCCACAAGATAACCTCCCCAGTAGGATGGTCGGGTCACCATATTTTCAATTGATTGGTGCTGTTGTACTTCCCAAAGTTTTTCAAGATATGCCCGGTCGGGAACTTCCTTACTTTGATTGGAAATAACGGCACTCAACCGGCTATCATAGGGTCGGCTGTTAAAATAATTATCCGATGTGCTATCCGAAGTTTTTATCGCTAAACCTTCTATTCTGACCTGTCTTTCAAGTTCAGGCCAATGAAATAGCAATGCAACCTGTTGATTTAAGGCTATTTCTTCACCTTTCCGACTTAAGTAATTTGTAAAGAAACCAAATCCCTGATCCGAAAAAGCTTTTAATAGCACAATCCTTGATGAAGGGATGCCATTGGGAGTTGCCGTTGCAAGCGCCATGGCAGTGGGTTCATTTACCTTTGATTCAATTGCTTCATTGAGCCACATTTCGAACTGTTGCAGGGGAAAGCGATTGATCTTATTCTCGTCCAACATTTTGAGTCGGTAGTAATTTCTAATATCTGCCAGGTCCATTCTGCTAGTTTTTACGTTAAACGCTCTGTGACTCCAAATTGTTTATAATTAGCAATACACTATTTCGTATCACTCTAGCGGCCAACCGGAGTTCTTTCTCTTTTGATAAGCTACAAATTATCTCTACATTTGCCCTACTAAAACGTGTATTGATAAGGCAAATTTGTTATGGAAAACCGGGAAATGAATACATCGAAAGACAAAAGGAATAATCTGATTGTCATTATTTTATCTTTTATAATCATTGTTCTTGCCGTCCTCTATTTCTGGCAAAGAAGTTCGTATCAGACTGATGCAGCCTTAATCAGGGCTGAAAAAGATTCTATAGCTTCAGAACTATCAAAGATGGTAACCGGATATAATTCAATGCGTTCTGAAAATGATTCATTAAATCAGACCATCAGTTCTGCCCAGACAAAAGTAAAAGAACTGCTATCGGAAGTTGAGCAGGTAAAAAATGTAAGCTATCAGCAGATTGCAAAATACCGGCAGGAAGTTACCACTTTGCGTGACATTATGCGCGATTATATCGTCCAGATCGACAGTCTCAACCAGAAAAACCAACGTTTAATGACTGAAAATGTGAACGTTAAACAGGAAGTAACTGAAGTCAGATCAGTCAATCAGCAATTGGAGGAGGAAAAGAAAAAACTGGAGCAGACGGTTACGTTGGCTGCACAGCTGGAGGCAAGTGACCTCAGCGCAGTCGGTATCACCGCCAAAGGGAAAGAGCAGGTCAAAGCCAGTAAAATAGAGAAAGTAAAAATTGATTTCATCTTAAGCAGAAACCAAACTGCTAAACGTGGGGCTAAAAACGTCTATGTTAGAATTCAACGGCCGGACCAGATTTTACTCATGAAGTCTGAAAAAGACATTTTCAAGTTTGAAGACACTAAAATTCCGTTTTCGGTCATGCGTGAAGTGGAATATGAAGGAAACGATCTTCCGGTTAGCATATATTGGGACAACACAGCCGAATCTCCGCTGATTCCAGGAAAATATACGGTTGATGTATTTGCCGATGAAAGAAATATTGGAACCACGGCTTTTGAGGTAAAATAAACTCAATCATCAAATTTTTTCATCTTTTCAGGATGTATCAGCTCAGCGAATTGCAGAAATATCTGAAACGGATCAATGCCGGACATTTACTCGATGTGGCGACAGGCGAGGGGGATTTTCTGTTATACCTGCTCGATTCGTTTAGTTCGTTCGACTCTGCTACGGGGCTCGATATTAACTCGGAAAATCTGAAGATAGCCAGACGAAAAATGGGGATGCAGAATGTTGACCTCATGCAGGGAAATGTCAGGAAGCTCCCGTTTGAAGATAACTATTTCGATACGATCGCGGTATCCAATTCACTTCACCACTTCGATAATCCGGTAAAGGCAATTCAAAGTATGCTGCGCATTCTTGTTCCAGGTGGGCTATTGGTTATCAACGAAATGATTAATGAAAACTTGAATCCTGCACAACAGGCTCATTTCGAATATCATTCGTTGAAAGCAGAAATTGACACATCGGCGGGTGGATATCACCGGAAGATCTATACAAAGGATGAACTCATGGAGATCATCAGTGAGAGTTCGCTCGAGCCAGCTGTTGTTGTCATCTCAGAGGATCTGCCCATCATCTATTCACACGAAAAGATCTGGCAGTTTTTCCGCAAACTTGATGATTTTGTCAGTAATGCGACCTATCTTCCCAAAGGACTGGAGTTTGAACAGCGTGCCCAAAATATCAAGGCAATGATTGAAATAAATGGATTTCAAAAACCACCGCAAATCGGGATACTGGCTTACAAGGATTAAAACCCAATTATATTCAGACAAATAAACTGGATGCAATAAGTTTGCTTAACCTGCATGTTAATTTGTAGGTTTTTTCATCCCAAATAAAAGATAATCAATGTTTAGAAATATCTTTGCAAGAGAATTAATCTTTTAATTTTTAACTTTTACTAATTTCAATCCCATGAGCATTAATACATTATTGGCATTAGTTATAATTGGTTTGATAACCGGGGCATTAGGAGGAATGTTAGGAATTGGCGGTGGTTTGATACTTATCCCATCATTAGTTTATTTTGTTGGCCTTAACCAGCATGAAGCAATAGGAACAAGTTTGGCGGTTATGTTACCCCCAATAGGATTGTTTGCGGCATATAATTATTATAAGGCAGGTCAGGTGAACCTGAAATACGCTTTAATACTTGCAGTTGCTTTTATGGTCGGCAGCTACTTTACTTCAAAAATTGCACTCGAAATTCCGGAAAATGCAATGAGAAAAATCTTCAGTGTATTTCTTGTCATAATTGCAGTAAAAATGTTTTTTTCAAAGTGATTATTTCTTGCAATTAAGAATCAATCCAGATTTATGTTTCCGTCTGTTCCGGCATTATTTCGTTATATTTGGCGCCATAGAGCAACTAATTTACGGATAACCTCTTTCTTTATTTTATGATCAAAAAGTTTAGATTTTCCAAATGGTCCTGGTACGTTTTTTTTACCGGATTGTTTGTTTGTGCAATTCTGTTATTTGTCAGTTATAAAGCATTACATATTACTTCCACCGACGAATATTGTCAATCGTGTCATATTCACCCCGATGCTGATGCTGCGTGGAAAAAATCAACTCACTTTTACAATCCAAGTGGTGTCAAAATTCATTGCATAGAATGCCATTTGCCACCAAACGAGAATTACCGCTATATATTTACAAAAGCAGGAACCGGGTTGAAGGATATCTATGGTTATTATTTTAAGGACAGCGCCTCATTTAACTGGGAAAACAAGCGACTTCTTGAACATGCCGTAAAAATTGTTTATAACGAATCGTGTTTAAAGTGTCATCAGAATTTGTTCTCTAAAGGACTTTCTGCCGAAGGAGGCACAGCCCATCTCTACTATGAAAAAAATGCCGAAAAACTGAATATTCAATGTATTAATTGTCACCTTGATGTAGGTCATTACAATCCCAATTACAAGCACGGAAAAATGACCGGTGTACCAGTCACCAGCGTTTCATCACAAAATATATACACCACTCCTGCAACGGTTACTACCTTTGAAAACTATAAGGAATTCATCCCGAATAGTGCAGTCGCGTTTAATATGGTTGCTATAAAAGGGGGAACGTTTAAAATGGGAAGTCCCGAAAAAGAGCCTTTCCACCAAAGCAATGAGGGACCTGTTCGTAATGTGACAGTTTCACCATTCTTTATGGGTGAAGTTGAAGTTAGCTGGGACGAATTTTGGACCTTCTTTGCGTCAACAATGTCGGAAGGACGCGTTGATCCCAATGAAGTGATAGCGCACAATGCCAATTCTCCGGATGCGGTAACAGGACCTACTCCGCCTTTCGGTATTCCGGATCAGGGATGGGGAAGTGGAAAACGTCCGGCCATTACTATGACACACTATTCCGCAAGCACCTATTGCCAGTGGCTGTCAAAAGTAACCGGGAAACATTACAGGCTACCTACTGAAGCAGAATGGGAATATGCTTGCAGGGCAGGCAGCGAAACTCCATATTTCTTCCCTGGCGATCCTAAACGTTTATCACAAAGGGGATTCCGTAGTGAAATATTTGGAGCCGACACTTCATTGATCAGCCGATATGTGGTTTACACACTTAATTCGACGGGTAAAACACAGGAACCCGGATTTGTAAAAGCGAATCCGTTTGGACTGAAAAATATGCAAGGCAATGTACTTGAGTATTGCTCAGATTTTTATGCCGAAAACGCCTATTCCAAAACGGGGACAACTGTCAGCAATCCAAAAGGACCGGAATCGGGCGAGGAATACGTCATTCGTGGAGGGAATTACGCCTTTGATGCAAAAGACCTCCGGTCAGCGTCCAGAGGTTTTACGCAGACAACCGAGTGGCTGAAAACCGACCCGCAACAACCTAAAAGTATCTGGTGGTATTCAGATATTAAAGGGATTGGATTCAGGGTTGTCTGTGAACCAGATAGTTCAATAGTTATTAAATAAACTTTTTAGATAGATAATAATCCATTTAAACACAAAAGTCATGACTAAAAAAAATTTGTTAAGCAGGAGAGATTTTTTTACGACAACAGCAGTAGTTGGTGCTGTTGGTACTATGGGTGCAGGTGCCGTATTTGCATCGTGTGCTGCCGGAACTCCGAAATTAGTTCCTATACAGTCGCTTTCAGGCGCTTATATTCCAAACCTTGTTGATAAAGCGAATGATGGGAAACTTTTGAAAGCAGGTGTTATCGGTTGTGGTGGCCGCGGCTCGGGAGCAGTTCAGAATTTTTTAGATGCAGCCTCCAATCTTCAGATAGTAGCCCTGGGAGATTTGTTTCAGGATCGTATAGACGATTGCCGAAAAGGTCTTAAGGAGAAATATAAAGTTGAAGTTCCCGATAACATGTGCTTTACTGGATTCGATAATTATAAAAATGTAATCGCAGCCGGTGTTGATCTCGTGATTATCGCTACTCCGCCTGTATTTCGTCCAATCCATTTCGAAGCAGCTGTAGAAGCAGGTAAACATGTATTTATGGAAAAACCGATTTGTGTTGATCCGGTAGGTGCGCGTTCGATTATGGCTACCGCGAAAAAAGCGGCATCACAAGGACTTTGCGTTGTTACAGGCACACAACGGCGCCACCAAAGAAGCTATGTTGAAAGTTTTAAACTAATCCAAAGCGGTTTGATCGGAGATATTGTGTCAGCAAATGTGTACTGGAATCAATCCATGTTATGGTACAGGGAACGTAAACCCGAATGGACCGATATGGAATTCATGGTTCGCGACTGGGTGAACTGGAAATGGCTTTCAGGAGATCATATTGTAGAGCAACATGTGCATAACCTCGACGTAGTAACCTGGTTCTTAGGCAAAAAACCGGTAAAAGCTGTAGGATTTGGTGCAAAACAACGCAGGTTATCGGGTGACCAGTACGATATGTTCAGTGTTGATTTCGAATACGAAGGTGGTGTTCATGTTCACAGCATGTGCCGTCAGATTGACGGATGCGCAAACAATGTATCAGAGCACATCCAGGGAACCAAAGGATCATGGAGCGGAAGCGCGGGCAATGATATGGAAATTGTAGATCTGCAGGGGAATGTTCTTTGGAAATACGATAAAGAAAAAGAAAAGGCCGATTTTAAACAAACAAATCCATATGTACTTGAACATGTCGATTTTGTGAACCATATCAGGGCAAATAGTCCCATTAATCAGGCTGAGGAAACCGCAATATCATGTCTGACAGCAGTTATGGGACGCGAATCAGCTTACTCGGGTGCTGCAGTAACCTGGGATGAAGTCAGTAACTCAGGCCTGAGCTACCTTCCAGCAAAACTTGAAATTGGTAAAGTCGACATGAGCGGTTATGTCGTTCCGGTTCCTGGTAAAGCGAAAGAGGCAAAAAAAGAACAAAAGAAAGAAGAGCCAAAAGCGAAAAAAGCGTAAGCTTTATAAGTTATACGAAAACCGAAAACCCCGTTACCGAAAAGTAGCGGGGTTTTTTTATTGGCTGCTGGCTATTGGCGACTCGCAACTTGCTTTTTCAGGATTAAACAAACAATCAATTACCGGAAACGATGCCAGCAGCCAATAGCCAGTAGCGCTTCTTCGAATTAAGGGATCAAAATGATTTAGTTTATCTCAAAATGAACCGGATCATGGTAATACTTATATGTTCCGCCCCATAAAAGGTGATATCGTAATGCAATAGTCGGAACACCTGTTTTTTGCCAGGAAGCTTTTGAACTAAACTTTTTCAACCATATCGTGAAAATTCCTTCGCGCTTATAAAGATTAATATCAATGGCGCGACCCAGTACATGGCGGCTTTTGTTTACGGGAGCATTTTGCGGATTATCCCGTTTCAATTGAATTTGTTCATCTCTTGACCGTAATCCACTAATAATCCTTACTTTCCAACCTGATTCTTTTTCAATATCATTTACAAAGTGCTCAAATCGCGCTTCATATTCTTTATTTTTGCTGGCAAGATCATTAAGCTCGGAACGGTTAATGAAACGCACCCTGAGATCATAAACAATTGTATAACAAACATATCCAACAGATAGAATTATAATAGCCATAAGGGTATTGATCAAATGTCGTATCAAAGGTTTTCGCTTTTTAGAGCCCATTATTATTGTCTGTATTTAGTCTGCGAAAATAACATCATTCAATCAACTTCTCAGCAACTGCGCAATAATTTAAATGATTTTTTCACCATATAATTATTGTTTGTGAAGCTGCTTCATTAAAGTTTTGTTTGTAACTTTAATGCCAATTAATAAAGCTTAACATTACCAAATAAAAAATCATGAATAGAAAATTACGTATGGGAATGGTAGGTGGAGGAAGCGATGCCTTCATTGGTGCAATCCACCGTCTTGCAGCTTTTATGGATAACCAGATCGAACTGGTTTGCGGTTGTTTTAGTGTCAATCCTGAGATTTCTATTTCATCAGGAAAATCCTATTTTCTACCCGACAACCGTGTTTATCAGACCTATAAAGAGATGTTTGAAAATGAAGTAAAATTGCCGGAAGGTGTCAGAATGGATTTCGTGACCATCGTAACGCCAAATTTTGCACACTTCGAACCAGCCATCATGGCACTCGAAAACGGATTTAATGTTGTGATCGATAAACCAATCACCTTTACACTTGATGAAGCCAAAAAATTAAAAGCAAAAATTCTGGAGACCGGACTTACACTTGCACTCACACATACTTACTCTGGATATCCTGCTGTCAAAGAGGCTCGCGAACGTGTACGACGCGGTGATTTTGGTAAAATAAGAAAAGTCTTTGTCGAATATCCGCAAGGATGGCTCTCTTCAAAACTCGAAGATACAGGAAATGCGCAGGCATCGTGGCGTACGGACCCGAAACGTTCCGGTAAGGCCGGTTGTATGGGCGATATTGGAACTCATGCACACCATCTGGCCGAATATGTCACGGGACTTAAAACGGTTGAAATTTGCGCTGAACTCAACGTATTTGTTCCAGGTCGTTTGCTCGACGATGACGGTGCTGCTTTTCTCCGGTTCAACAATGGCGCCAAAGGGGTATTAATGGCATCACAAATTGCAGCAGGCGAAGAGAATGCTATAAAATTAAGAGTTTATGGCGACAAGGGAGGCTTGGAGTGGTTACAACATGAACCGAATACCCTATTGGTCAAATGGAGTGATAAACCTACTGAAATTGTTCGCGTAGGAAATGGTTATATGAGCGATATTGCCAAACACAACACGCGAACACCGGGAGGTCATCCCGAAGGTTATTTGGAAGCTTTTGCCAATATTTACCGCAATTTTTCATTAACGGTCCGCGCAAAAATGAACGGTGAAACACCAAAAGCCGAATGGCTCGACTTCCCCACTGTTGAAGATGGGATCAGGGGAATGCAATTTATTGATGCTGTAGTAGAAGCAGGGTACAATGACCAACAGAAATGGGTGAAATTTGCTGAGTAGTTTATATATTTTTAAAAAACTAAGTGAATCCTTTGTGTTTTTGTGTCTTAGTGGCTATTTTTCCTGCCACAAAGTCACCAGGACACTAAGGTTCACCAAGAAATTTACTTACATAGCGATACTGCCTTATAGAATTTGAAAATAATTTAAAACATATAATAAGATGAAAAGACCAGTAACACTTTTTACAGGCCAATGGGCCGATCTGACACTTGAAACAGTTGCGCAAAAAGCCAAATCATTCGGATACGACGGTTTGGAATTAGCCTGCTGGGGCGACCATATCGAAGTTGATAGAGCCGATCAGGCTTATTGCGATGCGAAACTTGCATTGCTGAAAAAATATGATCTTCAGCTATTTTCTATTTCAACACACCTTGTCGGACAAGCTGTTTGCGACAATCCCGATTCGCGTCACAAAGGAATGCTGTCTGCGGCAATCTGGGGCGACGGAGAACCTGAAGGAATACGTCAACGAGCTGCATTGGATATTATCGAAACAGGCAGAGTAGCAAAGCGTCTTGGATTAAAAGTCGTTAACGGATTCACGGGAAGTTCAATCTGGCCGTATCTTTATTCTTTCCCTTCAGTATCACAGGAGACAATCGAAGAGGGATATAAGGATTTCGCCAAACGATGGATTCCGATTCTTGATGCTTACCAGGAAATGGGGATAAAATATGCGCTTGAGGTACATCCAACCGAGATTGCTTTTGATATTGAAACCGCAAAAAGGGCGCTTAAAGCAGTAAATAACCATCCTGCTTTTGGATTCAACTTCGATCCGAGTCATTTTGGCTATCAGGGTGTCGATTATGTGAGATTTATATACGAATTCAGCGACCGGATATTCCATGTTCATATGAAAGATGTCACGTGGAACGACCATCCCGGAACAATCGGCGTATTTGGTGGTCATACCGATTTTGGAGATAACCGTCGATTCTGGAATTTCAGAAGTGTGGGACGCGGAAAGATTGATTTTGAAAAAATCATCCGTGCTTTGAACGACATTCAATACACAGGACCACTTTCAGTTGAATGGGAAGACAGCGGCATGGACCGCGAAATGGGTGCAGCCGAATCGTGCGAATATGTGAAAAAGAAAGACTTCTCTCCAAGCACATTAGCGTTCGATGCTGCGTTTAGTAAAGAGTAAAATTCCTCTGAATAGATAAATATAAAAGGTCGGATTTAATCCGGCCTTTTATATTTATCTGTCAGATAATCAATATTTATTGGTGCAAATTCAAAAGTTTCATCATTTTTTTGGCAAGGTCGGTTTTTTCAATACGATCCTTTTCTTCTTATCTTTCTGATCAATAAGGCCCGCCTCCAGACTTTGGTTAAGAACAACAGGATTATGCTTCTTTTGAATGCGCATATTGACCATTTCGACGAGCAGTGAGAAAAATACGGCGAAGTAAATATACCCTTTGGGCACCTCAACATGAAAACCTTCGAGCACAAGCATAAATCCAATCAGAATCAAAAACGAGAGTGCCAGAATCTCAAGCGTAGGATGATGAGCAATGAACTTACTGATTTTGTCTGCGAAGAAAATCATGATAAACAAGGAGATAACCACGGCGAGAATCATAATGGAAAGCTGACGCGTCAGTCCCACTGCTGTTAAGATAGAATCGAAAGAAAAGACAATATCGAGCATGACAACCTGAATGATCACTTTCGACAATACTGCACCGCCACCCGACTTACCCGCTTCGTGCATATTCTCCATTTTTGCATGAATCTCCGAAGTACTCTTTGCCAGTAAAAACAGACCACCAGCCATCAGAATCAGTTCGCGAATACTGAACCCCAGATTGAACACCGTAAAAAGGGGTTCAATCATGCTTTTGGTCATCCAGGAGATAATTGTTAAAAGAAGTATCCTGAATATAAGTGCAATACTTAACCCTAACCGCCTTGCATACTGACGTTTTTCTTTAGGAAGTTTATTGGTGACAATTGAAATAAAGATGACATTGTCAACTCCTAGAACAATTTCGAGAAATGTCAGCGTGAGTAATGCAATCCATGCTTCGGCTGTAAAGAAAATCTCCATAATCTTATAAAAGAAACAATTAATAGTCTTTAATTAAGGATTCGTAAGGAATCTTCAATTTTTCATGAAGGTTTCTGATCATTTTAAGATTCAATTTCCTTTTTCGATTGAATATTTCTGAAACCCGACTTTTGTATCCAATTATTTCCGCCAAATCCTGATTATCCAAATTCATTTGCTCCATCCTAAATTTAATTGCTTCGATAGGATCTGGTGCTTCAATTGGATAGTATTCATCTTCATATTTTTCAATCAGAATCGCAAGTATCTCTGCTTCATCACCTTCAGGTGAATCTGCAGGCGAATCAAATACGGCTTCCAGTCTTTTCAGAGCTTGACAATATTCTTCTTCCGTTTTTATTACTTTTATGTCCATGTTTTAAATTTTATCTGCATCAATTTTATCATATTCTCCATGTGTTCCAATGAATCTAATAAAAACCCAACTTCTTTGGTAGTTTATTTGGACGATTAATCTATATTTATTTCCGCATATATTAAAAATTACTCTTCCACTTTTTAAAATACTCGCCTTTGGAAATTCGGATTTGATATCAAAAGGAGAGGTCCAAATAGCTTTTGAAGCTTCTTTATACCACGTCTTTAATTGCTCCTTAGAATCAGATTGATTCTCCCAAAATTCTCTAAGTACCTTCTTTGCAACTACCCTCATAAAGTAGAAAATAAATTATACAAAGATAGTAAATAGTTACCAGATTGGTAATATTACTCAGAAATAATTAAATGGTTACATTGAGAAGTTCAAAATCATCCCGAAGAAAAAAGCGGGTTCCGGTACCGTTTATTTCCATCCCTACAACACCAACAACAATCAGCTTAACCAGTAACTTTTCTCCCTTCTGGCGCGGAAGTTTTGCCTGACGCGAAAACTGATTAAGGGAGAGATATTGATTCGATTCAAGAAGTGAAAACAATCGTTTTTCCTCGTCTGAAAACCGGATATGAACGCCCTGGGGACTCTTTTGCTGCTCCCAGACTTTAAGCAGAATTCCGGGAGCAACGATATTCTGGTCATCTTTTCGGATATAAACAAGCCATTTACCCTCTTCATTCTGAGCTAAATGGGGAGTTTCATCACTTTTTTGAATATTGATTTCGAGCACACTCTTGCCTTCGATCAACCATTGATGCGTTTGAAAATTGATCGGAGGTTTACTATAGAGTTTAGCTGCTGCTTCGGCCATATAATACTCCTCGTCGGATTGTACACCAGCCACTGAACCGTTATCTCTGATTCCCAGCAACAAACGACCGCCATCAGTGTTAGCAAATGATACCATGGACCGCGCGATTTTTCGCGAATCGTTGATACAATATTTAAAATCCTGCCGCTGGTGCTCCCCCTCGGCAATCATTCTGAACAATTTTAGGTTCATTTCAGAAATTTCAATTTGCGGCGCATACAGCAATCTGTTTTAATTTGCTTTTGTGGTTGCGCCTTTATCTGTTTTCTATTTCTTTCCCCGGGTTATGCTCTCCCGATTCGTTCCTCACGGGATCGCTCACCCGGGGTTATTCATATTCTGCCCTGACAGGGCATGCTCAGAATAACTATTCGATTCCAACTTAGCCTATTAACTTATTTACACAACACACCATTTTCTCATTGCCGAATTATCAAATCGCCGAATTATCAATAAACCACTTTCATCACACACTGAAGACAATCAAAATCAAGCCGGAGTTCATTTACTCCATCGTTCAGATAAAACGGTTCATTGAAATTCAATGGTTTCTTCCCGCCGTATTTTGGACAGAATCCCATTTGAAACTTCAGGCAGTGCTTTGTTGTCATCACTGTTTTTCCATGTGGTTCTGACTGCTTTTCAAAAGCCATCTCCGGGTTATCGACACCGTGGCGCTTATAAAACTGCAGGGCAAGCCGGTTACTGATATTTCCTTCGTAGCCAATTTCCTTTGATGGGTATGGAAAATTATTGGGTTCATGAATAATCTGATTTCCGGATTTTTTCTTTCGGGCTTCCATGATCCGATCAAGCAGATCGCGTCGCATTGCATTCAGTACCGAAGCCTGGAAAAAGAATTTTTCAGTTCCGTTGGTTTTGATTCCTGCGACAAAAAACGGAGTGTCTCCTGATTTTGTCAGTTGATGAATGATTGTCTCTTTGGATTTTTGAGGATCACGCGATGGATTTTTCGGAATAAAGTACTCAGTAGAGACTACAATCCCCGATTCATCCAGGGCAGTAAGTTCAAATCCATCGTCAGACTCAGCAATTTCAATATTCAGGGTAATCTTTCTTACTGTAAGATCAGCTTTGAGCTGCTGATGAAAAAGATGATCGTAATTTCGATAGACCCTGGCTCCGGGAAAGATTCCGTTCATTTTATCGGGAAAGATACGGTCTCTTTCTGCTACATTCACCTTAATGCCAATACTTTCGCCTGAATGAGCAATAAACACGAGCCCGTCGTTGTTCGCGATTTCAAGCGCTGTTTCGAGTTCAAAATATTTCGTGGATACTTTTGTCACTTCGCCGACCGCTTCACCCAAAAATTTTGGCGATTCGAAAGAAACTATCTCCTTTGATCTGCCATGTAAGAAATAGTCTGTTGCACCGCGATTGAAAGACTTCGTAGGGTTGGCCTCAAAATTGAGTGAAATTTTCCCTGCTGATGCCGCCTTAAATTCAGGCTGGTCTTCAAGAAAAGCATCAATCTTCTTTCGGTAAAAAGCGGTGATGTTTTTCACATAATCGACCTCTTTTAGTCGTCCTTCAATCTTAAAAGACTGTATACCGGCTTCGGCAAGTTCCTTGATTGAGTTCGAATGATTGAGATCTTTCAGCGACAGAAGATGCTGATCGGCCGTAATTACCTTTCTTTCTGCATCATAAAGAGTATATCGTTTCCGGCAAGGTTGGGCACATGCTCCGCGGTTTGCGCTACGTCCGCCAATTGCATGGCTCAGGTAACAACGTCCGCTAAAACTTACACAAAGTGATCCGTGAATAAAAGCTTCCAATTCGATGGAGGTTTGGCTTCGGATATCCCGGATCTGTTCAAGATTAAGTTCACGGGCCAGCACGGCACGTTTAAAATGAACTGCTTCCAGAAACTTTATTTGTTCGGGAAGGTAGTTGTGAAGCTGGGTACTTGCGTGAAGCGGGATAGGCGGCAGGTCCATTTCGAGGATACCCATATCCTGAATGATCAAGGCATCAACACCAATTTCATACAAGTTTTTGATTTGTTGCCTTGCATCTTCCAATTCGCTGTCGTACAAAATTGTATTCAATGCGACATACACATTTACCCCAAAAATCTGAGCCTCTGACACCAGTTTTTCAATATCCTGTAAAGAGTTACCGGCATCTTCGCGGGCACCAAATTTTGGACCACCTATGTAAATGGCATCTGCTCCGTGAGCAATCGCAGCACGACCACAGATCAGATTTTTTGCCGGTGCCAGAAGTTCAAGGGTTCTTATGGATACCATTGTATTTTTTCACTTTCCGTTTTTCACTCTTCACTTCTCCTTCTGAAGTGCTTCCCAATATTCTAGCGCACGACGCGTGTGTGGAATCACAATTGTCCCGCCTACAAGATTGGCAACTGAAAAAATCTCGAAAAGTTCTTCGGTCGTCACACTAAGTTCATGGCACTTTTCAAGGTGATATTTGACACAGTCGTCGCACCGTAGAACCATCGAACTGACCAATCCGAGCATTTCCTTTGTTTTGGATGTAAGCGCCCCATCCATGTAGGTATTCGTATCAATATTGTAAATCCGCTTCATTACCTTATTATCGGACGCCAGAATCTTCTTGTTCATCTTCTCGCGATAAGCGCGGAAATCATTTACTAAATTGCTCATATTTAGATTTATATAGTGTTCATATTTTATCAAATCATTTGGACTAAAGTCCAGTAAATTTTGATTATCAATTACCACGGCCTTAAGGCCGTGGTAATTCAAAAATACAGATATCAAGGGCTTTAGCCAAATATTGTTTTTTAATTACATTTAGAAGTGGATTTAATATTCACTCTTGTGGACAATCAATCCTTTCAACAACCTCCCCAATTAGCGTTGTCTGAGTGCAGTCTTTAATCACAACTTTCACATAATCACCAAATTTAAGATCCTTATTCGGAAATACAACAAGTTTGTTTTGAGAGCTTCTGCCGAAAAATTCGCTTTTCTTCTTTTTTGAGACCCCTTCAGCCAGCACCTCAAAAGTCTTTCCGATATCGCGCCGGTTACTTTCGACCGAAAGCCGACTTTGGAGCGTGATAATCTCTTCAAGCCTCCGAGATTTAATCTCCTCAGGTACATCGTCTTCGAAATGAGTGTGCGCATAAGTTCCGGGTCGCATCGAGAACTTAAACATGAATGAAGTATCAAACTGCACCTGTTCCATCAGCGAAAGAGTCTGTAGATGATCTTCTTCTGTTTCGGTACAAAAACCGCAAAAAACATCACTTGTGATACCGCATCCGGGAACTATTTCCCGGATTGCCCTGATACGGTCGAGGTACCATTCACGATCGTACTTGCGATTCATCTTCTTAAGGATGATACTGCTTCCCGATTGAACCGGTAAATGGATATGACGGCAAATATTGGGATATTTTGCAATCGTTCGCAATAATTTGTCGGATAAATCTTTAGGATGTGATGTGATAAACCTCACACGTAACTCGGGTGAAATAACAGCAACCATTTCGAGCAAGTCGGGAAAACGCACGGGCTTTCGCGCACCTTCGGGGTGCCATTTATAGGAGTTGACATTTTGTCCCAGTAGTGTCACCTCTTTATACCCCGATTTCAGCAGGTCATTTACTTCGTTGATCAGATCTTTCGGATCGCGGCTTCGTTCGCGACCACGCGTATATGGAACAATGCAATAGGTGCAAAAATTATTGCAACCGCGCGTGATAGAGACGAATCCTGATATTTTTCCCGATCCTATTCGTTTAGGAATAATTGAATCATACGTCTCATCAACAGTCAATTCGGTATTGATTGCTGCTTCGCCTGCCTGGGCTTTATCAATCAGAAAAGGGAGATCGCGATAAGCATCGGGACCAGCCACCAAATCGACCGATTTTTTCGTGAGAAGTTCGTCACCGAGTCGCTCAGCCATACAACCAATCAGGCCTATAAGTAGTCCAGGACGCTTCTTTTTAATGCTTTTGAACAAATCGAGCCTTCCCCAGATCCGTTGTTCGGCATTATCACGGATGGAGCAGGTATTAATTAAGATGGTGTCTGCATCGTTGTAATGATCTGTCATCGTGTATCCTCGCTCACCCATCACCGCTGCAACAACCTCACTGTCTGCCACATTCATCTGGCAGCCATAGGTTTCTATATAGAGTTTTTTGTCGTGCATTAATTATTTGAATTTTGATCTTTAAAATTATTCCGGCAAAGTTATCACCATTTCAGGAATAAGGAAGAAAAGACAATTAATTTAGTCTGAACTTAAGAAATATCAACTGTAATAAAAATGGTAAATTGTTTTAAGACAGCATAATACTAAAGTTAATAAACAATTAACATAGCTACCGCGACATTGTTTTCAGTCCATTTGAATTTGCGTATATTTGCAGATCAAAAAAATACAGGAAAATGAAAATATTGATCATCCTGCTTTTTGCGTTGGCACTTATCCCAGGGGTTTCTAAAGCTCGCGAAACGACAACGCTAATCGATCAGCGCTAATCGATCAGCCAAATGCTGAAGATTCATTGATGATTTGGGAAAAGTTAAATATCCAGAGCGATCCCAAAATTAACGATTTGCTTAAGCAAGAGGCCGCACTGAGTAAAAAAAGCGGAACAATGGGTGGCTTCAGACTACAGATTTATTTCGGTTCAGGCGAAAATGCGCACGCCCAGGCAATAAAGATTAAAACCGAATTTCTCTCTTCTAATTCCGACGTTAAAACATATCTCCTTTTCAAATCACCCGATTTCATTGTGAGAGTTGGAAATTTCAGAACCAAAAGCGAGGCATTAAAATTGAAGAAAACACTTATATTTCAATATCCCAATGCTTTTATTGTGGCTGACGAGATTGCCTTTCCGGAATTGATAAATATTACGACAATCAATTAAATCAGGATAATTTAAGGATGAGCGAACAAATTAAACATGAATGTGGAATTGCCCTGATCAGATTACTTAAACCGCTGGAATACTACCGCTTAAAATATGGCACCTGGCAATATGGTGTGAACAAGCTTTACCTTTTAATGGAGAAGCAGCACAACCGGGGTCAGGATGGGGCAGGAGTGGTAGGTGTAAAAATCAATGTTTCTCCCGGACAGGAGTATATTTTTCGCCACCGCTCTGTCGATCCTAACCCTATCAAAGATGTTTTCGGGAAAATCTACAAAGAGTTTAATCACGCGGCTATTAATTATCCGCAAAGTTTCCACGATCCCGTTTGGGCAAAAGAGAATCTCCCGTTTGCCGGAGAGGTTTACCTTGGGCATCTGAGGTACGGAACTTTTGGTCGAAACAGCGTTGAATATACACACCCAGTGATGCGACAAAATAACTGGCGCTCGCGAAGTCTGGTCCTTGCCGGAAATTTCAATCTGACCAATGTTGACGAATTATTTGACCTTCTTGTTGGATTGGGACAACACCCCAAAGGTTTTACGGATACGGTAACGATTCTTGAAAAAGTTGGTCATTTTATTGATGAAGAAAATGAGTTACTTTTCAGACAATACAAAAACGAAGGATTCAAAAATAAAGAGATTTCAAGACTTATTGAAGAGAAACTGGATATCCGTAAAATCCCGGGCGAGCCGTGACTGGGATGGCGGGTATACGATAGGTGGAATTATCGGACATGGTGATGCATTTGTCGTCCGTGACCCGTGGGGCATTCGGCCTGCGTTCTATTATACTGACGATGAAATTGTTGTTGTTGCTTCGGAAAGGCCAGTCATTCAAACTGTTATGAATGTGGGATTGAAACAGGTCAACGAAATTAAACCCGGCAATGCGCTGGTCATCAAAGCTGACGGCACAGTAAAACATGAACCTGTACGGATTCCTCAAACCCGTAAGTCGTGCTCTTTCGAACGGATTTATTTTTCGCGTGGATCCGACCGTGATATTTATCTCGAACGTAAAAAACTGGGATTCCTGCTTGCTCCGATTATTCTTGAAAAAGTCAATCACGATCTTAAAAAAACTGTTTTTTCATATATCCCTAACACTGCTGAGACCGCTTTCTATGGAATGATGGAGGGTATAAGGGCTCAGTTGATCAGTTGGAAAAAAGAACGAATCCGTGCATTGGGTACCGCAATAAGTGACAGCGATATTGAAGAAATCATCTCCCTGCAACCCCGAATGGAGAAGATTGCTGTAAAAGATGTTAAGATGCGAACCTTTATTGCAGACGATGGGAGCCGCGACGACCTTGTTGGTCATGTTTATGATGTAACTTATGGAATTGTTAAAAATTACACCGACACGCTGGTTGTGATTGACGATTCAATTGTACGCGGGACTACGCTGAAACAGAGCATTCTGAAGATACTCGACCGTCTGAAGCCAAAGAAGATAATTATCATTTCCTCAGCACCACAAATTCGCTACCCCGATTGTTACGGTATTGATATGGCCATTCTTGGAAAGTTTGTTGCTTTCGAAGCAGCAATAGTTCTGCTCAAAGAGAGTAAACGATCAAAAATTATTGACGAGGTTTACCGGAAATGCAAGGAGCAACAACATTTGCCCAAAGAAGAGATGGTCAATTTTGTGAAGGAGATTTACAAACCATTTACCGACGAACAAATTTCTGCAAAAATCGCTGAATTACTCAAGCCCGACGATTGCAAAGCAGAAGTTGAAATAGTGTACCAGACCGTTGATAATCTTCACATCGCATGTCCCAATGATTTGGGTGACTGGTATTTCACGGGGGATTATCCGACTCCCGGCGGGAATAAAGTAGTGAACACCTCATTCATAAATTTTATAGAAGGAATCAAGGGTCGGGCTTATTGAAATCTTACTTTGGGATTTCCCTGTTTATCAGCGAGTTCTTCGAGATAGGTTGATACATGCCGGTCGATCTTTGTATCGTACATATCGTCGATATCGAGTAAAATCCCTGTCTCCTCAACATCCCCGAATTCATCACTGATCACAGTACCAAATGTCCGCATCGATGGGGTAAGACTCATATATGCATTAATTAATGGTGGGATGTTCTCTCCGTGTTTTCGAACCTCAGCCGAAAGAATTTTATAAGCCTCGTCATAACTTTTATCGGAGAATAATTCAGCGAGTCGGATTGAATCAGCATTATAAGGCATTGGTTTCTTGGGAAGAACCAACTCGTCGGGATCGGGGAAATACTTTTCAAAAAAGTGGAGGATCAGATTCCGGGCATTCTGATTATATTGTGTATACATCGTTACTTTTCCAAAATAATACTTGATATCCGGATAATCAATCATCAGAGCACCAAGGCCATCCCAAAGATTATCAAGTGCAAAAAGCGCTTTAGCACCAGCCTTACTCGACTGATAATCTGGCTGTACAAATGAGCGTCCCAGTTCAATTACATAGGGTAGGTAATCGTCGATAAATTCATCCGAAAAACGGAAAAGATGTGAGGTTGCCAATGGAACTTCACCATTTTTGTCGCGCGGAAGACCTGCACAATGGAGATATCTGTAACCGCCCAGTATCTCGCGTCGACTTGGATCCCATACAATCAACTGTTTATAAGGATGTTTTTCTCTTGTGTCGTAATGATCAATATCTACCTCTTCGCCAACTCCACCACCGGCAGACCGGAAAGTCAACTCTCTTAATCGCCCGATTTCACGCATAATATTTGGTGAATCGTGATAAGTAAGAATATATATTTCGTTTTCGGCCTTGTTAGTTTTCCGGTGAAATTTACCTACTGTAAGCTCTGCTTCAATCAGCTCCCTCGGCACGGGAGGAATTATTTCCTTCATTTTTTCAAACACTTGAATTGATTCTTCAAAAATAACAATAATTGGCTGTGATTATTCTCCCCAAAGTTATTTATTAGATTTATTAGTCAGCTCATATACAATGTCTTTCACTGTACATGCCCACTCTGCATGCGATTTTGTACGATCGAAACGGCTCCAGTGAATAGGTTTCCCGAAACTGATTACAAACGTTTTGCCTCTGTTTTTGAATAACTCATCGGATAACAGGAACATTTCGATATTAATGCGGATCCCAATCCATTTGCGGAAATTGGCAAGCCAATAGAAAAACCAGGAGTTTTTTCCACTAATATAAACCGGAACAACATCGCGATGGTGCTCAACTGATTTTTGTATAAAATGTTTTTGCCATGTTAAATCGATGATTTTGCCTTTTATTTTACGTGAAGCTAGTCCTGCCGGAAAAATAAGAATTTGACTATCTGAATCATAGGCCTCGTTAATAAGACTGGCTGATCGTCGCTGATCTCCAAACTTATTGATCGGGATAAAAAGATCCTTAAGCGGTGGTATTTTGGTTAGTTCGTCCCTGACCAGGAACAACGATTTTCCCATACGGTCATTCACTGCTTTTATCAGCATCAAACCGTCGAAACCTCCCAAGGGATGGTTCGATGCAAAAATATATTGTCCTGAAGCAGGAAGATTCTCCTGGCCCTGAAGTTCAACCTTCACATCAAAATATTCAAGTACTGCGTCAATGAACGGAATACCTTTCAGATGGCCGTATCTTCTGATAATCTCGTTGATCTCTCTTATGTGGAGCAACCTATTAATCAGACCGTAAACAAATCCTGGTATTCTTGCAGCCAGTCTGGAATTTTTTTCGGCAACAAGTTCATTTAAAACTATTGGCTTCAGTTGAGATGCGCCCTTTTCATTTTCCATATCTGTATGCTGTTTTTATTCTTACCCCAAAGTAAAATATATTTTTGGTTCTATTTCCTAATGCCAGGGTGAAATTTGCACAATCTTTAGAATCTGCTCCGGAAGTTTCGGGAAGCTTCTCGCTACCAGTGGCTGTTGTTAAAGCCTTTACCCAGTTATATGTTGTCTTTACCTGGTTATTAGCTAGTTACGTTCTCATGACAGAGGTCAACAAGAAGCCGGCTGCCGGCCGCAAGTAGCAAATTATCCCTAAAACCGTTGATTCCTAAATTATTGTTTAAATTAGTATTATGAAACCAAACTATTTCTCTTTTTTTGCAAATTCCTTTTATTTATTGACTTATTGTAATTGGAAAACAGTGTCCCACGCTGACTTATTAACACAATTAGGGAGGTTACAAACAGCCTTTTCTGATTTTATCAACAAAATGTTGAGAAATTCTTAGTGTAATAAAGTGTCACAATTTGTCATGATGTGTAAAATTATTATTTTTACAAGCTAATTGGTAAGCTATATTCAGATGGTTTCATTTTCGAACATATATCCGGTAACGCTGGATGGTAAAGGCCGCGTGGTTTTGCCCTCTCCCTTTAAAAAGGAAATGGGAGATGCGCTGGAGCTATCGTTTGTGGTCGAAAAAGATGTTTATGACAAGTGTCTGAATATTTATCCCCATTCTACATGGCTGGCAAAAGTTGACAAATTACGCCGCAGGTTGAACCCCGATGATCCTATTCAAAGCAAAATGCTCTCGCGCTATTACGAGGAGATCGTCAAAGTAAGCATGGCTGAAAACGGGCGATTAAATATTCCCGATGAGATGCTTAAATACGCAGGAATCACCAAAGAGGCGGTATTTACAGGTCAGGGTTCGCGGATGAGATTGTGGGAACCTTCACGTCATCAGGCCTCACGGCTTAGCGATGAAGACTATGCCAGATTATACAAGGAGTTGCTTGGCGGTCCGATGGATACTTTTAATGTCTGAAAACATTGATCACATGGACGAATATCATATGCCAGTATTGCTTGAAGAGAGTATTGAAGGGTTGAACATTAAACCCGACGGTATCTATGTTGATGTGACTTATGGCGGAGGCGGACATTCTGAAAAGATCCTTGAAAAAATTGGAGATGGAAAACTGATTGCCTTCGATCAGGATATTGATGCCAAAGAAAATCTTGCCGATGACGATCGTCTGATCTTCATCCGTCACAATTTTAAATACATCCGTCATTTTCTGCGCTATTACCAAATCGATAAAGTGGATGGAATACTGGCAGATCTTGGGGTGTCGTCGCACGATTTTAACGTTCCCGACCGCGGATTTTCATTCCGTTTCGAAGGAAATCTCGATATGCGCATGAATCAGTCGGCCGATCTTGATGCAGCAAAGGTTATCAATGAATATGATGAGGCTCAACTTTGGACAATATTTCAGGAATACGGAGAGATCAAAAACTGGAGACACCTGGTTTCACTCATTACTGTTGCCAGATCGAATAAGCCGATCAGTACGACAAATCAGTTTTTAGAAATAATAGCGCCTTGTGTCCCGGCTAAAATTGAGAAAAAATATCTCGCGATGGTTTTTCAGGCATTGCGGATTGAAGTGAACAACGAAATAGGTGTACTCCGCGATTTTCTCGAAAGTACAACCGATCTGTTAAAACCGGGAGGTCGATTGGTTGTGATATCATACCATTCGCTCGAAGACCGGATTGTGAAAAACTTTATGCGCTCGGGCAGAATTGATGGTGTGCAGGAGAACGATTTTTTTGGCAACCGCACTTCGCCATTCGAATTGATCAACCGGAAAATTATCACTCCGGGTGAAAAGGAGATTGCCCTGAATCCAAGGGCCAGAAGTGGTAAGTTACGAATTGCAGAAAAACGGTAATGATTGCAGCGAAAAGGAAAAAAAAGGTCACAGTTAAGGAAGTGCTCAACGGCAGATTCTTCGAAAGCGAATGGTTTCGCCGGAACAGGATTTTAATGTTCATGATCTTCCTGATGCTATTGACTAATATTTCAGTAAGATACAAGTCAGAGAAAGTCATTCGCGAAATGACAGCGCTGGAAGATAGCCTGATCGAATTACGTTCGAAATCAATATCTATCGCTGCCGATGTAGTGAAGCTTAGCCGCCAGTCGGTAATTATAGATCGGGTTAAAAAAAGTGGTTTAGACCTGCAGACCTCGAAAGAGCCTCCGCGGAAAATATATGTAGATAAAGAGTAGCATGGAGATCAGAAAAGCAATATTGACACGTTTTGGACTGGTGTATGCCGCCATTGTGTTGTTCTGCCTCTACATTATTGTGCGTGTTTTCATTATTCAGCACATGCCCAGATGGGACAAAGAAGCCCAAAAATTAGATATAAAGGAATTTGCGCTGGCTGCAAGGCGTGGCGATATCTGTGCCGCAGATGGCAGTCCAATGGCAACCTCTGTTCCATTTTATGAACTACGAATGGATCTTGGAGCTCCCGGGCTGTCCAAATTTTTTTATAACGATGTAGACTCGCTCGCGATTTGCCTTTCAAGGTTTTTTAGAGACAGATCGGCCGGAACTTACAAAGCTGAACTAAAAAGAGCCTTTGCACAACAAAAACATTATTTTCTGATCACCCCGCACAAAGTTTCCTATGCTGAATTACAGGAGATTAAAAAATTTCCTATTCTCCGAAGAGGGAGAAACAAGGGAGGATTAATGCCTGAACAGGAAGACGAAAGGGTTTATCCGTCGGGAAACCTTGCGATGCGAACATTGGGTAAGCTGACTAAAAGTGAAACTGAAGGTTCAACAGGAAACGCCGGAGCATTTGGACTTGAAAAATCATTCGAAGAAGAGCTGAAGGGTGTGGACGGAGTAGCGGTCAAGCAAAATATGTCGGGACGTTGGTTCATTATCAGCAAGGATGATCCGGAAGATGGTAAGAATGTCATCACTACCCTGGATGTCAAAATGCAGGATCAGGTCACCTATTCACTCAAACTTCAGATGGAGAAGACGCGGGCAGAATATGGATCAGCTATTCTAATGGAGGTAAATACTGGTGATATTAAGGCTATTGCAAATTTCGGACGAAACCATGGTGGTCAATTAATAGGCGGATATCAGAATTACGCTATTGGGAATGCCGGTTGTTCCGAACCAGGATCGACATTTAAACTGGCCTCCCTGATGGCTGCTTTCGAAGATGGTAAAATTGACACCTCAACCATCGTTGATACAGGGAAAGGGATATGGAAATACAAGGGTGAAGAGATCAAAGACAGCGATTATAAAAAGGGAGGTCCGGGAGCAGGCAAGATTACGGCAAAACATGCCTTTGAATTATCTTCGAATGTGGGGCTTGCCAAATTGATTACCCAAAGTTATACCGGAGAAGAGAAAGACTTTGTTAATCGGATCGAAAAACTTGGAATGCTTGAAGAACTCAACCTTGGAATTCAGGGTGAGGCTAAACCTTACATCCGGAAACCGGGAGACAAATTATGGTCTGGACTATCATTGGCCTGGCTTTCATTTGGTTATGAATTGAAGGTGATAATGCAGTAGCTAACGGCGGTACGATGATGAAACCGCGCCTCGTAAAAGGGATTACCGAGAACGGGAATGTAAGGGAGAAAATCGGCACCGAAAGGCTTATTTGGTCGATCTGCTCGGCAAAAACGTTGCGTATGGCGCGTGCCATGCTTGAGGGAGTACTTACTAATGGAACAGCAAAAGCTTTGCAGACAAAGTTTTACAAAATTGCAGGAAAAACCGGAACAGCACTTGTCGCCAATAACAAGGAAGGTTATAGCCATGGCGGACAGAAAATTTACCAATCCTCATTCGTTGGTTATTTTCCTGCCGATGATCCAAAATACTCGTGTATCGTAGTGATCAACGCTCCCAAAGGTGCAAACTTCTACGGAAGTTCAGTGGCCGGCCCCGTATTCAGGCAAATCTCAGATTATGTATACGCTTATGAATTAGGACTTGACGAAGACATTGACTTGCCGGTTGCCAAAATTGAAAACGACATTCCCGGGATTACAGCCGGACGGAAGAAAGATATTGCCAATGTACTGGATGAGTTGGATATACTGAATGGATTTGCATTCACAAAATCCGAATGGGTGGAAGCTAAACCCGATGAAGATGGTCTCGAACTCTCTAATCGTGAGGTTCAAAAGGGAATGGTACCCAATGTAAAAGGGATGGGTGCAACTGATGCGGTTTATCTGCTTGAAAATAACGGAATGAAAGTATCGGTTCGTGGTCGTGGAAAGGTTAAATCGCAATCATTCAGAGCAGGATCAAAAATACAACGTGGGCAAAGTATTGTGCTTAAACTAGGTTAAAATTATAGGAAATGAAGATTTTATCTGAATTATTAAACGGGATAAGCGATATCACTGTAATTGGTGACAGGAATTGTGCTATTGAAGGAATTGCCTTTGATTCCAGAAAGGTAGGCAGAGGATTTCTGTTTGGTGCACTCCCGGGTACAACAGTTGATGGCCATCGCTTCATTTCCTCGGCTATAGCAAATGGCGCAAAGGCCGTTCTCTGCGAACAACTTCCGGAGAATCCAGACGAGACAATTACCTGGATCAAAACGATAAACTCTTCTTTGACATTGGGCCGGATCGCATCAAATTTCTATAGTAAACCTTCATCATCAATGAAAATAGTCGGAATAACCGGCACGAACGGAAAAACAACAACAGCCACCTTGCTCTATCGGTTATTTAAAGAACTTGGACATAAGGTGGGCTTATTATCAACTGTTTGTAACTATATTGACGATCAGAAAACACATGCAACACATACTACTCCTGATCCTTTACAGATTCAGGAACTCATGGCAGAAATGGTGGCAGCCGGTTGTACTTACTGTTTTATGGAAGTGAGTTCCCATGCAATTGATCAGGACCGGATAGCCGGAATTGATTTCGATGGCGGAATCTTTACCAATCTTACCCACGATCATCTTGACTATCATAAAACATTTGCAGAATACCGCAATGCCAAGAAAAAATTCTTCGACCAGCTAAGTCCTAAAGCATTTGCCATCACAAATATCGATGATAAGAATGGCCTGTTCATGCTTCAGAATACATCAGCCCTGAAGCTCACCTATGCCGGGAAAACGATGGCCGACTTTAAGGTAAAAGTGATTGAAAGTCATTTCGACGGAATGCTGATCAACATTGATGGCACAGAGGTCTGGACTCATTTTGTCGGAAATTTCAATGCCTATAACCTGCTTGCTGTCTATGGCGGAGCAGTTTCGCTGGGTGCTGACAAGGACGAAGTATTACGGATCATAAGTATGCTCAAACCGGTTGACGGAAGGTTTGAGACTTTTATTTCTCCGACCGGAATATATGCGGTTGTCGATTATGCCCATTCACCGGATGCCATTAAAAATGTTCTCTCTGCGATTAACGAAGTGCGAACCGGCAACGAAACATTGTTTACCGTTGTAGGAGCCGGAGGTGACCGCGACAAGACGAAACGACCAGAGATGGCATTTGAAGCGGCCATAGCCAGCGACAAAGTAATCCTTACCTCCGACAATCCCCGATCAGAAGATCCTGAAGTGATTATCTCGGAAATGTTGATTGGCGTACCCGCGAATAAATCATCACATGTTGTGGCCATCACGAACCGGAAAGAGGCGATCAGAACCGCATGTATGATGGCTAAACCGGGCGACATTATTCTGATTGCCGGAAAGGGACACGAAGATTATCAGGAGATTAAAGGTGTAAAGCACCATTTTGATGATCGGGAAATTGTCCGCGAAATATTTAACGTTACCAACCAAAACTAACTGATATGCTGATCCCACTTTTCAAATACCTTGAATCACTGGACTTTCCCGGAGCACAGATGTTCAATTACATCATGTTCCGATCGGCAATGGCAGTAATCACAGCCTTATTATTCTCAACAATTATTGGTAAAAAAGTAATTTATACGCTTCAACGTCAGCAAATTGGTGAAGAGATTCGGGATCTTGGACTTGAAGGTCAGATGCAGAAAAAAGGGACACCTACAATGGGTGGTATAATTATTCTTGCCTCCATCCTTTTGCCTACACTGCTTTTTTCCAAGTTGGATAACGTTTATATTCTGCTGATGATCATTACGACCGTTTGGCTGGGAATGATTGGATTTACAGATGATTATATCAAGGTTTTTCTGAAAGATAAAAAGGGTCTTGCCGGGAAGTTCAAAATTCTGGGGCAAATTTCATTGGGGGTGATTGTTGCCGCAACATTGTACCTGAGTGATGAGGTATCAGTGAGGGAAAAGATGTATGATTCCAAAGGCAGGGCAAAAACCGAAATGGGACTCAACTATGAAACAGGGAAAAGGGAGACTCGCCCGATGACAAAAGAGATGAAAACGACCAAAACCACACTCCCGTTCATTAAAAATCATGAATTCGATTATAAATGGTTGCTCTGGTTTTTAGGCAAAGGAGCAGATAAATGGGTTTGGCTGCTATATGCAATCATTGCAATATTCATCATCACTGCTGTTTCGAATGGTGCCAACCTAACGGATGGGCTCGACGGACTGGCGACAGGAGCCTCGGCAATTAGCGGAGCAACGCTCGGAGTCTTCGCATATCTCGGGGGTAACATCATCTATTCGGGCTACTTGAATATCATGTATATTCCTTATAGCGGGGAGCTTACTGTATTTATGTCCGCATTTATCGGGGCATCTATCGGCTTTCTTTGGTACAACTCATATCCTGCGCAGGTCTTTATGGGTGACACGGGAAGTCTCGCATTAGGCGGTATCCTGGCGGTGTTTGCCATTATCATCCGTAAAGAGATTCTTATTCCACTGCTTTGCGGAATATTTCTGATTGAAAATATGTCCGTTGTGATTCAGGTGGCGTGGTTTAAATATACGAGGCGGAAATACGGAGAAGGCCGGCGGATATTCCTTATGGCGCCGTTGCATCACCATTTTCAGAAAAAAGGATTTCCTGAGCCAAAGATTGTGACGCGGTTCTGGATTGTGGGAATCATTCTTGCAGTTTTAACGATTGCCACCCTCAAAATGCGTTAATCATGACACAAAAAAAACTGGTCATACTGGGAGGAGGCGAGAGTGGTGTTGGTGCTGCAATTCTTGGAGCCCAAAAAGGCTTCGAGGTTTTCGTTTCTGACTTTGGTACGATCAAAGACGAATACAAATCGCTGCTCGGGCAACACGGACTGAAATACGAGGAAACCCGGCATACTGAGGCTTTGATCCTGGAGGCTTCTCTTGTAGTGAAAAGTCCGGGAATACCCGATAAAGCACCGATCGTGGTAAAGCTTCGGGAGAATAACATTCCGGTAATCTCCGAAATCGAATTTGCAGGACGTTACACAACTGCTAAAACGATTTGTATTACAGGAAGTAACGGCAAAACCACTACCACGCTGCTCACTTATGAGATTCTTAAAAGAGCCGGGTTAAATGTCGGATTAGCCGGAAACGTAGGGAAAAGCTTTGCACAACAGGTAGCTGAAGAAAACTTCGATTATTACGTTATAGAACTATCAAGCTTTCAGTTAGATGGAATGTTTGATTTCAGAGCCGATATTGCCGTACTGTTGAACATCACACCCGATCATCTCGACCGGTATGATTACAAAATGCAGAACTATATCGATTCTAAAATGAAAATCACGCAGAATTTGCGTCCCGAAGACTGGTTTGTTTACTGTGCCGACGACCCGATTATTCAGGATGAACTGACAAAACGGGATATTAAAGCCGGAAAAGCCCCTTTTTCCATCATGCAGATTTTGAAAGAGGGTGGTTGGGTTATAAATGAAACGATGAAATTAAATGTTAACAATAATACTTTCGATATGACAATCTACGAATTGGCACTACAGGGGAAACACAACTTGAACAACTCGATGGCCGCCGGAATATCCGGAAGCATTTTGAATTTGCGAAAAGAAGGTATCCGCGAATGTCTCAGCGACTTCCAGGGTGTTGAACATCGGCTGGAAAGATTCTTGCGTGTGCATAACATCGAATTTATTAATGATTCAAAGGCAACGAATATCAACTCGGTTTGGTATGCGCTCGAAAGTATGACCACGCCGGTTATATGGATTGTGGGCGGAGTTGACAAAGGAAACGACTATTCGATGTTGTTCGATCTCGTAAAAGAGAAAGTAAAAGCGATTGTTTGTCTGGGAATAGACAACCAAAAAATCATCGCTGCCTTCGACGGCATGGTGAAGGAAATCGTTGATACAAAAAGCATTGATGAAGCGGTCAGAAGCGCCTATTTTCTTGCAGAGAAAGGTGACACAGTGCTGTTATCGCCGGCATGTGCAAGTTTTGACCTGTTCAAAAACTACGAAGAACGCGGCCGGCAATTTAAAGAAGCTGTACGAAATCTTTAGGGTGTTTAATAGTATAGTACCTGTTTCTCACTTCTAGTAGTCTGTATTTTAGTATTGTATATTTTAAAAGTAGAGGGTAATTTTATTACACACCCTTAATCTGAATCAATAAAAAAATGGATACCGGAGAATTAAAAAAATACATTAAAGGTGACCGGATCATCTGGGCTGTGCTCGTCGCGCTGACGTGCATTTCACTGCTGATCGTGTATAGTTCTACGGGTGCACTTGCCTACCGGCAGGCCGAAGGAAATACAACCCACTATATTTTACGTCAGTTGATCTTTCAGTGTGTTGGATATGGTGCTATTATCCTCATGCTGAATTATATTCCCGTAAAATTATATAACAAGTTTGCGAACGCTGCATATGTCATCGCCATCGCATTCGTCTTATTGGGATTGGTTTTCGGACGTGGTGGTGAAAGTACAGGGCGAACCCTTCCTTTGGGCTTTATCAGCTTTCAGCCGGCTGAGATTGCAAAAGTAGCCATTATACTTTGGGTGGCACGCCTTTTAGCTAATAACCAGAAAGATCCGCGACTTTTACGCATCGCTTTTGTTAAAATTATCATAGGTATCGGAATTATATGCTTACTGATTTCGATGGCCAATTTCTCATCGGCAGTTTTGCTGTTTTCAACAGCACTGATTATGATGTTTGTGGGAAGAATTCCTTTGAAGTACCTGGGATTGACAATGTTGGCAGGCATCGGATTCGTGATGTTAATCTATTTTGCAGCGCCGCTACTTCCTGAAAAGGGAAATTTCGGACGAATTCAAACGGTAAGAAGCCGGATTGACCGGCATATTCATGGCGATAAATCATCTGTAATAGGACTTACCCAGGACGATTTTGCAAAGATCGCCATTCATATGGGTGGCATCACTGGTGTTGGTGCAGGTAAAAGTAAGATCAGCAATTTCATGCCTGCCGCTTACAACGACTTTATTTATTCAATTATCATAGAAGAATACGGTTTAATCGGAGGAATTGTCGTTCCGCTGCTTTACCTTATTTTTCTGACGCGCGGAGGGATCATTATCCGACGGTGCAACCGAACCTTTCCGACATTCCTGGCAACAGGAGCGGTCACAATTATTATATTGCAGGCCGTTATCAACATGGCGGTTTCATCAGGGGCAATTCCTGTCACAGGGCAGCCGCTCCCCTGGGTTAGCTGGGGCGGAACCTCGCAGGTATTTACAGCACTTACATTTGGCTTATTGCTTAGCGTAAGCTCCGAAACCGATCAGGAAACACAATTGGAGGTAGAGAATAATTTTGATCCCGAAGGGGTGCTTCCTGATGAAGACATTCTATTGACAAAAGCTTGAAAATGGGAAACTATAAATTCATAGTAAGTGGCGGAGGAACCGGGGGACATATTTTCCCGGCCTTGTCTATTGCCGACGGACTTCGCAAACGTTTTCCCGAATGCGAAATACTATTTGTGGGAGCAGAAGGGAAAATGGAAATGGAGAAGGTTCCGGCTGCCGGTTATCACATTATAGGATTACCTGTTGCGGGATTTCACCGTGGCGAAATCTGGCGGAATTTTGCTTTTATTCCCAAATTGATGAAGTCGATGCTCAAAGCAAAGAAAGTGGTAAAAGATTTTCAGCCCGATGTTGTGATTGGAGTTGGAGGGTATGCCAGTGGTCCTATTCTGCGCGTTGCAGCAAGTCTTGGCATTCCAACCGTTTTGCAGGAACAAAACTCATTTGCAGGGGTTACCAATAAAATTCTGGGTAATAAAGCCAATAAAATTTGTGTTGCTTACGATAAAATGGAACGATTCTTTCCGGCTGAAAAAATAGTTTTCACTGGAAATCCGATCCGTCAGGGATTAGAATCGATTGTTCCCGGAATGGCGGAAGCGAAAGAATTTTTTAGCGTCAGCACTGATCAACCGATTATTCTCGTTGTTGGAGGAAGCCTTGGTGCCCGGACACTTAATCAAAGCATGTTGGCAAGTCTGGAACTGATCCGAAAATCGGATGTCGTAATTATCTGGCAAACAGGTAAATATTATTTTTCAGCCATTCAGGAACAACTGAATGCCAATCCTGTTTCCAATATCCGGTTGATGGAGTTTATTCCAAGAATGGATCTGGCTTACTCGGTGGCCGATTTGGTGATTTCGAGGGCAGGCGCCGGAACAATATCGGAACTTTGCATGGTTGGAGCAGCATCTATACTCGTTCCGTCACCCAATGTTTCTGAAGACCATCAGACCCGAAATGCAATGTCGCTTGTTGAGCAGGATGCTGCAATAATGGTTAAG
>JAPLDR010000111.1:10380-19053 GCA_026391655.1 Bacteroidia bacterium | reverse complement strand
ATTGATTGCAACTTGTATCAACAACCCGGTCGTCTGATTTTGCATTTGGTCAACCTGACGAGTGCAGGAACATGGCGACAGCCTGTAGATGAGTATATTCCAATCGGTCCTGTTAAGGTTAGGGTTAAATTGACAAATGATGTTTCCGGTAAAAATCTGCAATTGCTGGTGTCCGATCAAAAAATTTCAGGTACTGTGGAGAAAGGATGGGTTCATTTCACTGTCGATTCAATTACTGATCATGAGGTTGCGGTTATAACTTAATATATGTCAACGATTTTCTGGCTTTGACATTTTTTTTATTTTATTTTTGTATTAAGGTAAAAGAATTTTGATTTGAATTAAAAACGGAGAAAAAATGAGCAAGCTCTTACGATTTATCGCTGCCGGTTGGGGCGCAAAAAAGTTAGGCGGAGGATGCCTTTCCACGATTGTGATCTTCTTAATTTTATGGTGGCTCCTGGGGCATTTCGGCATCTTTAAATAGATTCGGCTTTAAATCGTTTTGAGTTTGCAACTCTTTTTATTAAATCGAACAATAGGAACACACCAGAATGACAGTTGCAAAATATCGTTAAAAACGATTGACCAATAACTCGTTACAAACGAGGGGTAGCGGTTTTATTTTCACTTTCCAGATACAAAACCTTACATTTGGTAATGACAGATACAAATTAATGGCTAATCTAAATTGACTATGGAATATCCTCCAGTGCTTGTCCAACAGAATCCCAGATTGTCTTTAACTGAAGCAAAAAAAAATGTTGATGATTTACTTGCTACATTGGGAATACAACTCTTTAAAAATCCAAAAGATAAACAGTATATATTGAAACATGCAGGTACTGATCATGAAACTAAAATCCAATATATAAATTTAATCAGACAAATTAGAGAAGATGGAGTATGCGAAATTCAAGCTGATTTGGATAGAACGGATATCGTGTTTGGTGGAACATTCGGTATGGCCTTTTCAGGTATGCCTGCTAAATCAACGATAGAATGGGCAGGATACAAAAAAGAATTAATTGCACCTTTTAGAAATGAGTGTTGCGAAATAGATTTATCAAATGATATTGAGTTCTATAAAGAAGAAACATGTAATGAGAGCGTCAACCATGATTTTGAAATGTGTGCGAGAAATTTTAGGGGATATTTGTTCTCATCAATTGCATTAATTGATGCATATATTAATAGACACATTATTTTTTACAAATTTCAGGGATTGGATAGTGAAATTTTCAATAAATTATTGGATTGCAGAATTACCGAATTACGAGTAGAATTGTTTATCAATGAATTTTGCCATTTCGAATTTGAAGTTTTCAAACAAAGCAAGGATTGGAGTGATTTTAAAAGATTGAAGGAACTGCGAAATGAAACAGTTCATGCATTAACTCCCTATTTTGGTATAAGTTTAAGAGAAGTAGCTAATAATTTGAATTTATCGATAAATGGAGTAGGTGGATTTTTAAAAAAAATGCAGGAAGGACAGAATAGACGAACCTTAGGATTTATTGAAAAGGTCAGGACTTCTCCAGCTGTTCATTTTAACCATGTGACCCTTAGAGAGAATGGAAGTCATCATGTGAAAAATGTTTTTAATAGAATAAATCGTTCTTGATATTGATTATATTGGTCAGGATTGTGTAGCCCCGGGATACCAATCCTTTGCAACGAGTGGAAAGCTGTTTTGAGTTTGCAACTCTTTTTATTAAATCGAACATGGAAGTTACAAAATATCGTTAAAAACGAGGGGTAACGGTTTTGTTAGACGTGGCAACCATATGACGCAAAAAGGGAGGCATTAGCGATTGAAATTATTACTATCTTTGAATTTAAATTGTGAATTATGGAAACCTTACGAATTGAAATAGTTAATCCAAAAGCGAAAAGGCTTTTAAAAAATTTGGCAGATTTAAATCTAATCACGATTGGCAAATCGATTGATGCCAAAGATGAGTTTAGAGAGGTATTATCAAAACTTCGCTCCAATTCTGATGCGGCACCTTCCCTTGAGGAGATTACTAAAGAAGTTGAAGACGTAAGAACTTTGCGCTATGCAAATAAAACAAAGTAGAATAGTCATAGATACAAATATTTGGATCAGCTATTTGATTACCAAAGGGTTTAAACGACTGGATAAACTCATATATAGCGACAAAGTTCTTTTGGTTTTTAGTCAGGAATTAATTGATGAATTTTTAGCAGTAGCTATACGCCCCAAGTTCAGAAAGTATTTTAGCCCAAATGATGTTGTCAAACTTCTTGAGATATTTGACACTTATGGTGAACTTATAATAGTTAAAAGCAATATCATTGTTTGTAGAGACTTAAAAGATAATTTTCTTTTGTCATTATCTGTTGATAGCCAAGCTGATTTTTTGATTACCGGTGATAACGATTTATTAGAAATAAAGGAATTTGGCAAAACGAACATATTGACCATTACCGATTTTGAATCGCTTTCATAATGCAATAACTCTAGAATAACATCATAATAATAAGGTTGTTGTAGAATATGTTTTCTTATATTTGTTCTTGTTCCGCCAAATTTTAACAACCAAAATGGAAGAAAATAAATTCAAGCAGCTGGCTTTCATGTCCCTGATTTTTATCCTGTTAACTATAGTGAACTGCTTCGCGGCCAACAAAACCCCCACGATATCAATCGTAACAGACGCTATACCAGGCACTTCCGTTTTGCATGGGATTACCAAACTCTCCAACGCATTGAAGGCGAAAAACGTCACCTTCGAAAAAATCGGGTCAATAGCTGAAGCAAAAGGGGCATCGATCATTGTTGCGGGTCTATCATCCGGAGCTGGGGATGCGGCAAAAATATTGAAATCCGGAAATCGCGCAGTTCCGGAGACACCAGAGGCTTTAACTATCTGGAAAACTGTGGTGAATACCCGGAAAGTTTGGGTGATCAGCGGATTTGATGATCGTGGTTTGATGTATGGTCTGCTTGATTTTGCGACTCAAATAGGTTGGGGTTCTGACAAGAATAATCCGATGAGTGAGGTTAAGGAAATCACAGAAAAACCGGATGTACCCGAACGGGCCATCTCGTTTTATACCATGAACCGTGCCTACTGGGAAAGCAGGTTTTACGATGAAGCTTATTGGTCACGTTATCTTGACCTTCTGGCTCAAAACAGGTTTAACTCCATGGTGGTGATTTTTGGATACGAAAATGGCGGCTTCCTTGCACCCTGTTATCCCTATTTTTTTGATACAGAAGGATTTTCAGATGTCAGAATGATAGGTATTACGCCACAGGAACAGCACCGTAATCTGAATGCATTAAATAATCTGATCAGGATGGCTCACGAACGGGGCATTCGCTTTTCAGTAGGTATCTGGGATCATATCTACAGGGGTGGCGTTCAGGGAGGTGGAATTCCCGGAACAAAGGATTCACCAGATAAACCTGTTCCCGGACTGGTATGGGGAGTGACCGGCGAAAATTTGATTGCATACACCAAAACTGCTCTTGCAAAGTTTGTTAAACTTGTTCCCGATCTTGACGGCATACAATTCCGCATGCACAACGAATCGGGGCTAAAAAAAGAGGAACAGGGCGCTTTCTGGTCAGATGTTTTCAAAATGATGAAAATGACTTCACCGAATCTGCGGCTCGACTTACGTGCAAAAGAATTACCGGAAGAGGTCGTTCAGAGTGCACTCGACGAAAAGATAAAATTCAGGATCACAACCAAGTACTGGATGGAACAGATGGGAATGCCATATCATCCGACCCAGATTAATCCCGAAAAAAGTGCGCGTCGCCACAGTTATGCCGATATGTTGCGATATCCACAACAATATAAAATGCACTGGAGATTATGGAATGGAGGTACTAGCCGTGTGCTTTTATGGGGCGATCCGGAATATGTTCGACGTTTTGCCCAATCTACACATTTGTATGACGGTGATGGATATGAGGTTAATGAACCACTGGCCACCAAAATGGAAGCCCAGCCTCATGATGCCAAACCATTTGAGTTATTGAACCCACCTTATCGCTACTACGATTATGAGTTTGAGCGATACTGGCATTTCTTTCAGGTTTTTGGGCGAATAGGTTATAATCCCGGAACATCACCCGATGTCTGGCAAAAAGAATTTGAATTGCGTTTTGGCAAAAAAGCTGGCCCTTTAATCGAAACAGCACTTCACAAGGCAAGCTGGATTCTTCCGCGAATAGTTTCCTCGGTTTATCCTTACGGTGGTTTCCCGATGACACGCGGCTGGGCCGAGAAACAACGGCTTGGAAACCTGGAAGCATATTCTAAAAATTCAGGGAGCGATATTCAGCAATTTGCCAATTTCGATGAAGAGGCACAGGTACTTATCGAAGGTGGCGAAACAGCAAAGCTCCTACCATCAATGAATAGCAAATGGTTTGAGCAAACATCAGCTGCAATAAATAAACTAATCGCTGAAGCTGAATTAGCTACAGGAAATAACAGAAGCAAAGAATTTGTTTCAACCATTACTGACCTTAAAATTCTATCCAATCTGGCACTTTATCATTCCCGCAGAATACCTGCAGCAGTCAGTTATCGTATTTTCGAACGCACCCAGAACCCATCCGCACTCGACGAAGCTATTGAATACGAACGCAATGCGATTAATGCCTGGCGCCAAATTGTGGTCTCAGCTGGAGACATTTATACCGACGACCTGATGATGGGCGTACGCGGCGCCGACCTCTGCGGACATTGGAAGGATGAATTAGTTTTATTAGAAAAAGGATTAGCTGATTTGGAACAAAAAAGAGCCACGTTCATAGCTGAAGACATTAAGATTGAGGCACCACATTATAAAGCTGCTTCCTGTTCAGACTGTCATAAACGGTTTCAGATCAACCATCAACCTGTTACAAGCATTCACCTTGGTAATCCACTTAAAATAAGTGTTAAGGTGACCACACCGTTTGGTGTCAAGTGGGTGAGCCTGAGCTACCGCAGCGTAAACCAGGATGTGGAATACCAGACCATGCCGATGCTACCGACCGGAGAAAAGGACACTTTCGAGGCCATTGTGCCTGCTGAACGAATCAATCCTAAGTTTGATTTCATGTATTTCTTCAAAGTAATGGATAACGACCATCATGGTAAAATTTATCCCGACCTGAATAAGGAAACGCCTTACATCATTGTGAAATTAATCAGATAATTAAGAGTGGAATTTAGAGGTTTCGTTGTTTAAAACTTTGTGTACCTTAGAGCCTAGATGCCTTAGTGGCTAAGTTTTTTACTAATGATAATTGTAACACCTACTTATATGAAAACGAACCGGCGCAAATTTATTTCGACCTCCATTGTTGGCGGATTGGCTGCCACCCTACCTTTGGGTTCATCTGCAAAAAATTTTGGATCATCTGTAGAGACGTTGCATGCAACGTCTCTACAGGCAACATCCCAATTGGATGAAATACTTAAACAACCTGTATTCAAAAAGGAATTGTTTAGTTTCCCGGTAATTATTCAAACGCTCGAACTACTGCGCTATGGAAATAGTTTTTTATGCCGCGTGAGGTCAAAAGACGGAGCAGAAGGAATGTCGGTCGGTCATAGCGGTCAGCTGACTTCGCTCTATCCTATTTTCACCAATTTACTCCAACCCTTTTTTATCAATAAAGATGCCCGTGATCTTGACTTACTAATAGAGAAGGTTTATATCTACAAACTCAATTTCAGGTTAAACGGGATGGCGCTGGGAGTGCCGCTGGCAACTATTGAGTTTGCCATTCTTGACATGATGGGTCGCATTGCCGGAAAACCAATTGGCCAGCTTATCGGGGATATTCACCACCCGGAAGTTGCTGTTTATCAGGCTACCGAATACCGCGAAAAACCCGTGGCCGAGTCGATGGAACTCATAAAACGGGATGTGGCAGAATATAATGCAAAGGCACTAAAAATTAAAGTCGGGGGACTAATGTTCGGAACCGCTGATATGAATGCAGTTGGACCTGCTGGCAGAACAGAGACAATCATCCCGCTCGTCAGAAAAACTTTCGGAGATAAGATGGTTCTTTATGCCGATTCAAATGGATTCTACTCGGTTAAGGAAGCGATACGTGTAGGAAAATTGCTGGAAGAAAACCGTTTTGAGTTCTTTGAAGAGCCTGTGCCATTCGACTGGTATGAAGAGACTAAACAGGTTGCTGATGCGCTCACCATCCCGGTTGCAGGAGGCGAACAGGAATACAGTCTTCATGGATTTCGCTGGCTTATTGCCAATGATGGTCTTCAGATCGTTCAGCCCGATTATTTCTATTTCGGAGGAATGATCCGTGCTATGAAGGTAGCACGAATGGCACAAGCTTTTGGAAAATCCTGCACCCCTCATATGACTGGCGGAGATTTGGGATTTCTTTATATGATGCATTTTGTTTCGGCACTTCCCAATGCCCTGCCTTATCATGAATTCAAAGGGTTTAAAACGAATGTTGTTTTTGAATGTAAAACGTCACCCCTTCAAAGTGTAAATGGATTGGTTAAAGTTCCAACCGGCCCAGGCTCAGGCGTTGAAATCGATCCGGAATTTATAAGGAAGCATCTGGTTTTATAAAAATGATTAATCAATGAGCATTTTATTAACATCAATACTGGTAATTATCAGCATTTTCGCCATAATTTTACTTACCTCCAGGTTAAAACTGAAAGCATTCATTGCCCTTTTTCTGGTTTCACTTTTCCTGGCTTTCACTACCCTTCCGGCAAATACGATCGTAAGTACAATTAAAGAAGGCTTTGGCAACACAATGGCTTCCATAGGATTCCTCATAATACTGGGGGCAATTATTGGTATTACACTCGATAAAACGGGTGGAACGCTCAGCATCGCCAGGTATATTCTTTCAAAAACAGGAGAAAACAGGAGTGCACCTGCATTGGGTATCACAGGATTTATTACCGGGTTACCTATATTTTGTGATTCCGGGTTTATCATTTTGAGCGGACTGGCGAAGTCGTTTAGTTCAAAATCAAAGTTGGCAATGCCCTTTATAGCAACAGTTCTTGCAACTTCACTATATTCGGTGCATTGTCTTATCCCACCTCACCCCGGAGCACTGGCTGCAGCAGGAATACTTAAAGTAAATATCGGGTACCTTATAATTATTGGAGTAATCTTTGCACTCCCCGGAGCAATGGCAGCCTATTTCTGGAGCAAATGGATGACCAAAGGGAAAAACTATCCACCTGCGAAAGAGATCAGAGTCGACCCTCAGATAACTACTGAAAAACTTCCTTCAGCTTTCCTTTCTTTTCTTCCGATTGTAGTTCCTTTGTTGCTTATCACTTTCAAATCGTTGTTTAATCTGATTGACAAAGGAGGACAAAGTCTAATCTCCAAAATATTCTATTTCCCCGGTGAACCCATATTTGCTTTATCTATAGGCGTTGTCCTCGCTATGTTATTAATAAAAGATAAGACAATCACATTGATGAATTCGGTTTTTTCGGAAGCAATTGAAAAGGCCGGTCCTATACTGATTGTCACTGCAGCAGGAGGAATGTTTGGAATGGTGATCAAAGCAACCGGTATCGGCGAAGCTATGGGTACGCTTCTGGCTGGAACGAGCATCGGTCTTGTTGTCCCATTTCTTATTGCTGTGGTGATGAAAACGGCTCAGGGTTCATCAACTGTGGCAATTATCACTACAGCATCATTTGTTGCACCTATGATATCTATGCTTGGTCTCGATACAGAGTGGGGCAGGTTACTCGTCATGCTTTCGATGGGAGCAGGTTCCATGATTGTTTCACATGCCAATGATTCATACTTCTGGGTTGTTTCCAATTTTTCTGATATCGAACCGGACACAACGCTGAAAGTGTATTCGTCTTCAACTTTAGTTATGGGATTGGTAGTATTTGCCTGTGTCTGGATTACATCATTGATAATCCTGTAAAAAATCTAATTATTCAACTATGAAATCCAAACTCGCCATCATTTCAATTGTCCTTCTGCACAGCTTCCTTCTGAATGTCACTTTAGCCCAAAACATTCCTGTGGGTATTTTTCAGTCTGATTCTGATATTGGAAATCCTAAAAAAGCAGGTTCATCCATCTATAAACAAGCCGATCAGAGCTATACCATGAAAGGAGGCGGCTATAATATCTGGTTTGAAAGAGATGAATTTCACTATCTCTTCAATAAAATAAAGGGCGACTTCATCCTTACAGCAAATTTTGAATTTGTGGGAAAAGGGACCGAATTTCACAGAAAGACCGGATGGATGATCAGGGAGTCGGCAGACGAAAAGTCTTCCCATATTTCTGCAACGCTGCATGGCGACGGGCTTACAGTTCTCCAGTGGAGGAGTTCCCCAGGTGTAGCAATGAGAGATCCGCAGGATGAAATATTTGCGGCTGATTCAAGCTATAGTGTTATACAGATGGAAAGGGCTGGTAAGAAAATCATAATGAGGGCAGCGCATATTGGTAAACCTCTCGAAATAATAGGTTCTCATGAAATGGAGAATCTGCCCGATGAGGTTCTGGCAGGTCTTTTCATTTGTTCTCATAATGCCAATTTTACTGAAGAAGTAAAAGTTTGGAATGTCAGAATTGAAAAACCGGAAGTCAGGTGATAACTATAACCCCAGAAGATCATGATATTTTGATTGCAGGTAAGTTCCCTCCCCAACA
>JAPLDR010000111.1:0-10317 GCA_026391655.1 Bacteroidia bacterium | reverse complement strand
ACAAATTTTATATACCAATCAATCAATACTTTAAAGAAACTAAAAAGTAACAACGAAAAATCATTAAAAAGTTCTCTGGTTAACCAAATTATTGTATTTTTGATTGTGCAATTAAGGCTGTGCAAAAATCTAAATCTTAAAAAAAAGTATCATGCTACCTAAATTTCTTTTAGCGGACAATTCACAGGTTTTACCTGACAGGATCTTTGTCATCCATAACGAACAACCCCGGTTTATCGTCGGTTGTGATGTTGAAGCTTTCTCTAAGGATCAGGAAATTCACTGGATTGACGATGAGCCGGCAAGCGAAGAATTGAAAAAAGAATTGCTCGAACAAGCTGAGGAATTTTTGGATCTTGAACTTGAATATGAAGAAGAGCTTTACAAACTGGAAAACGAAATGGACGACGACGAAAACGATAACCCTAAATAAAACAGTTATGGAACTTAATTCTCCCAAACGCCTCATCCGTTCACGGAAAGACAGAATGCTTGCAGGAATCTGCGGTGGAATTGCTGATTACATGGTCGTAGACCCAACTGTAGTAAGGCTGGTTTTTGCTTTGGCTACTTTTTTTACCGTTGTGTTTCCAGGTGTATTGATCTATCTGATCATGTGGATCGTTGTTCCAAAAGAACTGGAATAAGTACCCTGAATTATAGATTCTTAAAATATTTTACCTGCTCGTCCGCATCTTTTTTGCCGGGTGTGGTTTTTTATTTTCGGAATTTCAAATATATTTTCATTAAAAATATCCTGGAGAAAAATCATCATGAACAGAAGAAGCTTTATTCAAAACTCTGCTACTGCGGCTGTACTAATGGGATTTTCAAACCTGGCTTACAGTAGTAATCTTGCCGAAGTAAAACCATCGAATTCTGCAAAATTTAAGCTGAAATATGCTCCTGGTTTTGGAAGTTTTCCTGAACTGGCGGGTAAAGATCCCATTGAAGTGATCAAATTTTGTGCAGATCAGGGTTTCAGGGCAATGTTTGATAACGGATTGCCTGGACGCAATTCCGAAGAGCAGGATAGAATAGTTGCTGAGCTTACCCGCCAGAATATGGATATGGGTCCTTTTGTTTTATATGCCGACTTCAAAACCGAATCAATGGTCCTTAAAGATCCGGCTATCCGCGAGATGCTGATCAAAAAAGTGAACCAGGGCGTTGAGCTTTTCAAACGAACCGGCGTCAAAAATGCGCTCATGGTTCCCGGACGTTACAACGAAAGGATGGCCTGGGACTTTCAGACTGCCAATGTGATCGACATCATGCGCGAACTTAGCGATATAGCCGAAAAAGGTGGCCTGACCATCGTGCTTGAGCCATTGAATAAACGCGACCATCCCGGACTTTTCCTTACCGGTATTCCGCAGACTTATGCGATTTGTCGTGCAGTAAACAGCCCTTCCTGTAAAATAGTAGACGACATGTACCATCAGCAGATCACTGAAGGGAACATCATTCCCAATATTGATGCCGCATGGTCAGAGATTGCTGCATTCCATATTGGCGACAACCCGGGACGTAAAGAACCCGGAACCGGAGAGATCAACTATCTAAATGCATTTAAACACATTTTCGAAAAAGGTTACAACGGGGTTCTGTGCATGGAACATGGCAGAAGTATTGATGGTAAAGAGGGTGAGCTGGCCTTGATTGAAGCTTACCGCAAAGCAGATAACTTCTAAACTGGTTATGAAATGAAAAATCGTATTTTAGTAATTTTCGCAATCTGCATATGCATTTCACTTAAAGCATATTCGCAAAAAGATTATCAACCTGCACCCGAAAATCTGGCAGCGCGTCAATGGTTTCAGGATGCCAAATTCGGACTCTTTATTCACTGGGGAGTCTATTCCACACTCGCCAATGGCGAATGGGTGATGAACCAGCAACAATTTGATAAGGCCACCTACGAAAAGCTTCCCGCATTCTTTAATCCTGTTGATTTCAATGCTGCCGAATGGGTAAAAATGGTAAAAGATGCAGGAATGCAGTACATTACAATTACCAGTAAGCATCACGATGGTTTCGCAATGTGGGATACAAAACTCTCTGACTGGAATATTGTTGACCGCACGCCATATGGCAAAGACGTGTTGAAACAATTAGCCGACGAATGTCACAAACAGGGAGTTAAGTTATTTTTCTACCACTCGCATCTTGACTGGTATCAGGAGAACTATTATCCGCGTGGCGGAACTGGCAGCTATTCGGGTCGCCCGAATAAAGGTGACTGGAATGCCTATCTCGATTATATGGATGGTCAGTTAACCGAACTGCTAACCAACTATGGTGAGATTGCAGGAATTTGGTTCGATGGCTGGTGGGACAAAAAAGATGCCAACTGGCGCCTCGATAAAACTTACAGTCTGATTCACAAACTTCAACCAGCAGCTTTAATAGGAAACAATCATCATCAGGCGCCAAAACCTGGTGAAGACTTCCAGATGTTTGAAAAAGATCTGCCGGGTCACAATACAACGGGATTCAGCGATGAATCGAAGGTTGGCGCACTGCCACTCGAAACCTGCGAAACCATGAACGGGGCCTGGGGATTTAATATCCGCGATAAGAATTTCAAAAGCACTGCTCAATTGGTTCAATATCTCGTAAAGGCAGCTGGCTATAATGCCAATTTTCTTTTAAATGTAGGTCCGATGCCAAATGGAAAAATCCAGCCGGAATTTGTGAAAACACTTGGTGAAATGGGTGAATGGATGAAAAAATATGGCGAAACAATTTATGGGACACGTGGTGGACCAGTTTCTCCTCATCCATGGGGTGTTACTACAACCAAAGGGAATAAAGTGTTTGTCCATTTAATAGGCGAATCGGATGATAATCTTTTACTTAACGACTTTGGAAAAAAGATCAAAAAAGCCTATCTGTTTGATGACCAATCGCCTGTTATTTACAAGCAAACTGAATTTGGAATAGCCATAAAGGTTCCGGCAGAGAAAAGAAAACCGATTGACACGATTGTTGTTCTTGAATTTTAAATCAATCTCATGTTATTGATATTTAATACAATAACAAAACAAATGGGTTCTTAAGTTATACGAACCCCTTTGTTTTGTTCAATTATTTTTTGAGTAGCACATCTGTGATCATCTTCTCAAACTGTGTAAAAATTTCTGTTGGAGACCTGGCGACACCGCTTGTCATGGTAGGATTTCCGGTTTGAGGAACCCACAGAAAAGCTGGGATTCCACTGATACCAAAAACTGTCGATAATTCGCGCTCCTGATCTGTATTAACCTTGTAAACAACGATTTTCCCTTTGTATTTTTTGGCGAGTTCTTCCAAAGCCGGAGAAGCAAGCCGGCACGGGCCACACCAATCGGCGTAAAAATCGACAACGCATGGCAATTTACCCTCATATTTCCATACTTTCGGACTTTTCTCATAATCCATAATCTTCGCCTTGAACTGCGCTTTGTCAATTTTGACAACATCTCCTTCACCTGCCAAAACTGGTATAGCTGATGTAGTGGTCAAGAGTGCTGAGAGTATCACCGCAAACAATACCGGATATTTCATACTAAAAAATTAAATTTCACACAATTAAAATAATCATTCAAACATATATACTTTTCTACATATATTGTGCCAAAATTGAGGATTTTGTAATCCGCTAACCTCTTCTAACAAAAAAATCAATTTTTTAATTGACCAATTAAAATAATTAAAAATTTAGTGTAAGTTTAGGTTTATCTTTGAACTTAATCATCTGTCTGTCAAAAATACCTCAGAAATGAAACGTAAAAGAAAACTCAAAAAGATTGATCTTCACAAATTTGTTTCAAGAACTGCCAAGAGGGGAAGTATTCCAGGTACTGTTGAGTACATTGGCTTGCCTCGTGGGGAAGATATCAGAATCGATGTATTGGAATATGATGAATCAACGATTATTAAAGAGAGTATTATCAACTCTGTTGAAGAACTGGAAGGTTTTCTTGAGCACAAGGGTATCAAATGGATTCAGGTCACTGGCGTTCATAACTCCGACATACTGAGCGATATAGGCAAACTGTTTAAGATCATCTCTCTCGACCTTGAGGATATTGCCAATACGACACAAAGACCACGTATAGAAGAACGCGAGGATTATATATTTCTGGTATTTAAAGTTTTACAACTCGACCCTGAAAGCCGGGAAGTAAATATTGAACAGGTCAGCATAATACTGGGATCTAACTATGTGATCTCGTTTCATGAAACAACGCCAAAGATTTTCGAAACATTGCACAGCCGGATTTTAACCAGCAAAGGACGCATTAGAAAAATGAAAAGCGATTATCTTGTTTTCTCTATCACGGATATTATTATAGACCAGTATTTTACATTACTCGAAGATATTGGTGAAACTATTGAAGAGACCGAAGAAGAATTAATCCTTTCACCCGGACAGGCAAGTCAGGAGGCGATTTACAAACTAAAACGACGGCTTGGATATGTCAAAAAGACAATATGGCCTGCGCGCGAAGTTCTGAGCGTATTACAGCGATCTGATCATCAGCTGATCCATGACGAGACAAGAATCTATTTTCGAAATAACTATGACCATACCATTCAGATTATTGAAACGCTCGAAAGTTTGCGAGATCTTACATCCGGTATGATGGATCTTTATCTTTCGACAGTAAGCTTTAAAATGAATGAAATCATGAAGGTGCTTACCATTTTTTCGACCATCTTTATTCCGCTTACCTTCTTTGCCGGTGTTTATGGAATGAATTTTAAATACTTACCAGAATTGGAATGGAAAAGCGGATATTATATTTTTTGGGGAATAATGATTTCCATTATCTTGATGATGCTATTATATTTTAAACGAAAAAAATGGTTTTAATTTTGAGTCTACTCCGAAAAGTCAAAAATAACAAAAATGCCACTAAGGCACCAAGACACTAAGTTGCACAAAGTGATGAATATCTGCAATTTAAACTTGGTGAATCTTTGAGCCTTTGAGTCTTTGTGGCAAAAAAGACTTTTCGGAGTGGACTCAATTTTTAAATTCTTAAAACAATAAATCATTACATTTGACTAAAATAAAAACATTCATGAGCAAACCCATTGTTACCGCCATTGCATCCTTTGGAATGTCAGGCGTTGTTTATCACGGACCATCATTAAAAGTTCTGCCGCAACAGTTCAAGATTCATAAAATCCTTGAACGGACGAAAAATATTTCTGCAGAAAGGTATCCGGAAGCTACAATTGTCCGTTCTTACGAGGAAATTCTTAACGATCCCGAAGTGGAACTCGTTATTGTAAATACCCCTGACTACCTCCATTTCGATATGGCCAGACAAGCTATCGAAGCAGGAAAGCATATCATTTTGGAGAAACCTTTTACAAAAACCAGCGATAATGCCAGAGAACTGATCGCACTTTCGAAGAAAAAAGGTGTGATCATGACTGTATATCAAAACCGCAGGTTAGATAATGGGTTCCTGACCGTAAAAAAAATCCTCGCGGAGAAACTTCTCGGAAGATTGGTTGAGTATGAAGCACATTACGACCGTTACCGCAACTTTATTCAGGAAGGGTCATGGAAAGAGGACGGAGATGAACGCACGGGAGTTTTGTTTAACCTTGGTTCGCATATTGTCGATCAGGCACTTGTGTTGTTTGGCGCACCAAAAGCCGTAACTGCTCATCTGAATATTCTCCGCACAGGAGGACGAACTACCGACAACTTCGATATCAGACTTCACTACGGCCACTTTAATGCCATTTTAAGAACTTCCTATCTTGTACGGGAATTAGGGCAGCAGTATATTCTGCACGGCACGGAAGGTTCCTTTACAAAAATGGGAAGCGATCCGCAGGAGGAAATGCTAAAGATTCATCGTCATCCCAACGAACCCAAATGGGGTGAAGAACCTCAGAGCGATTGGGGTTTGCTCAACACATCCATCAACGGTCTTCATTTTCAGGGAAAAATAGAGACCATTCCTGGTAATTATACTGATTTCTATGTCAATCTCTATAAGGCGATCCGCGAGGGCAAAGAGCTTCTGGTTAAACCCGAAGAGGCATTGACTACCATCCGCATTCTGGAGGCTTGCCTCGAAAGTAATAGGTTGAAAAAGACGGTAGAGTTTTTGGCGGAATAAAGAACGAACGTGAGAGGGGGAGAATATGAGAAAACGAGCGATGGGGCGAAAAGGCGAGAAAACGCGATTGCACAATATTGAAATAAAAAATTCCTGAATATGCTTCCGAAATTTTTATTCATACAATTGATAAATAGATATTTAATTACTATTAATCCCCAATCTTTTTATACCTGATTCGGTGAGGCGTGCTATCGCCAAGTCGTTTCTTCTTATTCTCCTCGTATTCTGAATAACTTCCCTCGAAGAAATACACCTGCGAATTACCTTCAAATGCAAGAATGTGAGTAGCAACCCGATCCAAAAACCAGCGGTCGTGCGAGACCACTACAGCACAACCGGCAAAACTATCAAGTCCCTCTTCGAGTGCCCGTAGTGTATTCACATCAATATCGTTAGTTGGCTCATCGAGTAACAATACGTTAGCTTCTGATTTTAAAGTTAATGCCAAATGAAGCCGGTTCCGTTCTCCACCTGAAAGGACGCCGCATTTCTTCTCCTGATCTGCTCCGCTAAAGTTGAACCGCGAAACATAGGCACGCGCATTGAGCATCCGTCCGCCAACCATCACCTCGTCAGTTCCACCTGAAAGCACCTGGTAAACAGTCTTATCATTCACAATCGCTTCGTGACCCTGATCTGCATAACCAATTTTCCCACCGAGAAACTTCCCGAATCAATTTTTTCGAGACCGAGAATCATCTTGAAAAGCGTCGTTTTTCCAGCACCGTTCGGACCGATCACTCCAACAATACCATTAGGCGGCAATACAAATTCGAGATTTTCGAACAACAATCTGTCGCCAAAAGCTTTTGAAACACCATGCGCTTCAATTACCTTATCGCCCAAACGAGGTCCGTTTGGAATAAACAGTTCGAGTTTGTCCTCCTTCTGCTTTACATCTTCATTTAAAAGCTTTTCATAAGCCCCCAACCTTGCCTTCGATTTGGCCTGGCGTGCCTTAGGGCTCATCCTCACCCATTCAAGTTCGCGTTCGAGGGTTTTCCGCCGTTTGGAAACTCCTTTCTCCTCCATTTCTAACCTTTTTGACTTCTGTTCAAGCCAACTTGAGTAGTTCCCTTTCCATGGAATACCTTCGCCGCGGTCGAGTTCCAAAATCCATCCGGCCACATTATCAAGGAAATAACGATCATGCGTTATACAAATAACAGTTCCTTTGTATTGTTGCAAATGAAGTTCCAGCCACTCAACCGATTCAGCATCAAGGTGGTTGGTAGGCTCATCAAGCAACAAAATATCAGGCTGTTTCAGCAGTAGGCGACACATTGCTACACGACGACGCTCGCCTCCCGATAATATTTTTACCGGGGTATCGCCGTCGGGACAACGGAGTGCGTCCATGGCTCGTTCCAACCGATTATTGAGGTTCCACGCGTCTGTAGCATCAATTTTCTCCTGAAGTAAGGCCTGCCTGTCCATGAGTTTATCCATCACATCGGGATTCTCATAAACTTCGGGCAAACCAAATCGCATGTTAATCTCCTCATACTCATTCAGAATATCGACTGTTTCCTGTGCTCCTTCCTGCACAATGCCCATTACCGTTTTTGTATCGTCGAGAAGTGGTTCCTGCGATAAATGGCCCACCGTATAACCCGGCGAAAATGACAGTTCGCCATTAAAATCTTTTTCGAGTCCGGCAATTATCTTTAAAAGGGTCGATTTACCCGATCCGTTCAGACCGATAATGCCGATTTTTGCTCCCAGATAAAACGAAAGTGAAATATCTTTAATCACCTGTTTTTGAGGTGGATAAGTTTTGCTCACTTTGTACATCGAGAATATAATTTGTCTATCTTCTGCCATGGAATATTTTTTTGGTTCGAATGCCAAAATTCGTATTTTTAATCAGAATAACGTTAAGTTTGTTGTCATAAAAATAAAATCTTATCAGGATGAAAAAATTTGCAATTTATTTTACCTTGATCATTGTTCTGGTGCTCGGTTCGTTCGTCTACTGGAAATACTATTTCACCTATAGCGACGGTTATCGCGCCGGACTGCTTCAAAAGTTCTCCCATAAGGGAAATATTTTTAAAACTTACGAAGGAGAGTTGATCCTTAGCAGCGTCCAGAGTAATTCAAATGTAGCTATTGCTTCAGAGAAGTTTTTCTTCTCAGTGACGAATAAAGCGGTTGCTCTTCAACTTGAAAAAGTTCAGGGCGAAAGTATTGTGGTTCATTATCGTGAAAAAAACGGGACTTTTCCGTGGAACGGAGAAAGTTTTTATTTTGTTGATAGTGTTAGAGTCAACATTGACCAGGGTGCAAGTCATGGTTTTCGTTAACAAGATAAATTTCATCATTTAACGCTCACCAAATTTTAGTAATAATCTTATTACTGGCTCTAAATCTCGTTGGAATTACTGATTCAACAAGAGCATCTGTAACATCCTTCAAAAAAGAGGTTGACGGGATAACACTTACGTTGGATAAAGGATTGATGAAGGTTAAAATATGCAAGGACAATATTGTCGAGGTGAAATATACAGTTCTGCCATCTTTCCCTGCTAAAATATCACTCGTGATTACCAATAAATGGAATACAACGCCCAAATTTACGATTACAGAAACCCCTGATGAAATAACCATTTCAACGGATAAACTAAAGATTAAAGTAAATAAGCATAATAACTCAATCAGTTACACGGATCTGAAAAATGGGGTGATCCTCTCTGAAGATCAAGTCAATGGCAAAAGTATGGTTGAAGCCACCATAGCCGGCATTAAAACATACAACTGCCAAACACAATTCAATTCTCCGGCTGACGAAGCACTTTACGGTCTGGGATGTCATCCCGAAGATACACTGTCAATCAACTACAAAGGTCGCGACCAGGAGATGGCTATCAGGTATATGACAGGTGCTATTCCGGTACTTTTATCAAATAAAGGCTATGGCTTGATTTGGGATAATTACTCAGCATCAAATTTTTATGGTGCAGAAGCTGGAAATACAAAATACAAATATGTATCGGAAAGCGGGAATACTGTAGATTACTTTTTTATTTACGGACCCGAATTCGACCAGATCATTGCTTCGTACCGCAATGCAACAGGAGCAGCACCCTTATTCCCTAAATGGGCTTTCGGATTATTTCAGTCACAGGACCGATATAAAAGTCAGGCAGAAGTTTTATCAGTAAAGGATGGATACCGTAATAATAAAATACCGGTTGACTGCATCGTACAGGATTGGTTTTACTGGGAGCCTAATGTAATTGGTTCGCATGTAATGTGGCCGGAGCGTTATCCCAACCCAAAGAAAATGGTTGATGAACTGCATAAAGCTAATATTCATGGGATGATTTCTATCTGGCCGGTTTTTGCAAAAGGGACGCAAACCTATAACGAAATGGCAAATGCAGGTAATTTAACTGATATTACCTGGGATAACGTAATGACCCATACATTTGATAATTACTACGATGCACATAGTCCTAAAGCGCGGGATATGTACTGGCGCCAGGCAAAAGACAGTCTGATTGGTCGTTACGGATGGGATGCATGGTGGGTTGACCAGTGTGAACCTGATAACGGTAAACTTTTGGATCTTAGAAGACAAAGTAATTTTGCCCTTGGTAAAGGCGACTGGATTGTCAAGGAAGCCCACAAATACGGCGGCAAAGTCTTTGCGACGGTTGTCAATGTCCGTCACGGCAAACGGGCTCAGGATTACGGCAGTGACGCGGTCATCGCGACCGGTCAGGAAGCGGCAGCCCACGGGGAAGATGTCACATCGCTTGTACTCATCCCCCATCTTGCCGAAAATTTGCAGATACCGGTTATCGCTGCCGGAGGATTTGCCGACGGCCGGGGACTCGCGGCGGCGCTTGCTCTTGGTGCCGAAGGTGTTGCCATGGGCACAAGATTGATGACGACCAAAGAAAGCCCGCTGCATGACAATTACAAAAAGATGACGCTGGAGAAAGAAGTTTATGACACTCTCTTTTCCAAACGTTTCGATGGAATTCTTTGCCGCATCATGAAAACGGACGCCGCCAAAAAGGCAATTAAAAGAGGCTTAAGCCTGCCTGCGGCATTTTTTAATTCACAGGATATTGCCAAACAAGTAGGTGTTCCCTACTTCAAACTCTTTCTGGGAGTGCTCGCCTCCGGCTGGACTAACGCCCGACAGCTGGCTTTCATGGCCAATGCCTTCAAG
>JAPLDR010000115.1:19728-22734 GCA_026391655.1 Bacteroidia bacterium | reverse complement strand
GTCGGGGTTCCACCTCTTCCCATTCCGAACAGAGAAGTTAAGCCCGACAGCGCCGATGGTACTGCGTAAAGTGGGAGAGTAGGCCGCCGCCAACTTAAACTAACCCCGGATTCAACAGAGTCCGGGGTTTTTTATTTTATACCACCCATTTCACTTGACCATTAATAATTGCTAAATCACACCTCTTATTAAGAAATTGCGAATATTAAATATTAATCGCTCTTCTCCTTGAATAAGTTTCCTGAGTTCGTTATTTTCGCAAAATTTTCGTAATGCAGGTTTTTCTGCTGAAAAGAATATTTACTTTGAAATATAATGTTATGGCACAATACTTTAACGATGTATCCAGAACATTTAGCGAGTACCTTTTTATTCCGGGTCTGACAACAAAAGATTGTTTTCCCGAGAATGTCTCGTTGAAAGTCCCACTTGTTAAATTTGAAAAAGGTAAGAAATCGGATATAGAGCTGAATATTCCCATGGTTTCGGCAATTATGCAATCTGTTTCAGACCATAATCTTGCAATTGCGCTGGCCCGTAATGGTGGTTTGTCTTTCATTTTCGGATCACAGTTTATTGAGAGTCAGGTTGATATGGTACAAAAGGTTAAGAAATTCAAAGCCGGCTTTGTTGTCAGTGATTCTAATCTAACCCCCAATCACACTTTGGCTGATGTCCTCGAAATGCTGAAAAGAACAGGGCATTCAACGATTGGCATTACTGAAAATGGACGTTCAAACGGAAAATTGCTCGGTTTGGTGACCAGTCGCGACTACCGGGTTTCGAAAGATAGTTCAGACAAGCGTGTGTCAGCGTTTATGACACCTTTCTCTAAACTGATCGTAGGGAAACTTGGAATCTCGTTGAATACAGCCAATGACATTGTCTGGGAGCATAAACTGAATTGTCTTCCGATTATCGATGATAATCAGCATTTGCAGTATTTTGTTTTCCGCAAGGATTACGATGACCACCAGGACAATTTAAATGAACTGTCTGATAATAACAAAAAACTTTGTGTTGGTGCAGGGATTAATTCCCGTGATTACAAAGAGCGTGTTCCTGCACTTTTAAATGCCGGAGCTGATGTTCTCTGTATTGACTCTTCAGATGGTTTTTCTGAGTGGCAGGCCGAAACAATCCGGTATATCAAGGAAAACTTTGGCACACAAACGAAAGTAGGTGCTGGAAATATTGTTGATGCTGAAGGATTTCTTTACCTGGTAAAAGCAGGAGCCGATTTTGTTAAAGTTGGCATTGGTGGTGGTTCAATTTGTATCACACGTGAACAAAAGGGAATTGGTCGCGGTCAGGCAACTTCCCTGATTGAAGTGGCACAGGCACGTAAAGAATATTTCGAAGCAACGGGTATTTATATCCCGCTTTGCAGTGATGGTGGCATTGTCCACGATTACCATATGGTTCTTGCACTGGCTATGGGAGTTGACTTCCTGATGATGGGCCGTTATTTTGCCCGGTTTGATGAGAGTCCGACGAAAAAACTAAAAATTGGCAACAGTTACGTAAAAGAGTATTGGGGTGAGGGATCGAACCGTGCACGTAACTGGCAGCGTTACGATATGGGTGGAAACGAATCACTTAAATTCGAAGAGGGAATCGACAGTTATGTCCCTTATGCCGGAAAGTTAAAAGATAACCTTGATGTGACCCTGGGGAAAATCAAATCTACGATGTGCAGTTGCGGTGCCACTTCGATCGCTCAATTGCAGAAGAAAGCTAAAATTACATTGGTTTCAGCGACCAGTATTATCGAGGGTGGAGCCCATGACGTGATATTTAAAGAGGCGAATAGTTAAATTGCTGTTTTATTGTATCAGACGACCTCAATTAAAAGCTTCGGTTTTAACTTGGCGTGTAATGCAGCGATTTAAACCCTATAATTTTTTTCCTTTTCTCATCCCATAACCGCAGTTTCAGCGATCGGAGACTGGAGAAGAAAGTAATGGGTTGAATTTCCTGAAAGATTGCGTTTTCTTTGTAGCAATGCGGAAGTTTGTAATTGGGTATTCGCGGACTTAAATGGTGGATATGGTGAAACCCGATATTTCCCGTAAACCATTGCAGGACTATGGGTAGCTTGAAAAAGGAACTACCCTGCAAGGCGATGTTTTTATAGTTCCACTCTTTGCCACGAGTCCAAACTACCTGTTCATATTGATGTTGGACATAAAAAAGCCATACTCCATGTACAGAAGCAATATAGAGTATCGGTATCTGTATCATCAGATAAGCTTTCCATCCGATAATCCACATTGATAGAGAAACCACGACAATTAAGGCCAGATTCGTGAGTTGGAGATATACATGTTCCCTGCGGTTCATGTACTTTTTAGGCAACCTGTTTTGAAAAACAAAAACCAGGAAAGGCGCTATACCAAACAGGAACAGGGGATGTCGGTAGAAATGGTACAAAAAACGTTTCCATTTCGATAGTTTTAAGAACTCCTCGACAGTGAGTGTTTTTACATCGCCAGTTCCTCGTTTGTCCAGATTTCCAACTGTGGCATGATGTTCTTTGTGGTCGTGGTGCCATTTGTGATAGGGAGTAAATGCCATTATCCCGGTAACAATTCCGACAATTCTGTTGAGATATTTTGATTTAAAGAAAGATCCGTGTCCGCAATCGTGGAAAATGATAAAGATTCTTATCAAAAAACCTGCAGCAATAACTGAAAGAAACAATGTAAGAAAATAGGAGATTCTCAGACTCCAAACCATTACTACCCACAACAAAAGGTAGGGAACAACCGAGTTAATCACCTGCCACCAACTTTTAACAGGATCCGAAAAGTTATATTTTGAAACAATCTCCATCCATGATGAAGATGCATTACTATTATTTGTATTGTCAATTCCCATTGTTTATTATTTTGATGTTGATAATGTTGGAGTTAGGTTTGGCACCTAATTGTAACCGGATTACGGTAGAAAGGGAGAGGACTAATTTAAGAATAAGGAATATGTCAACGAATTGTTCATGAACGA
>JAPLDR010000115.1:0-19708 GCA_026391655.1 Bacteroidia bacterium | reverse complement strand
CGATGTGTTAAATTGCGATGTAAATATTTTGTTGTCAATAAAATATTTCGAAGGTATTGTTTTTGTTTTTTTAAATTCCTTACTTACACATGTTAAATCAGTGTGTTCCAATATTGACGAGCCATATTGCCTACAGATCAAAAACAGCCTTTAGCAACTGTATTTTAAACTATAACCAAAAATTCATAGATATGTCAAAACGCAACATAATAGTTCATGTAACACTGCTCTTGCTGATTTTTGGACTATTGATTCAGTGCAGGGCAAAGTATGGGGCGAAACGAATAGAATCGACAGCTGAAATTCTGAGACCAGAACAAAAATCTGAAAGACAACCTGAAAGACAATCAGAAACACGACCTGAAATACAACCACGGTCACAACTGGAACCACCACCAGTACCACCAAGACAAAAACCGGCTACAAAGCCTGAAGAGGCGCCAACAAAATCATTTGAAGCTGAAGCATATCCTGAACGGGAAGTTGTAAAGAATAGCGAAGTTATAAATTCAGAACAAAATAGTTTCCCTTCTTCTGAGGCAAAAGTAAGTAAGGCAGGACTTTCACACTCAGTTAAAGAAAGTGCTTCTCCTAACGTACTCAATGAAGATAATGCTGGAGTAAAAGCTACACTTGGCATTTCATATTTCAAATCAATAAGACAATACGAAACAAAAGACCTCAGAGTCACTGCTATATTTAATGGTGACGCGAGACTTGTAAGAAAGAAAATAAGAGATATTGAAGCTTTGGAATATGAATATGTTCCAAAACAAGATTCCAGCACCATACGAGTTATAAAAGATATTACACTCTTTAAAAAATTGAGAATTGCACTTCATTACGATAAAGCTGATTTTACATTTACTCCGGTTCCCGAAGATGCGAAAGGTGAGCAGGAACTGGATTTCGAAAGTGGAAATAACTGGCACTGGACAGTAAGAGCAGTTGCAGATAAACCTCATCCTGCAATAGTTAAAGTAGAAATATTTGGAGAAAATCACAAAGGAGATTTAAAACTAATTGCCTTAAAAGAGGTTGAAATTAATATAGATATTACCCAATTCGATACCTTCTGGAGTAAAGCCAGCAAATGGCCCGGAGATCATCTCGATTATATCATTGAAAGCTTGATTGTTCCATTAGTTATTTACTTATGGAAAATAAGGAGGAAGAAAAAAAGAGATATTTCCGATAATTAAAACCAAAACCAAGTCTTGATAATCTGCGTTAGTCGAGTGACATGGAAATGTTCGAATCTTCAAAAAGTCACACTTTCACTTTCAAAACCTGAATTTAATGCATCGCCTTAATCTTCGAAACCAAAAGTGTGATGCAGATTCCGAAGATGCCGATCACGGCAAATGAGTAGCGCAATCCTGCTGCTGCAGAGATATAGCCAATCAACGGCGGTCCCATGAGGAAACCGAGAAAGCTCACACTCGCAACCGTTGCCAGGGCAATTCCAGGAGCAATGGTGGCATGTTTCCCGGCTGCACTGTAAACGGATGGGACAATGCTTGAGACACCCAGCCCAACCATCATAAACGCGATTGTCGAAGTGATGACGAAGGGGAAGAAAACCGAGAGAAAAAGTCCTGAAGAGATCATTATACCGCTTACCTGAAGCAGGCGTTTTCGACCGAACCGCAAGACGAGTCCGTCGGCGATAAATCTTCCTGTCGCCATCATGATCATAAAGGAGGTATAACCCAAAATTACAAGTGACGTGGGGGCTTTTACTATATCTTTGAAATAAACGCCACTCCAGTCGAACATGGCACCTTCGCTGGCCATGCTACAAAAGCCGATTACGCCCAGTTGAAGCAACATAGCGTCGGGCTTCGAAAAGAATTTTTTCTTCGCCGATGCCATAGCCGGACCAGTCTTTCCATGTATTAACATACGGTAATTCAGCGATATAATCACGAATACCATTACAATTACGATCCAGAAGTGAGTATAGGGAGGCACCTTTAGATTAATCATAACCAATCCGACCAGAGCGCCAGTGAATCCTGCAATGCTCCATCCGCCGTGGAATGCCGACATAATGGGTCGTTCATAAAGTTTCTCGGCGGCAACACCCTGCGTATTAATTGCAATATTACACATGTTCCCGAATATTCCGAACAGAAACAGCCCGATTCCGAGGTGCCAACCGTGGGTTGCAAGTCCCAGGTTTGTCAGACAAAGTGTATAGGCCGGAACTGCAAACAGGATTACTTTACTGCTGCCAAAATGGGTAACAAGTTTGCCTGAAAAGGGCATCATCAAAAACTGCCCGACCGGCAAGGCAAATAAAATTGTGCCGAATGCAGCATCGCTGAGTTGTAATGCAGTTTTAATATCGGGTATCCGGCTTGCCCATGAGGCAAAACAGAGTCCCATACTGAAATAAAACAGCGAAACAGCAATCCTGATCCGTCTTTTACCGGGATGGTTCTCGTTCGAATTGAGTGCTGTATGAGTCATTGTTGCGACATCTTTGTAGGAAAAAAGCCGGAAGGCATTACGCTTTCCGGCTTAGTTCGTATCTCAAGTGAATTAAAATCTTTTCTTTCGGTCGCGACGTTTAAATTCGCCACCACCTTCAGGTCTACGTAAGCCACGTTCAAATCTGCCACCTCTGTCACCTCTGTCGCCACCTCTGTCAAATCCACGGTCGCCTCTGTCGTGACCCGGATTGTTCACTTCAGCATCAAAGAATGATCCCCGAAAGTTCATTCCGCGACTGTTTTTTAAGAAGGCAGTTGCCGCTTGTGAATCAATTTCAACCAAAGCATGCGATTTGAAAAGTTCAATCTTCCCTATTTCAACATTCCGGCTTCCGGTTGCATCAATCACGAAGGTAATAATATCCTTTGGAATTAAGCCATGTAACAGACCAACATTCAGTCGGAATTGGGTCAACCCTTCCGAGGAATTTCTGCGCCCTTCGCGTCCATCTCTCCCTTCGCGTCCTTCTCTTCTGCTTCCGTCATGCGTATCTGGAGCATTCAGATCGGCAGTATTGCCATAGTATTCAATAAAGCGGTTAAACTCCAGTGATACAAAATGTTTTATAAGATCTTCTTTCGAAAGTGATTCCATTTTCTCATATACAGAGGGGAGAAATGGTGCGATCTCGTCTTCATTGATTGTGACGCTCTGAAGCTTGTCAATCAGAAACATGAGTTGCTTTTCGCAAATCACCTTTCCTGTGGGAACGGGCATGCGAAGGAATTTCTTACCGATACCTTTTTCAATCATTCTGATTCTGCCCTGCTCTTTCATGTGAATGATCGAGATCGAGATTCCCGATTTTCCGGCACGACCCGTACGGCCGCTTCGGTGAGTGTAATTCTCGATATCGTCGGGCAGATTATAATTAATAATATGGGTGAGGTCGTTTACATCAAGACCACGTGCTGCCACGTCGGTTGCAATAAGCATCTGAACCCCTTTAGTACGGAATTTTTCCATTACATAGTCACGTTGCGCCTGACTCAGATCGCCGTGAAGTGCCTCTGCACTGTACCCATCCTGAATCAGCTGAGAGGCAATCTCATTTGTTTCAATACGGGTACGGCAAAAAACAATTCCGTAAATATCAGGGACAAAGTCCATGACTCGCTTAAGGGCTGAGTATCGGTCTTTTGCATGAACCATGTGGTAGATATGCTCAACATTTTCGGCACCACTACCTTTTTTCCCTATCGCAATTTCGATGGGGTTGGTCATGTAATTTTTTGCGATTGCAGCGATCTCTTTGGGCATAGTCGCTGAAAAAAGAAGTGTATTCTTTGTCTTTGGCGTTTTTTCAAGAATTGCATCAACATCTTCCTGGAAACCCATGTTCAGCATTTCGTCCGCTTCGTCGAGCACTAGAATTGATACTTGCGAAAGGTCAACTTTGTTTTTTCGGATCATGTCGTGCAAACGGCCGGGGGTAGCGACAATAATATGTACCCCTTTGCGCAAAGCTGTTAGCTGAGCGCCGATGTCCGCGCCTCCGTAAATGGGAACGATTGAAATATCGGGCAAATACTTTGCGTAATCCGAAATTTCTCTGGCGATTTGAACACAAAGTTCACGAGTCGGGCTAATTATCAGTGCCTGAGGAACTCTGTTTTTTGGATCAATAATCTGGAGCATTGGGAGACCAAAAGCTGCGGTTTTTCCGGTTCCGGTCTGGGCAAGTCCAACAATGTCGGTGGGTTTTTTCAGGAATAAGGGGATAAACTGTTCCTGGATTGGCGAAGGTTGCTCGAAGCCCATTTTCTGAATCCCCTTTAGGATTCTGGGGTCAAGACCCATTTCATTAAATTGCATCATCTATTTTTTGTGGCGGGCGTTATAGCTATACAATGAACCAATTACCCGACTTATTATTATCTGAAAAAAATCCAATTCCCTGTGTGGGAAAAGTGGCGCAAGTTACAAAATATTTAGCGATTATTGCGTAGAATTCTAAATATTTGATTAAGCGTAGCTTGAAGGGAAAGTCAGAGAAAGGTTAAATGAAAAAGGTTGAGTCACTTTTTACTAACATTTAACCATTTTAAAAGCAGGGAAGCACAATTGGGTGCTTCCCTGCTCAACTCATTTAGGAGAATAATGAGTGCATTTCCCAATTAATTGGGTTTCGGATAGTCTTTCATCTGCTCAAGGTTTCCTAATATTTCAGCATCAGATAGTTCATAGTCACTTAATTCTCCCCGTAAGTATTTGTCATAACCGACGAGATCCATCAATCCGTGACCGGAAAAATTGAAAACAATAGTTTTTTCTTTTCCTTCAAGCGTTGCTTTGTTTGCTTCCCTGATGGTAGCAGCAATGGCATGGTTGGTTTCAGGAGCAGGGACAATTCCTTCAGTTCTTGCAAATAACATTCCGGCAGCAAAACATTCAGACTGGTGAATCGCAATTGGTGTGACCAGGTTTTCTCTGACAGCAGCGCTCACAAGCGGTGACATTCCGTGGTAACGAAGTCCTCCGGCATGAATTGGAGCCGGGATAAAATTGTGTCCAAGGCTGTACATGGGTAGTAGTGGCGTCATCCTGGCAATGTCGCCATGATCGTAAATGAACGAACCTTTTGTCAGCGTGGGACAAGAGTAAGGTTCTGCTCCGATTAACTCGATATCGGCTCCATTGATTTTATCGTAAAGAAAGGGAAATGCCAATCCGGCAAAGTTACTTCCTCCACCGCAACACCCGATAACGATGTCAGGTTTTTTAATTCCAACTTTTGCCAGTTGCTTTTTAGTTTCAAGTCCAATTATTGTCTGGTGCAACATCACATGGTTCAAGACTGAACCCAGTGCATACCTTGTTTCTCCCGTAGGGTCAGTTACTGCTGCCTCTATTGCCTCTGAAATTGCGATTCCCAGGCTGCCGGGAGTATCGGGGAACGCAGCCAGAACCGCCCGCCCGGCTGCGGTCTCGTTGCTGGGACTGGACACACATTTGCCTCCCCAGGTATTCATCAACATCTGCCGGAATGGTTTTTGTTCATAGCTAACTCTTACCATGAATATTTTGCATTCAATACCTCCAATTAAAGAACAGGCAAAAGCCAAGGCACTTCCCCATTGGCCTGCTCCGGTTTCGGTAGTAATGCGTTTGATACCGAATTGTTTGTTGTACCAGGCTTGCGGAATTGCTGTATTAGGTTTGTGACTACCTGCAGGAGATACACTTTCGTTCTTATAGAAAATTTTTGCAGGTGTGCCGAGTGCTTTCTCCAATTCAAAAGCCCTTATCAACGGGCTTGGACGCCATATTTTTAACAGTCCTTGTATTTCTTCAGGGATGTCGATCCAACGATCGGTACTCACTTCCTGTTCAATCAGGTTCATTGGAAAAACAGGAGCCAGCATATCTGCCGAAATTGGTTTCCCTCCGGGCCCAAGCGGAGGTTGCATCTTAATATCAGCGGCCAGATTGTACCACTGCCTGGGCATCTCCGATTCGTCAAGAAAAATTTTCTTTTGCATAGTAAAAGGATTTAAAAGTGAATAATTAAAATATTACTTTAATCTATTTTTGTCTGAAATATAGTTGTATAGGTATTCCTTTGAAATTAAAATTACTCCGGATTTTATTTTCGAGGTATCTTTTGTAAGGATCCCTGATGTACTGCGGGAGATTGCAAAAGAAGGCGAAACTGGGAATTTTCGTTGGTAACTGTGTGATATATTTTATTTTAACATATTTTCCCTTGTGGGCAGGTGGCGGATAAGCTTCAATAAATCCCAATAATAGTTCGTTCAGCTTTGAAGTTGCGATATGCCGGTTACGGTTTTCGAAAACCATCATAGCTTCTTCAAGGATTTTTAGAATCCGCTGTTTGGTAAGGGCAGAAGTGAAAACAATAGGAATATCTACAATCGGGGCGAATTTCTCAAGAATATCTCTCTCAAAAGTCTTCATGGTATGGTTATCCTTTTCAACCAGGTCCCATTTATTGACCACTACTACAATTCCCTTTTTATTCCGGTGAATCAGGTGAAATATGCTGACATCCTGACCTTCAACACCACGTGTGGCATCAAGGACAAGGACACAGACATCCGAATCTTCAATAGTACGAACAGACCGCATCACCGAATAGAACTCCACATCTTCGGCAACTTTTGTCTTTTTACGCAATCCGGCAGTATCGACAAGGATAAAGTTGTGACCAAATTTATTGTAATGCTGGGCCACTGCGTCTCGTGTAGTACCTGCCACCTCGGTGACAATATGACGTTCCTCTCCAACTAAGGTATTGATTATTGATGATTTACCAACATTTGGCCGTCCAACGACAGCAATCCTCGGTATTTTCTCGTCTGCAACTTCTTCGACAACTTTGGGTAGAAGGTCAACAATTTCGTCAAGCAAGTCACCGGTTCCTAAACCGTTGATTGACGAAACCGGAAAGAATTTTTCGATTCCCAGGGAGTAGAATTCGTTGGCATCAAGACCTCGCTGGTGGTTATCTACTTTGTTAACAACGGTGATGACCGGTTTGTCATTTCTGCGGAGCAGATCGTAGACCGAGATATCGAGTTCAGTCAGTCCGCTTTCGACATCTACAAGAAAGACAATTACATCCGCTTCCTGGATGGCCAGATTTGCCTGACGACGAATCTCCTCCTCGAATACATCATCCGATCCCGAAACATAACCTCCGGTATCGATGATCGAAAATTCCACTCCATTCCAAATTGATTTTCCGTAATTCCGGTCGCGTGTCACGCCGGGCATGTCATCGACAATTGCGGCACGCGTTTCGGTCAAACGGTTAAAAAAAGTCGATTTCCCAACGTTTGGTCTACCAACTATTGCTACTATATTACTCATTATCTGATTTTTCTTTTATTGAATCTCGTAGCCGAAATTGCGAAGCTGGCTCTCTTTATCACGCCAGTCTTTAGCTACCTTAACGTACGTCTCCAGAAACACTTTTTTTCCAAAAAACTCTTCCATATCTAATCGTGCTTCCGTTCCGACTCTTTTAAGAGCTTTCCCCTGGTGACCGATAATAATCCCTTTTTGTGTTTCACGGGCCACATTAATTACTGCCCTGATGCTCAGTAATTTTGGCTCATCCTTGAATTCTTCTACTTCAATTTCAACAGAATAGGGGATCTCTTTGTCGTAAAACAAGAGGATTTTTTCACGAATGATCTCCTGAGCGAAAAACCGCTCATTCCGGTCGGTCAATTCATCTTTTGGAAAAAACGGAGAACCTTCAGGAAGGTTAGCGAGGATACGTTTAAAAACATAGTCGAGATTGAATTTCTCTTTAGCCGAGATTGGCATCACTTCGGCTTTTGGAATAAGTTCTCTCCACTTTTCAACCAGCGAAATCAGATTTGTCTGATCGGTAAGGTCAATTTTATTAATTAGCACAAGTACAGGAACTTCTGCCGATTTTATTTTTTCAAGGTAATCAGCATTCTTCGAAAAATCTTCCACAACATCGGTTACATACAACAGAATATCGGCATCAACCAATGCCGTATTAACAAAACCGAGCATCGATTCCTGAAGTTTGTACGCCGGTTTTAAAATCCCGGGAGTGTCGGAATAAACAATCTGAAAATCCTCTCCGTTGACGATCCCTTTGATGCGGTGACGTGTAGTCTGCATTTTCGAAGTAATGATCGAAAGTTTTTCGCCGACCATCGCATTCATCAAAGTTGATTTCCCGACGTTTGGATTTCCTATTATGTTGACAAATCCCGATTTGTGTGCCATTGTGCCTGTAATAATTCCTAAATTTTTTGCAAAGATAGTAATTTCAGGCGAATAAGGAGCCTGCCTCTGGGAATTGGTTCTTCCGGCGGGCAGATTAAAATTTTAATAACAAGGTTAAATCAGGTTATTTTTTGACTGGTGTTGTGTCAACTTCCCAACTGTCTGTACGAAATAAATTCACAGGAAGACCTTCTTTACTGAAAAGGTTGGGAATTGCAGTGTTGCTGAATCCGAACCTTACAGCAATGGGTCCTTTGATTGTTTTATTCCACACTATCAAACTGTTGCCTTCTATTTTGGCCATTGCAGGCAAAAATTGATGGTCTTCACCGGCAATGTAACACTCTGAAATAATTTTATCTTTGGATATCAGACCATTATCGACATTGTCGAACTGGATTGTGATTTTACCTTTTTCGCTTTTCATTTCTTTGTACGTTGGGTATTTGTACGTCAATCCGGTTTTACCATAGGTTCCGGATAAAGCCAGATTAGCCAGCCGCGATGCGACATCAATTTTATTGACGGGATGGATATTTGAAAGATTATCGACAAGATCGGAGATAACAACCATTCCGGTTTTAGGAATCGACAGACAGCTGTTTTGAGCTTCGCGAAGCAATGCGCAAACATTGTTATTTCCGTATCCCGAGTATGGAGCTATCTGGACAAAATAGAATGGAAAATCTTTTTGCCACGCTTTGCGCCATGAGCCTAACATTGTGCTTATTAGTTGTTTGTAGGTTGAATACGTTCCGGAGTTGCTTTCACCCTGGTACCATATTGCACCTGATATTTCGAAATTGGTGATTGGATTAATCATGGCATTAAACGTGTAACCCGAAAGAATTGGCCATCTGCCGTCGCGGGTCAGTTTTAGAGAAGCGGCTTTCAATTCCGGGTCATTTTCAACAAGTTGCTTGGGAGTCCAAACTTCAGCAGGAGTGCCGCCCCAGTTGCTGTTGATCAGTCCAATCGGGATATTCAATGCGTGCTGAAGATTCTTCCCGAAAAAATAGCCAATTGCACTGAAATGTTTCATCTCTTCCGGGGTACAAACTTTCCAGTTCCCTTCGCAATTCTCCTGAGGAAAGTCAGATGTTGATTTCGAAATATAGAAGAACCTGATATTTTTGTTGTTGGCATTTGGCGCTTCATCGAGCGATTGTTTGAGTCCCTGATCACCACCCCATTCCATATTGCTTTGTCCGCTGCAGAGCCAAATCTCGCCGATCATCACATCCTCAAGAACTGTCGCATTGTTGATTGTAATTTTATATGGCCCGCTTGCTGCCGGAGTTTTTATTTTCGTACTCCATTTTGCCGATGATTCACCGATTGTGCGATAAGTGATTGTATCCCAACTTGTTTTAATAGTAATTTTTTCTGCGGGACTACACCATCCCCAAAGTTTTACTTCGCTGTTCTGTTGAAGAACCATGTGACTTCCGAGTATTGATGGCAGGCGAACCGCAGCCAGAGAAAGTATTGTGTTGAACGTCAAAAACAAACAGGCAATGATTGCATAAATAGATTTTCTCATGATTTTAATGGAATTGTTTTTTATTACTGAATTCAATGTACAATTACAACTTTGTGGGTGTGAAATTAGCTAAAAAGTATTCAATGTCGCTTTGTTTTATACCGGCAGAGTAATCTTTTCTTATTTCTTTGCAAAGCAAACATATTCATCAATAGCGGTCAGATTATTATATGTCTTCATTTCTAATGAATTAGAAATCAGAATATTTGCTTTGGCGACTGATTTTAACCCTTTCGGACTTCTGGAGAGGAACTTTATTAATTGGGTCGTAATTTTCCCATACATGGTCGAATCACCTATAAAATCACTGTAAACAGCCTCTTCATGGCTATAAATCTCTATTGTGAGACGACAGTCAGAGTTTTCAGCAGCTATCGTATACTTTTCGGGATAAATCAGAGAAATTCCCGTACTCATTTTTTGCTCCTGAATGACCAGGTTAACAGCATCGAATTCTATCGGTGTGCTCTTCCAAATAATATAAACCTTCGACCATTTTATTTTTTTCAATGGTTTATTGATTACTGAAAAGCATAAATCCAACTCATCGGAGTGTAATCGTCCCCAAAAAAGTTCATTAACAGGAAGGGCAAAAGGGAGGAATGATGATTCTACCAGATCTGCATAACCGTTTTCATTCCGGAAAGTAAATTGATTTGTTTCTCTTATCCTTACATTTCCATTCACGACTCCATGTAACAATAACGGTTTCCAGAATAATTGTGAACCAAATCTCCCTTCAATAAAAAAAGGATTCATCTGAAATTGAACCGGATACGGAGATGTATAAGACAAATCAACAGAAAGTTCAGCACAATTTATTACCAAACTTATTTTACTGGCGTCAAAAAGTATCGATCCCTGATGCATAAGTATCGAATCACTTCGGTTTTCCAATAAATCAAGTTCCGTTTCATAAATCAGATTTTTCAAAAAATTTCCAGTCGCCGATTTCTGAGCTGCATGTGCCTGGAGATAGATTTTATTGGTGCCGAAAACGCTAATTTCTGATACAAAGAGGATAAAATATTCATCCATAGCAGTATACACATCAAAAAACCATTTTTTAAATCTAAATATTTTCATTTAATCTAAATCTATCGCGTAATTACCTTTTTACTCAATGATTTTTCCATCATAAGCACAAGTAAATCCTGCCACAGAAGAGCACTCGAGGACTGAAATAAGATTTGAATCAGATGATCTGTTTTTTTCTGGTAAATCTGAAGTTTATAATTGCTTTCTATAGTCACAGCATCGATATCCATCAAATTCAATGTAAATTCATTTTCACCTGAAGTTATAAGGATTCTCTGGTTGGTAAGAAGTATTTCTCCAATCATTTTAAGTTTGAAGGTTGATCCTTTTTCAGCCCAATACTGACCTGTGGAAATATAAATCAGTGTCTCTGCATTTGATATAACAGGAGAATCAGAAGGTCGGGTTAACTTTCCGGACAATTTCCCAAGGTCGGATTCCCTGATTTTTATTTTTTGATAAATACTATGAATAGATTCAGTACGTGATTCGTTGTCAATAGAATAGGTTAATTTCAGGTCGGGCTGTAAAACAAATAGTTTTTTGCAGGAATTGCATAAAAGGTTATCAGGTGGAATTTCTTTCAAAGCCTCAATTACATTGCAATTAGGACATCTGTATATTACAATTGATAGTTTTCCTATGCGATTTTTTGATCTGCACGTAATCGTTTCTTCAATTTTAGGTCGATTCCCAATCTTCAACTGTAAAATTGAATTAATTTCTTCTAATTTCATTCCCGGATTTAAATTAAATGGCTCACCAATTACAACGTTCAGGTCGGCTTTTAATAAACCGTTGGACCACCGGGGCCAGGAATGATAATTGCCTTCTAACCTTACGGGAAGTATAGGGATTTTGTAATAATGTTGGAGCAAACGGAGTGTTTCAGGCTTTAAGGAGCGCATTTCACCTGTCCAGCTTCTTCCACCTTCAGGAAAAAGCCCAATAGCATAACCGTCAATCAATGCTTTAATTAATAGCCGGTTACTTTGCTGATCTGTTTTATATCTTTTTTTGGGAATAGCACCCATCAGTTTAAAAATAGCTGATTTAATCCGGCCTCTGAACATTTCATAGGTGCAAATATGTCTAACCATATGGGGCAGCGCATAGCTGATAAAAAACGGATCAAAATAGTTCCGGTGAGCTGATATCACAAAATAGGGAGAAGAGTCAGGGATATTTTCCGGATTATAAATTTTCATTCTGAACCAGAAGCGGAAAAGAGGAGTTGCGAGAACACGTAATACGTTAATGAACTTCGGGAAAACTAATGGTACCCGTTTTTTATACAAAAGATATTTTTCCCCAAATCTTTTAACAAGCAGAAATTCTTCAATCCAAATATAGATTCTAACCGAGATTAAAGTTAAGGGTAGAATAACAAACAAAAATCCGAATGACTTGATTGATAGCGATATGCCAATAAATATAAAACAGGCAAACAGGTAAATCGGATGTCTCCAGTATGCAAAAACACCTTTTTCAATCAATTTTGCAGGCGGCAGGGCTGAAACGGGATATAATCCACTGATTTTTTTGAATTGCATCACTGTATATACCAAAGAAACAAATCCGATGGATATAAACAGCCATCCAATCGGGGAAAAGTATTCAGGCAAAATTCTGTCCGGGAAATACTTCTCATCAATCCATCCTGATCCGATAATCAGTCCGGTTGGCAGTATAATCCAAAAAAAAATGAAATAAAATGCAACAATCAGGTTCTTTTTCATTGATAACTAATTTTCGCCCAAATGATTAAAAACAAGCGAAGCCAATTCTTCATATGCTTCCTGTCCTTTGTCAAAATGCAGGATGATCCGGTCAAGCCCTGATGTTACAAGATCCTTTAAAAAATTGTCAGTTTGATCATTGTAAATTAGAAACCCATTGGTCAGCATTTGGCAAAGAACCTTTTTTGATTTGATATAACGGATTATTTTACATAGATCGGGAAGTAATGTAGGTTCTCCGCCCATGATTGTAATTGTATCTACCTTCCTTTTTTGTATACCGATATCGATTTCCTGGAGGATTGTTTCCAGGCTCTTAACGTGGCTCGTGTTTAGGTTGTAACAAACCTTGCACCTGAAATTACAGGTCATATTTGTTTCAATAGTAAGATGCGGAACCATGTGTTTGGCAGGCTTCCAGGGCTTGATGCTGTAATCAGGGCAGATTTTCTGAATTTTCATTTTTTTCGGCAATAAAATGAAAAAAAATATTTCTGAGGTTTATCTGATAGCGATCTGATATCCTTCTTCAGTATTTGCCCCTAAATTTAAGAATCTTAAGAAAATATTCAGGTTTTCCAGAATAAATTTTTACGTTCTCCACAGAACAAAGCCGATTCCCCATTCTACGAAATCAACTTTAAACTCGTGTGCTTTAATTGATATTGAGGGTATGATTCTTTTGGCAAAGAGATAGCGCACTCCCAGCCGTTCATAATAAAACGGATCGTTAGGATTTGGATTCCTGACGTAAATTCCTAATTGTGTGACGATTGATAAATTAGCGAAGGTGAGTTCATGCCCTCCAAAAATTCCGGCAGCCAGCGTATTTTTAAGAACATTTTCTTTTTGGGTATAGTAAAGGACACCTTCATCATAGAACAGATCAAACCCTGCGCTCAATCTGCTTTTGTGATTTATGGTATGGTAATAGCCTGCGCTCAAACTTCCGGCAGAATATTGTGAACTGTGCGAAGCCTCTTTTTTCGAGCCCCAGGCTCCGAATACCATGACCGATGAGCTTTTTTCAATGGGTGTAATCGGTTCAGTATTCAGTTCTGTCACTGATTTAGGAAGGGAATAACGCAATCCTGTTTCAGCTCCCAGCAAGTTGAGCCCTTTGTTCGGCTTGTTCAAATTCCCGTTCGAATAGTGATATCCACCGGCAGAAAGGAGGAGATCAAAGTTTTCGCTGATTCTAAAGGTGGTATTGAGATTTATGGAGACATAAGCAGAGCAATACGAGCCAATTGCAATATTTTCCTGGTTTTGCTCAGTCCAATGATTAAATCCCATGGCTAATCCAAGATGCATTCCCAGATTGATTTTGAATTTTGAGGAAGGAAACAATGGCAGATTCATAAAGGAATAAATGGCCGTAGGATTTCCTAATGATTTGCTGGTTAGATAATTATGTGACAGGCCTATACCTATTTCGGGATAGTCATAAACACGCTGCCACTCCTTTTGCCCTGACGTTTTTAAGCCCAACCTTGCGTTAAAAAATGCAACTGAACCCGCAAAAGGTTTCAATTCGGGGTGATGGGGAACTAATCTTCCACTTCCGCCGGTGAGATCGAAAAATAGATTGTTGCGTTGTGCTTTACTGCTGATGTGAACCAATAATGTGAAAATCAATAAAAAAGAATACCGTTTAGTCATTGCTTTAATGTGAAAGCCGGTTATCCGATCGGATAAAATCCCCAACTTAATTTAATGGTTTCAAATATAAGTCTCTTTTATCTATTTTTGGCTTTTGAAATTACAAAGTTGTTAATGATGTTCAGAAAAATTATAATTCTATTACTTATTATCTTTTCAATAGCGTTCTGCCCCGTAAATTTGCTGGCTGTAAAAATGAACAATCTGATTTTCGAAAAGGAACAGATTCCACGAAATCAAATAGCAGACTCGCTGAAATGGAGTATTGATTATCTGAATAAACTGCTCTATTCCTATGGTGAGTGGTACCTCACCGATCTTTCATATAAGAAGCCGATTAAGGGAGTATTATACTATGCAGAAAACGATCCTTTGGATACAGTAATTACGGATATCAGGAGATTATTAAATGATAAGAAAGTACTATACTTGATTGACAGACGTCCGCAGGATATCCGTAAACGCAAAGAAATCCAAGGCTACATATCGGATGAAGAGATTGAAAAAGGGGTTGAAGCTATTAGAAAAAAAGTGATAGATAGTCTGAATATTAGTAATATAGTTGTTCCAATTGGGCTTTTGGAGGCTGAGCTTTCAAAGGCACCTCATGTTCCCGACGGAAATCCTGACGAATTATTAGGGAGGAAGCAGAAAGATCTGCCATCAGAATTTGTCAGTAATCTGAATAGCCGGATAGCTGTTATGCAGTTCCCTTCGGATATGTCTGATGTTGAAATGGATACGATCCGGCATCAACTCTTCATGTCTTATCGCGAAGCTTATAACGATTCAGTGATGAACAGTTGGATAGACAGAGTAACATATTCTTATCAAAGCAAATACATCATGGAGCAATCCGATTTGAGAATCAAGGCTTATAAAAAGTCAGTCGAAGAGCGAAACTATCGTATTCTTACTGTCTATAATGATAAAGCAGTCAATATTGTCAATGATTCGCTGAAGATTGCTCTTCAATACCTCACTAAACATGCTGAGGCCGATTCGTCAATGATCAGGCTGACCAATTTAAAAAACGAAAAAACGGAAATGTGGACTGCCAATCGTGAGATGAAACCTATTCGAATGTTTCTCAAAAATGCTCAGAATGATTCGCTTAGTGTGGTGCTGATCAACAATGGAAAAGGTGAATTAAAACTTGTGATTGATGATGCTATAAAACTAACGAGGTTTGCTGAAACTAACAACCGCACCATTATATTTGAGACAAAGCCTCCGGATAAGAAGCTACAGAAGGTAAAACTGAATAAAATAGTGTATCCCGCATGGGCATTTATCGGAAATGGATCTATTGGATTTACGCAGACTTCATTATCAAACTGGGCCAAGGGTGGCGAAAGTGCAATGGCTTTGCTTGTCATGAGCAAGTATAACGCCAATTACTCAAAGGATAAAACCAAATGGGAAAACAGCGTTGAATTCCGTTACGGAATCAGTCAGACCAAAACAAGGGGTTTTGAAAAAAATGATGATAAAATTGAGTTACAAAGCCGTTACGGTTATTCCGCGTTTAAAAAGTGGTACTATTCAGCGGAGACCAACTTCAGGACCCAAATTGCCCGGGGGTATAAATTTCCCGAAAAACAGAAACCTATATCGGCATTTATGGCTCCGGGTTACTTTACATTGTCTATTGGTCTTGACTATAAGCCAAATAAAAACTTTTCACTCTTTCTCGCTCCATTTACCTCTAAAACAACCTATATCACAGACACAGTTTCGGTTACACCATCGACCTATGGGTTGGAGCCCGGAAAAAAGAAGCTTTGGGAACCCGGGGTCATCGTTCAAGCAAATTGGCACGTGAATTTTTCCGAGAATATTACATACGATACCAAAGCTGAGTTCTGCAATAATTACAGGTATACTTTTCAGAAATTTGCATTTGAGTGGGAGCAGGTGCTTATCATGCGGATTAATCGTTCCATTAATGCCAGGGTGATGACCCAGTTGATTTACGATTACAACACCAAATTTCCGATTTTCGATGTTAATAATAAGGAAATAGGCCGGGAACCAAAATGGCAGTTTAAAGAACTGTTTACTATAGGATTATCCTATAGATTTTAAAAGTGAGGCGATAACAAAAATGGCGAAAATCACACTTGCAATCCCGTTGGTAGTTCCGAAAGCAAGGTTTACACGACTCAGATCATTTGGTTTGATAATCAAATGCTGATAGGCAAGGAGACTGATAAAAATTGCAGCTCCAATCCAGTAAAGCCAACCCGAATTAAGAACGAATCCCGATGAAATTACAAATACTACAGCGATAAGATGAACGAATACTGATAGTTGAAGCGCACTTTTAATTCCCAGCATCGCCGGAATGCTTTTTAGCTCATAAGTTCTGTCGAAATCTACATCCTGACAGGCATAGATAATGTCAAAGCCGCTCACCCAGAAAAACACCACCATCGAAAACAAGAGCGGAGCAGCAGCAAATTGCCCTGTTACAGCAAGATAAGCTCCGATAGGTGCCAACGCCAGGCCTGCACTCAGAATAAAATGGCAAAGTGGCGTTATTCTTTTGGTATAACTGTAACCCAGAATTACTAATAAGGCAATGGGTGAAAGGTAAAAACAAAGGTCGTTGATCAGCCAGCTTATCATTACGAAAAGCAAAGAATTCACGATAACGAATATCAGCGCTTTTTTTGGTGATACTATTCCTGCCGGGATTTCACGCATAGTTGTCCGTGGATTTGCTGCATCGAAACTCCGGTCGAGGAATCGGTTAAATCCCATAGCTGCATTTCTTGCAAAAATCATACAACCAAGCACTTTGAGCAACAAGCTGAACGAGAGCCCACCAGATTGCTGCTCAACAGCCAGAAAAAAACCGATAAGGGCGAATGGTAAGGCGAATATTGTATGCTCAAATTTAACAAGGCGTGTATAATCGCGGAGTTTGTTCTTCATAGCTTTTGTGTAACTGATCGGCGAAAATAGTAAATATTTTATTGGCTACTGGCCGCTTGCAACTGGCTGCTCTGGCTGTTCTTCGCAAGCTACAGTCATCCTATTAAACTCAAATGAGTATTAGAAAGTCAATAGGGTTAAGGCAATAGAAGCGGGCGAATTGTGAATGATGTTTGCCAGCTGCAAGTTGCTAATAGCCAGGGACAAATTTTTCGTTATTTAATAAAACGAAATAATTTCTCAGACATTCATTTGTTAAGGCACTAAATTTATCTATTTTTGAATGAAATGAGTTAAGATAGAAAATGAAAGAATTTAAGAAATACTTTAAGTTGGATGCTTCACCGGCCGACCTATATAACGCCCTTACCAATCCCGTAATGATCGAAATCTGGTCAGGCGAATCCGCAGTAATGAGTACTGAACCGGGAAGTGATTTTTCGTTATGGGACGGCGAAATTGTTGGTCGCAATATTGAGTTTGTTCCCAATCAGAAAATCGTTCAGCAATGGTTTTTTGGTGAAGAGTCCGACTCGGTAGTGACCATTAAACTTCACCCGGATAAAAGCGGAGGAACCAATGTCGAAGTTCATCAAACCAATATTCCCGACGAGGCATTTGATAATATTACGGAGGGATGGGAATCTGATTACTTTGGTGGTCTTAAGGAACTGTTTGATTAGTTATTAGTTATGAGATCAACTTTTAACTTATCTCTTATAACTCATAACTCATTTTGAAATCGTCCATCACAAAACCGGCTCCGATATCTGAGACAACAGATCCAGTGTTTTTAAAACCCATTTTATCATATGCCTTTATACTTTTGATATTATATTTGTTAACAGTAAGCGTAATCGCTTTTGCATCAAGTTTTTTAGCTATGTTGATAACGAATTTCAACCCCTCTTTTCCCAATCCGGTTCCTCTTTTTTCCTTAGTAATATAGAATTTACTAAGAAACAACTCATCGCCCATCAATTTAATCGAGATGTATCCCGATGGTTCCGAAAGATGATAAATTAAATAATATTCGTAGTTTTCGTTATTGATTTGTTTTTCAATTGCATCTGCTGATTGAAAAGAAGCTACCATATAATCAACCTGCTCTTGTCCGATAATTAGGACGTAATGCTCATTCCAGATAGTAGATGCCAGACCAGCGACAATTTGGATTGCTTGTGGTGATTGAACTCTTTTGATTATTATTTTATTGAAATTCAGATTATTGTAAATGCTGAAATTTTCTTCATCAAAGCAGCAAAATATAACTTTTTCTAATTCAGGATGTTCTGTTAAAAAGTCTTGAACAGTTTCAAATGCAATTGAAGCGGCTTCCGGCTTGGGAAAACCGTAAACGCCCGTGCTAATATTGGGGAAAGCAATCGTTTTAATACCGTTTTCGGAAACTATTCTGAGACATTGTCTGTAGCATGAGGCAAGAAGTTCTTTTTCACGATTTTTGCCGTTATTCCAGACAGGCCCTACTGTGTGGATGACATATTTTGAAGGTAGTCGGAATCCGGGCGTAATTTTGGCATCACCTGTATTACATCCGTTTAACCTTTCGCATGCCTCCAGAAGTTCAGGTCCTGCTGCCCGGTGAATTGCGCCATCGACACCTCCGCCTCCCAGAAGAGAACGGTTGGCAGCATTCACAATTGCGTCAACATTCAGTTGGGTAATATCTCCCCTGATGATTTCAATCTTTGCCATTTTCAACCTGTTTTATTCAAAAACAGAGGCTGTCTAAATCCAGGTTTTTTTAGACAGCCTCCCTGTTAAACTAAAGCCACTTTTTATTTCAGAATTTTGGTGGTAAGGTTTGTAATGCTTGTTTTTATAGCATCAAATGGTTTCCCATCCTTAGTAGAGTCCTGTTCAACAAACATATATTTCATTCCAGCAATCTTTTTGGCAGCCAGAATTTCCTTGAAATTCATAATACCGGCACCAACTGGGGCGAAATCATTCCCTGAAGGTTTGTAAAATGGTGCCTCTTTGGTAAACATGTCCTTCATATGGAAGAGCTGGAATCTGCCCGGGTATTTCTTAAACATCTCAACAGGGTTTTGTCCGGCCTTAGTCGCCCAGAAAAGATCCAGTTCCATGGTTACGAGATCTTTGTCCAACTCTACCATAAAGACATCGTAGTAGGGAACCTTACCTTCAACAGTATCAAATTCGAAATTGTGGTTGTGATATCCAAACCGGATTCCGTTTTCTTTCATGATACCACCCACCTTGTTCCAATCAGCCGCCATCTTTTTATAACTGGTGAGTGTTGTGCGGGCTTCTTCAACTACCCATGGCTGGATGCAATACTTAACACCGATTTTGGCATGATCTTCGGCCATTTTTTTTGCATTGTCGAGCGTGATTCCCAAGGCTTCAACCTGTGTGTGGCTGCTGAGGATTACCATGCCGAGGTCACTTACCATTTTCTTAAATTCGACGGGTTCGTAACCATAGAACTTACCGTTAGCATAACTCGCAAGCTCAAGATATTTGAATCCAAGATCAGAAACCATCTTCAATGATCCGGGAACATCTT